>NZ_JBFBAT010000003.1:0-717773 GCF_040682375.1 Streptomyces sp. NPDC051214
ACCGGCAACGTCACCTACACGATCACTATCTGCCGCAGAGACGAGACTCCCCGCGTCACACCCCAACCACCAGCCAAATAGCGACGCGACATTAGTCTGTGGACCTGCCCGTTGAAGCACGACGTTGGGGCCAAGATCTTAGAGGCTCGCCCCAAAGTGGCTGCGTAAAGCCGTGGAGCCGACCGCCCCAGCCACGATGTACCCATTCTCTGAGGTCGGCTGGCCGCCAGCTCTTGTCGCGCGGCCTGGTGGACCGGGCCGGAGCGGGGCGGAGACAGGAGCGGCGGCCCGGGGAGCCGGGCCGCGCGCGGGGAGCGCAGCGAGCCGCCTTGAACCAGTAGAGAAAGTTGTGACTCGGTCTGATTGGCATGCGTGCAGGCTGGGAGTTCGGCTGCCTGGACGGCTGTAGAGAAGGTTCAATCACTCAGATCGGCGATGATCGCCGTGGAGCCCTTCGCTGGTCGACGCAAGCAGGGCATGTCTTGCCCGTTCGGCCTTCCAGACGGGGTACCTGCCAGCCCGCCCGCTAGAGCGGTACCCCCTGGTGTCGGACTCCGTACAGGTCAGGACCTCCCTGGCCCTGCCTTCGCATCCTGCGAATCACCTGTGGTGAAGCTTCCATACCGATGCCGGGAGGTGGTTGGTGTGTGCGGCGTTGAGTTGGGTGAGGTGTGGGAGTGCTTCGTTGGTGAGGCCCAGGGCCTCGGCTAGGCGGCGGATCGTTGTGTGAGTGGAGCCTCGTGTGGTGGCGGCCTTTTCGAAGTTCTTGATTTGCGTCAGAAGGTCGCGCGGGGTGGTGGGGTTCTTCTGTTGTCGGAGCTGCAGGTCTCGTGCCTTCTTGCGTTCGTAGTCGATCTCGGAGGTGCCGCAGACGGTTCGGCAGGCTTCCTCTGCTTCGTCGAGTGTGGTTGTGGCGGTGATGGCCTGGGCTAGGCGGTTGGCGGCGAACGCCGTTGCCAGGTCGACCTCGTGGACGGTGGGGCCTTCGGCTGTGAGAGGAACCGGGAGTCCCGCGTCGCGGATCTCGCACAGTCCTCGGGCGCCCAGGGCTGTGGCGGTGAGGAGGGCCGTTGCTTCGGAGGGGTGCCAGGTGAGGATGGGCATGATTGCCTGGGTGTGTTCAGGGGTGAACGTCGTGATCCAAGGGCCTAGGCGTGGGCCGAGGGTGTCCACGGGGAGTTCGCCGTCGAGGCCTGGGCCTGCCACGAGGAGGCGTATCGGTGCCTCGGTCCGTGCGCAGGCGGCCAGGGTGAGGGCGTCGGCCAGGGGGCTGCGCAGGGTGGGTTCGTCGCCGTGGGCCAGGATGTCGCCGCCGACGTCCAGGAGGTCGATCGTCTCCGGGGTGAAGTGGGCGATGAGTTCGTTTAGTTGGCGGGTGATGCCTGCCGCTCCGGTGTACGGATCGATCAAGGCGAAAGTGTGGGGGAGTTCGGCCGCCAGGCGGGGGAGTGTCGCCGCGTGCGGTGGCCGTAGCGTTGCGGTGCCGGGGACTGCCCAGACGTGGGGGGTGAGGTGGCGTAGGTCGAGGAAGTCGGTGGGGGAGCGCGGGCCCGGGACCGGGTCGATGATCAGGCGGTCCCAGGAGTACGTCAGGATCAGCGCCGGCTCGTCATCGTCCCCGTACAGGGCGGCGTGCAGCATCGCTGCCGCTACCGCGTCGCCTCCGCCTCCGGCCGCCACAATGAGCCGTTTCACGAGAACAGGGTAGGGGTGCGTCCTTCCGCGCGCACCTATAGTGGCCACTGGTATTAGCCAGTTGGCAGTCGGTGAAGGGAAAGTTGCGTGCCCGAGATCGCTGAGGCCTTGCCCAAGTACCTGCAGATCGCCCAGTACCTGCGTGATCAGATCCTGCGTGGGGACCTTCAGGCAGGTGAAGAGGTGCCGTCCGAGCGGCAGTTGGCCGCCGAATGGAACGTTTCTCGGCCCACGAGCGCCCGCGCCTTGGAAGCGCTGCGGCATCAGGGGCTCGTCGAGAAGCGGCAGGGCTCGGGGACGTACGTACGTGATCAGCAAGTGCACCGGCGGGCGCGTGAGCGTTACGGGCGGGCACGGCAGACCGGGCGCATCTACGGGCCGGGGGAGTACGCGGTCATCGCGTCGGCCGGATACGCCGAGGCACCCGATCACGTGGCCGAGGCGCTCGAACTCGGCAAGGAGCGCGCGGCTGTTCAGCGGCGGCGCGTGACCAACTCGGCAGACGGGCCCGTCGAGGCGTCCACCTCCTGGTTTCCGGCCGAGGTGGGCCGCAGGGCGCCCCGGCTCCTGGAGCCCGAGCGGATCCGGGAGGGAACGGTCTCGTACGTCGAGGCGGCCACCGGGCGGCGCGGCAGCTACGGCGAAGACCGTGTCTGCGCCCGACTGGCCACCCCGGAGGAGGCAGACGAGCTTGGGCTCGAACTGCCCGTTGCTGTCCTGGTAGTTCACCATGTCGTCTACGACCTGCAGGATCGTCCGCTGGAGTTCGCGGAGGCCGTCTACCCGCCCGGGCGCTGGGCGTTCGAGCAGGGTTACCCGATGGGGTGAGCAGAGGCGCAGACTCTCCGGAATCCCTTGCCGCCCGAAGTGGCCAATGCCACTATCCGGTAAGTGGCCTTAGCCACTTACCGGAAGGGGAAGCGCGATGACGCGCACCGACGGCACGCGCGGCGATGACGCCCTACTCCAACCACTCGGCGGGATGGTCCTCTATCCCCTCCCGGAGTCGGTCGGGCGGGCCCGCCGCTGGTTCAAAAAGTTCACCGAGCCGCATCAACTCGGCTGCTCCATCGATGACTCCGTGCTTCTGGTCTCGGAGTTGGTCACCAACGCCATCCTCTACGGGGAAGCGGACGAGCCCTGGCGGGTGCGCGTGCGCTGGTACCGCCTGGGCGAAGCGCTGCGCGTGGACGTGCACAATCCCGGCTGTCCCGCCCACGTCCGCCTGCGCACACCCCAGGCCACGGAAGCCCATGGGCGCGGCCTGCTCCTCGTCGATTCGCTGGCCGATGAGTGGTGGTCCGGCCCGAGCCGGCACGGTGGGACGGTTGTCGTTTTCCTCATGCACCGTGCCTTCAAGCCTGACTAAGGCCTGCTAGGGCAAGGGCGGTTGGGGTACGGGGTGAGGCGGTCGCCGCCGCCGTCGCCTGGGTGTGTGAAGCGGCCACCCCCGGCGGTTCGGAGGTGGTCGCGGTCACGCACGAGGCCAATGTCCGGTCGCGTTGCCTGCTCGAGTCGATCGGCATGGAGCAGGCGGAGGCCTTCGTCGAATGGGGCGCGGCGCAGTTTCTGTACTCCGCGGGGCCACGGGCCTAGCCGAAGGTCACCGAGGCGATCCTGTTGTCGAAGCCGATGGTGGACAGGTCGGCCACGTCACCGTTGATGACCTTGGACGTGCCCTTGCAGTCGGGGGACGACCAGAGCTTCATCGAACCGCTCGCGGAGAGGGACGACGTCACCTTCGGGCGGGCGACGTTCTGGCAGTCCTTGCCCGCGACGCCCTGGGCGGGCCCGTTGTCCGAGAAATTGGCGTCGTCGAAGAGGATGGCGCTGCTCGCGGGCGCGGCCTGAGGCTGGTCCTGGTCCTGGTCCTGGTCCTGGCCCGGGGCCTCGGTCGGCTCGGCCCCGCCGCCCTGCGCGCCGGACTTCTGACCGTCGGGCTGGACGCCGAACCAGGTGCCGCCCACTCCCTGTCCGTTGGTGTCGCCGGGCTTGAGGTCCTTGCTGAAGCGGTAGACCGGCCAGCCGCCGATGGTGACCTGCCGGGTTCCGTCGTCCCGCTTGACCACACCCACGTCGGGCGCGTTCACGCCGTCAACGAAGATCTTGCTGCCCCGGTCCACGAGGACCGGCGGCCAGGTGGTGGCGCAGGCGCCGTTGCAGGTGGACTTGGAGGGCGAGGCGGTGTCCTTGTCGAAGCGGTAAAGGGTGAAGCCGGAGCCGTTGACGACGACCGGGTCCAGGTCGCCCGCCCTGGACGCCGAAAGCTGAACCCACTTGCGCTGCACAGGCTTTGACGCGGCCTTGCCGGGCGGGTTGGCCCAGTCCCCGGTCTTCTCGGGTGCGTTGTTCTGCTCAGCGGTGCCGGTCTTCAGCGCGAGGTTCATGGAGCCGGAGCCGGAGCCGGAGCCGGAGCCGGAGCCGGAGCCGGAGACGGCGGCGCCGTCGTCACTGTCCCCGCCACCGCAGGCGGAGAGCAGCAGGACTCCCGCCGCGGCGAAGGAGGCGAAGAGGGCGGTCTTCTTGCTGGGCGTGCGGGTGGTCGTGCGGGTATTGGTGTCCTTGCTGAGCATCGGAGGTCCCCCTAAATCGGTGTTCAGATCACTTCGGATTGCTTCGGATCACTTCAGGTCGCTTTGGTGCCTTCGCAGCGTGAGTACGGACGCCGCTCAGTCCCGCACTCATCGGTTTAGCGACTGAGACCAAACCGAGACAATGTCCAAAGTGGGATCTCATCCGGACGGCGCACGCGAGCGCATGTGTCACCGCCATTCCCTATTTCTGCAACGCGTTCTACTGTGTCCGCCGTCAAGCCCACGCCCGGGTAGCCAGCGGAAGCAGGAGGGGTCGTGCACCTCGAATACACGCCTGAGCAGCGGCAGTTGCGTACCGAGCTGCGGTCGTACTTCGCCGAGCTGGTGCCCGACAACGCGTACGCGCGCTACGCCGATCCCGCCACGCAGAAGCAGTTCTACCGCGAGACCATCCGGCGGCTGGGCGGTGACGGGTGGCTCGGTGTCGGGTGGCCCGAGGAGTACGGTGGCCGCGGGCTTTCGCCGATGGAGCAGTTCATCTTCTTCGACGAGGCCGCGCAGGCGGGTGTGCCGCTGCCGTTGATGGCATTGAATACGGTGGGGCCGACCTTGATGCAGTTCGGCACGGAGGAGCAGAAGGCGTACTTCCTGCCGAAGATCCTCTCCGGCGAACTCGACTTCGCGATCGGCTACAGCGAGCCGGACGCGGGCACCGACCTCGCGGCGCTCAAGACCAAGGCGGTCCGCGACGGCGATGAGTATGTCGTCAACGGGCAGAAGATCTGGACCACCAACGGCGACACCGCCGACTGGGTCTGGCTCGCCGTCCGCACCGACCCGGACGCCCCGCCCCACAAGGGCATCACCATGCTCCTCGTACCGACGAGCGACCCCGGCTACTCCTGCACCATCATCAACACCCTCGCCTCGCACGACACCACGGCGAGCTACTACGAGAACATCCGCGTCCCCGTCTCGCGCCGCGTGGGCGAGGAGAACAAGGGCTGGCGGCTCATCACCAACCAGCTCAACCACGAACGTGTCACGCTCGCCGCGCACGGCACCATGGCCATCCGCGCCTTCCACAACGTGCAGCGCTGGGCGGCCGACACCAAGCTCGCCGACGGGCGCCGCGTCATCGACCTGGGGTGGGTCCGCCAGCGCCTGGCCAGGACGCACACCAAGCTGGACGCGATGAAGCTCCTCAACTGGCAGATGGTGAACGCCGTCCAGGAGGGCACCCTCACCCCGCAGGACGCCTCCGCCGTGAAGGTGTACGGCTCCGAGGCGCGCAGGGACGCGTACGCCTGGCTCATGGAAGTGGTCGGCTCGGCGGGCTCGCTCAAGGAGGGCTCCGCGGGCGCCGTCCTCCATGGCGAGCTCGAACGCGGCTACCGCAGCGCTGTCATCTTCACCTTCGGCGGCGGCAACAACGAGATCCAGCGCGAGATCATCTCCTGGATCGGCCTGGGGATGCCGCGGGTGCGCCGCTGACACCCCGGCGCGAGGATCAAGTGCTGCTCAGGTCGTCGAGCAGCGCGATGGTGACGGTGATGCTCTTGCCCGACGCCTCCTGGCGCGCCTCGAAACGCTGGGCCACGGCCAGCACGATCTCCAGTCCGTGCTGGCCCACCCGGCCCGCGTCGGCGGGGTGGGCCCGCGGCAGGTCCGGCACGGAGTCGCGGACCACCACCTCGATCGCCCCGCCGGTGATCCGCAGGTTCACCAGGACGGGGCCGGGGGCGTACTTGAGGGAGTTGGTCACCAACTCGCTGATGACCAACTGCGTCAGATCCATCGCGCGCCGCGAGACGGGGAAACCGTGGTCGGCCCGCATCCGCGCGAGGAACCCGGCGGCCAGCTGCCGCGACCGGGCGATGCACGGCACGGTCCCGTCCAGCTTGAAGGCGAACGTCGTGGCTTTCGTGGACTCGGCAGTCCCTGCGGACCGTGCGGACTCAGCAGTCCCTGCAGTCCCTGCGGCCCCTGCGGTCCCTGTGGCCCCCGCGGCCTCAGCAGTCCGCGTGAACTCCACAGTCTCTGCCGCCGGTTCGTCCCGCCGCCTGCCGTCGTCACCCACGGCGTGCCTCGCAGATCATTCGTCCCATGGATCCGTTCCCGATCGTGCCGGCACATCCGTGCCCGCGATGTCGGCCCGACATGCCCCTTCCCCGCGACCTCTCCGGCCTACTGGCCTACTGGCCTACTGGCATCGGGTGTACGTTACCGTCGGCCCCGACACACGAGGCTCCAAATGTGCAAGCATCGTCAGCATGGCTGAGGAACGAATGGCTGGCAGCGAACGAGCCCAGCGGACCGGGCAGTTCTCGGTCGTCGCCACGCCTCTCGGTGACGTCACGGTCCTGGCGGTTGCCGGTGAGATCGATCTGGACACCAGTGCTGACGTACGCCGGGCGTTCGCAGCCGTCGCGGCGCCCCGTCCCCGCGTCGTGGTGGATCTGCGACGCGTCACCTTCATCGACTCCAGCGCCATCAACGTCTTTATCGCCGCCCACCGGGATCTCACCGGGGCCGGCGGCTGGCTGCGTCTTGCCGGCCCCGCGGAGTCCGTGATCCGGACCCTGGAGATCGTGGGCATCGACACCTTCATCGACATCCTCCCCACACTTGGCGAAGCCCTCGACAAGTGACCGGTCTCCCTGACCGGATCCTCTCCTGATCAGTGGAGATCCGCGGCGAGCAGCGCGATGTCGTCGTCCTTCCCTCTCCCGAACCTGTCCAGGAGATGGTCGCTGAGCTCCTGCAGCCCTGGCGGACCGGCCGTGACCGCCTCCATGAAGGCGGTGAGCGTGACGTTCAAGGAGATGTTGCGCACTTCGACCAGTCCGTCGGTGACGAGCAGCAGTCGGGTGCCCGGCGGTGTGGACAGGGCCGTCGGCGCCGGGTGGGGCGCACGCAGTCCGAGGATCGGACCGTGGGGAGTGTGGAACCGCGCCCGGCCGTCCGGGCCGACGACGAGCGGGGGGATGTGGCCGGCATTGGCGACCTGCAGACGCCGCCCCCCTGGTTCGACGAGGACGAGACAGAGAGTGGCCGTCACGGTCGGCTGCGAGTGGGCCAGAAGGGTCTCGAGGTGGCCGAGGATCTGCTGGGGCGGGTGGCCTTCGATGGCGTAGGCGCGCAGCGCGTGACGCAACTCGCCCATCACGGTCGCCGCCCTCAGCGAGTGGCCGAGCACATCGCCTATCGCCAGCAACAGGCCATCGGCGGTGGGGATCGCCTCGTAGAAATCCCCGCCGATCTCCGCGTTCTCGGAGGCGGGCAGATAGCGGAAGGCCAGGTCGATGCCATCGACCGTGGGCAGGTCGCTCGGCAGGAAGGAGCGCTGCAGCGCCAGGGCGAGCGTGTGTTCCTCGTTGTAGGTGCGCAGCGCCTCCAGTGCCAGCGCACAGGCGTGGGCCAGCTGTTGGAGGAGATGCTCGTCGTCCGTTCCGGTGAGTGCGTCGGAGGGGACGGCGAGGCAGACAGGGGGGCGTCCGCGCTTGGTCCGCGCCACCGCCATGGCGATGTTTCCGCCGTCGAGGTGGTCCGCGCGCAGCAACGCCTGCCACTGCCCCCGTGAGACCTGGGCGATCGCCGCGCCGGTCCCGTCGCCCAGGCTCTGCCGGAGCAGCCGGTCGAGCACGTCCGGCCGTGCCGCGTACGTTCGGGTCGCTTCGGCCGGGCCGTCGCTCGTGCTGTGGACCGCTTGCCCCTCGGGCGAGAGGAAGACCGCGCTGGCCGGGGACGACAGGAGCCGGGCGGTGCCCCCGGTGGCCGCCGAGGCGAAGGAGTGGAAGCCGATGGCGCTGTAGACGGACATGGTCGCTTCGTTGAGGGTGAGGAGCCGCCCGGCGAGTTGCTCCGCGCGGCGCCGTGCTCTGGCGTAGCGCAGCGTGGCCGTGACCGTGGCGAGCAACTCATCGGGATCGAGCGGCTGGTTGAGGTAGGTGTCCGCACCTCGCCGGAGCCCCTCGGCGTGATCCTCCGCGCTGACGGCCGACGCGGAGATGTGGATGACGGGCAGGGCGGCCGTGCCGGCGTTGCTCTTGATCTTCTCGCTCAGCTCGAAGCCGCTCATGTCCGGCAGGCGCACGTCCACGATGGCGATCTCCGGCAAGGGCTTGTCCGCCGCGGTGAGATGTCTGAGGCCCTCACCCGCGTTCTTCGCGCCGATCACTTCATGTCCCGCACGCTCCAGCCAGCTGGTGAGGAGATACAGGTTGGTCTCACTGTCCTCGACGACCAGGATGCTGGCGTGAGTGGCGTCCTGAGAGTTGTCGATCACTGTGCGCCTCCGCCGGCTTCCTCGCCGTATCTGTCGGGTGTGCGAACCGGGACGAGCACGTCCACCCGTGTGCCGGCCCCGAGCGTGCTGGTGAGCCCGAGCGTGCCCCCGAGGAGTTCGGTGAGGGTGCGGGCGTAGGGCAGTCCGAGCCCGGTGCCCGCATGCCCGCTCTGGTGGGGGCCGCGGACCTGGTAGAACTCCTCGAAGACGCGGCTGAGTTCTTCCGCCGGGATACCGACTCCCGTGTCCGTGATCGTGACGCGCAGCGACGGCGGCCGGTCATCGTTCACGCTGATGTCCAGCCGCACTTCACCCTCATCGGTGAACTTGCAGGCGTTGGACATCAGGTTGCGCAGGACGTGGGTGAGGAGTTTCTCGTCGGTGACCACCGTGGGCAGACCCTTCAGGTCCGACGTGACGACCGAGATGCCCTTCCCTCCGTAGGTGCCCTCGAACGTGGCGCTGAGCTGGGTCACGAGCAGACGCAGGTCGACCGGCGCGTGCTGGACGTCGAGCAGACCCGATTCGGCCTTGGCGACGTCCAGGAGGTCGCTGACGAGTGACAGGACCGTCTGCCCCGACGCCTCGATCAACGCGATCTGTCGGCGTTGCTCCGCCGTCAGCGGTTCCGAACCAGGGTCAAGGAGCAGGCGGACCAGGGCGACGACGGCATTGATCGGTGCGCGCAGTTCGTGGCTGATGTTGGTCCAGAACCGCGTCTTCGCCTCGCTGGCCTCGCGGAGCTGCCGGGATTTCTCGTCCAGCTCCGAGTGCAGGGCGAGAACACCGATGTTGGTGGTCTCGAGTTCCTTGGTGAGTTCCGTGTAGAGGGCGAGCACCCCCTGGTTGGTCTCCTCCAACTCCTGGTTGAGGCGGCGCAGTTCTTCGTTGAGACGGCGCAACTCCTCGCGCTGGGCCCGTGTCTCCTCCAGCGTCGTGATCAGATCGCGTGTCTGGGTCCTGAGGTGGTCGGTCTCCGTGGTCGGACCGGCCTGGCCCAGGGCCTGGGTCAGCCGCTCGTCCATCTCGGTGACGGTGAGGTGGTTCACCGGCAGCGGCTGTCGGACGATGACGCGGCCGCCCGTCTCATGGGGCGCGAACTCGCTCACGACGAGCCGGGAGACCAGTTGCAGGGTTTCCGGTGTCGGCTCCCGGCCAGGGCCCCACTCGAACGTCACGACGAGCATGGGCTGACCGCCGGACTCGGAACGGAAGGCGACGGTGCCGACACCGCCGCCGAGGCGGTCCCGGCCCAACTCGCTGAGGGCGGTGGCCAGTCGGACCTGGTCCTGGTGCTCGAGGCCGAGTGCCGCGGCAGCCCGCTGCGCGCCGCGCCTGAGCCGGAACACATCCTGCGCGGAGGCGAGGACGAGGCAGGCCGCCGTGTGCGGCCCGCGGCTCACGCCGTCGGCGCGACGTTCGGGGATGTGCCCGGGAGAGTCAGCAGGCACGTCCGTCCCGCCCTTCGCTGGTCACCAGACCCCCTTCACCACCACCACGCTGGCATCGTCGCGGCGTACGCCGGCTTCACGCAACAGCTGCCCGGCCACGACGAGCGGCGCTTGGTGCAGAAGACCGGGGAGAGCCGTGTGATCCCACCGCTCGGTGAGCCCGTCGGAGTGCATGGCCAGGGCCCCGCCTTCGGGCAGCTCCTCCTCGAACGTCCGCGGACGACGCATGTTCGCGCCGACGATGCCGGGCACCGAAAGGAGTGTCCTGCGGGTGGCGTGGCCGATGAGGAAGCCACTGATGTTGCCGATGCCGCAGTACCGCACCCGTCCTTCCGCCGGTTCGATCCGGGCGACCGCCGCCGCGCCGCCCCGGGTTCCCCGCAGCGCGTGGTGGACTGCGTTCATGATGTCTTCCGGTTCGGTGGCGGGAGTGTCGTGGAAGGCGTGCACGGCTGCCGCACTGGCGCGGGCCGCCAGTGGGCCGTGCCCCAGGCCGTCGCACATCATGACGAGAACGGCGGGGTGATGGGGGTCGGTTCCGGTGTCGAGTCGGGCGCTCCAGGCGTCGCCGCAGGTCATCTCGCTGCTGATGGGCCGAGTGATACCGGAGACGCACGGCCGCCCGGCCGACATGGCCGCCGTCACGCCCTGCTCGTCCGCCCGGCGCGACCAGAACTGTGCCGCAGTGACCGTTCCCTTGCCGGGCACGGAGTGGATGTCGAAGTGGTCGGCCAGCCTGACCACGGCGCCGAGCCCGATGCCGAGCGTGCCGGCGCTGGAGGCTCCGTCGGCCATCGCGGCGGTCACGTCGATCATGCCGGGCCCGGAGTCGACGGTGACGAACTCCACCGCTGCTTCCTCATCCGTGTGCAGCGTCCGGAGCAGGAGCGCACCGTCCGTGGCGTGACGCTGGATGTTGGTGGCGGCCTCGGTGACGGCAAGGGCGACCTCCGCGGCACGGTGCGTGTCGAGACCGATGCGCCGGGCCAGCGCGGCCGCCGCCCCGCGTGCCGAGGTCGACAGGGACGGGCCGTCCCGGAACCAGCTCATGTCCCGGCTGGCCAGTATGATCCGGCTCTTCACCGGGCCCACTTGATGATGGTCACCGTGGTGCCCACGCCGACCTCCGTCACGAGTTCGAACTCGTCGACGAGGCGCCGGGCACCGCTGAGCCCCAGGCCCAGACCCGCGCCCGATGTCCAGCCGTCCGTCATCGCCTGCGCCACGTCCGCGATGCCGGGCCCGTCGTCCTTGAAGAGCGCCGCGATTCCCCGGCGGCCGTCCTTCTCGACGATCCCCGCCGTGACGGACCCACCGCCCCCGTACACAAGGGTGTTGCGCGCCAGCTCGCTCGCAGCCGTGATCATCTTCGTCTGGTCCACGAGCGAGAGGCGGCACCGCTGTGCCAGGACGCGGACGCTCTGTCTGATGCCCACCACGTCCCTGTTGTGCGTGATGGGGTAGACCTGCGGCGCCTCGTCAGGCAGCCAGGGCGCTGTCACGCTTCGTCCGCAGAGGAGGAGCGCCGCAGCCGCGCCAGGCCTTTCTCGAGGTCGAGTGCCGTGCTCACTCCGCCGAGTGAGAGTCCGAGTTCGACGAGCGTGATGGCGACGGCGGGACGCATCCCGACCACCACGGTCCGGGCGTCGAGCATGCGGGAGATGTCCGCGATCGTCGCCAGCATGCGCCCGACGAAGGAGTCGACGATCTCCAGTGCGGTGATGTCGATGATGACGCCCTGAGCGGAGCGGTTCACGATCTGCTCGGCCAGATCCTCCTGCAACTGCAGCACGGTCTGGTCCTCCAGGTCGAACTGGATGGACACCACGAGCACGTCGCCGATCCGCAGGATCGGTACCCGTTCGGTCACAGCTGCGCGGCCTTGCGGGGGACCAGCTCGACGCCCGACCTCTTCAGGGCCAGCTTGAGCGCGTCCGCGAGGCTCGCCTTGGTGACGATGCCGTCGAACTCGATGCCCAGGGCCACGATCGTCTGCGCGATCTGCGGGCGGATGCCGGAGATGGTGCATTCGGCGCCCATGAGGCGGGCCGCGACGATGGTCTTCAGCAGATGCTGTGCCACCTGCGTGTCCACCGCGGGTACGCCGGTGATGTCGATGATGGCCTGCTCGGAACCGGTGTCCACCAGCGCCTGGAGCAGTTTCTCCATGACGACCTGGGTCCGTGCGGAGTCCAGCGTGCCCACCAGCGGCACGGCGATGACGCCGTCCCACAGCCGCACTACGGGCGTGGACAGCTCCATGAGTTGCTCGGACTGCGCGGAGATGAGTTCCTCTCGGGTCCGGGTGTACGTCTCGATCGTGAACAGGCCAAGGCTGTCCAGCACGCGACTGAGACGGCCGAAGGCGCGGATCTCCTCGACGGAGCCGTCCTGGAGCACGGGTTCGAGGACCTGCTTCAGTGCGAAGACGCTCACCGCTGTCTCCGTGGGCGAGAAACCCTGCCGGGCCCTGTTCCGCGACAACTCCATCAGGAGGGCGCGCACTTCCGACATCTGTTCGCCGTGTACATCGCTCGCGCCCTGGCCGAGTGCCTCCACCAGAGCTTCGTGCAACTCGTTCAGTTCACGGCTCAGTTCGGCGATGCTCACACGGCCTTTCAGCATGCCCGACACCTGCTGAACCCACTCGCCGGCCAGATCCCGGTCCTTGGCCGACAGCAACCCCACCAGCTCGACCGCACTGCCCTGTTCAGCCACGTGACAGCTCCCCATTTTCGTCATTTCGGCCTAGCGCCGCAGCGTACGGCACGGTGATAGCGCGGGTGAGCCGATCCGGCGAAGCTCACCGATCCGGGTTCAGGCGTGCCGGCCTCCGTTCACGCCAGACGTATTGACACGACCCGAGGAGCGGGCGAGCATCTCACCCGAGTTAATTAACTATCTAGTGCGTTAACTACATCCCCTCGTCGCCCTCGCAGCCTGCGTCCCCCTTCATGGCCAGGCCGCTCTCCCCGAGGAGTTCACGTGTCCGCTCACCCGCAGGCCGATCAGCCACCGGCCGCGCCGCCCCAGGGCAGGCCACGCAAGGCCGCCTTCGCCGCCTGGATCGGCAGTGCGCTGGAGTACTACGACTTCTTCATCTACGGCAGTGCCGCCGCCCTCGTCTTCCCCAAGGTCTTCTTCGACCCGGACGACCCGGCCACCGCCACCCTGATCTCCCTGGCCACCTTCGGCGTCGCGTACGCGGCCCGCCCGCTCGGAGCCCTCGTGCTCGGCCACTTCGGCGACCGGCTCGGCCGCCGGAAGATCATGGTCTGGACGCTGATCCTGATGGGCCTCTCCACCTTCCTCATCGGCTGCCTGCCCACGTACGCCCAGGTCGGCACCATCGCCCCGGTGCTCCTCGTCCTGATGCGGGTGTTCCAGGGCCTGTCCGCGGCCGGCGAGCAGGCCAGCGCCAACGCGATGACGCTGGAGCACGCGCCGGAAGGCCGGCGCGGCTACTACACGAGCTTCACCCTCAACGGCACCCAGGCCGGTCAGCTCCTGGCGACCCTGGTCTTCCTGCCGGTCGCCGCGCTGCCCGACGAGCAGCTCTACAGCTGGGGCTGGCGCATCCCGTTCCTGCTGAGCGCCCTGGTCGCCGTGGCCGGATACGTCATCCGCCGCACCCTCGACGAGACCCCCGTCTTCCAGCAGGTCTCCGCCGACCAGGAGGTGGCCAAGATGCCGCTGGCGGATCTGCTCAAAAACCACTGGGCCGACGTGCTGCGGGTGGTCGCCGCCGCGCTGATCGCGACGGTCAGCACGATCTTCTCCGTCTGGGCCCTCTCCTTCGCCACGAGCGACGCCGTCGGCCTCGACAAGACGGGCATGCTCTGGGTCGCGGGCAGCGCCAACGCCGTGGCCCTGCTCGCCATCCCCCTCTGGGCCAGGCTCTCGGACCGGATCGGCCGCAAGCCCGTCTTCCTCGTCGGAGCGATCGGCAGCGGAGTGATGATCTTCGTCTACCTGTGGGCGATCTCCACCGGCGACTATCCCCTGGTCTTCGTGACCGGCGTGCTCCTCTTCGGCGTCGTCTACAGCGCGGCCAACGGCATCTGGCCCTCGTTCTACGGCGAGATGTTCCCCGCCAGGGTCCGCCTCTCCGGCATGGCCATCGGCACCCAGATCGGCTTCGCCATCGCCGGATTCGCGGTGACCTTCGCGGCCCAGATCGACGGCCCCGACGGAGACGGCTGGGTCGGCGTCGCGATCTTCACCGCCGCCTTCTGCGCGATCTGCGCGATCGCCGTGGCCACCGGGCGCGAGACGCACCGCGTGCCCACCGCCGAACTGGGGCTGCGCGCCGGGGACGCGAAGGTGCCGACGGCGACACCCGAGGCCGCCGCCCTCTGAACCGGCCGAGCCTCCACCGCGCCCTCGTGAACGACCGTGCCAAGACGACTTACAGGAAGCATCGATGACCTCGTACCTCACCGGCCTGATCGGCTCCGGAATCGGCCCCTCCCTGAGCCCGGCCCTGCACGAACGCGAGGCGGACCGGCACGGTGTCCGCCTCGTGTACCGCACCCTCGACATCGATGTGCTGGGCGTCGCGCCCGAGGCCGTCGGGGAGCTGGTGCGTGCCGCCCGGCTCCTCGGCTTCGACGGCCTGAACATCACCCACCCCTGCAAGCAACTGGTCATCGAGCACCTGGACGAGCTCGCCCCCGACGCCGCCGAGCTCGGCGCCGTCAACACCGTTGTCTTCAGGGGCGGTCGCGCCATCGGGCACAACACCGATGCCACCGGCTTCGCCCAGTCCTTCGCCCGCGGCCTGGCCGACGCGCCGACCGGTGACGTCGTACAGCTCGGCGCGGGAGGCGCGGGCGCCGCGGTGGCGCACGCCCTGCTGAACCTCGGCGTCGACCGGGTCACCCTCATCGACACCGACCCGGCCCGCTCCGCCGCCCTCGCCACCGCGCTGACCTCACGCTTCGGCCCCGGCCGTGCGGCGTCCGCGCCCGCCGCGGCGACGGCCGAGCGCCTCGCCGCCGCGGACGGGCTCGTGCACGCCACCCCGACCGGCATGGTCGCGCACCCGGGCCTGCCCCTGCCGGCCGCACTGCTCAGGCCCGGCCTCTGGGTGGCCGAAGTCGTCTACCGGCCGCTGGAGACCGAGCTGTTGCGCGAGGCCCGCGCGATCGGCTGCCGCACCCTCGACGGCGGCGGCATGGCCGTGTTCCAGGCCGCCGACGCCTTCCGGCTCTTCACCGGGCTCGAACCGCACACCGGACCGATGCTCGCCGACCTCGGCGATCTGGCCGCCTTCCCGGCCTGACAGGAGACCCCATGCGTACATCGATCGCCACCGTCTCGCTCAGCGGCCCGCTCTCCGAGAAGCTCACCGCCATCGCCACCGCCGGATTCGACGGCGTGGAGATCTTCGAGAACGACCTGCTCGGCGCCCCCCTCAGTCCCGAGGACGTACGGCTGCGCTGTGCGGACCTCGGCCTGGGCATCGACCTCTACCAGCCGTTCCGCGACTTCGAGGCCGTCCCCGCCGACCTGCTCGCCCGCAATCTGCGGCGCGCGGAGCGCAAGTTCGAGGTCATGGAGCGCCTCGGCGCCGACCTGCTCCTCGTCTGCTCGAGCGTCGCCCCCGAGTCCGTCGACGACGACGCGCTCGCCGCCGAGCAACTGCGGCTCCTCGCCGACCGAGCGGCGGCCCACGGCATCCGCATCGCCTACGAGGCCCTGGCCTGGGGCCGGCACGTCAGCACGTACGACCACGCCTGGCGCATCGTCGAACAGGCGGATCACCCGGCTCTGGGCACCTGCCTCGACAGCTTCCACATCCTCTCCCGCGGCTCCGACCCCAAGGGCATCGCGGACCTCCCCGGCGAGAAGATCTTCTTCCTGCAGCTCGCGGACGCGCCCCTGATGGCGATGGACGTCCTCCAGTGGAGCAGGCACTACCGCTGCTTCCCCGGCCAGGGCGGCTTCGACGTCGCCGCCCTGGTGTCCGCCGCCGTGCGCGCCGGATATCAAGGGCCCCTGTCGCTCGAGGTGTTCAACGACGTCTTCCGGCAGGCGGGGGCCGCCTCCACCGCTGTCGACGCGCTGCGCTCGCTGCTCCTTCTGGAGGAGCAGGCAGGTCTGTCCGCGCTCCCCACCGCGGCCGTCCCCTCCGGCTTCGCCTTCGCCGAGCTGACCGCGGCCGACACCGAACCGCTGCGCGGAGTCCTCGAGGCGCTCGGCTTCGCCCACACCGCACGGCACCACTGGAAACCGGTCGAACTGTGGGAACAGGGTGAGGCCCGCATCCTGCTCAACACCGGTGTCAGCGGCCGCCGTCAGGACCCCGCGCTGACCGCCGTCGGCGTGGAGACCCCCGACCCCGGCCGGGCCGCACGGCGTGCCGAGGAAGTGCTCGCCCCCGTCGTCCCGAGGCGCAGGGCGCCACGGGACGCACCGCTCGACGCGGTCGCCGCACCCGACGGCACGGAGTTCTTCTTCTGCCGCACGGAGCAGTCCGACCACCCGAGTTGGACCGGTGACTTCACCGGCGTCGCGTCGCGCGCGCTGCCGGGGGAGGGGGCAGGTGAACAGGCCGGGGCCGTCCGGCGCATCGACCACATCGCCCTCACCCAGCCCTGGCACCAGTTCGACGAGGCATCGCTCTTCCACCGGGGGGTGCTGGGCCTGGAGGCGGACGACAGCCTCGATCTGGCCGACCCCTACGGGCTCGTGCGCAGCCGGGCCGTCGCGTCCCCCGACGGCGGTGTCCGCATCGTCCTCAACGTCGCGCCGGCACCGGACGCCGAGGGCGGCCGCCTGCAGCACATCGCCCTGGCCACCGATGACATCGTCCGCGCCGCCCGGCGCGTCCACGCGTCCGGCGCGAGCCTGCTCCCCATCCCCGCCAACTACTACGACGACCTCGCCGCCCGTCACGACCTGGAGCCAGGGTTCCTGGCCACCCTCGCGGAACTGGGCATCCTCTACGACCGTGACGAGAACGGGGAGTTCCTGCACTGCTACACCGCCACGGTCGGGCGGGTCTTCTTCGAGCTGGTGCAGCGCACGGGCGGCTACCGCGGCTACGGGGCCCAGAACGCGGCCGTCCGTCTCGCGGCCCAGTATCTGCACCAGCATTAGACTGACCGGCGCCGATGAGTCCGCCCTGAGGAGCCGCATGGCCGCCGCCGTCCCCCCGTCGCCCCCGCCCGTCAAACGCACCCGGGACGCGGCCCGTACGCAGGGGGAGATCCTGGACGTGGCCACCGAGGAGTTCGCCCGCATGGGCTACGCGGGGGCCAGGGTGGACGAGATCGCCGCCCGCATGCGGACCACGAAGCGGATGATCTACTACTACTTCGGCAGCAAGGACCAGCTGTTCACCGCGGTCCTGGAGCGGGCGTACAAGGTCATCCGGCACGAGGAGCAGCAGCTCGACGTCGGGCACCTGGATCCGGTGTCCGCGATCCGCCGCCTGGCCGAGCTCACCTTCGACCACCACGAGGCACACCCGGACTTCATCCGCCTCGTCAGCATCGAGAACATCCACGAGGCCAAGCACATCGGCGCCTCGCCCAGTCTCGGCTCCCTCAGCTCTCCGGCGATCGACGTCATCGCCTCGATCCTCGAAACCGGGCGCGAGCAGGGCGTGTTCAGCGCCGAGGTGGACGCCGTCGACCTGCACGCGATGATCAGTTCGTTCTGCTTCTTCCGTGTCTCCAACCGGCACACCTTCC
The DNA here is from genome assembly GCF_040682375.1 of Streptomyces sp. NPDC051214. Classification (NCBI taxonomy): domain Bacteria; kingdom Bacillati; phylum Actinomycetota; class Actinomycetes; order Kitasatosporales; family Streptomycetaceae; genus Streptomyces; species Streptomyces sp. NPDC051214. The sequence goes on from NZ_JBFBAT010000003.1 coordinate 17,669, forward strand.
GCACGCTGTTCGGTCGCGACCTCACCGAGGCCTCGCGCCGCGCGCACTACCGGACGATGCTGGGGGACATGGTCATCTCCTACCTGACCTCGGATCGGCCGCGCGCACAGGGGAGTTGAGGCCTCACTGGTCGCGGGTCGGCACCACCATCACCTCGGTCCCGGCAGCGCGCACCGCCCGTACCTGCTCCGCCGCCAGGCCGTCGTCCACGATCAGCAGATCGAAGTCGGTCAGCGGCGCGAGCGCGTACAGACCGTCCTTGGTGAATTTGGTGTGGTCCGCGACGAGCACCCGCCGTGCGGCGCACTCCATCATCGCCCGCTTGACCAGCACCGTCTCCGGCGAGGTGTGGTAGCAGCGGCCGTTGGTGACCGCCGTCGTGGACATGAAGAGGACATCGGCGCGAAAGGCACGGACCGCGTCCGCGGTGTGCAGGCCCATGAACGCGTCGTACGCGGGGAAGTACGCGCCGCCCAGCGTGATCAGCGAGATGCCGGGTTCCTTCGCGAGCGTGGTGATCGCCGGAAGCGAGTTGGTGAGGACGGTCAGCGGAGTGTGCTCGGTGACCTGGTGCGCGAGGAGCAGACACGTCGTGCTGTCGTCGAGCAGCACCGTCTGGCCCGGCACCAGGAGGGTCGCCGCGGCCCGCGCCAGGAGTTGTTTGGTCTGCGCCATGGTGGCCATGCGCTCCGCGACACTGCCGTGGAACTGGGCCGACGGCAGCCCGGTCGCACCACCGCGCACCTTGCGCAACCAGCCCTGCGCCTGAAGGGCGTCCAGGTCGCGGTGCGCGGTCATCAGGCTGATGCCGAACTCCTCGGCGAGATCCGCGGTGCGCACGAAACCGCGGCCGATGACGGCCTCACGCATCCGCCGTCGCCGCTCCTCCTGTGCCTCGACCCGGTCCATCGCGGCGCTCCCTCCGGTGTCCGCACCCGTCGTGACGAGGGGCGCGTGTGTGATCTCGCCGCGTTATGTTCGCACGAACTTAACGCACCGCCATCGAGGAGAGCGGCGTCCGGGCGCGGCTCCGGTACGACACAACACGGCAGGTCGACGCCCCGGCGGTAAGATTCCGGCCGCCATTGACTCGCCTTTCCGGCCGACTGTTCCATCAGCTCGTCCGTCCCTCCTGCCACCGCCGCAGAAAGGGGAGAGTCGATGACGACGCCCCCGTCACCTCCTCCGCGTTCGCTGATCACACGCCTGGGCATTCCGCCGACCCTCGCCTGGGGCTACCTCGGGCTGCTCCTCTTCATGATCGGAGACGGCGTCGAGTCCGGCTATCTCTCGCCGTACCTGATCGACGAGGGCATCCCGCAGCCCCGGGTCGCGCTCCTGTTCACCGTCTACGGAGGCGCCGCGGCCGTCGCCGCCTGGCTTTCCGGGGTGCTGTCCGATCTCTGGGGCCCGCGCCGCGTCATGTGGACCGGCCTTGGCATCTGGGGCGTCTTCCAGCTGCTCTTCCTCGTCCTGGCCATCCCCATGACCAGCTATCCGCTGATGATGCTCGGCTACGGCCTGCGCGGCCTCGGCTATCCGCTGTTCGCCTACGGGTTCCTCGTCTGGATCGCCTCGGTGGCGCCACGCGCCCGGCTCGGCACGGCCATGGGCTGGTTCTGGTTCGCCTTCACCGGCGGTCTGCCCACCCTGGGTTCCCTGGTCGCCAGCGGACTCATCCCGCAGATCGGCGCGTACGCCACGCTGTGGTCCGCCCTGGCCCTGGTGGCGGCGGGCGGACTCATCGCGCTGCTCCTCGTCCGCGACGACCGGGGCGCGAAGCGGCCGCGCGGCGAGGGTGAAGGGCCGCTCGCCACCCTCGTCGGCAGCGTCACGGTCCTGTGGCGCAACCCGCGGGTCGGCGCGGGATCGCTGGCCCGGGTCATCAACACGGCATCCCAGTTCGGCTTCTTCGTGATCATGCCGATCCACTTCACGAAGACCGTCGGCTTCAGCCTCACCGAGTGGCTGCATCTGCTCAGCGCCATGTTCGCGACCAACATCTTCGCCAACCTGCTGTTCGGGGTGGTGGGTGACCGCGTCGGGTGGCGCAGGACCATCGCCTGGTTCGGCGGCGCGGGCTGCACGGTCAGTACGCTGCTGCTCTTCTACGTCCCGAACGCGGCCGGCGACAACTTCCCGCTGGCGCTGGCCGCCGCCGCGCTCTACGGCGCTACGCTGGCCGGATATGTACCCCTTTCGGCGCTGGTGCCCTCGCTGGAGCCGCGGCACAAGGGGCAGGCGCTGGCCGCGCTCAACCTGGGCGCGGGCGCCAGCACCTTCGTCGGCCCCGCGGTCGTCACCGTCTTCGTCGGGCCACTCGGCGTCACGGGGGTGGTCTGGATTCTCGCGGGGATGCATGCGGTGAGCGCCGTGCTCGCCCTCTTCCTGAAGCTGCCGGACGACGCGGGTGCGGCGAAACCGGCCGGTGACGCGCCGGGCACGGCGACCGCCGCCTCGGACACCGCGCCCGCCACCGCCTCGGCCCCGGCGTGAAAGGACTCGACTGATGTCCGTACTGACCATCGACGTCGGCACCACGGTGATCAAGTCGGTCGTCTTCGACGACCAGGGCAAGGAGATCGCGGTCTCCCGGCTCGCCACCGAAGTGCTCCGGCCCCACCCCGGCTGGGCGGAGCAGGACATGGACGCCGTCTGGAACGCCGTCGTCCACACCGTCCGTAGTGTGCTGTCCGGGCTCGCCGATCCCGTCTGGCTGGTGTCCTTCACCGCCCAGGGCGACGGAGCCTGGCTCGTCGACGAGGACGGCCGCCCGACGGGGCCCGCGATCCTGTGGTCCGACGGCCGGGCCGGTGACCTGCTCACCGCCTGGCAGCGCGCGGGCGTCCTCGAAGCGGCCTTCCGCCGCAACGGCTCGCTGACCTGCGCCGGCATGCCCAACGCCCTCTTCAGCTGGCTCGCGCTGCACGACCCGGACCGCCTCGCGCGCTCCCGCACCTCGCTCACCGCCGCGGGCTGGCTCTTCCTGCGCCTCACCGGAGTGCGCGCCTGCGACGAGTCCGACGCCTCCGCCCCGTTCCTGGACCACTCCACCGGGGACTACGACCCGCAGATCCTCGACCTGTTCGGCCTGAGCGACTACCACCGGCTCCTGCCGACCGTCCTCGGCGAGTCGGAGCGCATCGCCGAGATCACCGGCGACGCGGCGGGCCAACTGGGGCTCCCCGCGGGGCTTCCGGTCGTGATGTCCCCGTACGACATCGCGGCCACCGCCCGCGGCGTCGGCGTGGTCAACCCCGGGCAGGCGTGCAGCATCCTCGGCACCACCCTGTGCACGGAGATCGTCCGCACGGACGTGGACACCAGCGGCGAACCCTCCGGCATCAACATCGCCTACCGCGGCCGCGAGCGCGTGCTGCGGGCCTTCCCGACCCTCAACGGCGCCGAGGTGCTCGGCTGGGCGGCCAGGACCCTGGGGCTGCCGGGCCCGCCGGAGCTGGCGCGCCTGGCCTTCGCATCGGAGCCGGGCGCCCGCGGGTTGCTGTTCCTCCCCTACCTCTCCCCGGCGGGCGAACGCGCGCCGTTCCTCGACCCGCACGCCCGCGGCTCCTTCTGGGGGCTGTCCCTCGAGCACACGCGCGCCGACCTGGCCCGCGCCGTCTTCGACGGCCTCTCGCTGGTCCTGCGCGACTCGCTGGCCGCCGCCCGTACGGACGTCAGCGAACTGAGGCTGTGCGGCGGCGGCGCCAACAGCGACGCGTGGTGCGCCCTGATCGCCGACGCGACGGGCGTGCCGACCGCCCGCTCCGGCGACACCGAACTGGGCGCCAAGGGGGCCTTCCTCACCGGCCTCGTCCGCTCCGGCGCGGAGAGCAGCATGCACACCGCAGCAGCCAAGTACGTACGGATGCAGAGCAGTTGGGAGCCCGACCCGGAACGCTCACAGTTCTACGCCGCCCTGTACGACGACTTCATCGACCGGCGGACCATCGCCCGCGAGGCCGGCTGGAACGGCCGCGCGGTCTGGCGGAAGAGCGGCGCGGCCGAGCGTGACGTGACCCCGCACGACGGCGACACCGACCACCGTGCCACGGGAGGCACACATGTCTGAGACCCCCTCCACCGCCCGGCTCCTCGACGGCATCTGGCTCGGCCTCGACCTCGGCACCCAGAGCGCCCGCTGTGTCGCCGTCGACGGCACCGGGCAGCTCATCGCCGCCGCCTCCCGGCCCTTGACCGGCAGCCGCGACGGCGTACGCCACGAGCAGGACCCCGAACAGTGGTGGACCGCGTTGTCCGGCGCCTGCCGCGAGGCCCTGGCGGGACTCGACGCGACGCGCATCCGAGGACTCGCGATCGACGGGACCTCCGGCACGATCCTGCTCGCCGACACCGAGGGACGCCCGCTCACGCCGGGCCTGATGTACGACGACGGGCGCGCCGCCGACCAGGCGGTGACCGTCAACGCGGTGGGCGCGGAGGTCTGGCGTGAGCTCGGCTACCGCAGCATGCAGCCGTCCTGGGCGCTGCCCAAACTGCGCTGGCTCCTGGAGCACGAGCCCGCCGCGTCAAGCGCGGGTGTCCGCCTCCTGCACCAGGTCGACCTGATCACCTGGCGGCTGGCCGGACAGCAGGTCGCCGCCGACGCGAGCCATGCCCTCAAGACCGGATACCACCTGGTCGAGGAGTGCTGGCCGGACAAGGCCATGGCCGAACTCGGCGTACCCGAAGGCCTGTTGCCCGACGTCGTGCGACCCGGCAGCGTGCTCGGCACCGTGTGCGCCGCCGCCGCACGAGCCACCGGCATCCCCGAGGGCACCACCCTCGTCGCCGGGATGACCGACGGCTGCGCCGCTCAGATCGGCGCCGGAGCCCTGCAGCCCGGCGCCTGGAACTCGGTGCTCGGCACCACCCTCGTCCTCAAGGGCAGCAGCCCGCATCTGGTCCGTGACCCGGCGGGCGTCGTGTACTGCCACCGCGGCCCCGGCGACAACTGGCTGCCGGGCGGTGCGTCCAGCAGCGGCGCGGGTGTCATCTCCCGGGACTTCCACGGCGAGGACCTGGACGCGCTGACCGCACAGGCCGCCGCGCTCGATTCGGACGCGGTGTCCTACCCCTTGGTCTCCACCGGCGAGCGCTTCCCCTTCCGCGCACCGGAGGCCACCCCCTTCACCCTCGGAGAAGTCCCCACCCGCGCCGCCGAGTTCCACGCCCAACTGCTCGGCGTCGCCTGCCTCGAGCGGCTCTGCCTCGACTACCTCGATCACCTCGGCGCCCCGGTCGACGGCCCCCTCACCCTCACCGGTGGCGGCGCCCGCAACCGCTACTGGTGCAGGCTGCGCGCCGAGGTCATCGGACGTCCCGTCCTTCTGCCGGAACAGGCCGAGGGCGCCATCGGCATGGCGGTGCTCGCCGCCACCTCATCCGGTGCGAGCCTCCAGGAGGCGGCCGCGGCCATGGTCCGCATCGGCGCGCGGATCCACCCCTCGCCGGCCCGCACCGCCCGCCACCTCCCCGTATACCTCCGCTTCATCGACGAACTCACCCGCCGCGGCTGGCTCGACCAGACCGTGGCCGACCACGCCCGCAGGAGGGCAGCGCAGTGACCGACTTCATCCTCGTACGCCACGGCGAAACCGTCTGGCACGCGGAGAACCGCTACGCGGGACGCACCGACGTACCCCTCACCGAGCACGGACGCGAGCAGGCCGCGGTGCTCGCCGAGTGGGCCACCACCGCAGGGCTCACGGCCGTCTGGAGCTCCCCGCTCTCCCGCGCCCGGCTCACCGCCGCCCCCGCCGCCGAAGCCTGCGGCCTCACCCCGCGCGTCGACGAGCGGCTCTGCGAACTCGACTTCGGTCAGGGCGACGGCCTGACCAGGGACGAGATGCGCCTGCGCTTCCCCGAACAGCTCGCGGCCTTCCTCGACGACCCGGTGGAGCACCATCTGCCCGGCGGCGAGGACCCGCGCAAGGCCGCCGCGCGCGCCGCGGACTGCCTGGCCGACATCGCCCGCGAACAGCCGCACGGCCGGGTCCTCCTCGTCGCACACTCCACCCTCGTCCGGGTCCTGCTCTGCCACCTCCTCGGCATCCCCCTCTCCGACTACCGCCGGGTCTTCCCCCAGCTGCTCAACGGCGCCCTCACGGAGATCCGCGTGGAGGACGGCCGGACGGCGCTGCTGCGTCTCAACACCCCGGCGCTCCACTGACCCGCCCCCCGGCCAGCATCGTCCGCACCGCTTTTCAGGAGACACCAGCCATGAGCACCACCGTCCTCGCCGCCGGCAACCACTTCATCCGCCCGAGCCTGTTCACCAAAGCCCTGCGCGCCGCCGTCGGAGAGCTGCCGCTGGACATCCGCGAGCTCCAGTTCCCGTGGCCGCACACGCCGTTCGGGCCCGTCGGCGAGGTCATCGAGGCATCCGGCAGCGAGGACGAGATGATCGAGGCACTCCAGGGCGTGCGGATCTGCCTCACCGAGCACGGCCCGCTCACCGAACGCATCCTCGCCGCCTGCCCCGACCTGAAGCTGTTCTGCACCAGCCGCGGCGGCCCGGTCAACGCCAACCTCGAAGCCGCCACCCGGCACGGCGTGGCCGTCTGCCACGCCCCCGGCCGCAACGCCACCGCCACCGCGGAACACACCCTCACCCTCCTGCTCGCCGCCGCCCGCGGCGTCGGCGACACCCACACCGACCTGCGCGCGGGCACCTGGCGCGGCGACTACTACGACTACGACAACTGCGGCATCGAGATCGACGGCGCGACCGTCGGCCTGATCGGCTACGGCGCCATCGGCAGCCGGGTCGCCCCCGTCCTGCGTGCCATGGGCGCCGAGGTGCTGGTGCACGACCCGTACGTACGGCCCGAAGCGCTGGCCGGCGTCGCCCGGCTTGTCTCCCTGGACGAACTGCTGCGCCGCTCGCGCGTCGTCTCCCTGCACGCCCGGGTCACCGACGAGACCAAGGGCATGATCGGCCGCGCGCAGATCGCCGCGATGCCCCGCGGATCGGTCCTGGTCAACTGCGCCCGAGGCGCACTGCTCGACTACGAGGCGGCTTGCGACGCGTTGGAGTCCGGTCACCTCTCCGGCGCGGGCTTCGACGTCTTCCCCGAGGAGCCCCTGCCCGCCGACTCCCGGCTGCTCACCGTCCCCGGTGTGGTCCTCACCCCGCACATCGCGGGCGGCAGCAGGCAGGTCGCGCACAAGGCCGCGGACATCGTGGCGGCCGACGCGGCCCGCTTCCTGCGCGGAGAGCCGCTGGAGCACTGCGCCAACCCCGAGGTGTTCAAGGCGGGTTGAGGCCGGCCCCGGAGGCGTAGCCTGCGGCCAGGAGGTGGTTGTATGCGCGAGGCATCCTCATCGGCGGGGCGCCCGGCGGCGCCGGACCCGGGGCTCTTCGGGCCCTCGTCCGTGACCTGGCAGATGCACGGCGACCCGATGATGTGGGTCGCCGGCATCCGCGCCCTGTATCTGCAGGCGCTGCACCCCCGCGCGGTCCGCGGCGTCATGCAGAACTCCGACTTCCGCAAGGACGCCTGGGGCCGCCTCATGCGGACCGCCAACTTCGTGGGAACCATCTCGTACGGCACCACCGAGGTCGCCGAGCACGCGGGCGCGCGCGTGCGGAAGATCCACACGATGATAAAAGCCACCGATCCCGACACGGGGGAGCATTACGGCGTCGACGAGCCCGAGCTGCTCCTGTGGGTGCACTGCGCCGAGATCGACTCCTATCTGCACGTCGCGCGCCGGTCGGGATTCCGTCTCACCGGCGAACTCGCCGACCGGTATGTCGCCGAACAACGCGAGAGCGCCCGGCTCGTCGGCCTCGACCCCGACGGCGTCCCGGCGTCGACCGCCGAGCTCGCCGCCTACTTCGAGCGGGTGCGGCCCGAACTGGCCGCCGGACCCGAGGCGCGCGACGTCGACGACTTCCTGCAACGGCCGCCGACCCACCCCCTGTTGATCCCGGCGCGCGCCCTGCTGTGGCGGCGCGTGGCGAACCTCGCGTACGCCTCGTTGCCGCCGTACGCCCACGAGCTGTACGGCAGGACGGCCCCGCCGCCCGCCACCGTGACCCGCCGGCTGGGCACCACCGGCACCATCCTGCGCACCGTTCCCGCACGTCTACGCTGGCAACTTCCCCCGAAGCACATTCTGCGGGCCATGGCCAGGCTCGGGCCCGGCGCCCGGCCTGCCCCGTACAAACTCGACAGTCGGACAGCCATACTGGACGAGCCGGGGAGGGCGACGCGAGGCAACGGGGGCGACGGACGGAGATGGCGGACACCAGGCTGATCCAGGGCCGGTACCGGCTACTGGACCTGATCGGGCGCGGCGGCATGGGCGAGGTGTGGCGTGCCCGCGACGAGTCACTCGGGCGCAGGGTCGCCGTGAAGTGCCTCAAGCCGATGGGGCCCCAGCACGACCAGTCCTTCACGCGCGTGCTGCGGGAGCGCTTCCGGCGCGAGGCGCGGGTCGCGGCGGCGCTCCAGCACCGCGGCGTCACCGTCGTCCACGACTTCGGGGAGCACGACGGCGTCCTGTATCTCGTCATGGAGCTCCTCGAAGGACGCAACCTCAGCCAGCTCCTCGAAGACAACAAACAGCACCCGCTGCCCGTCGCGGACGTCGTGGAGATCGCCGACCAGGTCTCCGCCGCGCTCGCGTACACCCATGAGCAGGGCATCGTGCACCGCGACCTGAAGCCCGCGAACATCATGCGGCTCACGGACGGCACGGTGAAGATCTGCGACTTCGGGATCGCCAGACTCGGCCACGACATCGGCTTCACCTCGCGCCTGACCGGCACGGGCATCGCGATGGGCACGCCGCACTACATGTCGCCCGAGCAGATCAGCGGCGCCCAGGTCGACCAGCGCAGCGACCTCTACTCCTTCGGGTGCGTGCTCTACGAGATCGCCACCGGGGCGCCGCCGTTCGACCTGGAGGACGCCTGGGCGGTGCTCGTCGGCCACCGTGACACGCCGCCCGAGCCGCCGCGCAGGCACCGCGACGAGCTGCCCGAATACTTCGAGAAGATCGTCCTCGACCTGCTCGCCAAGGAACCGGACGAGCGCCCCAGCGACGCACGCGAACTGGGACGCCGCATCGTCACCGGCCGCACGGTCCCCTCGTACGTCCCGACCGTCGTCACCCCGCCCGTGCGCCGCCCGGAGCAGCCGCCCTCGCGCGAGCCCCGGCTGCCCTCGTGGACCCGCGGCATGACCACCGGGCACAAGGCCAACGGCGCCTCCGAGCTGCGCACGACGCCGCCCGACGCGGCGGCGGGCCTGACCGGCGAGTGGATACCGCGCGCCGACGCGCGCCGCGCCGCCGCCCCGCGCCGGCCCGAGCGGCCCACCCCGTCACCCGAGGTGGTCGCCACCCTCGTCAGCCGGCACAACGCCGGCCTGAGCCTCGGGCGTCTCGGCCGCTGGGCGGAGGCGGGCGAGGTGCACCGCGCGGTGGCCGCCGAGCGGGAGCACGCCCTTGGCCCCGACCACCCGGACACGCTCGCCAGCCGGTACGAGGTGGGCTTCACGCTCAGCCGCACCGGCCGGGCCGCCGACGCCCTGCGCGAGTACGGCCGCGTCGCCCAGGGCAGGGAGCGCACGCTGGGCCCCGAGCACCCGGACACGCTGGCCGCGCGGCAGGAAATGGCGTACGTCATGGGGCAGTTGGGGCGGCACTTCGAGGCCCACCAGGTCTACACGTCGGTCCTCGCCGTCCGGGAGCGGACCGCGGGCGCCGATCACCCCGACACCCTGCGCTGCCGGCACAACCTGGCGTACAACCTCAGCAGGCTCGGCCGCCTGGAGGACTCCTACAAGCTGGCCCGCGACGTGGCGACGGCACGGGCGCGCGTCCTGGGAGCCACGCACCCCGACACCCTCGTCACGCGTTACGAAGTCGCCTACGCCCTCGGCCAGTTGGGGCGCTGGCCCGAGGCTCTGCAGACGTACCGCGAGGTCGCCGACGCGCGCGTGCGGGCGCTGGGCGCCGACCACCCCGACACCCTCGCCGCCCGCTACGAGGTGGGCATCAGCCTCGGCAGGCTCGGCCGCAGCGGCGAGGCCCTCGAGCTGTACCGCGACCTGATCGACGACCGCACCCGGGTGAACGGCCCCTCCGACCCCGAGACCCTCCGTGCCCGGCACGGCCTCGGCGTCAACCTCGGCCGTCAGGGCCGCTGGGAGGAAGCCCTCGCCGAGGCCCGCGACGTCTGCGCGATCCGCGAACGTGTCCTCGGCGGCGACCACCCGGACACCCTGGTGAGCCGCCGCGAGGTGGCCGTGGGCCTCGGCTGGCTCGGCCGCTGGGCCGACGCTCTGACCGAGTACCGCCGGGTCGCCGCCGCCCGCGAGCAGGTCCTGGGCGCCGACCACCCCGACGCCCTGGCCAGCCGCAACGACGAGGCGCACTGCCTGGAGCAGCTGGGCCGCGGCACGGAGGCGGTGGAGCTGTACCGCCGGGTGGCGGCTTTGCGGCAGCGGCGGGCTACGGGAGGGCACTGACGCGCGGGGGCGCGTTGTGCCCAGCGTCTTCGGTCCGCGGTCGACCGCCGGCACGCCGTGGCCGGTCGCGCAGTTCCCCGCGCCCCTTTGGGGCGCTCCACGTGTTACCAAGGGCTATGTCTCCTCGCGATCGATACGACGCCGTCATCGTCGGCGGTGGTCACAACGGACTGGTGGCCGCCGCCTATCTCGCCCGCGCCGGACGCTCCGTCCTGCTCCTGGAGCGGCTCTCCGGGACCGGAGGCGCCGCCGTGTCCAGCCGCCCCTTCGCCGGTGTCGACGCCCGGCTCTCGCGCTACTCGTACCTGGTCAGCCTGCTGCCGCGAAAGATCGTCAGGGACCTGGACCTGGACTTCCGGGTGCGCACCCGGACCGTCTCCTCCTACACCCCGACCGAGCGCGACGGCGCGCCGACGGGACTGCTCGTGGGCGGTGGCGAGGCGCGGACCCGGGACGCGTTCGAGCGGCTCACCGGCGGGCCGCGGGAGTACGAGGCCTGGCGGGAGTTCTACGCGATGACGGGGCACGTCGCCGAGCAGGTGTTCCCCACGCTCACCGAGCCCCTGCCCACCCGCGACGCCCTGCGCGAGCGGATCAGTGACGAGACCGCCTGGCGCGCGCTGTTCGAGGAGCCCATCGGCGCCGCCATCGAGGAGCGCTTCGCCGACGACCTGGTGCGCGGGGTGGTGCTCACCGACGCCCTCATCGGAACGTTCGCCGACGCCCACGACCCGTCCCTGCGGCAGAACCGCTGCTTCCTCTACCACGTCATCGGCGGCGGCACCGGCGACTGGAACGTGCCCGTCGGCGGCATGGGCGCCCTCACCGCGGCCCTCGCCGCCTCGGCCCGCGCGGCGGGCGCCGAGTTCGCCACCGGCCACGAGGTCACCCGCGTCGAGTCCGACGGACAGAGCGCCGAGGTCACGTACCGCACCCCCGAGCGCGAGGCCACCGTCGCCGCCCGGCACGTCCTGGTCAACGCCTCACCGCAGGAGCTCGCCGCCCTCGTCGGCGACGCCCCGCCCGCCCCGGCCGAAGGCGCCCAGCTCAAGGTCAACATGCTGCTCGAACGGCTGCCGAGGCTGCGCGACACATCGGTCGACCCGCACGAGGCCTTCGCCGGGACCTTCCACATCGGGGAGGGCTACGGCGAGTTGGGAGCCGCGTACGCCCAGGCCGCGGCCGGCCAGCTGCCCGCCGCGCTGCCCTCCGAGATCTACTGCCACTCCCTGACCGATCCCAGCATCCTCGCCCCCGAACTCGTGGAGCGCGGCTGCCAGACCCTCACCCTCTTCGGGCTGCACACCCCCGCCCGTCTCTTCGCCCAGGACAACGACGCCGTACGCGCCGAGCTCCTGAAGTCGACCCTGGCGCAGTTGGACGCGCACCTGGCCGAGCCGCTCGCCGACTGCCTGGCCACCGACGCCGAAGGCCGCCCCTGTATCGAGGCCAAGACCCCGCTGGACCTGGAACGCGACCTGCGCCTGCCCGGCGGCAACATCTTCCACCGCGACCTCGCCTTCCCCTACGCCCAGGAGGACACCGGCCGGTGGGGCGTGGAGACACGGCACGCGAACGTCCTGCTGTGCGGGGCGGGCGCCGTGCGCGGCGGCGGAGTCAGCGGCATCCCCGGGCACAATGCGGCGATGGCCGCGCTGGGGGAGTAGCGCCCGCCCCCGGCGTCGATCGTCGTCAGTCGGCGGACGGCGCCCATCCCACGGCCTCGATACGGGCCGCGTCGGCGGGCCGTGCCTCGTCGAAGACCGTGCGGGCGCCGTCCTCGACCCGCAGCCCGTCGGCGTACGCGCCGCGCCCCACGTACAGCTGGTCCGTCGCGTACCGCCAGCGCAGCTGGACCCGCTCGCCCCGCCACGGCGAGAGGTCCGCGGCGAGGCGGTGCCAGACGCGCCCCGACCAGCCGGACGCCGTGCCGTCGGGGTGCTGTCGAGGGGGCGTCCCCCGGTGCTCGGTGGTGAACGCGACCGGCTGCCATGTCGTGCCCTCGTCCCGCGAGGCCTCCAGGCGCAGTGCGTCCGAACCCGGCTCGGTGTCCCACCACAGCTCGCACCGCAGCTTCGCCCGGCTCGTGGTCAGGGTGAGGGGCGGCAGGGTCAGCGTGGCCGTCGCCGCGTTCGCCATGCCGGAGAACCACGCGGTGCGCCCGCGCGCGGGACGCACCGGGACGGCGCGTGCCATGTGGTTCGCCGCGGCCACCCGGGGGGCCGAACCGGAGCGCCAACTGCGCACCGGGTGGACCGAGTTGCCGAGAACGACGAGGAAGGAGTCGGTCGTCGGGTCGAGGACGAGGGAGGTGCCGGTGAACCCGGTGTGGCCCGCGGTGCGCGGCGTGGCCATCGCGCCCATGTACCAGTGCTGGTAGAGCTCGAAGCCCAGGCCGTGCTCGTCGCCGGGGAAGTCCGTGTTGAAGTCGGTGAACATCAGCTTCACGGACGCGTCCGAGAGGATGCGGGAGCGGCCGTACACCCCGCCGTTGAGCAGCGTGCGGCCGAGGATCGCGAGGTCCCAGGCGCAGGAGAAGACCCCCGCGTGCCCCGCGACGCCGCCGAGGCCGAAGGCGTTCTCGTCGTGCACCTCGCCCCACACCATGCCGCGGTCGAGGCCCGACCAGGGCAGGCGGGCGTCCTCGGTGGCGGCGGTCTTCGGCCGCCAGGACGCGGGCGGGTTGTAGCGGGTGCGGTGCATGCCGAGGGGAGCGGTGATCTCGTCGCGGAGCAGGGTGTCCAGGCGACGGCCGGTGATCTCTTCGAGGACCAGCTGGAGCGAGATCAGGTTCAGGTCCGAGTAGAGGTACTTGGTGCCCGGCGGGTTGAGCGGCGCCTCCTGCCAGATGAGACGCAACTGGCCCTCACGCGTGGGTTCCTTGAAGAGGGGGATCCAGGAACGGAACCCCGAGGTGTGGGTGAGGAGCTGGCGGACGGTGATGTCCTGCTTGCCGGCGCCCCCGAAATCGGGGAGGTACGAGGCCACCTTCGCCTCCAGCTCCAGCTTGCCCCGCTCGATCTGCTGCACCGCGAGCAGCGAGGTGAACAGCTTGGAGACGGAGGCGAGGTCGAAGACCGTGTCCTTGGCCATCGGGATCTGCCGGTCGGCCGGCAGCTCGACGCCGGTGTCGGTCTTCTCGTCGTACGCCGAGTAGCGCACCGCCTTGCCGATGGGCTGGTGCAGGGCGACCGTGCCGCCGCGGCCCGCGAGCAGGACGGCGCCCGCGTACCACGGGTGCTTGGGGGAGGGGTCGAGGAACCGCTCGGCGTCGGATACCAGTTGCCGCAGGTGCCCGGCGAGCAGCCCGGCGCGTTCGGGGGAGCCGGGCCGCAGCGTCGGACGCTTGGCCGCGGCCGCGGGTCCCGCCGCCGCGGCGGGTCCTGCGGGGAACGGCACCAGTGTCAGCGCGCCGCCCAATGCCACGGCCCGCGCGCCCAGTTGGCGTCTGCTCAGTCCGCCGCCCGCTCTGCCGGACGCCGCCCCGTTGCCCTCGGCCATGACCGTGCCCCCTCCTGGAACGCCTGGAGCGCTCCCGGGCTGAAATTATCTTTCGGGATCACAAGAGACTGCTGAAACTTTCATGTCAGCGCCGGGTCCTGTCAACCGCGCGCGCCCGTCAAAGATCTGACACTGCATCAGAAATTCTCTTCCGTCGTCCGGGCGGCTGCGGCATCCTGCGCCCATGCAGACAGACCTGAGCAGGAAACTGGGGATCGAGCACGCCATCTTCGGCTTCACGCCCTTCCCGGCGGTGGCCGCCGCCATCAGCAGGGCGGGCGGATTCGGCGTGCTCGGCGCGGTCCGCTACACGGCGCCCGACGAGCTGGCCCGGGATCTCGACTGGATGCAGGAGCACGTCGGCGACCGGCCCTACGGACTCGATGTCGTGATGCCCGCGAAGAAGGTCGAGGGGGTGAGCGAGGCCGACGTCGAGGCGATGATCCCCGAAGGCCACCGCCAGTTCGTCGAGGACACCCTCGCCAAGCACGGCGTACCCGAACTGGCCGAGGGAGAGGCGTCCGGCTGGCGCATCACCGGGTGGATGGAGCAGGTCGCCCGCAATCAGCTCGACGTCGCCTTCGACTACCCGATCAAGCTCCTCGCCAACGCCCTCGGCTCACCGCCCGCCGATGTCATCCAGCGCGCCCACGACCACGACGTACTCGTCGCCGCGCTCGCGGGCAGCGCCCGCCACGCCCGCAAGCACGCCGAGGCGGGCATCGACATCGTCGTCGCGCAGGGCTACGAGGCGGGCGGCCACACCGGCGAGATCGCCTCCATGGTCCTGACGCCGGAGGCCGTCGAGGCCGTCGCGCCGCTGCCGGTGCTCGCGGCGGGCGGCATCGGCAGCGGGGACCAGATCGCGGCCGCGTTCGCCCTCGGCGCGCAGGGCGTGTGGCTCGGCTCCCTCTGGCTCACCACGACGGAGGCCGACATGCACTCGCGGGCGCTCACCGAGAAACTCCTGGCGGCGGGCTCGGGCGACACGGTCCGCTCACGCGCCCTGACGGGCAAGCCCGCGCGGCAGCTGCGCACCGAGTGGACCGACGCCTGGGACGACCCGGACGGACCCGGCACGCTGCCCATGCCGCTGCAAGGGCTCCTGGTCGCCGAGGCGGTGTCGCGCATCCAGAAGTACGAGGTCCAGGCGCTGCTCGGCACCCCCGTCGGGCAGATCGTCGGCCGCATGAACAGCGAACGCGGTGTCCAGGCCGTTTTCGACGACCTGACCAGCGGGTTCGAGCGCGCCATCGACCGCGTGAACCGCGTCGCCGGACGCGACTGACACCTGACGACCGACGACCGACGAGACGGAGGAGAGGCCCTGATGAGCAGCATGCCGGGCAGCACGCCCCCCAACGGCTTCTGGGCGCAGGCCGAGGCGGACCCGGACCGCGTGGTCCTGACCGCACCCGACGGCGAGGAGTGGACCGCACGGCGCCTGCACGCGGCGACCAACCAACTCGTCCACGGGCTGCGCGCCGCCGGCCTGGAGCGCGGCGACGCCTTCGCCGTCGTGCTGCCCAACGGCGTCGAGTTCCTCACCGCGTATCTGGCGGCATCCCAGGCCGGTCTCTATCTCGTCCCGGTCAACCACCACCTGGTCGGGCCCGAGATCGCCTGGATCGTCGCCGACTCCGGGGCCAAGGTCCTGATCGCGCACGAGCGGTTCGCGCGGGCGGCGACCGACGCCGCCGACGAGGCGAGACTCCCGGCCACGCACCGGTACGCCGTCGGTGACGTGCCCGGCTTCCGCCCCTACCCCGAACTCCTCACGGGGCAGCCGGAGTCGGCGCCCGAGGACCGCACCCTCGGCTGGGTCATGAACTACACCTCGGGCACGACGGGACGCCCGCGCGGCATCCGGCGCCCCCTGTCCGGCAAACTCCCCGAGGAGTCCTACCTCGGCGGCTTCCTCGGCATCTTCGGCATCAAGCCCTTCGACGGCAACGTGCACCTCGTCTGCTCGCCGCTCTACCACACCGCGGTCCTCCAGTTCGCGGGCGCGGCCCTGCACATCGGCCATCCGCTGGTCCTGATGGACAAGTGGACGCCCGAGGAGATGCTGCGTCTCATCGACACCTGCAACTGCACGCACACCCACATGGTGCCCACCCAGTTCCACCGCCTCCTCGCACTGCCGGACGCGACGAAGGCGGCGTACGACGTGTCGTCGATGCGGCACGCCATCCACGGCGCCGCACCCTGCCCCGACCACGTCAAACGGGCGATGATCGAGTGGTGGGGCGAGTGCGTCGAGGAGTACTACGCGGCCAGCGAGGGCGGCGGCGCGTTCGCCACCGCGCAGGACTGGCTGAAGCGGCCGGGCACCGTCGGCAAGGCCTGGCCCATCAGCGAACTCGCCGTCTTCGACGACGACGGCAACCCGCTGCCGCCCGGTGAACTCGGCACCGTCTACATGAAGATGAGCACCGGCGGATTCTCGTACCACAAGGACGAGTCCAAGACGAAGAAGAACCGCATCGGCGACTTCTTCACCGTCGGCGACCTCGGCTATCTGGACGAGGACGGCTATCTCTACCTCCGCGACCGCAAGATCGACATGATCATCTCGGGTGGGGTCAACATCTACCCCGCCGAGATCGAGTCCGCGCTGCTCACGCACCCTGCCGTCGCGGACGCGGCCGCCTTCGGCATCCCGCACGACGAGTGGGGCGAGCAGGTCAAGGCCGTGGTGGAGGTGGCCGAAGGCCACGAGGCGGGCGACGCGCTCGCCGCCGAGATCCTCGACCACTGCGAACGCCAACTGGCCGGCTACAAACGCCCGAAGAGCGTCGACTTCATCGAGACCATGCCGCGCGACCCGAACGGCAAGCTCTACAAGCGAAGGCTGCGCGAGCCGTACTGGGAAGGGCGGGAGCGGGCGCTCTAGCCGCTCACCGCCCGGCCGGCACCACGCCGCGGTACCGGCCGGGCGGTGAATCGGTCAGAAGGCTTCGAGCGGGCCGAGGAGCCAGGACCCGGCCGAACGCGGGTCGTCGTCGAAGTAGAACTCCCGGATGGCTTCAAGGATCTCGTCCCGCTCGACCGCGCCGTCCGCGTCGCGGTCGAGTCGTCCGAAGACCTCGCGCGCGTCCGCCTCCGGCAGGTTCATCAGGGCCCCGGTCCAGCGCACCTGCTCGTCGCGGGTCAGTCTGCCGTCGCCGTCCGCGTCGGCGATGTCCATGATCGCGTCGAGGAACGGCACGTATCCCTCGTCGAAGGACTCGGGAGTCTCCAGGAGCCCCGCCGCGAACGCGGACTTGTACTCCGTCTCACTGATGCGGCTGTCCCTGTCCACGTCGGCGACCAGCGCGAGGTGCTCCCACAGCCCCAGGGAGAGCTCCCGCAGCCGCGCCACCGGCTTGGAGTCGGGGCCGTGGCCGAAGGCCTCGCCGAGCCGGGCCACGGACCTCTCGAAGTCCGCGCGCTCGATGAACCCGTCACCGTCGTCGTCGTACGTCGCGAACCTCCGGGACAGCTTGCGGTCCAGGAACGCGGAAGCCTTCACCATGGATCCTCCCCTGAGAGACGTCCCCACCTTTCTAACGGAGCCGGCCGGGTCCGCCCAGGGAGCGCGGAGCTCCTCGCAGGACGTACCCGGCCGGCTTCGGCGCGGTCAGGGACCAGGCCTCAGCGGCGCTCACGCACCTTGACCACCTTCAGCTTCGGATCCCGCATGATGTCCTTCTCGCAGAACCGCGACGTCACCCACCGCTCATCGGCGTACAGCCGCGTCTGATCGCGGTAGTGCGGCGAGTTCGGGTTCGACGACTGCGAGTAGGTGAGCAGCGTGCGCGCCTTCGGGCAACTGCTCTTGTCCCAGCCGACCGCCTGGATGTGGCTCGAACCGTGCGCCACCTCGGTGTAGCCGCCGCCCTTCGCGTCCCACACCGGCTCGACCTTGTTCCACACGCCGATCGACTCCGTGCCGCCATGGATCGGCAGCCGCTCCGAGCCGCGTACGACGAACTGGTTCCTGCCCAGCGGCGCGTCGAGCGCGATGCCCGCCCCGCGCAGCTCGGACACCGCGTCGGCCAGCGCGGTCGCGAAGCCCGGCGCGGCCGTGTCGAGGGTGTTCGGCGTGCGCACCGGATCAGCGGCCGAGAACGGCACCTTCCACAGCTGCGCGTTCGGCACCGCGGCGACCAGCTTGCGCCAGAACCGGTCGAAGAGCAGGGCGCCCCTGCTGTCCGTGTCCATGTCGTGGTCCCACGCCTTGAGGGCGGCGCACGCCTTGCGCACGTCAACAACCTTGCCGTCGCTGCCCGTTGCCTTGCCGCCCGGCAGCGCCGCACACGCGCGCGCCGCGTCGTCGGCGGCCAGATCGCCCGCGGGGGCACGGTTCGCGAACTGCTGCTTCTGAAGGTCCGCGACCGTCAGGCCGCCTTCCTTAGCCATCGCCGCGACATCTTCGATGGCGCCGCGCGTACGCATGGAGCGCTGCGTGCCGATCGTCCCGAAGACCCGCTCGTAGCCCGTGATCGGCCGGTCGGCGTTGCTCAGCCAGGCGCTGTCGTTGGAATTCTCCGCGTACGGCGCGTCCTTGATGGTCGGCATCTTCGACGGGCCGAAGATGCCGGGCTGGACGGCGTCCTTGTCCGAGCCGATGGCGCAGTCACCACGCGAACCGTCGAGCACGGCCACACCCGACGCCGGATACGTCACCTTGCCCAGGTCCGTGGAGCAGCGCTGGGCCAGGTCGTCGGTGATGCGGGGCAGCACCTGCGACTGGCTGAGCAGCGAGTGGCCCTTGCGGTCCGCGGCGACGGTGTTCACCCAGGGCAGGCCCTGCGTGTCACGCAGCGCCTTCAGGACCCCGTCGGTGGAGCGGGCCTTGCCGAAGCCGAGGTCGGTGTCGGTGCCGCGCAGGTTCACGGCGTTGGGGTCGTTCAGGGCGTACGCCGTCTTCGCCGACCAGGGCAGCGGAAGCTGGGCGCCGAGGCCGGTGGTGACCGGGCCGTACCGGGTCCACCACTGGGTGCGGGTCACCGGGGCGCCGTTCTTGACCGGCACCTCGACCGTCCGCTTCGTCATCTTCTCCGGCTTGCCGTCCACCAGATAGGTGGTCGGGTCGGTGGGATCCAGCGTGAGCTGATGCAGATTGAGGGTCACGCCGGTCGCCACCGTATGGCTCCACGCCACATCGCCGTTGAAGCCGATGTTGATGACGCTCGTGCCGAGCAGCGACCCGCCCGAGACGTTCAGCTCGCCGGGGATGGTCTGCTGCGACTGCCAGAAGCGCCGGCCGCCCTGCCAGGGGTAGTGCGGATTGCCGAGCAGCAGGCCCTTGCCGTTCGCGGTGGTCCTCCCGCTGAACGCGACGGCGTTGGAGCCCATCACGGCGTCCTCGGCCGAGAAGAGATCGCGTGCGGCCTTCGCCGTGCGCTCGGGGTCGGCCGTGCGGTCCGGGGCGTCGGCGCCGGGCGGCTGCGCGGCGGTGATGCCGTCGATGCCGCGCCCCTGACCGCCGAGCACCTGGACGGCGAAGCCCTGGCGGGCCACGTCGAGGGCGGTGATCGGGCGCAGCCACTTGGCGCCCTTGCAGGCGGGGTCGGTGACGCGGTTCTGCTTCAGCCAGGCGTTGTAGCCCGCCGCGAAGCCGCTCATCAGCTTCTTCGACGTGGCGCTCGGGCCCGCCGGGGCGGGCTGCCTGAGCAGCTTCTCCACGGTGCGTGTGTCCCGGACACCGCCGAAGTAGAGGTCGCTGGCGAGGTTCGTGGTCGCCGACGACAGTGAGCCGTCCGGCTTTCCGTCGGCGCCGAAGTGACGTGACCGTTCCCCGCGCACGGTCACATACCCCTCGGCGAGGGTGCACACCTGGTCGGCGGCCTGCGCCCAGCCGGTGCCGAAGCCGAGGTTCTCGTAATCCTTGGCGAGGATGTGCGGGATGCCGTACTGGGTGTAGCGGAGGGTGGCCGAAAGACCGCCGCCGGAGGGGCGGGCGTCACGGTCCTCCGCCGCACCGGCGGTGGCGGCGGAGGACGGCAGGAAGGCGGCGGCGGTCAACAGGCTGATGCCCAGGGCCGTGAAACGTCTGGTGCGGGTGCGCATACGCATGGTGCCTCCCAACAGAGGTGAGGGAAGGGGCGGTTGAGCGTACCAAGCGGTATGTCTCTTGATCGAGTAGTACGACGGGCCGGGTTCGCACGTCGTAGGGATCGGGTCCGTACCCCGTAGGGATCGGATCCGCACCCCGTACGGAGCCTTGACCGCCGCGACGCACGCGGCACAGGATCACGCCATGACGGGTGTACGCAGCAATACGGTCGACGATGTCCTGGGACGCAGTGCGCGGCGCGTGCCGGGGCGGGTGGCACTGCGCTACGGGGAGCGTGTCTGGACCTACCGCGAACTCGACGACGCCGTCACGCACGCGGCGGCGCACCTCCATCGGGAGGGGCTCAGGAACGGCGCCCGGGTCGGTGCCTACGGTCACAACTCCGACGCGTACGTCATCGGCTTCCTGGCCTGCGCCCGCGCGGGCCTGGTGCACGTGCCCATCAACCACAACCTCGAGGGCGAGGACCTCGCCTACATCATCGAGCAGTCGGGCAGCTCGGTGGTCCTGGTCGACCCGCACCTGCGGCACCGGCTGCCCGACGCCGTGCGCGCGATGCCGCTGCGGGACGCCGCGGGCTCGCTGCTCGAACACACCCAGGGGCGCGAGGGCGAAGCCGTCTTCCTCCTGGGCCCCGACCACAGCGGTGACCTGGCCCAACTGCTCTACACCTCCGGGACAACCGCACTGCCGAAGGGTGCGATGATGACCCACCGCGCCCTCGTGCACGAGTACGTCAGCGCCATCACCGCCCTGGACCTCAGGGAAACCGACAAGCCCGTGCACGCGCTGCCGCTCTACCACTCGGCGCAGATGCACGTCTTCCTGCTGCCCTATCTGGCGATCGGCGCGGAGAACACGATCATCGACGCGCCCGACGCCGAGCGGATCTTCGATCTCGTCGAGGCGGGACAGGCCGACAGCCTCTTCGCGCCGCCCACCGTATGGATCGGCCTCTCTCAGCACCCCGGCTTCGCCACGCGTGACCTCGGCGGCCTGCGCAAGGCCTACTACGGGGCGTCGATCATGCCCGTGCCCGTCCTGGAGCGCCTGCGCGAACGGCTGCCGTCGCTCGCCTTCTACAACTGCTTCGGGCAGAGCGAGATCGGCCCGCTCGCCACGGTCCTCGGGCCCGACGAGCACGAGGGGCGGATGGACTCCTGCGGGCGTCCCGTGCTCTTCGTTGAGGCGCGGATCGTGGACGAGCGAGGCCTTGAGGTGCCGGACGGCACACAGGGCGAAGTCGTCTACCACTCGCCGCAGTTGTGCGAGGGCTACTGGGACAAGCCGGAGGAGACGAAAGAGGCGTTCCGGGACGGGTGGTTCCACTCCGGGGACCTGGCGGTGCGGGACGCGGACGGGTACTTCACCGTCGTCGACCGGGTGAAGGACGTCATCAACTCCGGCGGTGTCCTCGTCGCGTCGCGCCAGGTCGAGGACGCGCTC
The DNA here is from genome assembly GCF_040682375.1 of Streptomyces sp. NPDC051214. Taxonomy (NCBI): domain Bacteria; kingdom Bacillati; phylum Actinomycetota; class Actinomycetes; order Kitasatosporales; family Streptomycetaceae; genus Streptomyces; species Streptomyces sp. NPDC051214. The sequence continues at coordinate 39,164 of NZ_JBFBAT010000003.1, forward strand.
TACACCCACGAAGGCGTCGCGGAGACCGCCGTGATCGGGCTGCCGGACGAGCGCTGGATCGAGGCGGTCACCGCGGTCGTCGTACGCAAGGGAGAGCGGGGCGAGGTCACCGAGGCGGAACTCATCGCGCACGCGCGCGAGAAGCTCGCCCACTTCAAGGCGCCCAAACGGGTGCTCTTCGTGGACGAGCTGCCACGCAACGCGAGCGGGAAGATCCTCAAGCGGGAGCTGCGGGACCGCTTCAGCGCGTCGTGACCGCCGCGGACCGCGTGACTACTTGTCGCGCAGGTCCACGATCCGCTTGAACTTGCCCACCGACCGCTCGATGGTCTCCGGGTCGACGATCTCGACCTTCACCGAGACGCCGATGCCGTCCTTCACCGCCGACGCGATCTCCCGGGCCGCCGCATCGCGCCGCTCGGGCGTCGTGTCCGCGCGGGACTCGGCCCGGACCGTCAGCGCGTCCATGCGGCCCTCGCGGGTCAGGCGCAGCTGGAAGTACGGCGCGACGCCCGGCGTCCGCAGGACGATCTCCTCCACCTGCGTGGGGAAGAGGTTCACCCCGCGCAGGATCACCATGTCGTCCGACCGGCCCGTGATCTTCTCCATCCGGCGGAAGACGCGTGCGGTGCCGGGCAGGAGCCGGGTCAGGTCGCGGGTGCGGTAGCGGATGACGGGCATGGCCTCCTTGGTGAGGGAGGTGAAGACCAGTTCGCCGCGCTCGCCGTCCGGCAGGACGTCGCCGGTGATCGGGTCCACCACCTCCGGATAGAAGTGGTCCTCCCAGATGTGCAGGCCGTCCTTGGTCTCCACGCACTCCTGGGCGACTCCGGGGCCGATGACCTCCGAGAGCCCGTATATGTCGACCGCGTCGATCGCGAACCGCTCCTCGATCTCGCGGCGCATCTCCTCCGTCCACGGCTCGGCGCCGAAGATGCCGACCTTCAGGGACGTCGTGCGCGGGTCGACTCCCTGGCGCTCGAACTCCTCCAGGAGCGTGAGCATGTAGGAGGGCGTGACCATGATGATCTCGGGGCGGAAGTCCTGGATCAGCTGGACCTGGCGCGCCGTCATGCCGCCGGACGCGGGAATGACCGTGCAGCCGAGGCGCTCTGCCCCGTAGTGCGCGCCGAGTCCGCCGGTGAACAGGCCGTATCCGTACGCCACATGGACTTTGTGGCCGGGGCGGCCGCCCGCCGCGCGGATCGAGCGGGCGACGACGTCCGCCCACATCGTCAGGTCCTGCTCGGTGTAGCCGACGACCGTGGGCCGGCCCGTGGTGCCACTGGACGCGTGCAGGCGGCGTACCTCGGACTGTTCGACCGCGAACATTCCGAAGGGGTAGTTGTCCCGCAGGTCGGTCTTGGCCGTGAAGGGGAAGCGGGACAGGTCGGCGAGTGTGCGGCAGTCGTCGGGGCGCAGGCCCGCCTTGTCGAACGCCGCCCGGTAGAAGGGCACGTTCTCGTACGCGTGCAGCAAGGTGTCCTGGAGGCGCTCCAGCTGCAGCGCCTCCAGCTCCTCGCGCCCGAGGCGCTCCGCCGCGTCCAGCATGGCCGTCATATGCGGTTTCTCCCGTCCCAAACGGGCGACCGATCATTCGGTCGTCGATCTTCCGTCAAGGTCAGTAATCCAGCCATGGAGGCGGCCGTCAAGAGATCGCGCAGGGCGGCCTTGAGCTGCGGCGCGATGGCCCTGCGGCATTGTCCGGGTGCGGCGTGGGATGTGATGATCGCCCCCATGCCGACATCCAGGGGAATCGCCGTGCGTCCTGTCCCGTCCGTGAGGCGTCTGCTTGCTGCCGGGGCCGTGACGGTGGCCCTGCTCGCCGGTGGCGGGGGCGGGGTGGCGGTCGCCTCCCCGACGCCGCAGTCGCAGCCTGCCGTGTCGTCGTACGCCCGGCTCCACCCCCTGGTCGATCTCGCCGCCCAGCGCCTGGCCACCGCCGATCTCGTCGCCGCCGCGAAGTACGGCACGGGGAGCCCCATCGACGACCCGGTCCGCGAGAAGCAGGTGCTCGACGACGTCGCGCGGCAGGCGCGGGAGCTCGGCGCCGATCCCGAGGCGACCGTGCGGATCTTCCGGGACCAGATCGAGGCCAACAAGGTGGTGCAGCGGGAGTTGCACCGTCGGTGGGACGCGGACCCCGCGCAGGCGCCGACGCCGGAGGAGCGGCCTGATCTGGCGGAGGTTCGCGAGGAGATCAACCGGGTGAACGGGGAGTTGGTGCGGGGGATCGCCGCGTCGCCCGCTGCTCGGACGGCGCCGTCCTGCCGGGGGTTTGTGGCGGTGGCGGGCGTACGGGTGCGGGGTGAACGGCACCTTGACGCGCTGCATGCCGTGGCTCTGGGGCGGGCGCTGCCGTCCGTCTGCTCGAACTGACGCTTTTCCTGTCCCGCCGCTTCGCGCCGGATTTTTTCCCGCCCACCCACCCGATTGCCCCGCGGTGACGAGGGGTGGGTGGGCAGCGGAGCGCTCGTGCCTGGCCGCCGCCATGCGGCCGGTCGCTGCAGCCAGCCCGCCCTGCCCTCAGCCCCCCGCCGCCACCGCCTTCGCCCACCGGTAGTCCGCCTTGCCGCTCGGGGAGCGTTGGATCTCGGGGGTGAAGACCACGGCGCGGGGGATCTTGTAGCCGGCGAGGTGGGTGCGGCAGTGGGTCTGGAGGGCTTCGAGGTCCAACGGGGGTGCCCCTTCCCGTAGTTGCACGACCGCGGCCACGCGGTTGCCCCAGCGTTCGTCGGGGACCCCGGCGACCAGCGCGTCGTACACGTCCGGATGGGACTTGAGCGCCTGCTCGACCTCCTCCGGGTACACCTTCTCGCCGCCGGTGTTGATGCACTGCGAGCCCCGGCCGAGGACGGTGACGATGCCCTCCTCGTCGACCGTGGCCATGTCGCCGAGCAGCACCCAGCGCTCCTCGCCCTTCTGGAAGAACGTCTCGGCGGTCTTCGCCGGGTCGTTGTAGTAGCCGAGGGGCACGTGGCCGCGCTGGGCCAGGCGGCCCACGACGCCCACCGGCACCGGCTCGTGGGTGGCCAGGTCCACCACCTGCGTACGTTCGTTGACCTCCAGACGGAAGCCCTTCTCCGGGCCCGAGTCGTCCGTCGCCTTGCCGTTGGAGCCGGACTCGGAGGACCCGAAGTTGTTCAGGAGCAGGACGTTGGGGGCCAGCTCCTGGAACTGGGCGCGCACCGTCTCCGACATGATCGCCCCGGAGGACGAGACGCTGAAGAGCGAGGACAGGTCGGTTCCCTTGAGCGGGCCGTGCAGGGCGTCGATGAGCGGCCTGAGCATCGCGTCGCCCACCAGCGACACGCTGGAGACCTTCTCCCGCTCGATCGTGCGGAGCAGCTCCTCGGGGACGTACTTGCGGTGGATGGCCACCCGCTGGCCGTAGTTGAAGGCGATGAACGACGTCAGCGTCGACGTGCCGTGCATCAGCGGGGGAGCGGGGAAGAACGTGATGCCGGGACCGCCCGCCGCGACACGCTCCGCCAGCTCCTCGGGCCGCTTCACCGGCTCACCCGCCGGCTCTCCGCCGAAGAGCCCGGCGAAGAACAGGTCCTCCTGGCGCCACATGACGCCCTTGGGCATGCCGGTGGTGCCGCCGGTGTAGATGATGAACAGGTCGTCCGCGGAGCGCGGACCGAAGCCGCGCTCCGGCGAACCCGCCGCCTCCGCCTCGGTGAAGGCCACCACGTCGAGCGCGGGCGCGTCGTCCGGCGGGGACCCCACCCGCACCAGATGCCGCAGCTTCTCCGTGCGCGGCAACGCGGCCGCGACCCGCTCGGTGAACTCCGCGTCGAAGACGAGCGCGGCGAGGTCGGCGTCGCGGTAGAGGTAGACCAACTCCTCTTCCACGTAGCGGTAGTTGACGTTGACGGGGACGAGGCGTGCCTTGAGGCAGGCGAGGACGGTCTGGAGGTACTCGACGCCGTTGTAGAGGTGCAGCCCCAGATGCTCGCTGGGCTTGAGGCCGCTGTCGATCAGGTGGTGCGCGATGCGGTTGGCGGCCCGGTCCAGCTCGGCGTACGTCAGCCTGCGTTCCTCCCCGGTGCCGGGGTGATCGATGTACACGAGCGCCTCGCGGTCGGGGACCACGTCGACGACCGACTCGAACAGGTCGGCAAGGTTGTACTCCACCGCTCCTCCTGACCCCGGCGTCATCTCTTCTTGTCTTCTGGTCTTCGTGTCTTCTGGCGGTCATCAGAGCAGAGGCGCCCACAAGTGTGAAGGGTCCCCGTGCAAGAAATCTGACTGACTGTCAGAAAACTATTGAACTGGCTCCCCGCCTACTGCAACCTGTTCCAGGTCCGAAGCCGACAGCAGGTGGAGAGGGAGCACGGCCATGGGTGGGACGGAACATCTCGCTGTGCGACGCGAAGGCGCCACACTGATACTCACGCTCAACCGGCCGGAGGCGAAGAACGCGCTGTCGCTGCCGATGCTGGTGGGCCTCTACGACGGCTGGGTGGCCGCCGACGAGGACGACGCGATCCGCTCCGTCGTGCTCACCGGAGCGGGCGGCGCGTTCTGCGCCGGCATGGACCTCAAGGCCCTCGCGGGCAAGGGCATGGACGGCGAGCAGTACCGGGACCGCATGAAGGCCGACCCCGATCTGCACTGGAAGGCGATGCTGCGCCATCACCGCCCCCGCAAGCCCGTCATCGCCGCCGTCGAGGGGTACTGCGTCGCGGGCGGCACGGAGATCCTTCAGGGCACCGACATCCGCGTCGCGGGCGAGTCCGCGACGTTCGGGCTCTTCGAGGTCAAGCGCGGGCTTTTCCCGATCGGCGGCTCGACCGTGCGGCTGCCTCGCCAGATTCCTCGTACGCACGCCCTGGAGATGCTCCTTACCGGGCGGCCCTACTCGGCGAGGGAGGCCGCCGGTATCGGGCTCATCGGGCATGTCGTGCCGGACGGCACCGCCCTGGAGAAGGCCCTCGCCATCGCCGAGCAGATCAACGCGTGCGGGCCACTGGCCGTGGAGGCGGTGAAGGCGTCCGTGTACGAGGCCGCCGAGATGTCCGAGGCGGACGGTCTCGCGGCGGAGCTGAAGCGGGGGTGGCCGATCTTTGACACCTCCGATGCGAAGGAGGGCTCCAGAGCCTTTGCCGAGAAACGGGCCCCGGAGTTTCGGCGGGCCTAGGTCGATTGCCACCTGCGGGCCGGTGGGGGCTGATCGCGCAGTTCCCCGCGCCCCTGACGGGCGCCCCTGACGGGCGCCCCCTGACGGGGCGCCCGCCCGCCCCTCGCCTAGAAACGGAGATCTGCTCATGGCATCCGCTCCCTCCCCCGAAGTGCTGCGTGCGCCTCTCGTTGTTGAGTTTCCGTTCACCCGGTCCCTCGGGCCCGTGCAGAGTGCCTTTCTGACCGGGTTGCGTGAGCGGACCGTGCTCGGGGTGAAGACCACCGACGGGCGCACGCTCGTCCCGCCCGTCGAGTACGACCCCGTGACCGCCGACGAGATACGCGATCTCGTCGAGGTCGCCGCCACCGGCACCGTCACCACCTGGGCCTGGAACCACGAACCCCGCAGGGGGCAGCCCCTGGACCGCCCCTTCGCCTGGGTCCTGGTGAAGCTCGACGGCGCCGACACCGCCCTGCTGCACGCCCTGGACGCGACGGGCCCCGACGCCGTCGAAACCGGCATGCGCGTCCGGATCCGCTGGGCCGGCGAACGCGTCGGCGCCATCACCGACATCGCCTGCTTCGAGCCGGACGACGCCCCGGCGGGAGAGGGACCCCGGCCGCACACCGGGGAGTTCAGTGACCCCGTCACCGGCATCGTCGCCGCCGCCCGCCTCGACTACACGTACGCGCCGGGCCGTGCCCAGACCGCCTACATCAAGGCGCTCTCCGAACAGAAGACCGTCGGCGAGCGCTGCCCCTCCTGCCGCAAGGTCTACGTACCGCCCCGCGGCGCCTGCCCCACCTGCGGCGTCGCCACGGCGGAGCGGGTCGAGGTCGGGCCCCGCGGCACCGTCACCACGTACTGCATCGTCAACATCAAGGCGAAGAACCTCGACATCGAAGTGCCCTACGTCTACGCGCACATCGCCCTCGACGGCGCCGACCTCGCCCTGCACGCACGGATCGCGGGCATCCCCTACGACCAGGTGCGGATGGGGCTCCGGGTCGAGCCGGTGTGGACCGAGGGCGCCCGCTTCCCCGATCACTACCGGCCCACGGGCGAGCCGGACGCCGACTACGACACGTACAAGGAGCTGGTGTAGATGCCGTCCGCCAAGCCGTCGGTGATGCGGCCCGTCCGGGACATCGCCGTCGTGGCCTTCGGGCAGACCGACCACCTGCGCTCGACCGACGAGCTCTCCGAGGTGGAGATGCTCATGCCGGTCCTGCACCAGGTCCTCGCCGCCACCGGCCTGAAGACCAGCGACATCGGCTTCACCTGCTCGGGCTCGTCGGACTATCTCGCGGGACGCGCCTTCTCCTTCACGATGGCGCTCGACGGGGTGGGGGCCTGGCCGCCGATCTCCGAGTCGCACGTCGAGATGGACGGGGCCTGGGCGCTGTACGAGGCGTGGACCAAGCTGCTCACCGGCGACGCCGACACCGCGCTCGTGTACTCCTACGGGAAGTCGTCCCCCGGATCGGTGCGCGACGTGCTGACCCGGCAGCTCGACCCGTACTACGTGGCGCCCCTCTGGCCCGACTCGGTCGCCCTCGCCGCACTCCAGGCGCAGGCCCTGATCGACGCGGGGGACGCCGACGAGCCCGCGCTCGCCGGGGTCGCGGCGCGCAGCCGCCGGGACGCGTCCGACAACCCGCACGCGCAGCTGCGCGGAGCGGTCCCGCAGGGTGACTATCTCGTACGTCCCCTGCGTACCGGCGACTGCCCGCCCATCGGGGACGGTGCCGCCGCAGTGATCCTCGCGGCGGGGGACCGGGCCCGTGAGCTCTGCGAACGGCCCGCGTGGATCCGCGGCATCGATCACCGCATGGAGGCGCACAGCCTGGGCGTGCGCGACCTCACCGACTCACCGTCCAGCCGCCTGGCCGCCGAGCGCGCCGGTGCCTTCGAACGGCCCGTGGACACCGCCGAGTTGCACGCCCCGTTCACCTCCCAGGAGCTCGTCCTGCGCAAGGCGCTGAAGCTGGGCGACGACGTCGCGGTGAACCCCTCAGGGGGCGCGCTCGCCGCGAACCCCGTCATGGCCGCCGGACTGATCCGGATCGGCGAGGCCGCCGCCCGCATCCACCGCGGTGCGTCGGACCGGGCCCTCGCGCACGCCACATCAGGCCCGTGCCTGCAGCAGAACCTGGTCGCCGTCCTCGAAGGAGAGTCGTCATGAGCGGGGTGAGCGGGGTGGGCAAGGAGCCCGTGGCCGTCGTCGGGATCGGCCAGACCAAGCACGTCGCCGCCCGGCGGGACGCGTCGATCGCCGGCCTCGTCCGGGAGGCCGCCCAACAGGCGCTCGCGGACGCCGAGTTGACGTGGGCCGACATCGACGCCGTGGTCATCGGCAAGGCGCCGGACTTCTTCGAGGGCGTCATGATGCCCGAGCTGTACCTCGCCGACGCGCTCGGCGCGGTGGGCAAACCCATGCTGCGCGTCCACACCGCGGGCTCCGTCGGCGGCTCCACGGCCCTGGTCGCCACGAACCTGGTCGCGGGCCGCGTCCACGGCACCGTGCTCACCCTCGCCTTCGAAAAACAGTCGGAATCCAACGCGATGTGGGGTCTCTCTCTCCCCATCCCCTTCCAGCAGCCGCTCCTCGCGGGCGCGGGCGGCTTCTTCGCCCCGCATGTGCGCGCCTACATGCGGCGCACCGGCGCACCCGACACGGTCGGCTCGCTCGTCGCCTACAAGGACCGCCGCAACGCCCTGAAGAACCCCTACGCCCACCTGCACGAACACGACATCACCCTGGAGAAGGTGCAGGCGTCGCCGATGCTCTGGGACCCGATCCGCTACTCCGAGACCTGCCCGTCGTCCGACGGGGCCTGCGCGATGATCCTCACCGACCGTGCGGGCGCCGCCCGTTCGCCCCGGCCGCCCGCGTGGATGCACGGCGGCGCGATGCGCAGCGAGCCGACCCTGCACGCGGGCAAGGACTTCGTGTCGCCGCAGGCGGGCAAGGACTGCGCCGCCGACGTCTACCGGCAGGCGGGCATCAGCGACCCGCGGCGCGAGATCGACGCCGTCGAGATGTACGTGCCGTTCTCCTGGTACGAGCCGATGTGGCTGGAGAACCTGGGCTTCGCCGAGGAGGGCGAGGGCTGGAAGCTGACCGAGTCGGGCGTGACGGAGCTGGACGGCGATCTGCCCGTCAACATGTCGGGCGGTGTCCTGTCCACCAATCCCATCGGCGCCTCGGGCATGATTCGCTTCGCCGAAGCGGCACTTCAGGTGCGCGGTCAGGCAGGCGAGCACCAGATCGACGGGGCCCGCAGGGCGCTCGGACACGCCTACGGAGGCGGCTCGCAGTTCTTCTCCATGTGGCTGGTCGGCGCGGAGCCGCCCACGACGTGACGGGTGTGCCGCGCCGGACGGAGGGGTGTCCTCCTGCCGCGGCCTGTCCGGCACCGGAACCGAAAGCTAGGCTGGCGGGCGGACGACGCATCGGGAGGAGCACGGACGTGGCCGAAGGCACCATTCAGCAGCATCCGCTCGCAGGTCAGCAGCGCCCGCTCGCGGGCTGGGACAAGCCGGAGCTCGACCTCAGCACAGCGGACTGGCAATCGAGCAGCGAGGGGCGGGGTGACGTGGAGATCGCCTTTGTCGAGGGCTTCATCGCGATGCGCAACGCAGGCCGTCCCGAGAGCCCGTCCCTCATCTTCACCCCGGCGGAGTGGGGAGCGTTCGTGCACGGCGCGCGTGCGGGGGAGTTCGACCTGACGTAGGCCGTGTGGGGCGTTGTGACCCCCGTCTCCGGCTGTCGCGGCCGCTCGCGGCTCATGCCGTGCTGACCTGGTGACCTCGGACATCCGCCGTCGGCCCGTCTCCCGAACGGGGCGGGGACCGGCAGCGGAGCCGGTCGACCCAGGCCTTGCGCCGGAGACGAGGAAGCCATGAGTGACGACGCCCCCGTTGAACCTGTCGCGGCCGACCGGCCCGTCGACGGACCTGTCGTCGTGGCCGTCGACGGGTCGGCAGGCAGTGACCACGCCCTGGAATGGGCCCTGACCGCGGCGCGCCTGCGGGACGCGCCGCTGCGGATCGTGCACGTGCGGCAGTACGCGATGCCGCTCGCCGACGGCCCGTACATGCCGGCCATCGACCACCGCCCGGACGCCGACCCGGTCGTCGACCGGGTGCGCGCGGCCCTGGAGGGCCGGGCACAGCTGCCCCCGTTGACTGTCGAGGTCATGGAGGGCACCCCGGGGCGGGACATCCCCCGGCTCGGCGACGCGGCGCGGCTCCTTGTCCTCGGGTCACGCGGGCGCGGCGGCTTCGCCAGCCTGCTGCTCGGCTCGAACGGCATCGCGTGTGCGCGCGAAGCGGCGTGCCCCGTGGTCGTGGTGAGGCCGGACAAGGAGCTCACGGCGGGGGCCGAGCCGTGCGTGGTGCTCGGCCTGGACGCGCTTTCCCCGCACGCGTACACGATCGGCTTCGCCTTCGCGGAAGCGGCGCTGCGCGGCGCGGTGCTCCGGGTCGTGTGCGCTTATCCCGGGCCCGTCCTCGTCTACACCGCTACCGGCGACTTCGTGACCTCGGCGGAGGCGGACGCGGCGACCGCGGCGCAGTACACGGAGCTGGCGGGCGAGCAGCTCGCGCCCTTCCAGGAGCGGTACCCGCACGTGCGCGTCGAGAGGGAGGTCCTGCCGGGGGACGCGGCGGGTCTCCTGGTGGACGCCTCGCGGGAGGCGGAGCTCATGGTGGTGGGAAGGCACCACAGCCGCAGGTCGCTGGGACGGCTGATGGGGTCGGTGACCAACGCGGTGCTGCTGCATGCGAAGGGTGCGGTGGCTGTGGTGCCTCCGGAACCCCACTAGGGGCGGCTCACCCTCCGGCCTGAAGCCCGAACCCCGAACCCCGATTGCCGATCCCTGAGCCTCACCGCAGCACCACGCACCCCCGCCCCTCCAGCCTCCGCAGCAGCTCCTCCGGCACGGTGACCTCGTTCCAGCGCAGGTCGAGTTTCTCCAGCGCGGGCAGGTCGCCGATCCAGGCCGGGAGTTCGCGCAGCCGGTTGGCCCGCAGATCGATCCTGCGCAGGAGGGGCAGGCCGCGCAGAGCATCCGGCACCCTCTCGAACGCGTTCTCGCGCAGCTCCAGTTCACGCAGCTCGTGCAGGCCGCCGAACGCGTCGGGCAGCGTCGTGAGGCGGTTGCCGCGCAGCCACAGCTCACGCAGGGACTTCAGGGCGCCCAGCGACGAAGGGACCGAGGCGAGGCGGTTGTGCTGGGCGCGCAGTTCCACCAGGGCGTCGAGTGAGCCCAGGGTGTCCGGCAGCGCTGTGAGCCGGTTCTCGCCCACGTTCAGATACGTCAGCCGCTTCAGGTTGCCCAGGGAGTGCGGCAGCGAGGTGAGGCGGTTGTCGTGGACGTAGAGGAAGCGGCTCAGGGCGGTCAGGTCCCCCAGCTCCGGCGGAAGTTCGGTCAGGGAGTTGTGGCCCAGGTCCAGGGTGTGCAGTGCGGTCAGGGTGCCGATCCGGGCGGGGAGCCGTGTGAGCGCGTTGTCGGGCAGGAGCAGCACCTCCAGGGACGGGTGGTGCCACACCTCGGCGGGGACGTCGCTCAGGCCGCCGTGCCAGTAGTTGAGTACGTTCTCGGTGCCGACCGTCATGTGAGGTCCTTTCGTCCTGAGTGGCTGACCATCGCACGTAGCACCGCTGTGGCCGAATCGGCTCCCGGCGGGCCCCACGGGCGCAACCTGAAGTGCCTGAAGTCCAGGGCCCGCGCCGCGAGAAGCGCCCGGCGCACCACCGTGGCGAGGGGTGTCCCATGGTGCAGCACGTCACCCACGGCAAACGGATCCTCTTCGAGCGTGAAAGCGAACTCGCCGCGGTCGACGAGGCGTTGAGCGAGCTGTGCGGCCTGGCGCAGGACGGCTCCGAGCCGCCGGACAGGCCCCGCGGCGCCCTCATCGCCTTCGCGGGGCGAGCGGGCCTCGGCAAGACCTCCCTGCTCGCCGAGGCGCGGCGCCGCGCCGTCGCCAAGGGCTGCACGGTGGCGCCGGCCCGCGGCGGCGACCAGGAGCAGCGGGTCGCCTTCCACGTGGCACGGCAACTGGTCCAGCCGCTGCTCGCCTCCGTCCCGGACGCGGAACTGCGGGAGGTGCTCGGCAGTTGGTACGCCATCGTCGGCCCCGCCCTCGGGCTGTGCGCGGCGCCGGACGACGCGCCGCCCGACCCGCAGGGTCTGCGGGACGGCCTCGACTGGGTGCTCACCCATCTCGCCGTGCAGCGCGCCCCGCTGGTCGTCGTGATCGATGACGCGCACTGGGCCGACGCGGAGTCGCTGAGCTGGCTCTCCGCCTTCGCGCCGCGCGCGGAAGCCCTGCCGTTGCTGCTGGTCGTCGCCTACCGGCCCGAGGAACTGCCCGCGCACGCCGAGGAGTTCAGAGGCCTGCCCGGACGTGCCGGACAGCGGCCCATCGGACTCGAACCGCTCAGCGCCACCGCCGTCGCCCGCCTCGTGCGCGACTCGCTCGGCGCCCGCGCCGACGACGCGTTCTGCCGCGAGTGCTGGGCGGTGACCGCGGGCAATCCGTTCGAGGCCGTGGAGCTCACCGCGAAGGTGCGCGACCGCGGTCTGACCCCCGACGAGGCCGGCGCGCATCTGCTGCGCGATCTCGCCGCGGCCGTCAAGGGCAGCGGCCTCGTCGCCCGACTCGAGCGCCTCGGCACCTCCACCGTCCGGTTCGCCTGGGCCTGCGCCGTCCTCGGCACCTCGATCTCCCCGGCACTGGCCGCGACCGTCGCGGGCATCGGCGAGCGCGAGGCCGCCGACTGCGCGGACCGGCTGCGCCGCGCCCGGGTCCTGACCGGCGCCCGCACCCTGGAGTTCGTGCACCCGCTGATCGCCACGGCCGTCTACCGCGCCATCCCCAGCGGCGTACGCGTCGCCCTGCACGGACAGGCAGCCATGACGGTCGTCAACGCGGGACTCGGGGCGTCCGCCGCCGCACGGCATCTCCTGGAGGTCCACCCCGACGGCGACACCTGGGTCGTGCAGCAACTGCGCGCCGCCGCCCGCGAGACCGTCCGCGCGGGCGCCCCCGACGCCGCACGGCGCTATCTGGCCCGCGCCCTGCGGGAACCCCCGCCCTGGGAGGACCGCGCCGCCGTCCTCTACGAACTCGGCTGCGCGTCCCTCCTGACCGAGCCGGCGACCACCGTCAACCACCTGCGCGCCGCGCTCGAGGAGCCCATCACCGATCCCGCCCTGCGCCACGGCATCGTCTACCGCCTCTCCCAGGTCCTCGCCCACTCCGACCGCCTGGGCGAGGCCTCCGACACCCTCGCCCGGGAGATCCGGCTGACCACCGAGCCACGGGTACGGATCCGGATGCAGGCCGAGCAGTTCATGTGGGACGCCTTCCGGGCCGACGAGCCGGACTCGCCCGCCCGCTCACGGCGCCTGGCCCGCCTCGCCGACCGGCTGCCGGGGCACGACCTCACCGAGCGGTACATCATCGGGCTGCGCGCCTGGGACGCGATGCTGCGCGCGGAACCCGCCGGGACGGCCGTGCGCAACGCGGAGCGCGCCCTGGTCGGCGGGCTCGGCTGGGCCGAGGAGGGCCGTGGCTTCGAGGTCCCCGTCCTCGTCGCGCTCACCTTCCTGTACGCGGACCGCCCTGGCCGGGCCGAGGAGCTGTTCGCCGCCGGGATCGCCGACTTCGAGCGGCAGGGCTGGCGCGGCGCCCATCTGTCGTTCGCGTACACGCTGCTCGGGTACGTGCGTTTCCGCCGGGGGCGCCTCGCCGAGGCCGAGGACTTCGTGCGCGCGGGGCTGCGGATGGCCGAACGGGTCGGGTCGGGGACTCCCGCCCACTGGTACGCCGTGGGCATCCTCGTCGAGATCCTGCTGGCCCGTGGCCGCGTCGCCGAAGCCACCCGCACCGCGGAGGAGTACGGCTTCGGGGCGCCGTTCCCCGCGGCCGTTGTCTTCCCCGACGCGCAGGCCGTGCACGGCGAACTGCTGCTCGCCCGCGGTCTCACCAAGGACGCGGCCGCCGAACTCGCCGCGACGGGGCGCCGCCTCGACCCGCGCGGCATGCGCAACCCCGCCTGGTGCCCCTGGCAGCTGCACCTCGCGCTCGCCGAGGCAGCGGACGCCCCCGAGCGCGCCCTCACCACCGCGTACGAGGCGGTCCGGCGCGCCCGCAGGTTCGCCACCGCTTCGGCGGTCGGGCAGGCGCTGCGGATCACCGCCGAGGTGGCGTCGGGCTCCGCGCGCATCAAGCTCCTGGAGGAGTCCGTCAGCCACCTGGAGCGGTCGCCCGCGGCGTACGAACTCGCGTGTGCGCTGGTCGCCCTCGGCGCCGAACTGCGACGCGCCGGCCGCTCCAAGGACGCCGCCGACCCCCTCTACCGGGGGTTGGAGGCGGCCGTCCAGTGCGGCGCGGACGGCCTGGTCGAGCTGGCCCGCGACGAACTGGCGGCGGCCGGCCTGCGCCCCCGCCTGCTGCACAGCACCGAGACCGACACGCTCACCGCACGCGAGCGGACCGCCGCGGTGCTCACCGCCCGGGGCGACTCGGCCGCCCGCGTCGCCGAGGAGCTGCACACCGACGAGCCGGCGGTCGTGCGGCTGCTGTCCGCCGTCTACCGGAAAGTGGGAACGGACCGCTCTGGTCTCGCTGCCGCACTCGCGCCCCACGACCCCCGCTGACCTCGCACTGAACACCGTCCCGCCCGCCGCGCGCCCCGTACGCGGCGCCGCCGCCCCCGCGCCGACAAGCACCGCGGGCCACGTACCATTGGCGCATGTCCTTCCTCCGCCGCCGCAGCTCCGCCACTCCCGCTGGCCCGGACTTCGATGTCCTCGCCATGGACCCGGGTGACTGGCCCGGCAATCTCGGCGCGGGCCTGCTGCCCGCCCCCGACGGCAGCTGCCAGGGCGTCTTCCTGCGCTACGACCTCTTCGGCGGGCGCGGCCCCGCGATGATCATCGGCAATCTGCCCGAGGGCTCCCCGGCGCGCGACACGGCCGACGACGAGGTGCCCTTCGAGGTGGCCCAGCTGCTGCTCGCGCTGGAGAACGACGAGGAGGTCACCGTCGTCACCACCGAGGACATGCCGGTGATGCAGGGCGACAACCTCCTCATCGTGCGCCGGCTCAAGCTCTCGGAAAGCCGTATCTCCTGCGTGCAGTTCGACCGCAGCGACGGCGTCCTGGTGACCATCGCCGCCTGGGACCGGCCGATCACCGACGATCTGTACGCCCTCCTGAAGCCGCTGCCCGCGGAGCTCTTCCAACAGGGCTGACACGCCCGGCACCGCGCAGGCCACTCGCCCACCCCTCCTGCCGGAGGGGTGGGTTTTGTCATGCGCCTTGCCAGGCCAGTCATCGGACTTTTAACGTGACCGGTCATGACTCCCGGGATCTCGCGAAGAACCACGATGAAGTCCGCCGTAGGCGGAGCAGCCGTACTGGCATCGGGTGGAGGCGTACTCGCCGGTACCGCGACCGCAGCCGACAGCAAACCCGACGGGCGCGATACCTCCGATGAATCGCTGCTCTGGTACACGGCGCCCGCCGCCGACTGGGAACGCGAGGCCCTTCCCGTCGGCAACGGCGCACTCGGTGCCATGATCTTCGGCACCCTCGCCTCCGAGCGACTCCAGTTCAACGAGAAGACCCTGTGGACCGGCGGCCCCGGCTCCCGCGAGGGCTACGACCACGGCAACTGGCGCGAGGCCAGACCCGGCGCCCTCGCCGCGGTGCAGAAGGACCTCGACGAGAACGGCAGGCTCGCCCCCGACGCGGTCGCCGCCGACCTCGGCCAGTCCCGCCGCGGCTACGGCGCCCACCAGACCTTCGGCGATCTGCACCTCGACGTGCCCGGCGCCCCGGCCGAGCCCGACGCCACGTACCGCCGCACCCTCGATCTCCGCACCGGCCTGGCGACCGTCACCTACACCCACCAAAAGGTGCGCCACGAACGGGAGTTCTTCGCCTCCTACCCCGACGGCGTGCTCGTCGGACGCCTCACCGCCGACCGCCCCGCGAGCGTCACCTGCACCCTGCGCCACACCTCGCCCCGCGCCGACTTCACCGTGAAGGCGGACGGTGGCCGGATGACCGTACGCGGTGAACTCGCCGACAACGGGCTGAAGTTCGAGGCTCAGCTGCGCGTCGTGCACCAGGGCGGCACGCGCACGGCGAACGCGGACGGCAGCATCACCGTCAGAGGCGCCGACCACGTCTGGTTCGCGCTCGCCGCCGGAACCGACTACGCCGACACCTACCCCGACTACCGCGGGGACGACCCGCACGCACACGTCACCGCCACCGTCGACAAGGCCGTCGCCCGCGGCCACGGCGCGCTGCGCGCCCGCCATCTGCGCGACCACCGCGACCTGTTCGGCCGCGTGTCCCTCGACATCGGCCAGGCCGCTCCCGCCGACGTCCCGACCGACCAGCTGCTCAAGGGGTACGGGTCAGGTGCGAGCGCCGCCGACCGGGCCCTCGAAGCCCTCTTCTTCCAGTACGGCCGCTACCTCCTCATCGCCTCCTCACGGCCGGGCTCGCTGCCCGCCAACCTCCAGGGCGTGTGGAACCACAGCACCACCCCGCCCTGGTCAGCGGACTACCACACCAACATCAACCTCCAGATGAACTACTGGCTCGCCGAGGCCGCCAACCTCGCCGAGACCACCGCCCCCTACGACCGCTTCGTCGAGGCGTTGCGCGCACCGGGGCGGCGTACGGCGAAGGAGATGTTCGGCTCACGGGGCTGGGTGGTGCACAACGAGACCAACCCCTACGGCTTCACCGGCGTCCACGACTGGTCGACCGCCTTCTGGTTCCCCGAGGCCGCCGCCTGGCTCACCGCGCAGCTCTACGAGCACTACCGCTTCGGCGGCTCCACCGCGTACCTGCGCACCACCGCCTATCCGGTGATGAAGGAGGCTGCCGAGTTCTGGCTCGACAACCTGCGCACCGATCCGCGTGACGGCACCCTCGTCGTCACCCCCAGCTATTCGCCCGAGCACGGCGATTTCACTGCGGGCGACTCCATGGCCCAGCAGATCGTGCACGACCTGCTCACCAACACCCTGGAGGCGGCCCGCGTGCTGGGCGACTCGGCCGCCTTCCGCGCCGAGCTCGAAAAGATCCTCGGCAAGCTCGATCCCGGCCTGCGCGTCGGTTCCTGGGGCCAGCTCCAGGAGTGGAAGGCCGACCTGGACTCAAGGACGGACGACCACCGGCACGTCTCCCACCTCTACGCCCTGCACCCCGGACGCCAGATCGAGCCGGGCAGCAAGTGGGCCGACGCCGCGAAGGTCTCCCTGACCGCGCGCGGCGACGGCGGCACCGGCTGGTCCAAGGCGTGGAAGGTCAACTTCTGGGCGCGGCTCCGCGACGGCGACCACGCGCACAAGATGCTCGGCGAGCAGCTCAAGACCTCGACGCTGCCCAACCTCTGGGACACCCATCCGCCGTTCCAGATCGACGGCAACTTCGGGGCGACCTCCGGCATCGTGGAGATGCTCCTGCAGAGCCAGTTCGACGTCATCGAGGTGCTGCCCGCGCTGCCCGCGAGCTGGCCCGACGGATCGGTGCGCGGCCTGCGGGCGCGCGGTGGGGCGCGCCTCGACGTCGAGTGGTCGGGCGGCCGGGCCACCCGCATCGTCCTCACGGCCACCCGCACCCGCGAACTCACCGTGCGCAGCGCCCTGTTGAAGGGCGGCGAGAAGACCTTCAAGGCGCGGGCCGGACAGCGATACGTCTTCGACTGAGCACCTGCCCACCGAGACGGCCGGGGCCGGGTCCGCCCCCACGCGAACCCGGCCCCGACCGTCCTCGGCCTGCTCTAGGCGCCCGAGCGCACCACCTTCACGTCGGCCGCCCTGACATACGCCACGCGATGCCCGAACTGCACCTCGTAGTACATGTCCTTGCCGCGCACCACCTTGTGCGGCGTCGTGTCGAACGTCGGCGCGTAGAAGTACTCGCCGGGCACCTTGCCGCCGATCGCGTACTTCTGTCCCGCGAGGAGCTTGTACGGCAGGGGCGTGACCGGCTGCACCGGGACGCCCGCCGGGTACGCCTCCTTCTCCGGGTAGGCGCGCCCGTACACCGGGACCTCCTGGGCGTCGCCCTTCGGCGTCACCACGAGGCCCTTCGCGTCGACGGCCGTCGGCTGCTTCCTCGGGTTCTTGAACCAGGCCTTCTGGCCCAGGTACCAGACGGCGGTCCAGTCGCCCTTGCGGTCGGCGACCGCGTACTGCTGGCCGGTGGAAAGGCGGGCGCCGGTGTCGTTCACGCCGATCGTCGAGTCGCCGCCGCCGGGCCGCAGGCCGATATCCTTGATGAGCGGCGCGTCGTCGCGGGGCTCGGTGTGGACGCGTACCGCGGCCGAGCCGTGCGGCACGCACGTCTCGCCCGGCTTGACGCAGCCGGTGTACTCCGGCCGGTTCTTGGAGTACTCGGGCGCCACCGTCACCAGGCCGCCGTTCGGGCCCGCCGTGCGCTTGAACGGCTTGCCCATCAGCGTGAAGTAGTGCTGCCAGTCCCAGTACGGGCCCGGGTCGGTGTGCATGCCCGCGATCGTCGACGGCAGCGTGCCCGGGACGTTGTCGTGGCCGATGATGTGCTGGCGGTCCAGCGGGATGTCGTACTTCTTGGCGAGGTACTTCACCAGGCGCGCCGACGAGCGGTACATCGCCTCCGTGTACCAGGTGTCGGGCGCCGTCAGGAAGCCCTCGTGCTCCAGGCCGATCGACTTGGAGTTCACGTACCAGTTGCCCGCGTGCCAGGCGACGTCCTTGGCCTTCACGTGCTGGGCGATGTGGCCGTCGGTGGAGCGCAGGGTGTACTGCCAGGAGACGTACGTGGGGTCCTGCACCATGTTGAGGACGCCTTCCCAGCGGCCCTCGGTGTCATGGACGACGATGGTGTCGATGCTCTGGCTCCTGGGCCGGTCCGCCAGGTCGTGGTTGCCGTAGTCGTCGTTGCCGTTGGGGTCCTTGAACTCCTCGTACGGAGCCGGGATCCACTCGCAGGACACGGTCGAGGGGCACTCGGTCTCGCCCTTCGGCGCCTTGCGCAGCCCCATGCCCCGCACCTGCGCGGCATCCGGCTTCAGGCCGGCGACCGGTGTGAGCGCCACCTGCTGGCCGGCGTCCGTGGTGCGCGACTGCCCGTCGTGGATGACGGCGAAGACGTCGTTGGCGTACGTCGCCGCGGTGGCCTGGTCGTCCGCACCGGAGAAGCGGGCGATCGCGCCGTACCAGTCGGCCGGGTCGTCGCTCAGCGGCTTGCCGAGCTTCTTCTGCGCGGCGGCGAGCAGGGCGGCCCCGCCGCGTACGTTGGCGGCGGGGTCGGTGCGCAGCCGCTCGGCGGAGAGACCGCTGACCTCGGCGGCGCGGCGCAAGGTCTTGAGCCGGGCGGGCAACTCGGAGTTCTCGGGGACCTTGGCCGTGAACTCCTCCGGCTTGAGGACTCCCCGTGACGCGTCGCCGCGCGGGTCCTCCTCGCCCTCGCTGTGGTGCGGGGCGGCGGCGACCGCGGTGCGCGCGTCGGTGAGGTGCATGGGGCCGTACCCGCCGGTCACGCTCGGCGCGCCGCCGTGGGCGTCCCAGCGGGACTGCAGATAGGACACCCCGAGCAGCACGCTCTGCGGTACGCGGTATTCGGCGGCCGCGGCCGCGAAGGTGCCCTGCAGCTCACCGCCCGCACCGGGAGCGCCCGGCGACGCGGTGGGCGAGGCGGACGGGGCGGCACCGAGCAGCGGAAGCAGCAGGCCGGCGGAGACAAGGGCGCACGCGGTCCTGACGGCGCGTCTGTGCGCGGCAGGGGTGCGGGCGGTGGCGGATCCTCGCAATGCAGCCTCCTGGGACGGTGAAGCGTGATGGGGCGTGCGGGGCCGGGCGTGCGTCAGTGGTACCGGCTCTCCGACGATCCGTCAATCATGCCCAGGGGAGCGAATTTCCCATGTCAACGCCCGTCCCGGCGGGTTTCGCCCCAGGAGGCCGCACGGCCTGCGGCGCGTCAGTGGAGTGGACCAATGAGGTCTGGTCCACCTGTTCGGATCAGCGCGCGGCGCCCGACAGGGCCCGGTCCACCTGCCGCGGGGACAGTGCGTGCTCGACGGCCAGGATGCCCGCGCCGATGGCCGCCGCGTTCTCGCCCGTACGGCTCGGCTCGATCCGCAGCACATGGGTGGCCAAGGGGTGCGACCTGCGGTACACCGCCTCCCGTACGCCCGCGAGGAGTTGGTCGTGCACGGCGGCCAGCGCCCCGCCGACCACCACCGTGTCGGGGTTGAAGAAGTTCACCAAACCCGCGAGCACCTCGCCCACCGCGCGGCCCGCCTCGCGCACCATGCGGACGGCGTCGCGGTTGCCGGACTTCACGAGCCGTACGACATCGCTGCCCGACGTCGCCGGCAGGCCGAGCTCGGACAGCTTGCGGGCGATGGCCGCACCGCCCGCCACCGCCTCCAGGCAGCCGGAGTTGCCGCACCGGCAGGGGTCCTCGATGTCACCCACCCGGATGTGCCCGATGTCGCCCGCGCTGCCCTGCGCGCCCCGGTGCAGCCGGCCGTCGGCGACGATGCCGCAGCCGATGCCCGTGCCCACCTTGATGTAGAGCAGATAGCGCGTGTCGGGGAAGGCGCGGCGCTGCTCGGCGAGCGCCATCACGTTCACGTCGTTGTCGACCAGGGCCCGGGGCCCGAACCGCTCGGCGAAGAACTCCGGGATGGGGAACTGGTGCCAGCCCGGCATGATCGGCGGATCCACCGGGCGGCCCGTCGAGAACTCCACGGGCCCCGGCACCCCGACCCCGATGGACTGGAGCGAGGCGGAATCGCGCGCGGTCTCCTTGAGCAGGGTGTGCAGCGTCCGCTCGACGTGGCCGAGCACCTCCTGCGGGCCGTCCGCGATGGAGATCGGGTCCTCGCGCAGGGCGAGCATCTCACCGCCGATGTCCAGGAGGGCGACCCGGCAGTGCGAGGCACCCAAGTCGACGCCCGCCACGGCGTGTTCCCGGGTGCGCAGGCGCAGCCGCCGCGGTGGCCGGCCGCCCGTGGAGCCGCCGTCCGCCTCCTCGGTGAGGAAGCCGTGCGCGATCAGCGCGTCCACCCGCTGGGACACCGTCGACCGCGCGAGCCCCGTCATCCGGGCGATGTCGGCGCGGGTCTCCACCGCCCCCGTGCGGAGCAGGGCGAGGACTTCGCCGGGTGTCGACGGTACGGAAACGGGGTGATCCGGCGCTCCAGACATGGCAGCAACCTTAGGGACGAGTTTGGCTGCTCACAAGGCTGATGCTGTTCGACGATCGACCTAAGTGCCCGTCAACTTGCTTGTGCAGAAAGGTGCTTGGGCCCTTGACAGGTCAAAGTTCCCTCATCACATTGCTCTGCAGACCGCTGCCGAAGGAGCCGAGGGTGCAGGCGATGCAGGCGACGCAACAGATGTTGGCGATGCGCGGGGTGTCCAAGAGCTTTCTCGGAGTGCGAGTGCTGCACGGAGTGTCGCTCGACCTCGCCGCCGGCGAGGTGCACGCCCTGGTCGGTGAGAACGGCGCCGGCAAGTCCACCTTGATGAAGGTCCTCGCGGGTGAGCACGTTCCCGACGAGGGCAGCATCGTGCTCGACGGAACGGAGCATGCCTTCAGCCACCCGGCGCAGGCCCAGGCCGCCGGGGTCGGCATCATCCACCAGGAGTTCGCGCTGCTCCCGCACCGGACGGTCGCGGAGAACGTCTTCCTGGGCCGCGAGCCGACCCGTCACGGCCTCGTCGACCGCCGCGCGATGGAGGCCCGCACGGCGGAGCTCCTCGCCGAGGTCGGCGTGGCGGGCATCACGCCCCGCACGTACATCCGGGACCTGTCCGTCGCCCGCCAGCAGACCGTCGAGATCGTCAAGGCGCTCGCCTCCGACGTCCGGGTCCTGGTCATGGACGAGCCGACCGCGCCGCTCGCCGACCACGAGGCGGGCCTCCTGCACGACCTCGTGCGCCGCCTCGCGGCCCGCGGTCTCGGCATCCTGTACATCTCGCACCGGCTGCGCGAGGTCTTCGAACTCTCGCAGCGCATCACGGTGTTGAAGGACGGCCGCCACGTCACGACGGTACGCACCCAGGACACCGACACCGACCAGGTCGTACGCGCCATGGTGGGCCGGGAGCTGAGCGCCTACTACCCGCCGCGCGCCCGCCCCGACGACATCGGCGAGGTACGCCTCACCGTCACGGGCGGCGGCAACGACCGGCTGAGCGGCATCGACCTGACGCTGCGCGCGGGCGAGATCACCGGCATCGCGGGCCTGGAGGGCTCGGGCCGTACGTCCCTGGCGCGGGCCCTGTTCGGGGCCGCCCCGTTCACCGGCGGGGCCATGACGGTGAACGGCGAAGCCCTGCGGCCCACGAGCCCGCGCCAGGCCATTCGCGCCGGGATCGCCCTGGTGACCGAGGACCGCAAGGCCGAGGGGCTCGCCCTGCGGCAATCCGTGCGCGACAACGCCCTGCTCGTCACGCGCGCCGTACCGGCCCGCGGGGAGCCGCCCGCCGCCCGCGAACTCACCGCACTCCTCGAACGGGTACGGCTCCAGGCGCGCGGCGAGGACCAGGAGGCCCGCTACCTCTCCGGCGGCAACCAGCAGAAGGTCGTCATCGCCAAGTGGCTCGCCGCCCGCCCCCGCGTCCTGCTCTTCGACGAACCGACCCGGGGTGTCGACGTGGGCGCCAAGGCCGCCATCCACACCCTGGTCCGCGAACTGGCCCGCGAGGGCATCGCGGTCCTGATCGTCTCCTCCGAACTGCCCGAACTCATCGGCATGAGCGACCGCGTCCTCGTCATGGCCGAGGGCCGCATCGCCGGTGAACTGCCGGCGGGAGCGTCCGAGGAGGACGTGATGCACCTGGCCACGAGCGCCCCCTCCGGCGACCCGAGCGCCCCGTCCGGAAAGGACTCCGTCGCGTGAGCGGTACCAGCCTCGCCCCACCGCCCGCCTCCCTGAAGGCCCGCGCCCCCAGCCGCAGCAGGCTCACCGATCCCGCCGTCGGCGTCTGGCTCGCCGCCGGGGCCGTCACCGCGCTCGGCTGGATCGTGGTCGCCGCACGCGGCGGCGACTTCCTCACGCTCGCGAACGTCGTCGGCATCCTGCAGAACTGCGTCGCCCTCGGTCTGGTCGCCGTCGGGCAGACTGCCGTCATCCTCACGGGCTCCCTCGACCTGTCGGTGGCGTACCTGATCAGCCTCGGCACCCTCGTGGCCGCCACCACCATGGAGGACGGCAGCGTCGTCACCGCGGTGCTCGCCGTCCTCGCCCTGTCGGCGGCCGTCGGACTCGCCAACGGCCTCATCGTGACCGGGCTCAAGGTCAACGCGTTCATCGCGACGCTCGGCACCGCGTTCATCCTGCGCGGCTGGATCGAGGACAACTACACGGGACCCGCGGGCAAGGTCCCCGCCTCCTTCCAGCACCTGGGCTACGACCGGATGGGGCCGATCCCCGTCTCGCTCTTCCTGCTCGCGGCCGTCGCCGCCGCGATGTGGGTGATCACCCGCCGCACCCGCTTCGGGCATCACCTGTACGCCACGGGCGGCGACGAACATGCGGCGCGGCTCTCCGGCGTCCGCACCCGCCGCACGGTCATCGCCGCGCACGTCCTGTGCTCGCTCTGTGTCGGCGCCGCCGCCCTCTTCCTCGCCTCACGGCTCGGCGCGGGCGCCCCCTGGGCCGGCACCGAGGCCCGCTACGACCTTGAGTCGATCGCCGCCGTCGTCCTCGGCGGCACCATCCTGGCGGGCGGGCGCGGGGGAGTGGCGGGCACCCTCGGCGGGGTCCTCGTGCTCGCCGTGCTCGACTCCGTCTTCAACCAGCTCGGCGTCGACCCGTTCTTCAAGAACGTCGTGCGCGGCGTCGTCATCATCGCCGCCGTCGCGATCTATGCCCGGCGCGGCAGCAGGAGGTCCGCATGAGCAGCGGCGCGGCGACCGTCGCCCCCCACAAGCGAGTCGTACGTTCCCTCGGCACCGGAGCACCCGTCTACGCGCTCCTCGTCGTCCTGCTCGTCGCGCTCGCCGCCACCGACCCGGGCTTCTACGAACCCGACCGCTTCCTCGCCTTCGTCAAGCGCGCCGCGCCCCTGGTGATCCTCGCCGCCGGGCAGTATCTGGTCATCGTCTGCGGCGAGTTCGACCTGTCGGTCGGCGCGATCGTCACCGCCGGAGTCGTCGCCGCGGCCGAAGTGTACGGCTCGTTCCCGGGCGCGCCCTGGCCGCTCATCACGGCGGGCCTGCTGCTCGCGGGCGCGGTCACCGGCCTCGTCAGCGGGCTGATCACCACCCGCCTGAGAGTGCCCTCGTTCATCACCACGCTCGGCATGATGCTGATCCTGGAGGGCGCCGTCTTCTTCTGGACGGGCGGTTCCCCGCACGGGCAACTCTCCGAAGGCTTCCGGCAGATGGGGCGCGGCACCGCCCTGGGCTGGCTGCCCTGGGCGGTCCTGGCCTGCCTCGTCGCGGGCATCGTCGCCGTCCTGCTCATGCGCTCCGACTTCGGCCGTACGTTGATCGCCACCGGGGACAGCGAACGCGCCGCCGCCCTCGCGGGAGTCCGCGTGCACCGCGCCCGCGTCATCGCCTTCGTCCTGTCCGGTGTGGCGGCGGCGCTCGCCGCGGTCCTCGTCGGCGGCTTCTCCGGGGTCTCCGCGCAGGCGGGCCGCGGCTACGAGTTCGAGGCGATCACCGCGGTGGTCCTGGGCGGAGTCGTGCTCGGCGGCGGCCGGGGCAGCGTGGTCGCCGCGATGGCGGGCGCCTTCTCGCTGCAGGCCCTGTTCACGCTGCTCAATCTGCAGGGCGTATCGGGCGCCCTAGAGTCCACCGTCCAGGGCGTCATCGTCATCGCCGCGGTCGGGCTCGGGGCCGCCGACTGGTCCCGGCTGCGCCGCCGTCGTATCCACTCCTCGGAAGGCAGACCCTCGTGATGAACCTCCGTGTGAACCGCGGGCGCGCGCTCACGCCCGCTGCCGCCGCTCTGCTCGCGGGCGCGCTGCTCACCTCCTGTTCCAGCGACACTCCCCCCGACTCACCCGCCGCCGCCTCGCAGTCCGCCGGATCGGACGAAGGCGGGGACAAGCCCTCCAAGTTCTTCGAACAGGCTGAGTACGAGCGCCAGTTGAAGCTCGGCAAGGAGACCCCCGAGGGCCCGGAGGCCAAGCCCTGGGAGCAGATGCTGGAACCGGAGATGACCGACACCGCCCGGTACAAGAAGAAGGGCTCGGGCGGCACCCACCTCTGCTTCTCCAACGCCGGAGTCTTCAACCCCTGGCGCCAGGTCGGCCTGAAGAACATGAAGGCCGAGGTGAAGCTGCACAAGGAGATCGACGACTTCACCGTCCTCGACGCCCAGGGCAAGGACGACAAGCAGATCTCCGACATCCAGGAGCTCGCGGGCAACAAGGACTGCGACGCGCTCATCGTCTCGCCGAACACGACCGCCACCCTCACCCCGGCGGTGAAGGAGGCATGCGGCAAACTCCCCGTGATCGTCTTCGACCGGGGTGTGGAGACCGACTGCGCCGTCACCTTCGTCAACCCCATCGGCGGCTACGGCTACGGCGCAGTCGCCGCCGACTTCCTCGTCGACAAGGTCAAGCCCAAGGGCAAGATCCTCGCCCTGCGCATCTCTCCCGGCGTGGACGTCCTGGAGACCCGCTGGTCGGCGGCGAAGCTCGCCTTCGACAAGAGCGAACTGGACGTCGTGGACGCCAAGTTCACCGACGGCGACCCCGCCAAGACGAAGTCGATCGTCTCCGACGCGATCTCCCGGCACGGCTCCATCGACGGCGTCTGGATGGACTCCGGCGCCACGGCCGTCGCCGCCGTCGAGGCCTTCGAGGACGCGGGCGTCGACGTCCCGCCGATCACCGGCGAGGACCAGCAGGACTTCCTCCAGGCGTGGAAGGACAAGAAACTCACCGCGATCGCCCCCACCTACCCGACCTTCCAGTGGCGCACGCCGGTCATCGCGGCCCTGCGCATCCTGGACGGAAAGGAGGTCCCCAAGGAGTGGAAGCTGCCGCAGCCCACGGTCACGCAGGCCAACCTCGACGAGTACCTCCAGGAGGGCATGCCGCCGCTGCACTACGCGATGTGCGGCTGCCAGGAGATGCCGGGCTTCCCCGGAGACTGGGGAGGCAAGAAGTGACGTATGCCGCCTGGCAGTTGGGCGCCAACCCGTGGATCTGGCACTCGCCGGTCACCACCGAGGTGCTGGGTGAGACGCTGCCCCGCCTCGCGGGCTGGGGCTTCGACTGCGTGGAGTTGCCCCTGGAGCAGCCCGACGACTGGGATCCCGCCGCGGTGGCCAAGCTCCTCGACGCCACGCGCTTGACGCCCGCGGCCGTCGTCGCCGTCATGCCCGACGAGCGCAACCTGGTCCGCGCGGACCAGGGCACGCTGCGCGCCACCCAGGACTACCTGCGCCGCTGCGTCGACGCGGCGCACGCGATCGGAGCCCCCGTGGTCGCCGGTCCCGTGTACGCGGCGGTCGGCCGGACCTGGCGGATGGACCGGGCGGCGCGGGCGGCGGCGTACGAGGAGTGGCGCGAGCACGTCGCGCCGGTCGTCGAGTACGCGGCACGCGCCGGTGTCCGTATCGCCGTCGAGCCCCTCAACCGCTACGAGACGAGCCTGTTCAACACCGTCGCCCAGACCGTGGAGGGCCTCGAAGGTCTGCCCGAGGAGTCGATCGGCGTCGCTCTGGACACCTACCACCAGAACATCGAGGAGCACTCCCTGCCCGAGGCGGTCCGCGCGGCGGCAGGGCGCATCGCCCACGTCCAGGTGTGCGCCAACGACCGCGGAGCCCCCGGCGCCGACCACCTCGACTGGCCCGGCTTCCTGCGCGCGCTGAGTGAGGCGGGCTACCGAGGGCCGCTCTGCATCGAGTCGTTCACGGCGCACAACGACGCCATCGCCGTCGCCGCCTCCGTCTGGCGGCCCCTCGCGCCCAG
This sequence comes from Streptomyces sp. NPDC051214, assembly GCF_040682375.1. Taxonomy (NCBI): domain Bacteria; kingdom Bacillati; phylum Actinomycetota; class Actinomycetes; order Kitasatosporales; family Streptomycetaceae; genus Streptomyces; species Streptomyces sp. NPDC051214. The sequence goes on from NZ_JBFBAT010000003.1 coordinate 65,266, forward strand.
CCAGGACGCCCTTGCCACCGACGGGCTCGGCTTCCTGCGCCGGGCGGTGGCCGCCCTCTGACCTCCGGCCATCCCGCACAACCGTCCGTTCTTCCCCAGCAGAGAGGACCAGCCATGGGCTGTCATGTGCGTGACATAGGTACGCGCGATGCGAAAGGCTTACGAAGAACGCTGATCGCCTTCGTCGCGGCGCTGCTCCTCGCCGTCGGTTTCCTGCCCGCCACCTCCAGCGCCGCCGACAAGGCGCCCGCCTTCCGCGCGCTGCTCTTCACCAAGGCCGTCGGCTACGTCCACGACTCCATCCCGGCCGGCGTGCAGATGGTCAAGGAGCAGGCCGCGGCGAACAACTTCGAGGTCGTCGAGACCGCCGACGCCACCGTCTTCGACGAAGCGAAGCTCAAGGACTTCGACGTCATCATCATGCTGCAGAACTCCGGCATGGTCTGGGACACCGACGCCCAGCGCGACGCCATGAAGGCGTACGTGAAGAGCGGCAAGGGAGTCGTCGCCCTGCACAACACCCTCGACATGGGCGTCGAGGACTCCTTCCCCTGGTGGGACGACCTGATCAACGCCGGCGCCCACATGCCCGCCCACTCACCGGGCGTCCTGAAGGGCACCGCCAAGGTCGCCGACCGCGCGCACCCCTCCACCAAGGGCCTTCCCGAGCGCTGGGAGCGCCCGGAGGAGTGGTACAACTTCGACAAGAACCCCCGCGGTGACGTGCACGTCCTCGTCACCGCCGACGAGACCACGTACGACCCGGGCGGCTCCAAGATGGGCGCCGACCACCCCATCTCCTGGTGCCGCAACGCCGAGGGCGGCAAGGTCTGGGCCACCGCCATGGGCCACGACAAGGCGTCGTACAGCGAGCCCGCCTTCCGTGAGCACGTACTCGGCGGCATCCAGTGGGCCGCGGGCAACAAGCCCGGCGACTGCGGCGGCACGGTCTGGTCCGGCTACGAGAAGACCGCCCTGGACGACAACACCGCCGACCCGATGGAACTGGACGTCGACAAGGACGGCAAGGTCTTCTACGTCCAGCGCAGCGGCGAGGTGAAGATCTTCGACCCGAAGAGCCACTCCACCTCCACCGCGGGAAAGCTCGACGTCTACACCGGCGGTGAGGACGGCCTCGTGGGCATGGAACTCGACCCCAAGTTCGCCACCAACCGCTGGATCTACCTCTACTACGCCCCCGCCAAGGCGACGGACGACGTCAACCGCCTCTCCCGCTTCACGGTCAAGAAGGACAACACCCTCGACCTCGCCAGCGAGAAGAAGCTCCTGGACGTCCCCGCCTACCGCGACCGCACCTTCCCCGAGCCCGGCCACACCGGCGGCGCCGTCGAGTTCGGCCCGAACCGCACGCTCTATCTCGGCGTCGGCGACGACGTCCCGCCCAACCTCGACCCCAACTGGCAGGGCTACGCCCCACTCGACTGGCGCCCCGGCAAGCAGATGCTGGACGCCGCACGCACCGCCGGCAACACCAACGACCTGCGCGGCAAGATCCTGCGCATCAAGCCCACGGACAAGGGCGGCTACACCATCCCCCAGGGCAACCTCTTCGCCAAGGGCACCGCGAAGACCCGCCCCGAGATCTACGCCATGGGCTTCCGCAACCCCTTCCGCTTCACCGTCGACCCCAAGACGGGCTACGTGCACGCCTCCGACTACGGCCCCGACCGCGGCGCCCCGACCACTGACCGCGGACCCGAGGGCCTGGTCGAGTACAACGTCATCAAGAAGGCCGGCAACTTCGGCTGGCCCTTCTGCCACGGCAACAACCAGGCGTACGCCCCCTACAACCCCGACACCAAGGAAGTCGGCGCCAAGTTCGACTGCGCCAAGCCCACCAACCCCTCACCGAACAACACCGGCCTGAAGGATCTTCCGACGATCGCGCAGCCCGAGATCTGGTACGGCTACGGCGAGTCCAAGGAGTTCCCGGAGATGGGCGCGGGCGGCTCGGCGCCGATGAGCGGACCCGTCTACCACTACGACGCCAAGAACCCCTCCAAGACGAAGTTCCCCGCCTACTTCGAAGGCGCGAGCTTCTTCTACGAGTGGGCCCGCGACTCGGTCAAGGAGATCCGTTTCGACAAGGACGGCAAGCTCCTGAAGATCAACGACTTCCTGAAGTCGGCGAAGTTCGCCAAGCCGATGGACATGACCTTCGGGCCCGACGGCTCCCTGTACGTCCTGGAGTGGGGCAGCGAGTTCGGCGGCGGCAACAACGACTCCGGGCTCTACCGCATCGACTACGCCCAGGGCCAGCGCACCCCGCTCGCCCAGGCCAAGGCATCGGCCACCAACGGGCCGACCCCGCTGAAGGTCGACTTCTCCAGCGAGGGCAGCAAGGACCCCGACGGCGATCCGCTCACCTTCGCCTGGGACTTCGACGGCGACGGCACCTACGACTCCACCGAGGCCAACCCCTCCCACACCTACGACACCAAGGGAGACTTCAACGCCCAGCTGAAGGTCACCGACTCCACCGGCAAGTCCGGCTACGCCAACGTGCCCGTCACCGCGGGCAACACGGCACCCAAGGTGAAGGTCGAGACCCCGGTCGACGGCAAGCTCATCGAGTTCGGCGACAAGATCCCCTACAAGGTCACCGTCACCGACCCCGAGGACGGCACGATCGACTGCTCCAAGGTCACCGTCAACCCGGCCCTGGGCCACGACGACCACGAACACCCCACCACCGACATCCCCGGCTGCGAAGGCACCGTGGACACCGGTGACCTGGGCGGCCACCCCGAGGGCGCCGACCTCACGTACGTCCTCAACGCCAAGTACACCGACAAGGGCGGCGACGGCGTCAGCGCCCTCACCGGCTACGGCCGCTCCGTCATGCACCCCAAGCACAAGCAGGCGGAGTACCACGACGACCAGTCGGGGACCCGCATCGTCTCCCAGGAGGGCGCCGAGAACGGCAAGCGCATCGGCGACATCAGTGACGGCGACTGGATCGCGTACAGCCCGATGAGCGTGGAAGGCGTCAGCAAGGTCAGCTACAAGCTGTCCTCGCCCTACGGCGTCGGCTCGATCGAACTGCGCGCGGACGCCCCGGACGGCAAACTGCTCGCCACCACACCCGTCCCCAATACCGGGGGCTGGGACACCTATCAGGCCACACCCGACGTGCCGGTCGAAGCCCTGTCCGGCACCCACAAGCTGTACGTGGTCTTCAAGTCGCCACAGAACAACTCCTTCGACGTGGACGCGGTGCAGTTCACCACGTCATAGTCACCCGGAAGTAGCCGCCGGAAGTGGCCGCCGGAAGTCGCCGGGGGCATAGAAAAGTCCGCAGTGCGCCGCTGTCCAAGGCGCACTGCGGACCTTCTCCCCCCGGTCAGCGAGTGCCGACGGCCGCGCGCACGGCGCGGCGGGCCAGCTGGCAGTCGTCGTGCAACCGCCTCAGCAGCAGCCGCTGCTCCTCACCGGATGTCGCGGCGCCGGGGTGGGCCGCCCCCGGTGCCGCAGGCGACGTGTCGTGCATGGAACGCTGCACGGCCATCTCGTACGTACGGATCTCCCGGGTCAGCACCAGCATCAGGTTGACCAGGAACGCGTCACGCGCCGCCGGGCCCTGCTCCTGCGCCAGCTGACTGATCTCGCGCCGCGCGACCGGTGCGTCACCGAGCACCGACCACAGCGTCGCCAGGTCATAGCCCGGCAGATACCACCCCGCGTGCTCCCAGTCCACGAACACCGGACCGGCCGGGGAGAGCAGGATGTTGGAGAGCAGCGCGTCACCGTGGCAGAACTGCCACGTGCCGTGCTGTCCCGCCGAGTGCGCGATGCCGTGCAGCAGCTTCTGCAGGTCGCCCATGTCCCGGTCGGTCAGCAGCCCCAGCTCATGGAAGCGGTTGATCCGCTTGCCGTAGTCCATGGGCCTGCCGAACAGCTCCTGCGGGGGACGCCACCGATTGAGGTGGCGGATGGAGCCCAGCGCGAGGCGCACGTCCGCGCGCGGCGGCGGCTCCACGGGGTGGCGGGACAGCGCGGCGACGCGTCCCTGCATCCGCTCGATCACCAGCGTGCAGTCCTCGGGGTCCGCGGCGATGAGCCGCGGGGCCCTGACCGGAGGACGGTGCCGGACGAACGAGCGGTATGCCGCTATCTCGTGCCGGATCCGCTCGGCCCACGCGGGCGAGTGGTCCAGTAAACATTTGGCGATCGCGGTGCTGCGTCCTGTGGTTCCCACCAGCAGTACGGTGCGTCCGCTGCGGCGGAGCACCTGTACCGGGTTGAACTCCGGACAGATGCGGTGCACCGAGGCGATCGCGGTGCGCAGTTGCGCCCCCTGGGGGCCTGACAAGTCGAGTCTCCCGCTGAGCGGTTGCGTGCCGGGCCCCGGAACGCGTCGCGTCCGGCCGGCGCCGAGCGACCCGGCCGCGGGGCGCGCGGGCTCCAGATACGGGCCGCTGCCGGGCTGTCGGCTGTGCAGTGGCCGGGGCGGGGCGGACACGGAGGACGATGCTGTGTACATGGGCGATACAGATCCCTTCGTGTGCCTGCGAATTGCGGCGCCTCCCGTCCCCGGCCCCTTTGGGAGCACCCTGGGGAATGTCCCGCGGTGGGCCGGGTCGGGGTGGCGCATTCCTACCTGACACCCGGCGTCCCCTGGCACACCATGTGGCGCACCCTGGCGAACCCTGGCGAATAGTCGCCCAGCAACTGACAGAGGGTTACTGTCAACTCAGCCGAGAACCTGGGGGCTTGACGTGAACGGACAACCCAACACCCGACTGTCGGACCTTTTCGGCCTGGCAGGCTGGTCCAAAGGGGAACTCGCGAGACTGGTGAACCGGCAGGCGGCGGCCATGGGCCATCCGCAGCTGGCCACCGACACCTCGCGGGTACGGCGTTGGATCGACATGGGAGAAATTCCGCGCGATCCCGTGCCCCGGGTGCTGGCGGTTCTGTTCACCGAGCGTCTCGGCCGTGTCGTGACCATTGAGGATCTTGGTCTGGTCCGGCACGGGCGCGTGGGGAAGCAGCGTGGCGACGGGAGTGTGGAGCACCCCGACGGCATGCCGTGGGCGCCCGAACGGACAGCCGCGGTCCTCACCGAATTCACGGGAATGGACCTCATGCTCAACCGACGCGGCTTGGTGGGCGCGGGTGCCGCGCTCGCCGCCGGCTCCGCACTGACCGGCGCCATGCACGACTGGCTGCACACCGATCCGGCCCTTGCTGCCGACGCTCCCCGAACCGACCATCCCCTGCACGCCGACCCCGCTGGGTTCGACCGTTACGAGGCCGCCCCCATCGGGTCGCAGGAGATCGAGGAACTGGAGACCTCCGTCGAGGTGTTCCGGGCCTGGGACGCCTCCCGTGGCGGAGGGCTGCAGCGCAAGGCTGTGGTGGGGCAGCTCAACGAAGTGGGCGGCATGCTCGCCTACCGACACCCCGACCATCTCCAGCGCCGCCTGTGGGGCGTCGCTGCCAATCTCGCCGTCCTCGCGGGCTGGATGTCGCACGACGTCGGCCTGGAGCCCACGGCGCAGAAGTACTTCGTGATCGCCGCGCACGCGGCCCGCGAGGGCGGCGACCGGCCGCGCGCCGGCGAGGCCCTGTCCCGGGCCGCGCGCCAGATGGTGCATCTGGGGCGCCCCGACGACGCCCTGGACCTGATGAAACTCGCCCAGTCGGGTTCGGGCGAGGAGATGTTGCCGCGCACGCAGGCCATGCTCTACACCATCGAGGCCTGGGCACAGGCGTCGATGGGCAAGGGGCAGGCGATGCGCCGCACACTCGGCATCGCGGAGGACCTGTTCGTCTCCGACAAGGGGGACGTACCACCGCCCAGCTGGATGCAGATGTTCGACGAGGCGGACATGCACGGCATGCAGGCCCTGGCCTTCCGCACCCTCGCCGATCACGACGCGTCCGCCGCCAACACCGCCCAGCGCCATGCCCGGGAGGCCATCGAACTGCGGGCCAAGGGCCGCGACCGCTCGCAGATCTTCGACTACATCTCGCTGGCATCGGCATGCTTCATCGCCGACGACCCCGAACAGGCCGATCGGTACGCACGGTTGGCCCTGGTGTCGATGGGGTCGAACTCCTCGCTGCGCACCTGGGACCGGCTGCGCGAGATGTACCGCCTGACGGCTCAGTACTCGGGCTACCCGAAGATCGAGGACCTGCGCGAGGAGATCAAGCTGGCCCTGCCCAAGGCCTCGGCCAAGACCGGAGGTGGCAGCCGGGTCCGCGCATAGGACCCGGCACGGCTCGGGGGATCAGGAACCCACCCGGGCGACCAACAGGCAGGCGTCGTCCTCACGCGGGGCCACGCCGAACTCTTCGACGACCGTCCTCACACAGTCCTGCGCACCCCGTGTGTCCGTGAAACGTGGCGCGAGCGCGAGCAGCCGGCTCGTGGCCGCGTCCCTGGCGCGCCGGGGGACCAGCCCATCGGTGTGCAGCAACAGCAGGTCGCCGGGCGCGAGTTGCATCTCGGCCTGCTCGTACGTGGCTCCGGAGGTCGCCCCGAGGATCACTCCAGCCGGTGGCGTCAGCGCGCGCCCCGTCCCGTCGCGGAACAGCAGCGGGGCGGGGTGTCCCGCCTGCGCCCAGCTGAGGGTGCGGGTGGCGGGGGTGTACTGGCAGCAGACGGCGCTGCCGAGGGCCGGCTGCGCGGTGCTGTCCAGCAACTGATTCAGCCAGCCCATCAGTTGGGCGGGCCGGACTCCGGCGACGGCCATGCCGCGTACCGCGCCGAGCAGCATCGCCATGCCCGAGGTGACGGTGACGCCATGTCCCGTGAGGTCGCCGACGCTGAGCAGGAACTGGCCGTCGGGCAGCTCCATCGCGTCGTACCAGTCGCCGCCGATCAGTGCGCTCGTGGAGGAGGGGAGGTAGTGCGCGGCGAGGTCCAGTGTCGCGGGTCCGCCGTGCGGGAACCGCAGGGAGCCGCGCCACGGCGGCAGCACGGCCTCCTGCAGTTCGACCGCGAGCCGGTGCTCTGTCTGCGCGATGTGCCGCTGGCGCTGCAACGAGTCACGGGTCTCGCGCACCACTCGCTGGCTGCGGCGCAGCTCGCTGACGTCCCGCAAGACCGCCCACATCGAGGCGGTGCTGCCATCAGCGGCGAGCACGGGCTCGCCCATCATGTGCACCTGTCGGACGCCGCCGTCGGGGCGCACGACACGGAATTCGCCGTCGATCGGCTTCCCGTCGATCAGACAGTCCGTGACCATGGCCGTCAGCATCGGCTGGTCGTCGGCGTGCACCAGGGAGGGCAGCTCGTCGAGGGAGAGCGGGGGAGCTTCCGGGTCCCGCCCGAGGATCTGGTACAGCTCGCCCGACCAACTCGCCTCGTCGTTCAACAGGTTCCACTCCGCGCTGCCGACCCGGCTGAGCAGTGAGCCCTGCTGGGGTTCGAGCGGTGGAGGAACGGCCGGAGCGGTGGGCTCGACGGCCGGTTGCGCGGGTCCGTCCCGCAACTGTGCGAGATGGTCGTCCAGGTCGTTGAGCTGATGGACGGCCAGGTCGCACAGGGCGCGTTGCCAGCGCCCCTGCGGGTCGCTCTGGTCGGGCACGGCATCTCGGCGTACGGCGTCGACCTGGCCGCGGAGCCGACGTGTCTGCGTGATCAGCGCTTCGACCGAGCCGCGCTCGGGCGGCTGGGCGGAAGGGCGGTCCGCGAAGACATGGGACGGCATGAGGTGCTCCGTTGAGGATGCGGTGCGACCAAACGGGCGGGATGGACCGCTAATGACTTTCGCACAGCGGGGGGTGGCTCGTAAGGGATTTGGCAACACACGACGCGTGGTTGCTTATGGCATATGTCCGTGTCCTTCGGAACGATATGTTCCGGAGGCGCGATCCCGATCACCCGCGCAAGTAGCGGACAACGGCCAGGACGCGGCGGTTGTGGTCATGTGACGCGGGCAGCCCGAGCTTGTCGAAGACGGCGGCCACGTGCTTCTCCACCGTCCCCGCCGAGACGACGAGACTCTGCGCGATCGCCGCGTTGGACCGCCCCTCGGCCATCAGCGAGAGCACCTCGCGCTCCCGGTCGGTCAGCGGGGCGAGTTCCTCCGCGCGCCGCCCGGCCCCCGCCAGCTGCGTGACGACCTCGGGGTCCAGGGCCGTGCCCCCGGCGGCCACCCGCTCCAGGGCGTCGGTGAACTCCGCGACGTTGGCGACCCGGTCCTTGAGGAGGTATCCCACCCCCGCCGAACCCGCTGCGAGCAGCCGCGTGGCGTACTTCGTCTCCACGTACTGGGAGAAGAGCAGCACTCCCGTGCCGGGGTGGTCGCGGCGGATGTCGATGGCCGCGCGGAGCCCTTCGTCCGTGTGTGTCGGAGGCATCCGGATGTCGGTCACCGCGACGTCCGGACGGTGCTCGGCGACCGCGGCCCGCAGCATGTCCCCGTCGCTCACCGACGCACAGATCTCGTGCCCGCGCTCCTGGAGCATCTGACCCAGCAACTCCCGCAGGACGGCGGCATCCTCAGCGATCACGACGCGCATGGCGGCATGCTCTCACGCGTGCAGCGGCAGCTCGACGGTGACCGCCGTCGGCCCGCCCTCGGGACTTCTGACATCCATCCGCCCATCGACCGTACGTACGCGTTGCAAGAGTCCCGCGAGCCCGCTCCCCGCTCCGGCATCCGCGCCACCACCCCCGTCGTCCCCGACCTGCAGAAAAAGCCGCCCGTCCAACTGGGCCACCGTGATGGAGGCCCGCCGGGCCCCGCTGTGCTTGATGACGTTCGCCAGCAGCTCGGCCGCGCAGAAGTACGCGATGGTCTCGATGGCCGGGGTCGGCCGCTCCGGTATCTCCGTCACCAGGTCGACGGGGACGCTGCTGCGCGCGGTGAGCGTGGCGAGCGCGTCCGGCAGCCCGTCGTCGAGGACCGGGGGATGGATGCCGCGGGCCAGATCCCGCAGCTCGGTGAGGGCCTCGGTGGCGTGGTGATGGGCCCCGTCGACGAGTTGACGCAGGCGGGCGACATCCAGGGGCGCACTGCCTCGGCCGCCGCCCTGGCCGTCGTCGGCGGCCTCGCTCTCGGCGAGCCGCTGCCTGATCATGTCCAGGCTCATCGCCACCGCGACGAGGCGGACCTGGGCCCCGTCGTGCAGATCGCGCTCGACCCGGCGGAGCAGCGCCACCGAGTCGTCCACGGCGAGCGCCCGTGTCTCCTCCAAGTCGCGCACGCGATCGGCCAGTTGGCCCGGACCGAGCAGCGCGCCGATCAGCCACCGGTCGGCCTCGGTCACCAGACGGGTCACCCAGGGTGCGCCCAGCACAATCCCCGCACCGACGGCGACCGCGAGGAACGTGCCGCCGAAGGTGTCCGCGTCCGGGCCGCCGAAGAAGAACGGCGTGAGTACCGGCATGCCTTCGGGGGAACCGGGCTCGGGGCGTTGCCCGAAGAGCGCCCACCGCAGCGGCGCCGTGAGATTGATCAGCCCCACGAGCCACCACAGAACCGCGTACGCCCCCAGACACCCGACCGGCAGCTTCGCCAGGACATAAGCAGCCGCCCGCCAGCCGACCCCGTCCGACAGCCGGGCGTCGAGTCGATTGACCCACCGCCCCTCCGGACGCAGCGGCGGTGGCGCCGGCGTCCCGTCCCCGAGGAACAGGGCCGCGAGGCGACGATGCACGCCGCCCAGCGCACGGGCCAGGTGTAGCCCCGTGATGAACAGAAGCGCCCCGAGCACCGCGAACAGCACCGACACGGTGAAGCCCGCACCCAGGGCCAGCACCACCGCGAGAAGCACGCCGCCCACGAGAGCCGGCGGGAACCCGGTCAAGCAGTACGCCGCCTCGGCCCACGCCCGCCGCGTGAGCGGGGCGCGCCCCACGGCTCCCACGAGCGCGCGCGCTCCTCGCGCGCCCGTCGGTGTGGGCCCTCGAGCCTCCGTCATCACAACCCCCGCTGCGGACCTTGACCTGGTACGGCCGGACAACCTCACGTTAGGCCCCCGCCGCGGCCCGCCGGAACGCGGATTTCCTCCGTGTGGAGTGGGGGTTTTCCCCCAGGCGCAAGGGCGCGGACCAGCGCGGATAGACTCCTTTGCATGGTTCGAGCGTCCCGTGGTGAGGCGACCCCCGGGATGTGGCGGCGCGAGGCGGGCACCGTGCTGCGTCGGGCCGAGGCGCTGCCGGCGCAGGCGGCGGCAGGCGCCATCCTTGCCGGGTTCCGGGTCGTCCGCGCTCCCACGGAGTGGTCCCCGCACGCGCATCCCCTGCACGAGCTCGTCTGGGTGCGCGGGGGAACGCTGACGTCCCGTGTGGGGGACCGCGTCTTCACCGTGGTCGAGGGGCACGGGCTGTGGATGCCCGCCGGAGTGGTGCACGCGGGCCGGGCGACGGCGGGTGCGGAGTTCTCCGACGCCTTCTTCGCCCTCGACCGCACGCCGTTCGCGTTCACGGAACCGAAGGCGATCGCGATGACACCCTTGCTGGAGTCGCTCCTCACCCATCTCTCCCGTACGGATCTTGACGCGGAGGCCAGGGCGCGTGCGGAGTCGGTCGTCTTCGACGTCATCCAGCCCTCGGAGCGGCAGTTCTCCCTGCAGTTGCCGGGTGACCCCCGTATCGACGCCATAGCCGAAGCCCTGCTGGACGATCCCGCCGACAGCCGTTCGCTGGAGGAGTGGGCGCGGCGCCTCGGGACCAGCGACCGCACCGTCACCCGCGCCTTCCGCCAGACGACGGGGCTCTCCTTCGCGCAGTGGCGCCAGATGCTGCGCGTGCACCGGGCGCTGATGCTCCTCGCCGAGGGCTTCGACGTGACCACGGTCTCCGAGGTGCTCGGCTATGCGCAGCCCAGTTCCTTCATCGCCGCCTTCCGGCGGGTCATGGGCACCACGCCGGGCGCGTTCTTCGGTGCGGCCGGCGCACCCGGTGATGTCCGGAATTCCGTATCGCGTGACCAGAACTCCTGATTGTCGACACGGCAAGCGGAATATAACCTTCTCGGAGTTAGGTAACCCTTAGTTGTTGCTCGCCGTGCACGGCGCTGTCCGTGCGTGGGTGAGCGCGCGGCCTGGCCGGTGAAACCGGACGGAGGGGTGCCGCAGCCCTCGCCCCTCCGATCGTCCGGACCCCCTCATGTTCACCAGACCATTCCGGCCTGCCGCACAACCGGTGACCGGCCCCGCCGCTCCGGTGGCCGCCCTCCACGGGCACGACCTGGAGCTGCGCTACAGCGGCAAGCCGGTCGTCCACGGCGTCTCGGTCACCCTGGAACCCGGCCGTGCGACCGCCTTGGTGGGGCCGAACGGCAGTGGCAAGTCCACGCTGCTGCGCGCGCTGTCCCGCCTGCATCGAGTGGACGGCGGTCGGGTGACACTCGGCGCCCCCGACGGCCGGCAAGCCCCCGACGGCGAGCGCGGCGCCCCCGACGAACAGCCCGAGCGTGACGCGGCCCTGCTCAGCCCCCGTCAGTTCGCCCGTGAGGTCACGCTGTTCTCCCAGTCGCGGCCCGCTCCCCAAGGGCTGACGGTCGCGGAGGTCGTCGCGTTCGGACGCCATCCCCACCGGCGTGGCTTTGCCGGGCCGACCGCGGAGGACCGGACCGCCGTCGACCACGCCATGGGGGTCACCGGCGTACGGGACATGGCCGGCCGCCAGGTCGGAGAGCTCTCCGGCGGCGAGATGCAGCGCGTCTGGCTCGCGTCCTGCCTGGCCCAGGAGACCGGCGTCGTGCTCCTCGACGAGCCGACCAACCATCTCGACCTGCGCTACCAGTTCGAGACGCTCGACCTCGTACGGGATCTCGTCGAGGAACACGGCATCGCGGTCGGGATCGTGCTGCACGACCTCGACCAGGCATCGCGTGTCGCGGACACGCTCGTCCTCATGAGCTCGGGCCGTGTGTACGCGGCCGGCGCTCCCGCCGACGTCCTGACCGCCGAGAACATCGGCGAGGTCTACGACATCCGCGTCGAGGTGAGCACCGACCCCCGGACAGGCCGCCTCCGCATCGACCCCCTCGGGCGCCACCTGTCCTGAACAGGCCGACGCGCCCCCCGGAAACGCCGACGCAACGGGACATATCCCCTCCGCGTCGCTCCCGCATCCCTTGAGAAAAAGGACCCCTCATGAACCGTGCCCACCGCCTGGCGGCATCAGCCTCCACCGGGCTCGCCCTGCTCGCCGCAACGGCCTGCGGTACGACCGACGTCGACAAGGCCGCGGCCGGCGGCAGCGCCGACACGGCGCCCGCGTCGAAGAGCTGCTCCAAGGACACCACGACCACCTCGACGAAGCCGGTCTCCTTCAAGGACGGCGTCGGCCGCCAGGTGAAGCTCGACAAGCCCGCCAAGCGGATCGCCGTCCTGGAATGGCAGCAGGTCGAGGACGCGCTGACCCTGTGCGTCACCCCCACCGCCGTCTCCGACGCGAAGGGATACCGCACCTGGGTCAGCGCGGAGAAGCTGCCCAAGGGCGTGACGGACATCGGCACCCGTGAGGAGCCGGACCTCGACACCCTCTACGCGGCCAAGCCCGACCTCGTCGTCGTGGAGGCGTTCGACGCCAAGGACGAGATGGTCAAGAAGCTGGAGAAGCGGGGCGTCCCCGTGATGGTCACGCGAGGAGCGGACCCGAAGGACCCGATCGGGAACATGCGCAAGGTCTTCGGCATGATCGGCGAGGCGACGGGCCGCACCGAGCGGGCCGACCAGGTGCTCAAGGAGTTCGACCAGCACCTCGCGGCGGCGAAGAAGAAGGTCACCGACGCCGACCTGCCGACGAAGAAGTTCGTGTTCTTCGACGGATGGCTCGAGGGAGGCAACCTCACGGTCCGCCCCTACAGCGACGGCGCCCTGTTCACCGAGATAGGCAAGGAACTGGGACTGAAGCCCGCGTGGACCAACGACGTCAACAAGAAGCACGGTGACGGGGGCGTCGACCCCGCCTACGGCCTCGCGCAGACCGACGTCGAGGGCCTCACCGCCGTGGGCGACGCCAACCTCTTCTACGCCAACGACGAAGGCGCCGGTGGATACGTCGGGGCGCTGCGCAAGAACCCGATCTGGAAGACCCTCCCGGCCGTCAAGGAAGACCGCGCCCACGCGTTCCCGGCCCGGGTCTGGGGCGCCGGCGGCCCGCGCTCCAACGAGCAGGCGATCGACGCCTACGTCGACGTACTCGACAAGAAGTGAGCACAGTACGCACCGCCGCACCCGAAGCGGGACCGCTGCCGCGCGCCGAGCGCGGCGGCGGACCCGCCGGGGCGGCTGTTCTCGCACTCCTGGTCGCCGCGACCGTCCTGGTGGGCATGTGGCATCTGACCCAGGGGACTTCGGGAGTCGGCGTCGGCGATCTGCTGCGCCATCTCGCCGGGGAACCCGAGAACACCGGCGGCGCGCCGGTCGGTGAGATCCTCACCGGCTCACGACTGCCGCGTCTGCTCGCGGGCGTGGCGGTGGGCTTCGCCCTCGGCTGCGCCGGCACGCTGCTCCAGTCCGTCACGCACAACACGCTCGCCTCGCCCGACACCCTGGCCGTCACGGCCGGGGCCCACTTCTCCCTCACGCTCGTCGCCGCCTTCGGCCTCGCCGTCCCGCTGTGGGCGTCGGGCGCCGTCGCCTTCGCCGGTGGCCTGGTCGCGGCGGCACTCGTCCTGCTTCTCGCGGGCCGGGCCGCGGGCACCGCGGGCACCCGCCTCATCCTCGCCGGATCGGCGGCGGCGATGGCCCTGGACGCCGCGACCGGGATGCTCCTCATCCTGTTCGACCAGAACACGACCGGTCTCTTCGCCTGGGGGAGCGGCTCGCTCGCGCAGGTGAACATCGACGCGTCGATACGGGCCATCCCCCTCATCGGCGTCGTGCTGTTCGTCGCCCTGGCGCTGTCCAGGCGCCTTGACGTGATGAATCTCGGGGACGACACCGCGTCCACCCTCGGCGTACCCATCCGGAGCACCCGCGTGCTCGCCGTGGTCTCTGCGGTACTCCTGACCAGCACCGCGGTGACCCTCGCGGGCCCGATGGCCTTCGTCGGTCTCGGCGCCCCCGTGCTGGCCCGCCTGCTCGCGGGACGGGTCCGCGCGCTGCGCCGGCACCTGCTCCTGATCCCGGCGGCCGGTCTGCTCGGCGCGCTGCTCATCCTGCTCGCGGACGCGGTCCTGCGTGCGGTGCAGGGGGCGGACGGGGCCGCCTCCATCCCCACCGGCGTGCCGACCGCGCTGCTCGGCTCCGTCGTGATCGTGATCCTCGCGCTGCGGCTGCGTGACACCGGACAACTCCGCCAACCCCCGCGCGCACGCGTCGCCGTACGTTCCCGCGGCGCCTACCTCCTCGTCGTGTCCGGCGCCGTGGCACTGCTGGCCGTGACGGCCCTGCTGGCGGTCCTGGCCGGAAGCCTCTGGCTGCGGACGGGAGACCTCGGCCTCTGGGTGCAGGGCGCCGCTCCGGATCTGATCGGCGCGGCGCTCGACGACCGGGTCCCACGGGTGACCGCCGCGATCCTCGCCGGCGCGGCGCTCGGTCTGGCCGGCTGCGTCGTGCAGAGCACGGTACGCAACCCCCTCGCGGAGCCGGGAGTGCTCGGCATCACGGCGGGCGCCGGCCTCGGCGCGGCGAGCGTCGTCACGTCGGGCCTGCCCGGTGGACGGCCGGTGCTCATCGCGGTCGCCGTCGCGGCCGGGCTCGCCACCTTCGCTGTGATCGCCCTGCTGTCCTGGCGCGGCGGCTTCCTGCCCGACCGGTTCGTGCTGATCGGCATCGGCATGGGGTACGGCCTCAGCTCCGTCACCACCTTCCTCCTGCTGCGCGCCGACCCGTACAACACGCCGCGGATCTTCACCTGGCTCTCCGGCACGACCTACGGGCGCACCTTCCCCGACGTCGTCCCGGTCGCGGTGGCGCTTGCTCTCGCCCTTCCCGTACTGCTGGCCATGCGCGGCCGGCTCGACCTGCTCGCCGTCGACGAGGACACCCCGCGCATCGTGGGTGTCAGGGTGGAACGCACCCGCTTCACCGCCCTGGCGGTCGCCGCGGTACTCGCGGCGCTCAGCGTGATCGCCGTCGGCGTCGTCGGCTTCGTGGGGCTCGTCGCCCCGCATCTCGCCCGTTCCCTCGTGGGCGCCCGGCACGGTCGCGCGATCCCGGTCGCGATGCTGCTCGGCGGAGTCCTCGTGTGCGTGGCCGACGCCCTCGGCCGTACGCTCGTCGCCCCCGCCCAGGTGCCGGCCGGGCTCATGATCGCCCTGGTTGGCGCACCGTACTTCGTGTGGGTGCTCCGGAAGTCCCGTTGATCCGGAAGTCCCGTTGAAGAGCCGCCCCTCCCGCCCCGCCTCTCCTGTCCGCCCCTCCCGCCCCGCCCCTTCTTCTCCGTCCCGCCGCTAGGAGCACCCAGCATGTCGCCCCGTCAGGAAACGCCCGCGCGGCCCGCAGCGCCCGTGAAGAGCATCGTCGTTCCCTACGAGCGAGATGCCCCGGCGGCCCAGTTGGCGCGGCTCGCCGACCACGAGGTGGCGGAGCGCTGGCGAGCGGTCGACCGCTCCGCCCACGCCCCGCACCTCGTGGCCGTACCCGGCGACGACGGCGAGGGCTGGACCGCGGCCGCGCTCGTGACGGCGCGCCCGGACACGGCCTATCTGAAGATCGTGGATGCCGTCGGCGACGTACCGGCAGCCCTGGAGGCGGTCGTCGCCCACGCCCGCCGCCGGGAGGTCGTGCAGCTCAAGTGGGAAGGGTGGTCGGCGCGCCCCGAGGACGCCGCTGCCGCCGGCTTCGCCACGTTGGACTCTCCGCTCACGCAGTCGGAGGGGGCCGCGGGACCGGCCACCGGTTACGTGCGCTGGCTGTGCGACGGCCTGCCCGCCGAGCCTCCGTACTACGGGCAGAGCACGCACTTCACCTGCGGCGCCGTCACCGCCTTGGTCGCGCAGGCGCACGCGGGGAGGCTGCCGCGGGAATCCCTCGACCGGCAGGCGGAGTTGACGCTGTGGCGTGATGCCACCAACTTCTTCGCGTGCGAACCCGTCGGGCTCGGCGTCGCCGTGAGCCGGGCCTGGCCTGCGTCCCCGGTCACGGTGCACCTGGACACGGACCGGCCGGTCATGCTCGACCACTACCCGGAGAACGACCAGGAGTGGCGTGCCCTGCTCCAGCGCGCCTCGCGTGCGGACGCGGAGCGCATCGGTGTCCCGGTCGACCCGAGGCGCCTCTCCTTGACCGCGATCCGGGAGGCGATCGGCCGACGCGAGCACATCCTGCTCCTGCTCTCGCTCGACCGGATGCAGGGGTTCGAGGTGCCGCACTGGGTGCTCTGCCACGGTGTCGTACCCGGCGCCGTCGTGATCGACGATCCCTGGGCCAACGCGGCGACGGGGGACACTTGGGTCGACGCCCATCTCCTGCCTGTCCCCGACCCGTCGCTCGACGCGATGTCGGCCATCGCGCCGGAGGGCTTTCGCGGCGCGGTGACCATCGGCACCTGAAGTTCGGCACCTGAAGTTCGGCACCTGATATTTCGACGAGGAAGCGACAGCGATGCACATTCGTCCCACGACCGACGAGGACCTGGACGTCTTCGTCGACACGGTCCACGCGGCCTTCGGGCACTTCCCGGAAACCCCGGCCGCGGGAGGCGGGCGCTGGTGGTCGGCGCTCGAGATGGACCGCGGTCTGCTGGCCCTGGCAGCCGACGGCCGGCCCGTGGGAACCGCCGCCGCGTACTCCTTCGACCTCACCCTGCCCGGCCAGATCCCCGCCGCGGTCGCCGGGGTGAGCGCGGTCGGTGTCCTGCCCTCGCACCGGCGGCGTGGCGTGCTCAGCGCGATGATGCGGCACCAGCTCACCGAGGTGCGGGCCCGAGGTGAGTTCCTCTCGGTGCTCCTGGCCTCCGAGGCGCCGATCTACGGCAGGTTCGGCTACGGCCCGGCGACCTTCACCGCCCGGCTGACGGTGCCGCGCCACCAAGCCGTCCTCGCGGAACCCCGGGCGCGCGTGACGGCCGACGCACCGGAGACCGAGACCCGCACGGACGGCGGTTCGGTCGAGGTGCTGCGGCGTGCCGAGTGCGGCGAGATCCTCGAAGAGGTCTACGACCGGTACCGCCGCTCCCAGCCCGGCGCGCTGTCCCGGCCGCACCGCTGGTGGTCCCTGGGCGCGGGGCAGCCGCCGGTCTCGCCGGCGCCGCGCTACGTCGCCGTCCACCGGGACGCCGACGGCACGGCCGACGGGTACGCCAGCTACTCCATCGGCGAGCCCAACACCCTCACGGTCGACGAGACCATAGCCACCGACGACGCGGTCTTCACCGCCCTGGCCCGGTTCGTGCTCGGCCACGACCTGGTCTCGCAGGTCGTGTTCCGGCACGTCCCGCCCGAGCACCCGCTGCGCTGGCAGCTGGCCGACTTCCGGGCCGGAGCGGTCGGCGATCACACGGACTGGCTGTGGGTGCGTCTCCTCGATGTCCCGCGTGCTCTGACGGCACGCGGCTGGTTCACCGACGGTGAGCTGGTCCTCGACGTCGACGACCCGTTCCTCGGCGAGCACGGCCGCTACCTGCTCACGGTCCGCGACGGCAAGGCTGCCTGCGTCCCCACGGAGCGCCGGCCCGACCTGTCCCTGGACATACGTGACTTGAGCTCGCTCTACCTGGGTGGCACCGCCCCGAGCACGCTCGTGCGCGCGGGACACGTCCGGGCCCACCACCCGGACGCCACGGCTCTCGCGGACGCGCTTTTCCGCACGGAACGGGCTCCGCACTGCCTGCACTGGTTCTGACGTAAGGTCTGCGCGTTGCGAACGCGGAAGATCAAGGGGGCAGCGGCGATGTGGGCAGCGTGTCGTGAAGCAGCGTGTCGTGGAGCAGTGGGTGCGGTGGTGGCCGCTGGGGTGGTCGTGGCCGTCGCGGGGTGTTCGGCGCGGGATGATTCGACAGACGCTCCCGAGGCGAAGGCGTCGGCGTCCGCGTCTTCGTCTCCGTCTGCATCTCCGTCGTCATCGCCGAGCCCGGCCGCACCGCTGACAGCCCCGCAGTTGAAGGAACTTCTGCTGCGTGACGGGGATGTTCCGCGGATCGACAGCGCTCCTGTGCAGGGGCCTGTGCCCAAGTACGATCCGCGGGTCCTGGTGCCGGGGCCGGGCTGTCAGGACGTGTTCGACGCGCTCGTGGCGCATCACGCGTCCACGTCCGTGATCCAGGACTTCTGGTGGCGGAACAACCAATGGGGCGGCCGGACTTGGCTTGCCTCGTACGCCGGGGACGGCGCGTCGAGGGAGTTCCGCGGGCTCGTGGAGGGGCTCAAGACGTGCAAGACCCTGGTGGGGCAGACCCCGGAGGGGAAGCTCAACTCCCGTATAGCCGTGTCGAAGGCGCCCGGCAACCTCGGTGATGAAGCCGTCGCCTTCGACCTGAGCATGGACGGCCCCAA
This sequence comes from Streptomyces sp. NPDC051214, assembly GCF_040682375.1. Taxonomy (NCBI): domain Bacteria; kingdom Bacillati; phylum Actinomycetota; class Actinomycetes; order Kitasatosporales; family Streptomycetaceae; genus Streptomyces; species Streptomyces sp. NPDC051214. Next base: position 83,640 of record NZ_JBFBAT010000003.1, read on the forward strand.
GGGCACCGTGCTGACCGACCACCACATCTGGGTGCGGGTGGGCGCCCTCACCGTGGAGTTCAGCGACCGGGGTGCACAGCGCACCCCCGGCTTCCCTCTCGATGTGGTGGCCGGCAAGCAGCTCGATCGGCTCAGACAAGGACCGCGTGGCTGAGGCGGCGGAGCCGGTGGCGCGTCAGCCGCAGTGTTCGGCCTTCTCCTGATCCGTCATGGGACGGGTGTGCTGCGTCTTGGTGCTCGGCGCGTCCGGCTTCGGGCCGGTCGCGTCGAAGGGCGCGTACCAGATGTAGTGGCCGTGGAACTTGTCCTCGAAGTGCAGCTCGTAGGTGCCCTTGACGCGCTGCATCTGCGACTCGCGCGTGACCCAGCCGACCTCGCCGGGGCGGACGTCGACATTGGTCGTGGCGGTCTCGGTGTGCGAGCTCTCCCAGGTGTGCCCGTACGAGGTCTCGATGCTCACCTTGAACACCTCGGCGAAGCCGTACTCCGCGCTGAGCGAGACTCCGACGCTGTTGGACTCGCCGGTGGTGTCAGCCCAGGAGATGCTGGAACGCTGCAGGTCGGGCGTGCAGTTGTAGGCGCTGTCGCCCACCTGGTGCGCCTCGCCCATCGAATCGGTGCCGGGTCCTTCGGGGTGGAAGACGCACGAGTCGGTGCCGTTGTCGCACTTGTCGAGCAGTTCCCGGATGGTGGGGGGCTCTTCGTCGGCCTGCGCGGCGGGCGCGAGGGCGAGGCCGCCCGCGGTGGTCATCGCCGCCAGGAGGACGGTCAGACGGGTACGGCTGATCATGTGTGATCTCCAGTGGGGGGAAGGTGACGCTGGTGGGGGGGTAGGCGCGCGCGAGCGCGCGGCAGGGATCTAGCTGAAGCCGATCGACTGGGTGCGGTCGTTCATCATCTGGCCGATGTCCGAGGTGTTCTCGTCGAACGGTCCGTCGCGGTCACCGCCGAGGTTGGGCTCGGGGTAGAGCCAGATCGCGCAGTTGCCCCAGGGCTGTACGGAGGAGATGCGGTTCTTCCAGTCGTCGCCGAGGTCGTACTGCCAGTTGACCCAGCCGTCCTTCTCGCACAGCGAGGGACCGCTGATGGTCAGCGAGTCACCCGAGAAGCCGGGATCGCTGAAGAACGTTCCCTGGATGACGTCCCCGGCCTGGGCGCGGAACGAGGACGAGTCCGCTGCGGCCCGTGGGGTGGCCGGTGCGTCCGTCACGCTGCCGTCGCCGGCTCGGACCATGGCCTCGGCGAACGTGCCGAAGCAGGCCTGCTTTCCGGTGGTCGCGTCCAGAACGCAGTGCCGGGCCGTCGGTTCGTCCGCTCCGGTCGGTTCGTCGGCACCTGCCGACTGGGCCGAGACGGTGCAGAGCAGGCCGGTGGTGACCGCGAGCGCGGCCCCCGTCAAACGATTGTGGCGCGTGTTCCGTATCGCCATACGGATACCTCCCTTTCTGGCGTGGGCACATCACCTTCCTGTGTAGTGGCTCCGGTCCCGTGTCCGCGGCTGGAATCTCGAATTCCTGTGCCTATAGGGGTGGTTGAGGTGACTCGGGCACCGTGAGAGGGTCCTTCGGGCACGACGAAGGGGGAAACGGTCAGAAGCGGATATCGTCCCGACCCGACGAGTGGACGTCAGGCGAGTGGACGCCGGACGAGCGGACGTCAGCACTGCGCGAAGACGTACCCCTTGGCTCCCTTGGGGCGGACATCGCGGTCGCGCAAGGTGATGGACAGGCGCGAGCCCCAGGCGTCACAGGCGTTGCGGTAGTCCTTGCGCGTGTACTCGACGGCGAAGACCTTGTCGTCGTAGGCGTCGGCGAAGTCGCCGCACTCCTTGTACGCCGCGCACTCCTCGACCACGGCGAAGTCGAAACCGACACGACGGCGCTCGGGGAGGAGGTCGGTGGTGTTCTTCTGGGCGATGGCCAGGCCACGGCTGTGCGCCCGCTCGGCGAGCAGCTCGGCGAAGGCGGCGGCGTGCTCGGTGGTGAGGAGATCGTCCGAACGCTCGTAGGAGTCGAGGTTGTCGGGCTCCACGGCGTCGTACCCCGCGTCGGCGCAGCCGTCGATCCACGGCCCGACGATGTCCATCAGCTCCCGGCGCTTGCCGGGCGTGGAGATGTCCAGGAGCGGCTCCTCCCAGTCCTCGTCGATCACCGGGGAACCTTCGTCGTCCTTCAGGAGCAGGCCCGGGTGGTTCTTCTTCCACCAGGTGATGGCCTTGCCCGGCTGGGTCTGGAAGGCGTTGACGTAGCACACGTTGTAGAGGCCGTCGGCCGGTTCGGCGGTGCGGTCGCGGGACAGCGCCTGTACCGCGTCGTCGGGCGGGTAGGCGCCACCGAGCTGGTAGTCGAAGACGGCGTCGGCCTTCGGTGCGCGTACGGCGTCCGACCGGTCGGCGGCCGGGGTGTCCTTGCCGTCGTCGGTGGTGCAGGCGGCAGTGGCCAGGAGGAGGGCGGCGGCGCAGGCGGCCAGCCGGGCAGGCCGCGAACGGTACGGGCGGTACGGGCTGTGCATCGGAGACTTTCGTTCGGGGCGGCTGCCGGTGTGGGTTCCGTGTGGCGAAATGTGACGCGATGTCGATCTTACGTACGTCAGCCATGGCCTCGGCGGCCAGGATGGCGTCACGCGGGCGCAGGGCGGTTCAGGACAGGACCACCGAGCGGGTCAGATGGGCCGGCCTGTCGGGGTCGCGCCCCGCGTCCTCGGCGAGACGCACGGCGAGACGCTGGGCGAGCACCAGTTCCGCGAGCGGGTCGAGCTCGGGGCGGTGAAGGTACGCGCCGGTGTCCTCGATGCGGGCGGCCAGTTCCGCGGGCAGCGGCGACAGGCTCCACACGGCTCGGCCGGGGCTGGCCACCGCGATGGGCCCGTGGCGGTACTCCATCACCGGGTAGGACTCGGTCCACCGGGCCGCCGCCTCACGCACCTTGAGCGCCGCCTCGTGCGCGAGCCCGGCGTGCCAGCCGTCGCCGAGGAAGGTGATCTGCTCGGCCGCCACCAGGCGTGGATCCAGCGGCGCGCTCAGGGCCGCGGTCACGTCGGTCAGCGCCCGGTCGACGTCGTGTCCCAAGTGGGCGAGCAGCAGCATCAGTTGAGTGGTCGGATAGCGGGTCTGTACGACGGACCGTTCGTCGGCGTGGTCGAGGATGATCACGTCGTCGGCGGCGCGCGCGGCGGGCGACCGGGGCACCGCCGTGAGCGTGGTGACGCGCGCGGAGGAGCGGGCCGCCCCGAGGGCGGTGAGGATCTCGGTGGTGGTGCCGGAACGGGAGAGGGCCAGGACACGGTCGTAGGGACGGTGCAGCCGGGCCGCGGACGCGGGGAACGCGTCGGTGGGGCCGTGCCCCAGGTCCTCCCGCAGGTGCGCGTAGGCCTGGGCCATGAACAGCGACGTACCGCAGCCGATCACGGCGACCCGCTCGCCCTTGGTGGGCAACGCCTGTGCGTATTCCGGGAGTTGTCTCAGTACGTACTGCCAGCACTGCGGCTGAGAGTCGATTTCCTGGCTCGTGAGGGACATGGGAGTGTGCTCTCTCCGTCAGGTCAGGTGGATGCGGTGGGATGGGTGCGATGGGCCGGGTCAGTGGCCCAGCAGCGGGCGCAAGGACGGCTGGAGGCGCTCCGCGTGGGCGCTGACCATGGCGTCGCACAGCCGCCAGATCTCTTCCACGGGCAGGGCCGCCGCGGTGGCCGGGTCGGTCATCGCGGCGTGCCGGATGTGGCGCGGCTCGTCGTCGAGGGCGGCACGCACGACCAGGTCGTTCATGCTGAGGTACGTGCGATTGAGCGCCGCCAGTTGCGGGGGCAGCGACCCCACGCGGGTCGGCTGGATGCCGGAGGCGTCGACGAGGCAGGGGACCTCGACCACCCCGTGGCCGGGGAGGTTGTCGATCAGGCCGTGGTTGGGGACGTTGCCGTAGACGGTGCGCGGGGTGCCGGTCACGATGCTGTGGATGATCTGCGGGGCGTACTCCAAGGTGCCCTCGACGGTGAGCGGTTCACCGGCGGCCAGGGCGGCACGGGTGTGGTGGTAGGCGGCGACGTTCTCCTCGACGATGCCGAGGTAGGCGCCGACCGGCAGGTGCAGGCGCTCGATCTCGCTGTCGTGGTGCAGGTACCAGGGGACGTATTCGGAGGAGTGCTCGCTGGTCTCGGTGGGGTAGAAGCCGAGCCGCCGGTACATGTCGACGCGGACGCGGCGCCGCAACTGCGCGTCGTCGGCGATGAGTTCGTCGAGCCGCGGGTAGAGGTCGCGCCCTTGGTGCTCGAACCGCAGCACCCACGCCTGGTGGTTGACGCCCGCCGCCCGGTAGGTGATCTCCTCGTACGGGACGTCGATCAGCTCGGCCAGGTCCCGCATGGTCCAGTACACGGAGTGGCACAGGCCCACCACCCGGGTCAGGCCGGTGGCCTGGGTGAGGTACTGGATGTTCATGGCCATGGGGTTGGTGTAGTTCAACAGCCATGCGTCGGGGCACAGTTCGGCGATGTCCTCGCCGAGCGCCTTCAGGAGCGGGAAGGTGCGCAGGGCGCGGAAGATGCCGCCGATGCCCAGGGTGTCGCCGATGGTCTGGCGCAGCCCGTGACGGGCCGGGATCTCGAAGTCGGTGCGGGTGGCCTCGCCCATGCCGACCTGCACGATGTTGATGACGAAGTCCGCGCCCGCCAGGGCCTCGCGGCGGTCGGCGTGGCTCGTGACGGTGGCGTGCGCGCCCAGGTGTTCTGCGATGTAGGAGGCCGCGGCCTGTGCGGTGGTCAGGCGTTCGGCGTCGATGTCGTGCAGGGCGATGTGGGCGCCCTTCAGTTCGGGGAAGGCGAAGAGGTCGGCGAGCAGGCCCTGGGTGAAGACGACGCTGCCGGCGCCGATGAAGGCGATCTTGGGGTGGGTCATGAGGCGTACGCTCCGCTCGGGGTGGTGTGGGCGAGGACTTCGTCCCGCGTGGGCTGGGCCGGGGTGCCGCCGTGGGCGCGGGTGGACAGCGACCCGCAGGCGACGGCGACCCGCAGTGCCTCGTGCGGGGGCCGTCCGTCGAGGAGCGCGGCGATGAATCCGGCGTCGAAGCTGTCCCCGGCGCCGACGGTGTCGACGGGGGTGAGGGGAAGGCCCGGTGCGGTCAGCAGGGTGTGGCCGTTGTGGCAGAGGGCGCCCGCGGCGCCGTTCTTGACGACGACCAACGGGACACGGGCGGCCAGGAGTTCGGCGGCGCGCTCCGGGCTGCCGCCGGTCGGTGTCCCCGCGAGGTGCAGGGCTTCTTGGGCGTTGGGCAGCAGGATGTCGGTCTCGGTGAGCACGGCGTCGAGGGCTGCCCGGTCCCACTGCCCCGACGGGTCGTCCTGGGTGTCCAGGGACGTGCTCGCGCCGTGCCATCGCGCGGTGCGCAGCAGCCGGGGCAGGTCGGCGGCCAGGCGGGGCTGCAGGAAGTAGGAGGCGGCGTGGACGTGCCGGGTGTCGGCCAGGAGTTCCTCGGGAACGTCGTCGCCGCTGACGGTGGTCAGGGTGCCCGGGGAGGTGAGGATGGCGCGGTCCTCGCCCTGGGTGAGCACGACGGTGAGCGGGGTCGGCCGGGTGGCGTCCGTCCGCAGGGCCCGGGTGTCGACGCCGCGTGCGGTGAGCGCGTCGCGCATATAGCGGCCGGCCTCGTCATCGCCGACGCGCCCGGCGAAGGCCACGCGTAGGCCCAGGCGGGCGGCCCCGCACGCCATGATCGCGGCCGAGCCGCCGAGGGTCAGGGACCCGGCGTCGACGAGTTGTTCGCGCTGGCCGAAGGCGAGCGGGCCGGTGAGCGGGCCGAAGATCACATCGGGGTTGGCGTCCCCGATGACGAGCAGATCGTACGAGGGGGGCATCGATTTCCTTCGGGTCGTACGGGGGAGGGGGCGGAATAGGGAAGGTCAGCCCTTCAGGCCGCTGGAGGTGACCGAGCGGATGAAGGCCTTCTGCGCGAAGAGGAACGCGAGCAGGACCGGCAGGACGGTGATCACGTTGCCCGCCATCACCGCGGACCAGCGGGTGTGGTGCTGCCCCTGGAAGGTGGTGAGGCCCAGTTGCAGCGTGTACTGGGTGTCGTGGTTGATCGCGATGAGCGGCCAGGTCAGGTCGTTCCACGTGGTGAGGAAGGTCAGTACGGCCACCGTGGCGAGCGCGGGCCGGGCGAGGGGCAGCACGATCGACCAGAGGACCCGCAGCCGCGAACAGCCGTCGATCCAGGCGGCCTCCTCCAGTTCCCTGGGCAGGGAGAGGAAGAACTGCCGCAGCAGGAACACCGCGAACGGCGTGACCAGGGAAGGCACGATCAGGGCGCCGAGGGTGTCGATGAGGCCCAGCTTCTTCATGACCAGGAAGGTGGGGATCATCGTCAGCTGGAAGGGCACCGCCATCGTCGCCAGCATCAGCACGAGCAGCGTCCGCGAGCCACGGAAGCGCATCCGGGCGAACGCGTAGCCGCCGAGGGCGCCGAAGACGAGGTTCGAGGTGACCGCGACGGCGGAGACGATCGCGGAGTTAAGGAGCCAGCGCGGGAACATCGCGTTGCCGAGGACGTAGCGGTAGCCGCCCAGATCGACGCTCGACGGCCACAGCGCGGGCGGGAAGCGGTTGATCTCGGCGTTGCTCATGACCGAGCTCAGGAGCAGCCAGATCAGCGGCACCGCGAAGAGCAGCGCCAGCGGTGCGAGCAGTGCGTGCCAGCCGCTGAACGGCAACCGGAGGCGGCGCTGACGCAGGGCGGCGGGCTCGGTGGCGCGGCGCGCGGTGGCCTCGGGTGCGGTCGTCGTCGCGGTCATCAGGCGGCTGCTTTCGTACGAAGGGCGCGCTCACGGCCGGGGCCACGGCCACGGAGCACGCGCAGCACGACGGCCACCACGAACAGGGCGAGCGCCAGGACGTAGGCGGCCGCGGCGCCGTACCCGGCGGTGAAGTTCTTGAAGGCCTGCTCCCAGATGAAGTAGACGATCACCGTGGTCGACCCGAGGGGCCCGCCCTTGGTGGTCACATAGACGAGGTCGAAGACCTGAAGGGACTGGATGGTCTGCCACAGCAGCAGGAAGACGCTGACCGGGGAGAGCGCGGGCAGCGTCACGTGCTGCAGCAGATGCCACCGCCCCGCGCCGTCGAGGCGGGCCGCCTCGATCAGTGACTGCTCGACGTCCTGCAGCGCGGCCAGGTAGATGACGGTGCACAGCCCGGTGCCGCTCCACAGCGTGATGGCGACCAGCACGAACAGCGCCTGCGAGGAGTCGGTGAGGAAGCCCTGCGGCGAGATCCCCAGGCGGTGAAGGACGGAGTTGGCCGCCCCGAACTCGGGGTCGAGGATGAACGAGAACAGCACGCCCTGGGCGGTGGCCGAGATGACGAACGGCACGAAGAACAGGGTGCGGTACAGGCCGACGAAGCGGATGCGCCGGTTCAGGGCCAGGGCGAGGACAAGGCCGACGGCGATGCTCAAGGGCACGTACAAGAGGGTGTAGAGCAGGGTGTTGCGCACGGCCTGGCTGAAGTGCGGGTCCTGGGCCAGCGCCCGGTAGTTGTCGAGGCCCACCCAACGGCTGGGCGTGACCAGGTCGTTGGCCTGGAAGGACAGCAGCAGCGACCACACGACCGGCAGGACGCTCAGTCCGAGGATGACGAGCACGGCGGGGGAGACGAAGGCCCAGGCCGTGGCGGTCTCGCCGCGGCGCCGGCGGCGCAGGGCGCGTCGGCCGGACGGGTCAGGCGGCAGGGTCAAGGGGCGGGGAAGTGGCGGCATGTCGGTCCTCAACGCGGGATCAGAAGGGCGGCGTTGGCCTCTTCGGCGCACGAGCGCACCGCGTCGGCGGGGCTCTTGCGGCCGAGCAGCACGGAGACGACCGCCTGCCCGAGGGACTGGGAGATGCGGGGGTAGGCGGCGTGCACGGGGCGGACCCGTGCCGATGTGACCGCCTCGGTGAACACCGGAAGGCCGGGCATGTCGGAGGCGTGCTCGCGCCAGGCGGGGCGGTCCTGGCTGAGTCGGCTCAGCGGGAGGCTGCCCGCCTCGACGGCCCAACGGCTGTCCTGGGCAGGCTGGTTGAGCCAGGTGACGAAGGTGCGGGCGGCGTTCGTCCGGGCCTCGCCGTTGTCGAAGACCGTCCAGGTGTCGGGGCCCGAGATGGTCATGGGGCGGCGGCTGAAGCTGGGCAGCGGCACGACGTGGTGGTCGATCTCGGCCTGGGTGATGTCCGGCAGCTGCCAGGGCCCGGTGGGCACCATGCCCATCCGTCCGGAGAGGAAGACCTGGTACATCTGCTCGCTGCCGGGCTTGGGGTCGACGTACACGCTCTTGTCGCGCACCAGGTCCCGTACGACCTCAAGGGCGCGTACGCCCTCCTCGGCGAAGCCGATGCTGTGCCCGTCGTCGGCGATCACGTCGCCGCCCAGGTCCCACACCATCGGCCAGATCCGCCACACGGTGTCCTCGTCGCCGGTGCCGGGCCAGCCGGTGCCGAAACGGCCGCGGGAGGCATCGGTCAGGCGGCGTGCCGTGTCGGTGAACTCCTGCCAGGTCCAGCCCGGTTCGGGCAGATCGAGTCCCGCCTGCGCGAACAGCTTCTTGTTGCAGACCACGGCGAGGCAGTCCAGGAGCGCGGGCACCGCGCGGACCCGGCCGTTGACGGTGACGGCCTGCCGGGCCGGCGCCCAGAAGGTGCGCCAGGGTGTCGGCCCCTCCCGCACCTGGGCGGTCAGGTCGACCACCTGGGGGCTGCGGGCGACGCTGGCCAGGTCGGAGCCGAAGACGTAGGCGACATCGGGGTAGGAGCCCGCGGCGAGCGCGGCGGTGATCTTCTGGAGCATGGCGTCGGCGAGGACACCGCCGCCCATGTCGACGCGGATGTCCGGGTGGGCGGCGTGGAAGCGGGCCACCAGACCTTTGAGGACCTTCGCCGCGGTGTCCGTCTGGCCGTGCCACAGCTGGATGGTCACCCGCCCGTCGGGCCCGACCCCGTCGGCGGCTCCCGTGCCGCAGCCGGCCAGGGCGCCCCCGCCCGCCGCCACCATCGCCGCCGCGCCGCCCACGCGCAGCACACCGCGCCGTGACGGCCTGCCCAGCGCTCGGGGTCCTGTGCTCATCACTGCCTCCAGGGGGATCGGGTGTGCCCGCGGCGCGAGAGGTCCATGGGCATGCGCACGCCATGGGCCGGAGCGTCCACGGCGGGGGAGGGCCGGGCCGAAAGGGCCGAGGGTTTCAGCAGGTCTCGCGGATGTGGCCGCCGCTGCCCGCGGGCGTCACGTCGACGTCGCGGCGCACGATGCCCAGCCGGTCGCCGTAGCCCGCGCAGGCCTTGCGCAGTCCGGCGTCCGTGTACTCGATGACCAGGAGGTCGTCGCCGAACGCGGAGGTGTAGTCCCCGCACTCGTCGTACGCGCCGCACTCCTCGGCGACGGCGAAGTCGAGCCCCGTCCGTTCCCGCTCACCGGCCAGCTGCGGCGTGTTCTTCTGCGCGACGGCCAGGCCCTGATCGTGGGCGTGCGCGGAGAGCAGCGCGATGTAGGACATGGCCTGATCGGCCGTCAGCAGGTCGGGGAAGCGGGTGAAGGTGTCGTAGTTGTCCGGCTCGACGGCCTGGAAACCCTTGTCGGCGCAGCCGTCGATCCAGCCGCCGACCTTCGCAGCGATACGCTCGCGCTTGCCCGGGGTGCGGATGTCCAGGACGGCCTCGCCCCATTCGCCGTCGTACACGACATCGCCGTTGCCGTCCCGGAGCAGCAGGTCGGCATCCCAGGTGTCCTCCGCCCCCGGCTGGGCCTGGAAGGCGTTGAGGTAGCAGATGTTGTAGAGGCCGGGCGCGGGGGCCGCCGCCGCGTCCCGGCTGACGGTCTCGACCCCGGCGGGCGGTGTGTACGCGCCGCCTATCTGGTAGTCGAACCCGGCGTGACGCGGCGGCAGCGGGGCGGCGGTCGCGCCCGCGGAGGCGGTCGACGGGGCGAGCAGGCAGGCCGCGGCGGTGGCCGTGAGGGCCGCGGACGCGGCGACACTCCTGCGCAGAACACGATTGAGGCTCATCTCAGAGCTCCAGATGTCTGGGGGCACGTCCCCGCCTCGGACACAAGAAGGGTCCTGGCGACTCAGTCCGGGCTCATGGCCGAGGCCAACTACCGGCTAGGCGTACCTCTGCGCCGAGTGCTCGGCATCGGCGTGCCAGGGAGTTAATCGAGCAGCTTCGGTCATGTCAAGAGATGAGGACTGAAGAGCACTTGGCCGACTCGCGCACAAACGCTCATGATTCCTGCGGGACTCTGCTCGGACGGGCGTCCGGGGTCTATGCTCGCCCCGTGCTGAGAAGCGACCGCCAGGCGCGGATACTTGAGCATGTCGCCGCCCGGGGCAGCGCCGACGTCATGCGGTTGGCCGGCCTGCTCGGGGTGTCGCAGGCCACCGTGCGCCGTGACCTGCGGCAGCTGAGCGAGCAGCGGCTCCTGGAGCGCACGCACGGCGGCGCGATCCTGGGCAATGTGAGCATCGAGGTGCCGCTGAAGCACCGGATCGACCAGCGCTCCCCGCAGAAGCAGGCCATCGCGCGGGCCGCCGCCCGGCTGGTCCCCGCCGGAGCGGTGGTGGGTCTGACCGGCGGCAGCACCACCACGGAGGTGGCCAGGCTGCTCGCCGACCGCGGCCCCGTCACGATCGTCACCAACGCCGTGAACATCGCGGCCGCCCTGGTCCTGCGACCGACCGTCACGCTGATCGTGGTCGGCGGCACCGCCCGCAGCGAGAGCTACGAACTGGTCGGCCCCATCGCGGAGAAGACCCTCGCCGACCACCACACGGACATCGCGTTCCTCGGCGTGGACGGCATCAGCGCCGCCCACGGGTGCACCACGCACGATCAGTTGGAGGCGGCCACCGACCGCGCCTTCGCGGGACACAGCAGCCGTACGGTCGTGGTCGCCGACCACACCAAGATCGGCAGGGCGACGTTCGCCAAGATCTGCCCGACGGCCGGGGTGCACACCCTCGTGACCGACACCGAAGCGGCCGGGGACGAACTGGAGGCCATCGCCGCCGACGGGGTGCGGGTCACCGTCGCCTGAGCACCCCCGGCCCAGGAAGGTCAGTGCGCGATCGAGTCGATCAGCTCGCGCGCGCCCTGGCGCAGCAGCGTGACCGCCACGGACGTGCCGAGCGTCGCCGGGTCGAGCGGCCCGGCCCACTCGTGGGCGTTGAGGACCGTCTTGCCGTCCGGGGTGAAGACCCGGGCGCGCAGCGAGAGCTCGCCGCCCCGCTCGCAGCGCGCGTACCCGGCGATGGGGGAGTTGCAGTGCCCCTGCAGGACGTGCAGGAACATGCGCTCGGCGGTGGCCTCCCGCCAGGCCTCCGGGTCGCCGAGGCCCGACACGGCGTCGATGGTCCGCGTGTCCTCCTCGCGGCACTGCAGCGCCAGGATGCCCGCGCCGATCGGCGGGCACATCGTCTCCACCGAGAGCACCTCGGTGACCACGTCCATGCGGTCGATGCGCTCGAGGCCCGACACCGCGAGCAGCAGCGCGTCCGCGTCGCCCGCGGCCAGCTTCTCCATCCGGCGACCGGCGTTCCCGCGCATCGGGACGCACTCCAACTCCGGGTGCGAGGCGGCCAGTTGCGCGATGCGACGCACGGACGACGTGCCGATGCGGGTTCCCGCGGGGAGCTCGTCCAGGGTGAGCCCGCCGGGGTGGATGAGCGCGTCACGGATGTCGTCGCGCTTGAGGAACGCGGCGAAGGTCGTGCCCGCCGGAAGCGGCCGGTCCGCCGGTACGTCCTTGACGCAGTGCACCGCGAGGTCCGCCTCGCCCGCGAGCAGCGCCGCGTCGACCTCCTTGGTGAACGCGCCCTTGCCGCCGAGCTTCGCGAGGTCCCCCATCCAGCGGTCCCCGGAGGTCGTGACCGGCACGACCTCCGTGCGGATCCCGGGGTGCAGAGCGGTGAGTTCGGCGCGTACGCGCTCCACCTGGGCCAGCGCCATGGGGGAGGAACGGGAGACGATGCGGATCAGCTCAGGAGCGGACATGCGCACCACGATAGGCGCTTCCCACGGCCACCTGTTAAAGGGCGCCGCACTTGCACCGCGGGTCCGCAGGGCCCGGCCGGCCCGCCCGGTCCTGGCGTGCGGGACGCCCTCAGCCCTCATAGCGTGAGAAGCAGCCGGTCACCGTCCTGCCCCCGCGCGGGTCCCGGCGTCCGTCACCTGGGAGGTTCCATGTCAGCCGCCGACGCTCACCAGCGGTCCCCGATCGTTCTCGAACGCATGGCCCCCACCCATCTGGCCGACGTCCTGGCCCTGGGACGTGAGCTGTACGACACCTCGGTGAAGCCGTACACCTCCTGGTCCCTCTCGGCGATCGCCCGGCATCTGGACGCCGACGCCTCCTCCTGCTGGGTGGCGCTCGACGGGGGTGAGCTCGCCGGGTTCGTCCTCGGCTCGATGGGGTTCGACCAGCGCGCGGACTGGGGGAACCTGGAGTGGATCGCCAGCGCCCCCGCCCATCAGGGCAAGGGCGTCGCCAGCCACCTGGTGCAGGCCTGTTGCGCGACGCTGACCGCCGCCGGAGCCACCGCCGTGGTGACCGACGTCGAGTCGCGCAACACGGCGTCCGCCATGCTGATGCGGCGCAACGGCTTCGAGGAGAGCGTGACCGTCACCCTCTTCGTGCGCGAGGCACCGGACGCCGCGGTCTGACGGACACCGCTGACGGACACCTCCGCCGGCTACCCCGCGCAGTCCTTGCCCGGCTCCAACGGCGGTGCGCTGACGCCCAGATGGGACTTGCAGCGTGGCGTGTTCCCCGCGTCCTCGTGCCAGGAGGCCGGATGCGGGCGGATGAAGACCGCCGCCGTTGCCGCCGCGAGGACGAACAGGCCCGCGCAGCCCACGGCCGCCTTCCCGAACGCCGAGTTCAGCGCGTCCGCGTCCGCGTACGCCGTGCCGGAAAGACCCACCGCCAGCGGCAGCGCGGCGACGACCAGCATCTGGGCCACCCGCGCCGCGGTGTTGTTGACGCCACTGGCCAGGCCCGCGCGCCCCGCGTCGACCGAGGCGAGGACCGTGGCGGTCAGCGGAGCCACGAACAGGCTCATCCCCAGGCCGAGGACCACCACCGCGGGGAGCACTTCCGTGACGTACGCGGCCCCGGGCTCGACGCGCAGCATCAAGAGCGCCCCGGCGGCCGCGGTCAACGGCCCCGCGACCAGCGGCAAGGTGGGCCCGACCCGCCGCGCCAGGTCACCCGCGGTCGCCGAGAGCAGCAGCATCAGGACCGTGATCGGCAGCGTCGCCGTGCCCGCCTGCAACGCGTCGTAGCCCAGCGTCGTCTGCAACTGCACCGGCAGCATGAACAAGAGCCCGCCGATGGCCGCGTACAGACACAGCGTCATGACGTTGGCCGCGCTGAACAGGCGGGAGCGGAAGAGGGAGAGCGGCAGCATCGGATTGCGGCGGCGGTGCTCGACGACGACGAAGGCGACACCCGCCGCGAGCCCGCCGAGCCCCGGCAGGAGCGCCGCCGTCGAGGAGTCTCCCGCGGCGCCGATCAGCGCGAAGCTGATGCCCGCGAGAAACAGGGCCGCCAGGCACGCCCCCGTCACGTCGAACGGCTTCTCCGCGGCGCCCTCGGCCCGGCTCTCCGGCACGTGCCGGACCGCGAAGAGGACGAGCGCCGCCAGCGGCACATTGATCAGGAAGATCCACCGCCAGCCGGGCCCGTCGATCAGCCAGCCGCCCAGGAACGGCCCGACCGCGCCCGCCACCCCGCCGAGCCCCGACCAGGCGCCCACCGCGCGTGCCTGGTCCTTCGGCCGGAACGACGTACGCACCAGGGCGAGCGAGCCCGGAGTGAGGAGCGCGCCGCCGATGCCCTGCAACGCCCGCGCCGCGACGAGCATCCCCCCGTTCTGCGCGAGCCCGCACAGGGCCGATGCGACGGCGAACCACACGACGCCGATGACCAGGGTGCGCCGCCGCCCGATCCGGTCGCCGAGCGCCCCGCCGAGCAGCAGCAGCGCGGAGAGCGTGAGCATGTAGGCGTTGACCACCCACTGCAGGGACGCGAGCGATGTGTCCAGGTCCCGGCCGAGGGTGGGCAGGGCGACGTTGACCACCGTGCCGTCCAGCATCGCCATGCCCGACGCGAGGACGGCACAGGCGAGCACCCAGCGGCCCCGCGCCGAGGCCAGCGCGACACCTGCGTCGGGGTCTTCCGTCGCTGAAGCCTCGGATGCGGTTGCCATCGCCCTCCGTCCGTCCTGCCTACATGTGCACCGCGCCGCCGCCTGCGTCCGAGTGGACCGGAGCTCCCCTGCGGTACAGCACGACCGTAACGATCAGCCCGACCGCGAAGAAGACCGCCGACCATGTGTACGCGGTCGAGTAACTCTCCATCGCGGACTGGGCCTTCACCTGGGGCGTCGGATCCTTGCCCACGAGGTAGTTGGCCGCGGCGCTCGTGGCCAGGGAGTTGAGCAGGGCCGTGCCGATCGAACCGCCCACCTGCTGGCTGGTGTTGACCATCGCCGACGCCACTCCCGCGTCGTGCGCGGCGACGCCCGCGGTGGCCATGCTCATCGCCGGGGCGAAGACCAGGCCGAGACCGAGACCGGCGACGAGCAGCGGCGGCAGGACGTGCGCCGCGTACCCGCTGTGCACGTCGAGTGCGGTGAGCCAGGCCATCGCGGCGGCCGCGAGGCCCATGCCGAGCGGCACGATCGGCTTCGCGCCGAAGCGCGGCACGAGCACGTTGGTCGTGACGACGGAGATCACCACCATCACGGCGACCATCGGCAGGAACGCGAGCCCCGTCTTGACCGGCGTGTAGCCGAGGATCTGCTGGAGGTAGTACGTCAGGAACAGGAAGACACCGAACATGCCGGCGCCGGAGATGAACATCGCGAGGAACGACGCCCCGCGGTCCCGGTCGAGCACCACCCGCAGCGGGAGCAGCGGGTGCGCGGCCCGCGTCTGCCACCAGGCGAAGGCCGCCACGAGGACGGCGCCGACCACGAGGAAGCCCCAGGTGTCCACGTCGCTCCAGGCGTGCGTCTCGGCGTTGGAGAAGCCGTAGACGATGCAGAAGAGGCCCGCGGAGACCAGCAGGGTGCCGGGGACGTCCAGCTTCGGCCGGTCGGCGGGCCTGCCGCCGTGCAGCAGCCGGGCGCCGCCCAGCATGGCGAGGACGGCGAAGATCAGGTTCACGTACAGGCACCAGCGCCAGTCCAGGTACTCGGTCAGGACGCCGCCGAGGAGCAGACCGACCGCGCCGCCCGCGCCCGCGATGGCGCCGTAGATGCCGAACGCCTTGGCGCGTTCCTTGGGGTCGGTGAACGTCGTGGTGAGCAGGGACAGCGCGGCGGGCGCCAGGAGCGCTCCGAACACGCCCTGCAGGGCGCGGGCCACCACCAGCATGGTGAAGCTGGACGCCGCGCCGCCGAGGGCCGAAGCGAGCGCGAATCCGCCGAGACCGGCGAGGAAGACCACCTTGCGGCCCACCAGGTCGGCGATGCGTCCGCCGAGGAGCAGCAGGCTGCCGAAGGCGAGCGCGTACGCGGTGACGATCCACTGGCGGTTGCCGTCGCTGAACCCGAGGTCCTGCTGGGCCGAGGGCAGCGCGATGTTCACGATCGTCGCGTCGAGGACCACCATGAGCTGGGCGATGCCGACGATGCCGAGGATGAGCCAGCGGTGCTCGTGGCTTCCGCCGCTGGGATGTGGGGGAGCGGAGGCGCTTGATCCTGCGGTCTGCCCCGTTTGGAAGGGCTCGGGCGCGGGCGAGCGGTTCATGGTGCCTCCAGACGTCCCCCGCCTCTCAAGACATCCCCGTCACACCGTAGACGCGCTGCTCAGAGCCCGCGACCGGGGCGTTGTGGGGCCCCGGTCGCGGAGCCGTCGAGGAGCGAGGAGGGGGCGGTCAGCTCTGCGGCTGGCTGATGTTGACCATCCAGGGGATGCCGAAGCGGTCCGTGCACATGCCGAACACGTCGCCCCACATCTGCTTCTCCAACGGCACGGCGACCGAGCCGCCGGCGGACAACTTCTCCCAGTAGCCGCGCAGCTCGGCCTCGTCGTCGCCGCTGAGGCTCACCGAGAAGTTGTTGCCCGGGGTGTGGTCCATGCCGGGAGGCGTGTCGGCGCCCATCAGGGTGAAGCCGTTGGGTGCCTCCAGCATGCCGTGCATGATCTTGTCGGCGGACGGGGTGTCCTGCTGGCCGGCTTCACCGAAGGTGTTGAGCGCGAGCTCGCCGCCGAAGACCTCCTTGTAGAACTCCAGGGCCTGGCGGGCGTCGCCACCGAAGCTCAGATACGGGTTGAGTCGCGAGACCATGAAAACCTCCCGGAACGGGGTGGAACGGTCAGTAGCGCGGAGACTAGCGCGGGCCACTGACAACGGCTCGGCGAGCGAGGGGCGCGTGGCCGGGCGCCGGGCACGCGGGGACGCGACGGGCATGCGACACGTCGTCCCCTGATGGACGGAAAGTCCGCTGCATGTAGCGTGCAGCCATTTGTCGCACCCGGTTATTCAATCTTCATCAAATACGGTCCGGCATCCGGACGGACCCCTTGTGTGCGGACTGTATGCGAAATACGTTCTGCCGTATTCCTTGATCGTCCACGATCAGCCCGGAACCACCCTGGCGGAGGTACCTACCCGTGCGCCGAAAAGCGGTTGCCCTCACGGCAGTTGCCCTGGTGATGTCCCTGACGGCGGGCTGCGGCTCCCTGCAGTCCTCGGCCACCGAGGTCGGCGGTGAGCGCATGACCGACGACCGCCCCGTGCGGGCCGGCGGCACCCTCACCGTCGCCCTCAACGCCGACCCGGACAAGCTCGACCCGACCCTCGCGCAGACCCTCGTGGGCCGCACCGTCTTCGCCGGGATGTGCGAGAAGCTCTACGACATCGACGAGCACGGGACCGTGATCCCGCAGCTGGCCAAAGCCCTGCCCAAGACGTCGAAGGACGGCCGCACCGTCACCTTCGCCCTGCGCGAGGGCCTCAGGTTCAGCGACGGGAGCAAGCTGGACGCGGACGCCGCCGTCACCTCACTGCTGCGCCACCGCGACCTCGCCGGCTCCGCGCGCGCCACCGAACTCGCCCCGCTCGCCGGGGCGAAGGCGACAGGCCCGTACACCGTGCGGCTCATGCTCAAGCAGGCCTACGTGCCGCTCACGGCCGTCCTCGCCGACCGCTCCGGCATGGTGATGTCGCCCGCTGCGCTCAAGAAGTACGGCAAGAACTTCACCAACCACCCTTCCTGCGTGGGCCCGTTCAAGTACGTGGAGCGGGTCGGCGGCGACCGCATCGTGCTCGCCAAGGACCCGAACTACTACGCGGCCGACCAGGTCCACCTCGACAAGGTGATCTACAAGCCGATACCCGACGGCAACGTACGCCTGGCCAACCTGCGCTCCGGAGACATCCAGGTGGGCGACCAGATGACACCCGTCGACGTACGCAGCGCGCTCACCGAGCCCGACCTCCAGCTCTTCAACTCGCCCTCGCTCGGCTATCAGGGCATCGGCTTCAACGTCGGAAACGTCAAGGGCCTGGGCGAGAAGCCCGGCCGCATCGACACACCCCTGGCGCGTGAGCCACGAGTACGAGAGGCCTTCGAGCTCGCCATCGACCGCGACCTCATCAACAAGGTCGTCTTCCAGGGCATGTACGAGCCCGCCTGCGGCCCCGTCTCGCCCAAGTCCGCCATCGCCCCCGGCGTCAAGGCGACGGCCTGCCCCAAGCGAAACGTCGCCAAAGCCAAGCGGCTCCTGAAGGAGGCCGGGGTGAAGACACCGGTCCGCATCGAGCTGAAGGTCTCCACCACGCCCGAATCCAGCCGCCTCGGACAGGTCGTCCAGGCCATGACCAAGGAGGCGGGGTTCGCGGTCACGCTGCGCCCCACCGAGTACGCCACGATGCTCGAGGAAACCGACTCCGGGCGCTACGACGCCTTCACCAGCGGCTGGTCGGGGCGGCTCGACCCGGACGGCAACATCGCCAGCTTCCTCCAGACACGCGGCGCGATGAACGCCTACGGGCTCTCGGACCCGGACATCGACCGCCTTGTCGAGCGCGGCCGCGCCGAGGCCGACCCGGAGGAACGCACCAAGATCTACGGGGAGTTGACCCGGCGCGCCCAGGAGCGACGCGGGCTCATCTACCTCTACCGCCAGAAGAACTACATCGTCGCCGGCAAGGACGTCGCCGGCGTGCGCGTCTACGGAGACGGTCTGGTCCGCCTCTCGACTGCGGGGTACACCCGATGAGCCTGAGCCCCATGACGTCCTATCTGCTCACCCGCGTCCGCCAGTCCCTCATCACGCTCGTCCTCGTCAGCATGGTCGTCTTCGCCGGCATCCGCGCCCTGCCGGGCGACCCGGCGCTCGCGCTCGCCGGTGAGGAGCGCAGCCCCGAGGCGCTCGCCGCCATCCGCGAGAGCTACGGCCTGAACGACAACATCGTCGTGCAGTACGGGCGGTTCATCGGCCATGCCGTCACCGGCGACCTGGGGACCTCCTCACGCACCGGCCTCCCCGTCTCCGAGGCGATCGCCGCCGCCCTGCCCATCACCCTCGAACTGGCCGCGCTGTCCCTGCTGCTTGCGGTCACGGTCGGCATCGGTGCGGGCATCGTCGCCGCCGTGCGGCGCGGAAAGCCGGAGGAGTGGCTCGCCAACGCCCTTGCCCTCCTCGGGCTCTCCGTCCCCACCTTCTGGCTCGGCATGGTCCTGGTCCTTGGCCTCGCCATCGCCGTGCCGGTCTTCTCGGCCTCCGGATACGTGCCCTTCGCCGCCGACCCGCTGGACAACCTGCGCCGCATGGTGCTGCCCGCGATCGTCCTCGGCTCGGGGCTCGCGGCCGTCGTGATGCGCCAGACACGCGCGGCGATGCTCGACTCCCTCTCCGCCGACTACGTCCGCACCGCGCGGGCCAAGGGCCTGTCCCGGCGCGAGGTCATCGGCGGGCACGCCCTGCGCAACTCCCTGGTCACCGTCGTGACCGTGCTCGGCCTCCAACTCGGGCACCTCATCTCGGGAGCCGTCGTCACCGAACAGATCTTCGTCCTGCCCGGCTTCGGCAAGCTCACCATCGACGCCGTCTTCACCCGCGACTACGCGACCCTGCAAGGCGTGGTGCTGTGCACCTCCGCCGCGTACATCCTCATCAACCTGCTGGTCGACGTGGCGTATTCGGTCATCGACCCGCGCATCCGGCTCGGAGGTGCCCGGTGACGACAGCGGTGCTCACACGATGGGGGCGGACACGTTCCGCCACAGCGGGCTCAGGCAGCGGCAAGCTGCGCGCCCTGCGCAGGAACCGGCTCGCCATGACCGGCGGCGTCATCGCCGCCGTGTTCGTCCTCGCGGCGCTCTTCGCGCCGCTGGTCGCGCCGTACGATCCCGCGCGACCCGACTTCGCCAACGCCCTTGCCGCGCCCGGCTGGTCGCACTGGCTCGGCACCGACGACCTCGGCCGCGACCAGCTGTCCCGGGTCGTGTACGGGGCGCGGGCCTCCATGCAGGTGGGCGTGGTCGCGGTGGCGCTCGCGTTCGCCGTCGGGGTGCCGCTGGGCCTGCTCGCCGGCTACTACGGCAAGCTCACCGACAGCGTGGTCTCGCGGCTCACCGACACGATGCTGGCCTTCCCCTTCCTGGTGCTCGCCGTCGGGCTCGCCGCCGTGCTCGGCCCCTCGCTGACCAACGCGACCATCGCGATCGGGATCTCGCAGATCCCGGCCGTCATCCGCATCACCCGCGCGGAGACCTTGCGGCTGCGGCACGTCGACTACGTGGCCGCCGCCGTCGCCAACGGAGGCGGTGACGCCACCGTCCTCTTCCGGCACATCCTGCCCAACGCCACCTCCGCGCTGACCGTCCAGGCGACCGTCGGCATCCCCGCTGCGATCATCGGGGAGGCGCTGCTCAGCTTCCTCGGCCTGGGAGTGCAGCCACCGGAGGCGTCGCTCGGCGTGATGCTCTCCGGCGCCCAGTCCTTCCTCGCGCCCGCGCCGTGGATGGCGGTCTTCCCCGGACTCGCGGTCGTCGCGGCCACCCTGGCGTTCAACCTGCTCGGCGACGGCCTGCGGGACGTCCTGGACCCCCGAGGAGCCACCCGATGAGTCACCCGATCACCGAGCCCGTACTGAGCGTGCGCGACCTGTCGGTCTCCTTCCGCTCCGACACCCGCACCGTGCACGCCGTCGACCACCTCTCGTACGACGTCGCGCCGGGCGAGGTGCTCGCGGTGGTCGGCGAGTCGGGCTGCGGCAAGTCCGTTACGGCGATGGCCGTGATGGGACTCCTGCCGCCCACCGCGCACATCGAAGGGTCGATCAGACTCGGCGGCGCCGAGATCGCCGGAGCGAGCGAGAAGGAGCTCGGGCGGGTCCGCGGCAAGGACATCGCGATGATCTTCCAGGAGCCGATGACCTCGCTCAATCCGGTCCTGACCATCGGCCGGCAGATAGGCGAGGTGCTCCGCCGCCACCAGGGCCTGTCGAAGAAGGAGGCACGCGCGCGTGCCGTCGACCTCCTCGACCTGGTGGGCATCCCCGCGCCCGCCCAGCGCGTCGAGGAGTATCCGCACCAGCTCAGCGGCGGCATGCGGCAGCGCGTCATGATCGCGATCGCCGTCGCCTGCGATCCGTCCGTCCTGATCGCCGACGAGCCGACCACCGCGCTCGACGTCACCGTCCAGGCGGGCATCCTCGAGGTCCTGCAGTCCCTGCGGGAACGGCTCGGCACCGCGATCGTGCTGATCACCCATGACCTGGGTGTGGTGGCCGACACCGCCGACCGCGTCCTGGTCATGTACGCGGGCCGCCCCGTCGAACAGGCCCCGGTGCACGAACTGTTCGCCGAGCCCCGCCACCCGTACACCCGCGGCCTCCTCGGCGCGGTCCTTCGCCCGGGCGGCGAGGGCAAGCGGCGGCTGCCCGAGATCCCCGGCCTCGTGCCGAGCCTCGACGCGCAGCCGGACGCCTGCACCTTCGCCCCGCGCTGCGCGCACGCCGACGACCGGTGCACGACGGGCAGGCCCGGCTTCAAGGCGGTCTCCCGCACCGCCGGTGCCGATGCCGCACACCGCGCGGCCTGCTGGCACCCGCAGGACGCCGCCGTTCTCACGCCCACCATTCAGGAGGCCGGACAGTGACCCTCACGCAGCCACGCACAGGCGAGACGGTGGCCCCGGTGCTCGAACTGGTCGACCTGGAGCGGCACTTCGCCTCGCCCGGCGGTTTCGTGCGCGCCGCCGACGGCGTCACCCTCACTGTCGGCAAGGGCGAAGTCGTCGGGCTCGTCGGTGAGTCGGGGAGCGGCAAGTCGACCGTGGGGCGCTGTGCCGTACGGCTCGACGAACCCACCGGCGGCACGGTCCGCATCAACGGCACGGATGTGACCCGCCTTTCCCGTCGCGCTCTGCGGCCCCTGCGGAAAGACTTCCACCTCGTCTTCCAGGACCCCTCCTCCTCGCTCGACCCGCGCATGACCGTCGGGCAGATCATCGCCGAGCCCCTGCGCCTGCACGGCATCGCCAAGAAGGAGGCGGCACGCGCGCGCGTGGCCGAACTCCTCGGCCAGGTAGGCCTGCGCCCCGAGCACGCCGACCGGCACCCGCACGAACTGTCCGGCGGACAGCGCCAGCGCATCTCCATCGCCCGCGCGCTCTCCGTCGACCCGGACCTCCTGGTGGCCGACGAACCCACCTCGGCTCTCGACGTCTCCGTGCAGGCCTCGGTCCTCAACCTCCTCGCCGACCTGCAGCGGGACCGCGGCTTCGGATGTCTGTTCATCACGCACGACCTGGCCGCCGTGGAGTTCCTCGCCGACCGCATCGCTGTCATGTACCTCGGCCAGATCGTCGAACAGGCGCCGACCGCCGAGCTGTTCGCCGACCCCAAGCACCCCTACACGCAGGCGCTCCTGTCCGCCGCGCCCGTGCCCGACCCGGTCCTCCAGCGCACCCGCGAGCGCATCGTCCTCAGCGGTGAACTGCCGAGCCCGCTCGCCCCGCCCCCGGGCTGCCGCTTCCACACACGCTGCCCGCTGGCCGTCGAGCGCTGCCGCACCGAGGTACCCGGGCTGCGCGACCTTCCCGGCGAGGGAGGGCGCCAGGTCTCCTGCCACCTGGTCGCGGACGACGGCACCGCTCCGGACGCGGCAGCCGCCCCGGCCCTCCGTACGATCCCCAGTACCCGCACCGCACGCTAGGAGCAGCACTCTTGTTCACCACTAGGCCGACCCTCCAAGGCACCTTCGGCATGGTGTCCTCCACCCACTGGCTCGCCTCGCAGTCCGCGATGGCCGTCCTGGAGGACGGCGGCAACGCCTACGACGCGGCGGTCGCCGCCGGTTTCGTCCTGCACGTCGTCGAGCCGCACCTCAACGGCCCGGCGGGCGAGGTGCCGATCATCCTGGCCCCCGCCGACGGTGAGGTGCGGGTCCTGTGCGGGCAGGGCGTCGCGCCCGCCGGGGCGAGCGTGGTCCACTACCGCTCGCTCGGCCTCGACCTGGTGCCGGGCACGGGTCCGCTCGCGGCCGCGGTGCCGGGCGCCTTCGACGCGTGGATGGTGCTCCTGCGCGACCACGGGACGAAGTCTTTGGCCGACGTCCTCAAGTACGCCATCGGGTACGCCGAGGACGGCCACGCACCCGTGGAGCGCGTCGGCGAGACCGTCGAGACGGTGCGCGAACTCTTCGAGAACGAATGGCCCTCGTCGGCCGAGATCTACCTGCCCGGCGGCCGCTCCCCGCAGCCCGGCGAGCTCCTGCGCAACCCCGCGCTCGCCGCGACCTGGCGCCGTGTGATCGAGGAGGCCGGGACCGGCACGCGCGTCGAACAGATCGAGGCCGCGCGCAAGATCTGGAGCGAGGGGTTCATAGCCGAGGCGCTGATACGGCAGTCCGGCCGCCCCACGCTGGACACCAGCGGATCCCGGCACACCGGAACGCTCACGGCAGCGGACCTCGCCGGATGGGAGGCCACCTACGAGGCCCCGGCGACGTACGACTGGAACGGCTGGACGCTGTGCAAGGCGGGCGGCTGGAGCCAGGGCCCGGCCTTCCTCCAGCAGCTCGCCGTGCTCCCCTCCGCTCGCGCGGACCTGCCCGCCTACGGCTCGGCCGACTACGTCCACCTGCTGATCGAGGGCTGCAAGCTGGCCATGGCCGACCGCGAGGCCTGGTACGGCGACGCGGACGGGGCGGGCACGGTGCCTGTCGCCGACCTGCTGTCCGAGGAGTACAACGAGGAGCGGCGCACGCTCATCGGCGAGAAAGCATCGCACGACCTGCGCCCCGGAAGCCCCGGCGGGCGCCCGGCGAAGATCTCCGCCCACGCGAGCGCGGTGGCCGCGGGCGAGCCCGGCTTCGACGCGCTCGGCCTGCCCGGAGCGGGCGCCGGTGAGCCGACCGTCGCCAAGAGCGGCACCTCACCCGTGCCCGGCGAACCGGCCGTCTCGGCGGACGGCGCCACCCGCGGCGACACCTGCCACCTGGACATCGTGGACCGCTGGGGCAACATGGTCGCGGCCACGCCCAGCGGCGGCTGGCTGCAGTCCAACCCGGTCGTCCCGGAGCTGGGCTTCCCGCTCGGCACCCGGCTGCAGATGGCCTGGCTGGAGGAGGGCCTGCCCAACTCCCTGACGCCCGGCCGCCGCCCGCGCACCACCCTGACACCGTCCCTCGCGCTCAAGGACGGCGTACCGGTGATGGCGTTCGGCACGCCCGGCGGGGACCAGCAGGACCAGTGGCAGCTGCACTTCTTCCTGGCGGTGGCGCTGCGCGACTCCGTCCGCGGCGGCCTCGACCTCCAGGGCGCCATCGACGCCCCCAACTGGCACAACGACAGCTTCCCCGGCTCTTTCTACCCGCGCGGCATGCGTCCGGGCAGCGTGACGGTCGAGTCCCGCATGGACGAGGCGGTCATCGAGGAGCTGCGGCGGCGCGGGCACGACGTGACGGTGGGCGAGCCCTGGTCGGAGGGCCGGCTGTGCGCGGTGGCACGGGACCCACGGACCGGGGTGCTCTCGGCGGCGGCCAACCCGCGGGGGATGCAGGGGTACGCGGTGGGGCGGTAGAAGCCCCGGAAGGGGCGCGGGGAACTGCGCGAGGACGGACCAGGACCCGCGGTCGGCAACGGCGCGAACCCGGCAGACGCAGATCCGAGGAGCCCCGGCCGGGTACGCGGCTCCGCGTACCCGGCCGAAGGCGGGCGTCAGGACCGGCCGCTCGTCTCGTGGCCGTCCAGCGAACCCTCCGTCTTCGTCGACTGCTCCGGCTCCCGCGGGGAGGGCACGGCCACCGCGGCCGTGGCTTCCCCGCGGCGCGAGACGGCGCCGCTCACCAGCGCCGCCACCGGCTGCGCGAAGCGCGCGGTCAGCGGGCCGACGATCACCAGGATCAGGACGTACGCCGTGGCCAGCGGGCCGAGCCGCGGCTCGATGCCCGCGGTGACGGCGAGACCCGCGATGACGATGGAGAACTCGCCGCGCGCCACGAGGGCGCCGCCCGCCCGCCACCGTCCCTTGACGGAGATCTTGGCGCGGCGGGCCGCCCAGTATCCCGTGGCGATCTTCGTGCACGCCGTCACGACGGCGAGCAGGAGCGCGGGGAGCAGCACCGGCGGGATGCTCGCCGGGTCGGTGTGCAGGCCGAAGAAGACGAAGAAGACGGCGGCGAACAAGTCCCGCAGGGGCGCGAGGAGGCTGTGCGCGCCCTCGGCGACCTCGCCGGACAGCGCGATGCCGACCAGGAAGGCGCCCACGGCCGCGGAGACCTGGAGCTGCTGCGCGATCCCGGCGACCAGGATCGTCAGGCCGAGGACGACCAGGAGCAGCTTCTCGGGGTCGTCGCTCGACACGAAGCGCGAGATGACGCGGCCGTAGCGCACGGCG
Source organism: Streptomyces sp. NPDC051214 (assembly GCF_040682375.1). Taxonomy (NCBI): domain Bacteria; kingdom Bacillati; phylum Actinomycetota; class Actinomycetes; order Kitasatosporales; family Streptomycetaceae; genus Streptomyces; species Streptomyces sp. NPDC051214. The sequence goes on from NZ_JBFBAT010000003.1 coordinate 108,508, forward strand.
AGGAACAGCACCAGACCGGCCGCTCCGAGCGCGATGCCCAGGGTGAGACTGCCCGCGGCCCAGCCGACACCGGCCAACAGGGCGGTGATGATGGGCAGATACACCGCCATCGCCAGGTCTTCGAGGACCAGGATGCTGAGGATGACGGGAGTCTCGCGGTTGCCCAGGCGGCCCAGGTCGTTCAGGACCTTGGCGATGACGCCGGACGAGGAGATCCACGTGACGCCCGCGAGCACGACGGCGGCCACCGGACCCCAGCCCATCAGGAGCGCGGCGATCGCGCCCGGCACGGCGTTGAGCCCCATGTCGACGAGACCGGCCGGGTACTGGGTCTTGAGGTTGCTGACCAGGTCGCTCGCGGTGTATTCGAGCCCCAGCATGAGCAGCAGCAGGATGACGCCGATCTCGGCGCCGATCGCGACGAACTCCTCGCTGGCGCCCAACGGAAGAAGGCCGCCCTCGCCGAACGCGAGCCCGGCGAGGAGATAGAGGGGGATCGGGGAGAAGCGGAACCGTCCGGCGAATCGGCCGAGCAGCCCGAGCGCGAGAATGATCGCGCCGAATTCGATCAGGAAGACAGCGGAGTGCATCGAATCACTCCCGCCCGAGTATCGCGGCGGCGCTCTCCACACCCTCGCGGGTGCCGATCACGATGAGCGTGTCCCCGCCCGCGAGACGGAAGTCGGGCGCGGGCGACGGGATGGCCTCGGCCCTGCGCAGCACCGCCACGATGGACGCGCCGGTCTCGGTGCGCATCTGGGTCTCGCCGAGCACCCGCCCGTTCCAGTGCGAGGAGCCGGCCACCTCGATGCGCTCGGCGACCAGACCGAGGTCGGTGGTGTGCAGGAGGTTGGGGCTGTGGTGCGAGGGCATCAGCGCGTCGATCAGCGCGTCCGCCTCACCCGAGCTCAGCCGCAGCGAGAGCGCGCACTCGTCGGGGTCGTCGGCACGGTACGCGCTGAGCGTTCGCGCGCCGTCCCGGTGCGCGACGACCGAGATCTGGCGATGTTCTCGGGTGGTCAGGTCGTACCGGATGCCGATGCCTGGGAGTGGCGTCTGGCTGAGACGTGAAGCGGACACAGCTCTTCCCCTAGTTGCTGATTGGCTGATGGGCGTCAATACGGCGTTAAGGTCACCCTATAGGCCCGTTCTTTGCCAGAACTTGGTGGTAGAGGTCCCGCTCCGGGTCTATGGCTGACGTTCCGCCAGTACCGTCTCGACGGAATCGGCCTCCGCGGGCGTCTTGTCCTCGCGGTAGCGGACGACGCGGGCGAAGCGGAGTGTGACGCCGGCCGGGTAGCGGGTGGACTTCTGCAGCCCGTCGTAGGCGATCTCGACGACGAGCTCCGGGCGTACGGTCACGACGAAGCCATCGTCGCCGACCGCGAGCTCACGCAGCCGCTCGGTCTGCCAGGCGAGCATCACGTCGGTCATGCCCTTGAAGGTCTTCCCGAGCATGGCGAACGTCCCGTCGTCGCGCCGGGCGCCCAGATGCAGGTTGGACAGCTTGCCGGTCCGCCGGCCGTGCCCCCACTCGGCGGCGAGCACGACGAGGTCCAGGGTGTGCACCGGCTTGACCTTCAGCCAGCTCGCACCGCGGCGCCCGGCGATGTACGGGGCATCGAGCGCCTTGAGCACGACGCCTTCGTGACCGCGGCGCAGCGTGTCGGCGAAGAACTCCTCGGCGGCGCCGATCTCCGCCGCGTCGGCGGGGTCGGCGACGACCGCGCGACGCACCCGCATCGGCTCCGGGACGAGCCGCGCCAGATGGGTGTGCCGTTCGGCGAACGGCAGGTCGAGCAGATCCTGCCCTCCCGCGTACAGGACGTCGAAGAAGACGGGGGACACGGGCAGCCCCGCGGCGGCGGTGGTGACGTCGATACGGGACCCGACGCGTCCGGCGATCTCCTGGAAGGGGCGGGGCCTGCCGTCACCGTCGAGCGCGATGACCTCGCCGTCGAGGATGAAGGGGTCGCCCTCCAGTTCCAGCGCGGCGGCGGTGAGTTCGGGCAGCCGGTCGGTGATGTCGTCGAGGGTGCGGGTGTAGACGCGTACGTCGTCCCCGTCCCGGTGGACCTGGACGCGGATGCCGTCCAGCTTCTCCTCGACGGCACATGGCCCGCCCAGCTTGCCGACGCCTTCGGTGACGGAGACGGCGCCGTGCGCGAGCATCGGCAGTACGGGTTGCCCGACGCTGAGCCGGAACTCCTCCACCGCGCCGGGCCCTCTCGCGAGCAGGGCCTCGGCGACGGGAGTCACCGCCCCCGCCAGCATCACCGCGCGGCGCACGGCGGCGGGCGGTGCCTCGGTGGCACGGGCGAGCCCCTCCACGGCGATGGCGTCCAGCGCGCCCTGCCGTACCTCGCCGGTCAGCAGCCCGACGAGGAACCGCTGCTCCTCCGCCGTCGCCGCGCCCATCAGTTCCGCCACCAGCCGCTTGCGCTCGGCCTGGGAGCCCTGACCGGAGACGGCGCCGATGGCGGTCAGGGCCTGGTCCGTGGCCTGCACGGTGAGGCTGGGCTCGACGGCCGCCGCGGGCGCCTCTTTCAGGAGACTCCACCCGATGCCCAGCCTCCCCTGGGGCAGCCGGCCCGCGAGGTAGGGGATGACGATGGGGGCGTCGGCGGGCGTGGCCGAACGGAAGAGATCGGCGAGCAGCGCGATCTTCTGGGACCGGGCGGGGGTGGTGGCCACGGTGGCGGATACGTGTGCGAGGCGGGCTAGGAGCATGCGTTCTCCTTTCCCCGGTCGCCGCCCTCCCTGAAACGCGGGTGCACCAGCCCGCCGACGTGGCAGCACGAACAGGTCGCATCGCACGGGAGTGGCACAGGTCACACATCTCGGCCCGTGTGTCGCGTAATGAAACACCGCTCACCGGACTCGAACAGACACGGAAGAAAGCAGTGCGAGCAGCGGCAGCTGCGCCAGAACAGGAGTCCGATCATGGCCGTCACCCTCGAGCAGCCCGCCCGCGCCCGCCTGATCACTCGCGAAGGCCGCGAGCGCGCGCTGCCCGTGACGCTGCGCTATGTGGCTGCCGACCCGCTGGCCGTGCAGATCGTCTTCCCTCCGGAGGCCTCCCTCGACGGCGCGGAAGTCACGTGGATCTTCGCCAGGCAGCTCCTGGAGGAGGGGCTCCGGGCACCCGCCGGCGGTGGTGACGTGCACATCTGGCCGTGCGGGCGGGCGCGCACGGTCCTCGAGTTCCACGCGCCGCAAGGTCTGGCCCTGGTGCAGTTCGACCGGGCCGTGCTGGGGCGGTTCCTGCTCCGTACGTATGCCGTCGTGGGGGCGGGGAGTGAAGCCGCGGGGCTCGGCCTCGACCAGGATCTCGCCCGGTTGCTGGGCGGGGTCTGAGCGGAGGCCCTCGGCTACGGGCCCTCGGAGAAGCGGCGGGCGCGCGCCGTTCGCCGCCGCCGGACCCCCAGCGTCGTACCCACCACCAGGGCGGCCGAGGCCGCGGCGAAGAAGAGCATCGTGGTCCACGCCGGCCCGTCCGAGCCGATCGTGTGGGCGGCCGGTTCGGCTGCGTGTGCGGGACCCTGCGCCGTGCCCCGCTTCTCGCTCTCGGACATCAGCGAACCCACCGGCCGCACATGCCCCGCCGCCTTGAACCCCCAGTCGAGGAGCGCCCTGGTCTCCTCGTACACGCGGTACCCGCCGCTCTCCTGCGGATTCATCACCGACACGACGAGGGTGCGGTCGCCGCGCTGCGCCGCGCTGATGAGGGTGTTGCCCGCGTGGCTGGTGTAGCCGTTCTTGATGCCGAGCAGGCCGGGGTAGCGGGTCACGCCGTCGGCCCCGGTGAGCAGCCGGTTGGTGTTCTGGATGGGGTAGGACCAGTTGCCGTGCGGGAACTTGGCGAACGACGTCGAGCAGTACTGGGCGAACTGCGGGTCCGCGAGCCCCGCCCGGCCGAAGACCGCCAGGTCGTACGCCGAGGAGACCTGACCCGCCGCGTCGTATCCGTCGGGCGAGACCACGTGGGTGTCGTGGGCGCCCAAGGCGCTTGCCTTGGCGCGCATCTGACGGACGGTCTGCTGCCAGCCGCCGTTGAGCTTGGCCAGCACGTGCACGGCGTCGTTGCCGGAGCTGAGGAACACCCCGCGCCACAGGTCGGCGACGGTGTAGCTGCGCCCCGCCTCGACCCCCACCAGGCTGCTGCCGTCCCCGACCTCGGAGAGCTCGCTCTCGGTGACCCGGTGCCGGGCGACGGCGTCCAGGTGGGGCAGGGCCGTCAGGGCGAAGAGCGACTTCAGGGTGGACGCGGGCGGCAGTTGACGGTGCGCGTTGTGGGCGGCGAGCACTTCGCCCGAACGGGCGTCGGCCACCAGCCAGGAGAGTGCGGAGACGTCGCTCGGCACGGCAGGGGCCCCGGCGTCGGGCCGCACCTGGACACCGGGCCGGTCCAGGAGGTTCGAGGAGTACACGGGGCCCGGCTTGGGCGGCGTGGGCTCTTCGGCGGCCGCGGTGGCGGGTGTGGACAGGAGGACCAGGGCGGCTGCCGCGAGGGCCGCGGTGCGGACGGATGAGGAGCGCGGGAGGTACCTGATGACCATTCAGTCACCGTACGAGCGCGGTCGGAAGCCCGCAGGTCAGCTTGGTCCTACTGGATGTACGGGGTGGTCGGGGGCGGGGAGGGCAGACGCGCGGCCGGTCAGGGCCTGGTCAAGGGCTCGGCGATGAGGTCGTCCAGCTCGGCCGCGAAGAGCTCGGCCGGGTCGAAGCCCATGCCGCTGAAGTGGCCCGAGAGTTCCAGGGACAGGACTCCGTGCATCCGGGTCCAGAAGGACACGGCCCGGTGCAGCGCGGCGGGCGGCGCGGGGTGCCCCTGGGCCCAGTCCCGGTGGTCCTGCAGATGGCTGCCGAAGGGTGTCGCGGGGCCGTCCGGCAGGAGTTCCGCGCAGGCGTCGAGCAGCGTGGCCATGATCTCGGACGAGATGCCGGTGATGTCGTTGGGTGCGTGATAGCCCGGGACCGGGGTGCCGTAGACGAGGAAGTAGCGCTGGGGGTGCGCGAGGGCCCAGTCGCGCAGGACGTGCGCGAGTCCGGCCAGGCCGGCGCCTTCGGCGGAGGCCGCGTGCACGGTGTCGGCGAGGCTTCGGTAGGCGTCCCGGACGAGTTCGGTGATCAGCTCGTCGCGGCCGGCGAAGTAGCGGTAGAGCGCGGGGCCGCTCATGCCCATCTGCTTGGCGATCGCGTTGAGGGAGAGCGCGGAGGCCCCTGCCGTGGCGATCTGCTCCCACGCGCGTTCCTTGACCTCGGCCCGCACCTGCGTGCGATAGCGCTCGCGCGGAGTGCTCGCCTCGCTCTTCCCCATGGCTGCTCCACTTCCCCTGCGGGCTACAAGCTCAAAATTTAGTTAGAGGTTATCACTCAACCCGTTGACCGCCGGTTCTCTGGTGCGTTATACCTTCTAACGAACAAGTGAGCTTCTAACTCCGAGCCTCTGACGCCGACGTCACCAGGAGATCGCCATGACCGGAACCCGCACCCTCGCCGCCCGCGCCGCACTGCTCGCCGTCCCGCTCACGGTCGCCGGTGTCCTCGGCACGGCGGCCGCCCCCGCCGGAGCCACCCCGCAGCCCGGCCACGGCAAGTCCGTCACCTGCCGCGGCGAGGGCGTCGACCCCGAGGCGCTCGTCCGCCACCGGACCGAGACCGTGATCCACGCGCCGCTGAGCACCATCTGGAAGCTGCAGACCGACGTGGAGCGCTGGCCGTCGTGGCAGACCCCCGTCACGTCGGCGGACCGGCTCGACCACGGCCCCTTGCGCAAGGGCTCGGCGTTCCGGTGGACGACCCCGATACCGCCCAACCCGGCGACCCCCGCCACCGCATTGGACATCACCTCGACCGTCGAGCAGCTCAAGCGCGGCGCGTGCATCCGCTGGACGGGTCCCGCCATCGGCGAGGGACTGCGCATCGACGGCGTGCACGTGTGGACGTTCACCAAGGTCAAGGGCGGCGTTCTCGTCCGCACCGAGGAGACCCACACCGGAGAGCAGGTCGAGGCGAACGTCCCCGCCGCGACCGAGATCCTCGGCCAGGGCCTCGAAGCGTGGCTGAGTGCCCTGAAGACCACGGCGGAGGCACGAGCCGGCCACCACGGCCACTGAACGACGAAGGCGCGGCACACCGGCGATGGCCGGTGTGCCGCGCCCTGTCGGTGCGCGCGTGACGCTACTTCGGCAGGTTCGCCTCGATTGCGGCGACGACCTCGGGGGCGTCCGGCTCGGTCTGCGGCGCGAACCGGGCCACCACCTCGCCGTCCGGGGAGAGGATGAACTTCTCGAAGTTCCAGCGGATGTCGCCGGTGTGGCCCTCGGCGTCCGCCGTGTCCACGAGCTTCTTGTACAGCGCGTGCCGGTTCTCGCCGTTCACGTCGACCTTCTCGGTCATCGGGAACGTCACGCCGTACGTCGCCGAACAGAACTCGGCGATCTCATCGGACGTACCGGGCTCCTGGCCCATGAACTGGTTGCAGGGCACGCCGAGCACCGTGAAGCCACGGCCCGCGTACTTCTCCTGCAGGCGCTCCAGGCCCGCGTACTGCGGGGTGAGCCCGCACTTGGAGGCGACATTGACGACCAGGACGACCTTGCCCAGGTACTGCTCCAGGTCCGCCGGGCCGCCCTGCAGGCTTTCGATCTTTACCGCGTCATAGACAGACATGGTCCGGAGCCTACGCTCCGGCCGGAGCACTCCCGCGGGGAGACCGGCACACGGCGTGCTACGGGCGCGGTTCCGTCCGCTCCGACAGCTCGGCGCGCCACTGGCGCGGCCATTCTCCCGAGGGCGGGGGAGCGCCACCGATGCCGAGGTCACCGCGCGCGCTCTGGTAGAAGTGATCGCGTGCGGCGCTGGCTATCTGATGGGCTCGGGCCCAGTCGGTCGACGCGCTGACGCCCTCCCGCACGAGAAGTTCTATGGTCCACACGGCCTCATGCCATTTCCGGGCCGCCGCGATCGTGGCCGCGTCCCCGACGAGCAGCATCGATTCCCACTCGGCCGCGCGATGGGACTCGGCCTCGGCCAGCTCGGTGAACCCGTGGCTCGGCTCCAGCGGATCGGTCACGTCCGTGTACCCCATGGCCGCACCGATGCGCTGGGCGATCCGCAGCTGCACTTTGAGGGCGTTTCCGTAGCGGATGTACGTCTCGAACCGCTTCTCGTCCCATCGTTCCAGCTTCTGGATCTTCCACTTGCGCCGCTCGGTCAGGCTCTGGGTCGCGTAGGACCCCACGGAGCCCACCACGACACCGATCAGTGCGGGCAGTTGGTCGGCAAGCGACATGGTCCCCCCCTCGTCACTCCGAGGTTATCTCCGTCCGGTTCAGGTGGCCCCGGGCGATCAGTTCGACGGTCGTGGCCAGCGCGAGGGTCTGGATCGCCATGAGGGCGATCAGGACGAACAGTTGCACCGCGCCCGCGAGGGCCGGGGACGCGCCGCCCAGGAGCATGCCGACGAAGGCTCCGGGCAGGGTGACGAGGCCTACCGTGCGGGTCTGGTCGAGGCCGGGGAGCAGGGCGTCCGACGCGGCGGGGCGGATCACCTCGAGGCGGGCGTCCCTCTCGAGCATGCCGAGGGCCAGGCCTGCCTCGAACTCGCCCTTGCGGGAGTGGAGTTCGTCCAGGGAGCGGCGCCCGCCGAGCACCGTCGCGGTCAGCGCGCCGCCGATCAGGATGCCCGTCACGGGGATCATGGCGATGCCCTTCACCGGCAGCAGACCGGCCAGGGTCAGTGCCGCCACCACCGGGACGACCGGGACCGCGACCGGCAGCGCCGCCCACCACCAGGTGCCGTTGGAGGTGACGCGGCGCCCCGCCGTGCGCGCGGCGACGGCGAACATCAGGAGCAGGAAGACGAAGAGCGCCACGACGTGGTGGATCACCCAGCCGATGACCAGGGACACCACGCCCAGCTGCACGGCCGCCCGCACCCCGGCCACCAGGATCTCCCGCGCCCTGCCGTAGGTGCCGTCGGGGGAGAGGCGGAACACGGCGGCGGCCGTGGCGGCGACGAGCAGCAGGACGAGGAGCACCACGCCGAGCGTCACGTTGACCGGCAGCAGGGCCCCAGCAGCGAGATCACGCACCCGCCCACCCTAGGACCCGTCTGGCCGCGCGCCGCGCCGGTGATCGGGACTTGTGGGTCCGGGGTCGTCGCGGGCGGGTCCGGTCTGTGAGGATGCGAGGAGATGCATGTGCTGCCGGGCTAGCAGGTGACGCCGGGAGCGAGACCGGAAGAAAGAAGGGCTGACCTCATGGCGCAGCAGGTACAGGGCGTGATCGCGCGCGCGAAGGGCGAGCCGGTACGGATCGAGACGATCGTCGTGCCGGACCCGGGGCCCGGGGAAGCCGTGGTGCGGGTGCAGGCCTGCGGGGTCTGCCATACCGACCTGCACTACCGCGAGGGCGGCATCAACGACGACTTCCCCTTCCTGCTCGGCCACGAGGCGGCGGGCGTCGTGGAGTCGGTCGGCGACGGCGTCACGGAGGTCGCGCCCGGCGACTTCGTGATCCTCAACTGGCGTGCGGTGTGCGGCCAGTGCCGCGCGTGCCTGCGGGGCCGCCCCCAGTACTGCTTCGACACGCACAACGCCAAGCAGAAGATGACCCTCCTGGACGGCACCGAGCTGTCGCCCGCGCTCGGCATCGGCGCCTTCGCGGAGAAGACGCTTGTCGCCGCGGGGCAGTGCACCAAGGTCGACCCGGCCGCCTCGCCCGCCGCGGCGGGACTCCTCGGCTGCGGGGTCATGGCCGGCATCGGCGCCGCCATCAACACCGGCAACGTGGGCCGCGGCGACTCGGTCGCCGTCATCGGCTGCGGCGGCGTCGGCAACGCGGCGGTCGTGGGCGCACGGCTCGCCGGAGCCGCGAAGATCATCGCCGTCGACATCGACGACAAGAAGCTCGAGACCGCGAAGAGCCTCGGCGCCACGCACACCGTCAACTCCCGCTCGGCGGACCCCGTCGAGGCGGTCCGTGAGCTGACCGACGGCAACGGAGCCGACGTCGTCATCGAGGCGGTCGGCCGCCCGGAGACGTATGAACAGGCCTTCTACGCGCGCGACTTGGCGGGCACGGTCGTCCTGGTCGGCGTGCCGACACCGGACATGCGCATCGACCTGCCCCTGCTCGACGTCTTCGGGCGCGGCGGCGCGCTCAAGTCGAGCTGGTACGGCGACTGCCTGCCCTCACGCGACTTCCCGATGCTCATCGACCTCTACCAGCAGGGGCGCCTCGACCTGGACGCGTTCGTCACGGAGACGATCGCCCTGGCCGACGTCGAGAAGGCGTTCGAGCGCATGCATCACGGGGACGTCCTGCGTTCGGTGGTGGTCTTCTGATGGCCGCGCGCATCGATCACCTGGTCACCTCGGGCACGTTCTCCCTCGACGGGGGCACCTGGGACGTCGACAACAACGTATGGATCGTGGGGGACGACCACGAGGTCGTCGTCATCGACGCGGCGCACGACGCGGACGCCATCGCGGCGGCGGTCGGCGAACGCCGGGTCGTCGCGATCGTGTGCACGCACGCCCACGACGACCACATCGACGCGGCCCCTGCGCTCGCCGCCCGCACCGGCGCGCCGATCCTGCTGCACCCGGCCGACGCGGAGCTGTGGAAGCAGACCCACCCCGACCGCGCCCCTGACGGTGAGCTGTCCGACGGGCAGGAACTCACGGTGGCAGGCGTGGAGTTGAAGGTCCTGCACACCCCGGGCCACTGCCTGGGCGCCGTCAGTCTCCACGCGCCCGCCCTTGCCACGGTCTTCACCGGTGACACGCTCTTCGCGGGCGGCCCCGGAGCGACGGGCCGGTCGTTCAGCGACTTCCCGACGATCGTCGACTCCATCAGGGACCGCCTCCTCACGCTGCCCCCGGAGACGGTGGTGCGGACCGGGCACGGCGACAGCACGACCGTCGGCGCCGAGGCACCGCACCTTCAGGAGTGGATCGCCCGCGGTCACTGACCACGCGACACGCATCTGTTCGGCCCCGCGCGGTGCACCGCGCGGGGCCTTTCGCGTACTGGCCCTGTCCCGCGATCTCCGATAAGTTAGGCAAGGCTTACCTAATGGAGGTTGAAGGATGGGTGTCCGTCACGCCAGCACGACCGTGCCCACTGCAGCGGCACGCGCTCGCTCACTGCTCACCACCGCCTGGTCCTGCGCGGTGACCACGGAGATCGGCAGGGATGAACTCGTCGGCGCGCACAGCGTCACGCCGGAGGGCGTCCTCCTGCTGTCACCGCCCCCGGACAGCGCGCTGGCCACCGCGATGATCTGCGCGCCGCGCGGCGAACCGTCCACGCTGGTCGAGTTCGCCGACGTCGCCCCCGTACCGGTCAGGGACCGGATCCGGGCCCGGCTGTGGCTCTCGGGGTCGCTGGTACCCGACGGGGAGGGCTTCATCTTCGCGCCGACCTGCGCCGTGCTGCACGACGCGGCGGGCGGTCGCGTCGGCATCGACCTCGACGAACTCGCCCTGGCCGCCCCCGACCCGCTGGCCGAGGCGGAGGCGCGGCTGCTCACCCACCTCGCCGACGCACACGAGGACGCCGTCGAGCAGCTGACCAGGCTCGTGTGCGCGGACAGCCTGCACGGCGTCGTACGCGTACGCCCGCTCGCCATCGACCGCTACGCCCTGACGCTGCGCCTGGAGAAGGCCCGCAGCCAGGCGGACGTCCGGCTCGACTTCGACGAGCCCGTCGAAGACCTCGCCCAGGTGACCGAACGCATGCACGTCCTGCTCACCAAAGCCCGCCACCTGCGCCGCCCCCTACTGCGTCCCACGCTCCCCGACGCCTGAATTCGCCGATTTCATGGAGCGCAGCGCGAGCACGAGCACACCGATGTCATCGAGGAACACCGGGTCCGGCAGCAGATCGGCCGGCAGGACGAGATAGGCCACCGCCCCCCAGAACACCCACTGGCGCTCGACCGGCAGCCCCGCGGCGCGCAGAGTGCGCCGCGTGCGGACCATGCGTACGAGCAGCGCAATCGCGACCGCGAGTGTCGCGGCCACCAGAATCGCGCCGCCGACAAGGAGGACCGTGACTTCCGTGCTCATCAGACCCTGACCTCCGTCCTGACACATCCTGCGACGTCCTGTGCGGGCACTCGGCCCAGGCTATGGGTACCCGCGGGGCGCCGCGCGAACATCCCGTGCCGCTTTCGCGTGACGGATCTTCTGCCCCTCCGGCGACGGACCAGGGAGACTGGCTGCACAGCATCACCGCCAGCTCCTCGAACTCCTTCCCGGAAAGGCAGAGATGAGCCAGATGAGCCAGACGCTGCTCACGGCAGGGCGGGTTCTGACAGGGCCGCGCGGCCAGTACGTCACGGACGGCGCCGTGCTGACGGAGGGCGCCGACATCGTCGCCGCGGGCACCCGGGCCGAGGTCGAGCCCCTGGCGCGCGGTGTGTCGCGGCGCTACGCACTGCCCGAGGCCACGGTCCTTCCCGGCCTCATCGACGCCCACGTCCACCTGGTCTTTGACGCGAGCAAGGATCCCGTGGCGGTCCTGGACGCGCACAGCGACACCACCCTCATGGCGGCGATGGAGGAGCGCGCACTGCAGTTCCTGCGCAGCGGCGTCACCACCGTGCGCGATCTGGGTGACCGAGGCCGCCTCACCCTGCGCCTGCGCGAGGAGATCACCGCCTCCCGGGTGCCCGGCCCGCGCATCGTCGCCGCCACGACACCGCTCACCACCAAGGGCGGCCACTGCTGGTTCCTCGGCGGTGAGGTCGAGGGCGAGAGCGAGATGCGTGCCCTGGTCCGGCGCAACGCCGAGCTCGGCGCGGACGTCATCAAGGTCATGGCCACCGGCGGCGGCCTCACCCAGGGCGGCCCCGCGACCTGGCAGGCACAGTTCGACGCTCCCGAGCTGCGCGTGATCGTCCGTGAGGCGCACCGGGCGGGACTGCCCGTCGCCGCCCATGCGCACGGCACCGCGGGGATCGTGGCCGCCGTGATGGCGGGCGTCGACACCATCGAGCACTGCACCTGGATGACGCACAAGGGCCTCGGCCTGCGCGAGGACGTCCTGGACGCCATCGTCGCCAAAGGCATCCGGATCTGCCCGACGATCAGCCCGAACTGGCGGATGCTGCCCATGTTCTTCGGCGCCGAACGGGCCAAGGCGATGTTCGACCAGGTCCGCACGATGGCGGAGCACGGCGCGCGGATCATCGCGGGCACGGACGCCGGGGTCCAGCGCGCGGGCTGCGACGGCCTGGCCCAGAGCCTCGGCTTCTACCAGCACCTGGGGATCGAGCCCCACCGTGTCATCGACATGGCGACCACGGAGGCCGCCGACGCCCTGGGCATCGCCGACCACGTCGGACGCCTGGCCGCGGGCTTTCGCGCCGACCTGATCGCGGTCCACGGCGACCCGCTCGCGGACGTGGCGGCCCTCGGGGATGTACGGCTGATCATGGTGAACGGCAAGATGGTGGACCATGAGTGAAAGAGCGTCACACCCCATACCCCCCGTCCAGGCGCTGATCGTGGTCGACATGCAGACCGCCTTCGTCACGGGCGACACCGCCGTCCCCGAGGCGGCCCGCGTCCTCGACCGGACGACCGACCTGATCACCCGGGCCCGAGCCGCCGGCGCCCTGGTGGTCCAGCTGCAGAACGACGGCGAACCGGGGACCGACGACGAACCGGGCACCCCCGGCTGGGAGATCTACCTTCCGGTGGACACCGACCGGGGCGAGGTGGTCGTCCGCAAGACCGTCGACGACGGCTTCGAGGGGACCGAGCTGCGTGAACTGCTCACCGAGTCCGGTGTGAGTGACCTGGCCATCTGCGGCGTGATGTCCGAGATGTGCGTGTCGGCGACCGCGCGTACGGCCCTCGAGCTGGACTTCCGTGTGGTCATCGCGCACGACGCGCACGCCACGCAGGACATCCCCGCCGCCGAGGGCATCAGCGACCTGATCCCGGCGGCGACGGTGTCCCGGGTCGCCGAATGGGCCCTCGGCGACGAGGTCGAGATCGTCGCGAGGGCCCAGGACGTCGCTTTCACCAATCCGTAGGCCGGGCGGCGAACGGGGATCAGCGGGCGGTGTACGCGCCGTCCACCAGGTGGTAGCTGCCGTGGATGAACGAGGCCCGCTCCGAGAGCAGGAACACGATCAGCTCGGCGACCTCCTCGGAGTGGCCGAGGCGGCCCGCCGGGTGCAGGGAGACGAGCGCGTCGTACGCCTCCTTGTCCATGTTCTGCAGGAGCGGCGTCTCGATGAAGCCGGGGCCGACCGCGTTCACCCGGATGCCCTTCGCGGCGTACTCGGCGGCGGCGGTCTTGGTGAGGCCGACGACGCCGTGCTTGGCGGCGACGTAGGCCGGGGAGCCCGCGAAGCCGACGGAGCCGAGGATCGAGGCGACGTTCACGATGGCGCCCGCTCCCGCGGCCTCCAGGACCGGGAGCTCGTAGCGCATCGAGTAGAAGACGCCGTCGAGGTTGGTGCGTATGACGCGGTTGTAGACATCGATGTCGTACGCGCCCGTCGGCTTGCTCTCCCCGCCGATGCCCGCGTTGTTGACCGCCAGGTCGAGCCCGCCGAACGTGTCCACGGCGAACCGCACCGCTGCCTCGACCGAAGCGGGCTCGGTGACGTCCACGGCCACCGCGGCGGCCTTGACGCCCTCCGCGAGAAGCTGGGCGGCGGCCTTCTCGGCGCCCTCGGCGTTGAAGTCGGCGATGACGACGGTCGCGCCGCCCGCGCCCAGGCGGCGGGCGGTGGCCAGGCCGATGCCGGAGGCGGCGCCCGTGACCAGGGCGGTCTTGCCGGCGAACTCGGTGGCGTAGTAGCTGACGGGGGCGGTCGCGGGAGTCGTGGGGGTGGTGGGGGTGGTGCTCATGGTGCTCTTCACTTTCCTCATCCGTTGTGGGGGGCGGCGCGTGCTGCCTCCCCGGTCAGGACGGCGTAGGCCTGCTCCACATGTGCGGCGAGGTCTGCGTCGTTGTCGTGCCCGCCGCGCGCCCAGCTGCGCAGGGCGGCGGTCAGCACTCCGGCGGCGGCACCGACGACGACGGCCGGGCGCTGGTCCCGGGCGGGGTCGGTGCCGAGCCGGTCGGCGATGATCCGGACGGACTCGTCCTGGGCGTCGACCCGGACGCGTTCGTACGCGGCGAACAAGGCGGGCTCCGTGTCGACGAGCGCCAGCAGCTCCCGCCGCCGGGCCCTGCGGTGCGGGCCGGGGGACTCCGGGTCGGCGAGCCAGTCCTGCACCGCCGCGCGATAGGCGGCCAGCGGGGGCTCGTCGGCGGGGCGGGTGCGCAGGGCCGCGTTGATGCGGTCACCGTCGGCACGGGTGAAGTCGAGCGCCGCCGCTTCCTTGCTGCCGAAGTGGCGGCTGAAGGTGCGGCGCGTGACGTCGGCGCGCTCGGCGACGGCCTCCACGGTGACGGCCGCGAGGCCGTGCTCCAGGATCAGGTCGATGGCCGCGTCGGCGAGCGCTTCCCGGGTCTGCCGGGCCTTGCGCTGCCTGCGGTCCTCGCTGCCCGGGTCGGTGGCCGGGGCTCCTGGACCGGACTCCTTCGCCTTGTTCATGCCTTCGACTGTACACCCGAGATGTCCCAATGGGACACCTGTCCCGACGGGACTCCATTAGAGCGGCAGTGCGCACACGGCGAGGGGTGCGGCGAACGGCTCACCGGTCAGGCGTAGTTGGCCGCCCTTGCTCACCTGGAAGACGCTCACCGAGCTCGATTTCTGGTTGGCCGCGAACAGCAGGCGCCCGGACGGCGAGAAGGCGATGTGCCGGGGGAAGTCCCCTCCGACGGGGACCGTGTCGAGCAGCCGCAGCCGAGCGCCGCCCGCTTCGATCGCGTAGCGCGTGAGGCTGTTGTGCCCGCGGTTGGCGAGGAAGGCGAAGGTGCCCTCGCGGGTGACGAGCAGCTGCGCCGGATAGCTGGTGCCTTCGCCGGTGCCGGTGGACTGCGGTGCACCGGGCGTGAGCCGTCCGCTCGCGGGGTCGTACGCGCAGACCACCACCGTGTTGTCGAGCTCGTTCGCCAGATAGGCGAAGCGCCCGGAGGGGTGGAAGGTGAGATGACGCGGGCCCGCGCCCGGTCGCAGGGCGGCGTACGAGGCCTGGGTGAGCTTCCCCTTCTTCGTGTCGAGGCGGTAGCTGTAGACGGTGTCGTTGCCCAGGTCGACGGCGAGGACATGCCCGCCGTCCGGGCTGGTCACGACCTGGTGGGCGTGCGGGCCCTCCTGCCCCGGGCCGGGAGGCGGGCTCGAGTGGGTGACCACGTCGCTCAACTCGCCCAGGGCGCCGGACGATTGGATCGGGTGGACGGCCACGCTCCCGGAGAGGTAGTTCGCGCTGAGCAGCCAGCGACCGCTCGGGTGCACGGACAGATGGCAGGGCCCGGCACCACCCGTGCCACGCGCTCCCAGGACCTCGGGCCCCGCGGGAGACAGCGCGACCGCGGTCACGCCGCCCTGCTCCCGCTCATTGACGGCATAGAGGGTTCTGCCCGAGGGGTGGAGGCAGAGATAGGAGGGGTCGGGTACGCCCGTCAGCGTGCCGGTGGCCGTGATCCGGCCCGTCGTCTCGTCGTACGTCGCGAGGCCGAGACCCTCGCCGCCCTCGGGCTGACTGGTGTAGGTGCCGAGGAACAGCTGCCGGTCGCGGCGCGGCGCTCGTACGGGGGACAGGGCGGACGCGGAGGCGGACCCGGGCGCGGCGACGACGGCAGCGGTGGCGGCGACGGCTCCGATGAACCCGCGCCGCCCCCATCCGTCCGCCTCGGGCCGACCGCCGGACCCGGTGTTCCTGCCTGCCGCCATGTCCGCTCCTCGTGTGTCCGTGGTGACGCGTGTGGCAGACAGAGTGATGCCCAGAATCCTCACGATCAAGAGGTGCCTCGTGGGTTGCGTTCCGTGCAACGCGGGGTGCCGGGTCCCTTCACCCGACGGGTTCACGCCGTTCTTCCCGCCGACCTCGATCCTCGGCACGGTTTTTCGCCGACGCCCTGACGGCGTGCGACGCGGGGTTCGCTCGGCATGCGGCAGCCGACTGGCTGATCCCGAACGGACTCGTGGTGTCCTGTTTCCCGCGCACCGCCGACGCGGTTCTCCGGCTCGCCGTCACCCCGCCCGGCCCCTGCGCGGCGAACCGAGCGACGGGCTTTCCGGCGCACCGGGGCTGCCGCGTCAGCCTCGCGCTGACGGGTGAAACCCCTGGTGGCGCCCACAAGTTGACCGCCGAGCCGACGGCGCCGGAGCGCCGGCTCGCACACCGGCGCATTCGCGGCTGTCGACAGGCCCTCCGCGTCGGCGTGGTCGTGGCGGCGAGGGTCCGTACCTCTGTGACGCGACGCGCGACCGGTCTTGCGCCCAGCGCGTGAATCACGGAGAGTAACTACGACGCGGTGGCCGTGAATATGCGCCGCAGGGTGGCCGGGGATGCCCCTCGGAGGTATGAACTGGCCCTGAGCGGGCAAGATGTAGGTGCCATTCGCGGTGCCGCCCCAGACCCCGGCGGCGTCCGGCGTCGGCTTCAGGGCCGGGCCGCTCGCGTTGTCGTTACTCTTCGTATGCGGGGTGTAGGGAAATTGGGGGGTGGACCATGGGCACGCCCGACCCGGGCTTTGGGCTGCACCACCGTGTGGTCGACGGATCGATCGTTCTGACGTTCCGAGGCGAACTGGACGCCTGGGCGGATCAGGAACTCTCGCCGCGCATAGCGGAGTTACTGGACCGGCCGGGCGCAGACGTGGTGGTGGACCTCAGGCAGGTCACGTTTCTGGATGCGGGCGGCCTGCGGCTGCTGGTGCGCATCAAAGGCCGAGCCGTCGCGAAGCGACGCAACTTGCGGGTGGTCCGCAGTAGTTCACGCGTCTGGCGGGTGCTGCGCATCACCCGCCTCGACCGCAGCTTCACCGTCTGGGACAGCATGCCCGCCGCCCTCGAGACGCCGGACGAGGAAGAGGGAAGCCTGAACAGGCCTGCCTAGAAGGACAGGCACGCCTGGACGAAATGGCCGGTTTCGGCTCGCAGGGGCGGGAGTTGACCACTGAGAGGCACTGCTCGGATACGGTGTGCGAGGTGTTGTCGTTGCCGTGGACACGCGAGGAGTTGCTGAGTGGACCGCAGTTCTGTGATCCGGATCCGGACGGTGCTGGCCGCGCTGGGCGTGGCGTCGGCGATGGCGGCCGCGCCCACCGCGACGGCGGCGGCCGAGCAGAAGCCGGCGGCGTCGGCGGGCGGGGTGTCGACATCGGCGCCGCACGAGCCGTGCACCGGAGAGTTCCACAAGGACGCCCGGCTCGGCCCGAAGTGGCTTCCCAAGAAGTGGCAGGAGCCGGTGGGCCCGCTGCTCAAGGGGTGGAAGCGCACGGGCGGCCTCTCGCCGTCGGCCTTCCTGAAGAAGTACTGGGAGGGCCCGGCCGAATCAGGCGGCTGGAAGTACCCGCCGAACGACGGCTTCGAGACGGTCAACGGCCAGGTCGACAAGCACCCCGAGGAGCTCGAGGAGGGTGACCTGCTCGACCGGTTCGGCTCGGAGTACGGATCGTTCCTGGCCCCCGCAGGTGACTCCTACGCCGAACGCGCGCTGCCCCCGCAGAACCTCAACACCCGTGACGCCGCCGTCGCCTGTGACTATCGCGTGTACGAGGTGAGCAAGCCGTTCTCCGTCTGGCAGGGCGGAATCGCCCCCTGGTTCGCACAGCCCGGCGGTGGTCAGCAGATCAAGCTCGACCCGGTGTTCCTCGACCCGGGCGAGGGGCAGCGTCTGAACGTGAAATGGCTGCTCGACCACGGGTATCTCGAGCCGGCGACCGACTAGCCGCGACGTACCGGACCGCAAGGAGCGCCTCGGCGATGGACGTTCGTCAACTGCCCGCCGCCCTGCGCGGTGCCGGGGTCGCCGACGGTTACTACTGGATCGAGGGCGTCCACGAACCGTCCCCGACGCCCCCCGACTTCGTCTATCTGCGGAGAACCGAGGACGGCGAGGCGTGGGAGAGCGGAACGTACGAACGCGGAACGCATCGCCCCCTCGCCCGGCACGCGGACGAGGGGGAAGCCTGCGCGCAGTTGCTGCGGCTGCTGCTGTGAGGCGGCGTGGCGTGGTGGGTGCGGGCGGTCAGCCCTCGGGGCGCAGCAGGCCGCGCTCGTAGGCCTTGGCCAGCCGCTGGGGCACCAGGTAGGCGGAGCCGTCGACGGTGATCGGCACGAGCTGCGGGGTGGTGGCCTTCCACTGCGCGCGGCGGTGACGGGTGTTGCTGCGGGACATCTTCCGCTTGGGTACGGCCATGGTTCGGGTCCTCTCTCGGCGGTGCGCTGCCGAGGCTATATGAAAATGGGTCCCATTTCGAATTGTGGACCGAGCCTGCCGTGGTTGACAGTCCGGACGCGCCCGCGACAGCATCCCGGCGATGGAGATCACCGACCTGACCCCGGCGGAGCACCGCGTCTGGCAGGCGTTCCCGCTCGGCGAGGGCGTCGACTTCCGCGAGAGCCCCGACGACGACCCCCGGGCCGGAGCCTCCTGGGGACCCGAACGGACCGTGCGCGCCGAGGTGTTGCGCGCACTGCTGCTCAACGGCCCGACGCAGGACGGCGAGATAGCTGGCATGAAGCTGACGGGAGCCCGCATCACCGGGCGCCTCGACCTCAGGTACGGAACGGTCGAGCACCCCGTACGCCTGCGGTCCTGCCACTTCGAGGACACGCCGAACCTGTACGGGGCCCAGGTCCGCGCCCTGGTGCTGAGCGATTCCGTCCTGCCGGGGCTGAGGGCGGGAACCCTGCGGGTGGAGCTGGTCCTGCGGATCACCTGCTGCCGCATCACGGGACCCGTGCGGCTCGCGGGAGCGCAGATCGCCGGGGCCTTCTTCGCCAACGGCGCGGAGCTCGGCATCCCACCCGGTCCTGACGAGCCGCCCGCACCGGCCCCCGCGGTGGCGGACGAAGCGGTGCTGCAGCTGAACCACGCGGACATCGGCACCGACCTGTGGGCCGTGGGCCTGGTGGCCCATGGCCAGGTCCGGCTGAACGGCGCCACCGTGGGAGGCCAGGTCAACCTCGACGACGCCGAGCTGAACGTCCCCGGTGACATCGCCCTGCACGCCGAGACCCTGTCCGTCGGCACCGATCTGCGTGCCATGCGGCTGCGCGCCCGCGGCATGCTCAACCTGAGCGGCGCCAGGATTCCGCGGCACGTCAACCTCGCCTACGCCCGCCTCTCTCACCCCGGCGGGTCGGCGCTGCGCGCCAGCAGCTGCGTCATCGGCGAGCTGTGGCTGCGGGAAGCCGCCCCGGTCCAGGGCACCGTGAACCTGCGTCGCTCCCAGCTAGACCTGCTGCACGTCCCTCCCGAGGTGTGGCCGGGCGAGGTGAAGCTGGACGGCCTCGCGTACCAGAGGCTCGCCCCGCACCTGCCCGCCGAGCAGCGGCTGCCGCTCCTGGAGCGCGAGGCGGGCGGCTATCTCCCGCAGGGCTACGAGCAGTTGGCCGCCGCCTACCGCACGGTGGGCGACGAGGCCGCCGCCCGCACCGTGCAACTGGCCAAGCTCCGCCGCCACCGGCGGACCCTGCCCCCGTACGCCAGGATCTGGGGGCACCTCCAGGACGTGACGGTGGGCTACGGGTTCCGGCCGATGCGCGCGGCCGGATGGCTACTGGTCCTGCTGCTCACCGGCGCGCTCGCCTTCGCCCTGCACCATCCGCCCGCCCTGAAGTCGGACGAGGCCCCCGACTTCAACCCCGTCTTCTACACCCTCGACCTGCTCATCCCGATCATCGGCTTCGGCCAGGAGCAGGCGTACGCGCCGGAGGGCTGGTACCAGTGGCTCTCGTACCTCCTGGTCGCCACGGGCTGGGTCCTGGTCACCACGGTCGCGGCCGGCATCACCCGCTCGCTCAGCCGCCAGTGACGAACATCGCCGACCTGGACACAGACGGGACGACGATCGATATCCTCCAGCGAAACGCTCAAACGAACACCTGACGGGTACGTCGTGAGGGGGCCGGCAGCATGCGGGAGCCGAGGGATGTCAGGCGGCAGCGGATACTCGCCGTCGTGGAGTCGCGTGGCGAGGCGCGGCTGAGCGATCTCGCCGACGACCTGGAGGTCTCGGTGATCACCGTGCGCCGGGACGTCGAAGAGCTGGCCCAGGAGGGCAGGCTGCGGCGCGGGCACGGGGTGGCGCGGTCCGTCGGCCCCGTGGAGCGCGGCGCCGCACCCGCCGAACCCGTGGCGAGCGGCGGCGCCGTGGCGCTGATGGTGCCCGAGCGGCACACCTACCTGTACGAGACGATGCACGGCGCCCGAGGTGCCCTGAGCGAGGCCGGCATCCGGGTCGCCCTGCACATTGCGCCGCAGGTGGAGGGTGCCGAACGGCCGCTGGCCGAGCGGGTGCTGGCCGAAGGCGTACGGGGTCTGCTCATCGCCCCGCGCTGGCGCACGGAGGCGGAGGAGGAGGCGGACTACGCCTGGCTTGCGGCTTCGGGCGTGCCCACGGTCCTGATGGAGCGGCGCCCCCGCGCGGGCAGTGCGCTGCACGCCATGGACTCCGTCTGCACCGACCACTGGTACGGCATCCACCTCGCCGTCGACCACCTCGTGCGGCTCGGCCACCGGCGGATCGTCCTGGCCGCGCGCGACGACAGCCCGACCGCCCGTGCCCTGCGCGCGGCCTTCGCCGACATCGCCGCCGCCAGGAGCGAGGTCGAGGACTGGAGCGTCATGCTGAGCGCCGAGGGCGCGGGACCCGGCCGGGCGCGCGAGCCGCTCGACCTGGCGGCGCGGCTGCGCGAGCGCGGGGCGACGGCCGCCGTGCTGCACGGTGACGTCGACGCCCTGATGCTCGTGCAACAGCTCATGGACCGCGGGGTGCGGGTGCCGCAGGACTGCTCGGTGGTGGCGTACGACGACGTGGTGGCCGCGCTCGGCAGCACGCCGCTGACCGCCGTGTCCCCGCCGAAGCACGAGGTGGGACGCACGGCGGCCGGGCTACTGCTGCGCAGGCTCGACGAGTTGGCGGGCCCCGGTGCCGGACCCGCGCAGCGCGTGCAGCTGCTGCCCGAGCTGAAGGTCCGCGGATCCGCCACCGACATCGAGATCGTTTGACCGCTTCAGTTTCTTTTGATCGGTCTATTGACCGGCACCGTTCACGCGATCAGGATTCCCGTGTCCCGAACAAGAGCCGCGGGAGGCACCCATGCCTGGTCGACCGAGCCGCCGGTCCCTGCTCGCCGTGACAGCCGCATTTCCCATGGCAGGTGCGCTCAGCGCCTGTTCGGGCAGCACTGGCCGTACACCGAGCAGCAAGGGCGGCACCACACGCATCACGTTCTGGTCCGCACTGCGCGGAAGCCAGGAAGTGGTCGACGCGTTCAACAGGACCCACGACCGCATCCAGGTCGAGTTCCAGCAGATCCCGTCCGGCGCCATGGGCGGGTACGCCAAGCTCAGCAACGCCGCCCGGGCCGGCAACGCCCCGGACGTCGCCACCCTCGAATACCCCCAGGTCCCCGGCTTCGCCATCGACGGCGTCGCCCGGGACATCACCTCACTCGTCAGCGACCGGTTGCGCGCCAAGCTGCTGCCGCAGGCCCTCGGCCTGACCACCTTCGAGAAGCGGATCTTCTCCGTGCCGCTCGACGTGGAACCGATGGTGCTGCACTACCGCTCCGACCTGTTCGACCGGTACGGGATCGAAGTCCCGCGCACCTGGGACGAGTTCACCGAGGCCGCACGCGTCGTACGGGACAAGGCACGCGACCGGCGCATCGCGCTCTTCCCCACCGACGGCGGCCCGCAGTTCGCCGCGTGGGCGTGGCAGGCGGGCGCCCAGTGGTTCGACACCCGCGCGGGCGCCTGGAACGTCTCCCTGACGGACCGCCCGACCCGGGAGGTCGCGGCGTACTGGCAGCGGCTCATCGACGAGGAACTGCTCTTCATCAACGCCAGCGAGAGCAGGCACTACGACTCCCAGCTCGGTGAGGGCCTGGTCCTGGCCAGGCTCAGCGGCGCCTGGGACGCGGGCTCGCAGATGAACGCACGGCCCGGCCAGAAGGGCCAGTGGGCCATCGCGCCGCTCCCGCAGTGGGACCCCGACAAGCCCGTCGTCGGCACCCACGGCGGCTCCACGTTCGCCGTCACCAAGGACTCCCGGCACCCCGAGGCCGCCATGGAGTTCATTGCATGGCAGGTCTCGCACCCCGACGCCCTGCGCGCCCGGCTCTCCAGCGGCGCCAGCAGCCAGTACCCGGCCGTCCCCGATCTGGTCTCCGTGGGCCGCAAGGCCTTCGACCGCTCCTACTACTCGGGCCAGGACATCTACCGCCTCTTCGAGGAGCAGGCGGAGACGATCCGCGACGGCTGGGTCTGGGGGCCGCGGATGACCGCCACCCAGAAGGTGATGCAGGACGGCTTCGCCCGCGCGGGCGGCGGCAAGGGCTCCCTGCTCGACGCGGTGCGCGCGGCGCACGACGGCACCATGCCGGACCTCAGGGCCCTCGGCCTCGCCACCACCGAGCACAGCACATGACCGGCCCCACGCCCCGGCGGCCCACGTATCCCGTCGAGCACCAGAGCACCAGCAGAAAGGCAGGTGAGCCCCGATGACCACGACCGCGCCCCCGGCCCGCGCCACCCGCACCGCCGACACCCCCGTCGCCGACCGCCGCGCCCCCGCGCGTGCGCGACGCCGCGAACATGTGGCGGCCGGCGTCCTGATGACCCCCTTCCTGATCCTGTTGGTGACGGTCTTCCTGATACCCGTCGGCACCGCGGTCTGGCTGAGCTTCTTCAGCGACGACCAGCCGGGCCTCGGCTTCGGCCCCGAACGCACGGTCTTCGTGGGCCTGCGCAGCTACACGGCCGTCCTCACCGACCCGACCTTCCTCGGCAGCCTCGGCCTGGTCGCGCTCTACTGCCTGATCTACATCCCGCTGATGGTGATCGGCGCCCTCGGTCTCGCCCTGCTGCTCGACTCGGGTGTCGTACGGCTGCGCGCCTGGGCGCAGTTGGGGCTCTTCCTGCCGCACGCGGTACCGGGCATCATCGCGGCGCTCATCTGGCTCTACCTCTACACGCCCGGTCTCAGCCCGGTCGTCGACGTGCTCTCCAAAGGCGACATCCACATCGACTTCCTCGGCGTGAACACCGTGCTCCCGTCGATCGTGAACATCGCCCTGTGGAGCAACCTCGGCTACAACATGGTCATCTTCTACGCCGCCCTGCAGGCCGTGCCCCGCGAGGTGATCGAAGCGGCCGTGGTCGACGGCGCGGGACCGGTGCGCACCGCACTGCAGGTCAAGGCGCCCCTGGTGCGCTCATCGATCGTCATGGTCGCGATGTTCACCCTGATCTGGGCGATGCAGCTGTTCACCGAACCGATGCTGCTCAGCCAGTCGTCCCCGATGGTCAACTCGCGCTTCTCGCCCAGCATGTACATCTACGACGCGGCCTTCACCCGCAACAACTACGGCCTGGCGGCCGCCGCCTCGGTGATCCTGCTCCTGTGCACGGTCGCCCTCTCCTACGGCGTCACCCGCTGGACCAACCGCTCCCAGAAGGAGGCCGCACGATGAGCGCCGACACCCTCAGCGCGCACCGCCCCCGCCTCCTGGGCCGCACCGTCGTGAACACCGTGGTCGGCATCGCGGTGCTCTACACGCTGCTGCCCGTCCTGTGGCTGGTGCTCGCCGCGTCCAAGAACCGCGACGCGCTGTTCAGCAGCAACTTCTTCTCGCTGACGGACTTCTCCTTCGTGCAGAACCTGCGCGACCTCTTCGCGATGGACGGCGGGCTCTACGGCCGCTGGTACACCAACAGCCTCCTCTACGCCGTCCTGGGCGCCGCGATCAGCGCCCTGGTGAGCGTCGCCTGCGGCTACGCCTTCGACAAGTACCGCTTCGCGCACAAGGAGAAGGTCTTCGGCCTGGTGCTCGCCGCGGTGATGGTGCCCCAGACGGTCCTCGCGCTGCCGCTCTACCTCATGGCCTCGGCCACGGGCGTGGTCGACACCTTCTGGGCGGTGTTCATCCCGGTCCTGTTCAACCCGTTCGGCGTCTATCTGGGGCGGATCTTCAGCCAGGGATATGTGCCCGACGAGGTGCTCGAAGCGGCCCGGGTGGACGGCGCGGGGGAGCTCACCACGTATGTGCGCGTCTCCCTGCGGATGCTGGGCCCCGGTCTGGTCACGGTGTTCCTCTTCCAGCTCACCGCCATCTGGAACAACTTCTTCCTGCCGATGGTGATGCTCTCGGACGAGAAGCTTTACCCGGTCAGCCTCGGCCTCTACACCTGGAACAGCTCGGCCACCGTCTCGCCCGAGTACTACCCCGTGGTGATCATTGGTTCGCTCCTCGCGGTGCTGCCGCTGATCCTCGCCTTCATCCTGCTGCAACGCTTCTGGAAGTCGGGTCTGACCGCGGGCTCGGTCAAGTGAGGCAGGTGAACCCTGTGCACCATGTGAAAGGGAATGTGTTGAAGAACGGCAGCCACCGTCCGCCCACCGCGCTCGCCATGGCCCCGGACGCGGCGAAGGCCGTGCTCGGCCCCGACGCCCTGGCCGCACTCGGCCGCGTCTGCGATCTGGTGCCGGACACCGTCCTGGACGACTTCACCACCGAGCGGGCGCACACGGTGCTCCGGGACGTGGAGGTCCTGGTCACCGGCTGGGGCTGTCCGCCGCTGGACGCCGCCGCGCTCGCGGCGGCGCCCCGGCTGCGGGCCGTCGTGCACACCGCGGGGTCGGTACGCGGTCACATCACCCCGGAGTGCTGGGAGCGCGGCATCGAGGTGTCATCGGCGGCCGCGGCCAACGCGCTGCCCGTCGCCGAGTACACCGTCGCCATGATCCTGCTCAGCGGCAAGCGCGTCCTGGAGCGGGCCCGGGAGTTCAAGGCCACCCGGCGCCGCGACGAATGGCTCGGCCTGTCGCACGGCGTGGGCAACTACGGCCGGACGGTCGGCGTGCTCTCCGCCTCGATGATCGGCCGCCGCGTCATCGAACTTCTCCGTCCCTATGACCTCCAGGTGCTGCTGCACGACCCGTACGTGTCCGACGAGGAAGCCCTGGCGCTCGGCGCACGGCCCGTCGGCATCCGGGAGTTGTTCGCGAGCAGCGACGTCGTCAGCGTCCACACCCCGCTGCTGCCCGCCACCCGCGGCCTCGTCGGCCGGGAGCTGATCGGCGCGATGCGCCCCGAGGCCGTGCTCATCAACACGGCCCGCGGCGCCGTCCTCGACCAGGACGCCCTCACGGAGGCCGCGCTGGCCAGCCGTGTCCGCGCCGTCCTGGACGTCACCGACCCCGAAGTCCTGCCCCACGACCACCCGTTGTGGGACTGCGACAACGTCACGATCACCCCCCACCTCGCGGGTTCCCAGGGCAACGAGTGGGGGCGCCTCGCCGATCTCGCCGTCGCCGAGGTGGGCCGCTGGGCCGCGGGCGACGGACTCGCCCATGCCGTACGACGTGAAAGGCTGGCCTACCTCGCATGAGGATCCCCGGACTGCCCCAGGAAAACCGGGAGTTGAGCCCCCGCACCGGCTACACGCGCGAGCACTGGGAGGCGGCCGCCGACGGTCTCCTGGCAGCCGCCTGGAAGTGGGCGACCCCGCGCGGCGCTCTGCTCGACCTGCCGGGACGGCCCTCCGCGTCCGGCGTACGGTCCGACGGCCTGGAGGGGTACGCCCGCACCCTCCTCGCCGCCGCGTTCCGTGTGGCGGGCGCCGAGGGCAAGGACCCGCACGGCTGGCTCGACCGGTACGCGGAAGGTCTCGCGGCAGGCACCCGCACGCCCGGCCGTGCCGACGCCGAGTCCTGGCCGGTGATCCTCGACCACCACGTCCAGGGCCAGCCGATGGTGGAGTCCGCGTCCGTGGCCCTCGGCCTGCGCCTGACCCGCCCCTGGCTGTGGGACCGGCTCGACACCGACGTACAGGACCGCGCCGAGCAGTGGCTGCGCGGTGCGATCCGCCATGTCCCCGCGCCCAACAACTGGTATCTCTTCCCCTACACCGTGGCCGGGTTCCTGGAGTCGGTGGGCCGCGGCGACGCGGAGACGGCCAGGGCACGTGAGCGAGCACTCGACCTCCTGGAGACCTGGTACCGAGGCCAGGGCTGGTACGCCGACGGAGACGGCCGGGCCTTCGACCACTACAACGGCTGGGCGCTGCACCTGTACCCGACGCTGGACGCTCAACTGTCGGGTGATCCAGCAGAGTTGAGGCGGCACGGCGCTCGCCTGCACGAGCACCTGGAGAGCTTCGGACTCCTCTTCGGCTCCGACGGCGCACCCATCCACTTCGGCCGCTCCCTGACCTACCGGTTCGCCGCGGGCGCGTCCGTGGCCCTCGGCGCGCTCACCGGCCACACGCCCTTGAGCCCCGGCACCTCGCGCAGGCTCCTGAGCGGATCACTGCGCTACTTCCTGGACCGCGGCTCCGTGGGCGCCGACGGACTGCTCGGCCTCGGCTGGCACGGCCCGCACGACGCGAGCCTTCAGCCCTACTCAGGACCCGCGTCGCCGTACTGGGCATCGAAGGCGTTCGTCGGCCTCCTGGCCCCGGCCACCCATCCTCTGTGGACCGCCACGGAGGAACCGGCCCCCAGCGAGCGCCGCGACACGGTCCGCGCGCTGCCCGCGCCCGGCCTCCTCATACAGAGCACCCGCGCCGACGGGATAGTACGGATGCACAACCACGGCAGCGACCACGCCCGCCCGCACGAGGCCGAGGTCGCGGCCCACGAGGACCCGCTCTACGCCCGCCACGCCTACTCCACGCGGACCGGTCCTACGGCACGCGGCAACACCCCGGACAACCACATCGCGGTGGAGGTGGCGGGAGTACGCAGTGCCCGCACCCGCATCCACCCGCTGGGCGCCGCTCAGGGCGACGGCTGGGGCTGGGCGGCGTCCCGGCACACCCCCGCCTTCGTGAGCGGCGCGCCCATGGTGCCGGGGCTGCGCGTGGAGAGCGTCACGGTGGCCAGGGGGCGGCACGAACTGCGCGTGCAGCGCGTGGTCGGCGCGCCGCACGGCGCACGCGTCACCCACACGGGCTGGGCGACGGGCCCCGAAGAGCCCCTGCACTCGGCGCTCCACCCCTTGCACGGCTGGACCGGCCACGACGAGCAACGCGCCCCCCAGGGCACGGCCTTCACCCGGTGGGCCCGCCTGCCGCGCCTCACGGCCGAAGCGGAGGCCACGGCGGTGTACGCGGCCCTGGCCACACTCACCGCGGAGCCGGAACCCACCCCCTTGGCGGACATCGCCACGCTGGTGAAGGCGACACGGGGCTCCGTCGAGGTGCGGTGGACGGACGACGGCACCGTGACCCGCGTCGCCTTCGCACCGCTGTCGGTGGAGCACGGCTGACTTGACCCTCACGTCGCGTCAGGCCGCAGGCTGTACGCGACGAAAGGCGAGGTCCATGAGTTACACGGTGGGGCAGGTCTCCGGGTTCGCGGGGGTCACGGTCCGCACGCTGCATCATTACGACCGGTCCGGGCTGCTCGTGCCCGGCGAGCGCAGTCCGGGCGGGTACCGCCTGTACGGCGAGGCCGACCTGGCACGCCTGCAGCAGATCCTCTTCTACCGCGAACTCGGCTTCGCCCTGGAAGAGATCGCGGAGATCCTCGCGGATCCGCAGGCCGACGCACTCGCTCTGCTGCGGGCCCGGCACAAGGCGTTGGTGGAGCAGATGGGCAAGTTGGGCCGCCTGGTGGAGGTCGCCGAGCGGGCCATGGAAGTGCAGCAGACCGGCGTGCGGCTCGACCCGCAGGAACGGTTCGAGGTGTTCGGCGAGATCACGTTCGACCTGAGCTACGCCACCGAGGCCGGCCTCAAGTGGGAGCACACTCCCGGGCACCAGGAGGCGATGAGCCGGGCCGCCTCCCACTCCAAGGAGGACTGGGTCCGGATCATGGGTGAGGCGGCGGCCTGGCGAACCGAACTCGTCAAGGCGTTCGACGAGGGCGAACCCGCTCAGGGGAAGCGCGCCACGGCCCTCGCCGAGGAACACCGGCAGCACCTCATCCGCTGGTTCACGCCCTGCCCGCCTGCCATGCACCTCCGGATCGCCGATGACTTCGCCGACGACCCCCGCGCCTTCGCCCTCGTCGTCCCGGCCTCGGAGCAGCGGCCGGGCCTTGCCGCGTTCCTGCACGCCGCGGTGCGGGCCAACGTCGAGCAGGGCGCGAGCGAGGGGGAGGACCGATGAGGATCTTGATGGCAGCTGCCGGGTCGTACGGCGATGTCGCCCCGTACACCGGCCTCGGTGCCCGGTTGCGGGAGGCCGGGCATGACGTCGCCCTTGCCACGCAGGAGTCCTTCGCGCCGCTCGTGCGGGGGGCCGGCCTCGACTTTCGTCCGTTGCCCGCCGACACGGGCGCCGGCGGTGGCGGAAATCGGCAGCTGATGCGCACCGCCGCCGCGTTCGTGCGGAAGCTGGGTGCCGGGCTCGTCGAGGCCGCGGAACCCGGCGCCGATGTGCTGCTGCTCTCGACGACCACGGCGCCCCTGGGCTGGCAGCTGGCCGAGGCCATGGATATCCCGTCCATCGGCGTCTACCTGCAACCCACGCACCCCACACGGGAGTTCGCGCCCGTGGTGTCCGGCGGCAGGTCGCTCGGTGGGCCAGGCAACAGGATGCTCGGCCGTTTCTCCTTGCGGATGGCCGACCGTGTCTACGCCGAAGCCGTTGCGGACCTGCGGGCGCGCCTCTCACTGCCGCGCGCCACACCGGGTGCCGTCCGGCGGCGTCAGGAAGAGGCGGGGTGGCCGGTCCTGCACGGTTTCAGCACTGCCGTGGTGCCCCGGCCCGCGGACTGGCGCGAGGGTCTCGACGTCGTCGGCAACTGGTGGCCGCACCACGACCCGGGCATCCCGCTGCCCGCCCTCTTCGAGGACTTCCTGCGGGCCGGGCAGCCGCCCGTGTTCATCGGGTTCGGGAGCATGGCCGCGGACGACGGCGCGCGGCTCGGCGAGTTGGCGGTGTCCGCGCTGCGCCGGGCCGGGCTGCGTGGAGTCCTTCAGGAGGGGCGGGCGGGGCTGATGGCGCACGGCGACGACATCCTGACCGTCGGCGAGGTGCCCCACGCGTCCCTGTTCCCGCGGATGGCTGCCGTGGTCCATCACGCGGGCGCGGGCACCACGGCGGCGGGGCTGCGGGCCGGGGTGCCCGCGATTCCCGTGCCCGTCATGGCGGACCAGCCCTTCTGGGCGGCGCGGCTCGCCGGCCTCGGCGCGGGCACCGCGCCCATCCCGTTCAAGGAGCTCACGGTGGAGCGCCTCGCCGAGCAGATGGGGCGTGCGGTGGGTGAGCCCGCGTACAAGGAAGCCGCCGGAGCCGTCGCCCGCCGGATGGAAGCGCAGGACGGTGCCGGACAAGTCCTCAAGGCCGTCGAGGCGGCCGGTCCGTAGCCCGAGCGGCCGAACGCGCAGGTCGTGATGGTCATGAGGCAGCCGGAGCGTGGAAGCCTCCACACATGACCGAAAGCGCATACCTCTACATGGCGAACCCTCGGATCACGGTCCTTGGCGTCAACCCGGGCCAACCGCCTTTTCGCATCGTCGAGCTCGACGGCGAGGTGGTCGGTGAGGCCAGGGAACTTGTCGACGTCCTGGAGGTGGCCGCTCAGGCGGGTCACGTCGTGCACGACGTGGACGACCCGGATCAGGTGCGCTGGGTGGGCGGCGACAAGTTCACCTGGAAACCGAAGGAGACGACGGGGCCCGAAGGAGTCGACGAGGCCCGGGGAGCCTGACGAGGCCCGGGGGACCTAGGAAACCGACGGAGCCGAGCCGGCCGAAGCGGGGCACGCCCGGGGATCGGGGCGGTCGGGCTCCAGGTCGTAGATCCTGTTCAGGAGCTCGGCCTCGTTGCCCGTCAGGCCCGCGCGGCGCAGCGCCTCGTCCGCCTCCGCCATCGGCCCGGCGAGCAGCGAGGCCGCCGCTGCCGGTGAGGGGCCGGACAGGGCGGCCCGTGCGGTGTGCAGCAGCCGCAAGCAGGCCTGGGCTGCGGCCAGTTCCGGGGTCGGCGTGCTGGTCATGTCGAGAGCTCCTCTGCGCGGGGTCACAAGGGCCGGTGGCTCGCACCGGTGGACCCTCCACTCTTGCGCACGGGTCTGACAATCGGGCTCTAGGCGGTCGCGGCGCGGCGGGTGAGGCGCAGCGTGAGGCCGTCCGGCATGAGTGTGAGGCGCTCCGCGACCCGCAGGCGGTAGGCGGGGTCGGCGTGCAGGTCGTAGCGGCGCAGGAGCAGGCCGAGCACCAACGTCGCCTCGTGCAGCGCGAACTGACGGCCGATACAGGCCCGCGCGCCCGTGCCGAACGGCTTGAAGACGTGGGCGGGCCGCGCGCGTACCGCCGAAGGGGCGAACCGGTCGGGGTCGAACTCCTCGGGCCGCTCGCCCCAGGCCGCCGGGTCGCGGTGCAGCAGCGTGGCGAGGACGAGCGCCCAGGCCCCCTCGCGCATCGGGTGCACACCGCCGAGCGTCGTGTCCTGGAGGGCCTGGCGCGAGAAGCCCGGCGCGGTCGGCCACAGCCGCAGTGACTCGTCCAGGACGCGCCGCAGGTAGCGCAGCTTGGCGACCTGCTCGTACGCGGGCTCCTCCGCGTCACCCCAGACCTCGTCGACCTCCGCCTGGGCGCGGGCCAGGACTTCGGGGGAGCGCGAGAGGTAGTGCAGGGCGAAGGACAGCGCGCCCGATGTCGTCTCGTGCCCCGCGACCAGGAAGGTGATGACCTGGCGGCGGATGTTCTCGGCGGAGAGCCGCTCACCGGTCTCGGGGTGCGCGACCTCCAGCATCCGGTCGAGCAGGTCCCCGTCGCCGGGGCCCGAAGCGGCGCGGCGGGCCGCGACCACGTCGTCGACGGTGCGGTTGAGGTAGGCCATGTCGGCGGCGTTGCGCCGGGTGGCGCCGCGCAGCAGGAGCGGGGCGAGCGCGGGCGGTACGACGTTGCGGCGCTGGGCGTAGGAGAGCGTGCCGACCATGGCCGACACGAAGGGGTGCGGCCGGGACCGCTCGAAGGAACCGAAGTCGTGCCCGAAGCCGGTGCGGGAGATCGTCTCCAGGGTCAGCTTCGTCATGTCGCCGGGCACGTCCACCGGCCTGCCGGACTCCTCGCGCGCGTCCCAGCGGGCGGTCAGCTGCCGGGCGACGTCCAGCATGAGCGGGTGGTATCCGGCCATCGCGTCACGGCTGAAGCCCGGCGCGAGGATGTCGTGCGCCAGCTGCCAGTTGGGCTCGTGGTTGTACGCGGTGAACAGGCCGTCACCGGCCACCGGCCGCAGGTTGGCCACGCCAAGGCCGACGTGCTTGGCGAACCGCGACTCGTCGGCCAGTTCGGCCGCGAGCCCGGCGCCCCAGACGAAGACGATCTCCTTGCCGAACGCCTTGCGCCGGAAGATGGGCCCGAGGCCGCTGCCGATGCGCATCGAATCCTGCACCGGCGTCCGGACGTGGGCGCCCAGGACGTCGCCGATCAGGGGCAGGCGGCGCGGCGGATGCGGTATGAGGTCGAGCCGCGGCCATCCGAGCTCGGCACTGCGGAACCCCTTGGGAGCCCCGGCACCCTTCGCCACCTGCGATGCCTGCGACACCTGCGCCATGTGTGCCATCTCCCCTGAGCCGCAGACCCGTTGAGCCTGTTGTACGCGGATTCAATAAGCGTCATCAGTCTGCTGCCGCTGTTGAATCCACGTCAAGTAAGGTGCTCCCATGGCCGCGAACCCGCAGGAGCGCACGCGCCGCAGGCTCAGCACCGAGGAGCGCAGGGAGCAGCTTCTCTCGGCAGGGGCGCGGCTCTTCGCCCAGAATCCGTACGACGACGTCTGGGTCGAGCGGGTGGCGGAGATCGCCGGAGTGTCGCGCGGCCTGCTGTACCACTACTTCCCGACCAAGAGCGACTTCTTCGCCGCCGTGGTGCAGCGCGAGAGCAGGCGCATGCTGCGGCTGACCGCGGCCGTGCCCGGAGTCCCCGTCCGCGATCAGATCTGCACGGGCCTCGACACGTTCCTCGCGTACGTCGAGTCGCACGCCGAGGGCTTCCGCGCCTTCCACCGGGCGGAGGAGACGGGCGACGCCACGGTCCGCAGGATCTACCGCGAAGGCCTGGCGGCCCACGAGGACCAGATCCTGCAGGCCCTCGCCGCGGACCCCGGGGCCGCGTCCACCCCGCACGAACTGCCCGCGCTGCGTCTGGCCGTGCGCGGCTGGCTCGCCTTCATGGTGACGGTCTGCCTGGAGTGGCTCGAGGAGCCGGAACTGCTGCCGCGCGCGCAGGTGCGGGATCTGTGCGCGCGGGCGCTGATGGGTGCGATCGCGCCCTGAGGGCGATCGTGGTCAGGCGGCCATGGCCAGGGGCCGCGCCGCGGCCACCACGCGGCCGTCGGGCAGCAGTTCACCGGCGTCGTCGAAGACGATCGTGCCGTTGCACAGCAGGCTCCAGCCCTGTTCGGGGTGGGCGGAGAGGATCCTGGCCGCGAGGTGGTCGGGGCTGTCGGCGGGCGGGCACTGGGGCTGGTGGGCGCACATGGCGTACCTCCGGGTGGGGGTCGCGAACCTTGCGCGCGGCCCGGTCTTTTCTCGGTTTTTCCTTGTATGGGTTAAGACTCAGTGGCCGGCCTCAACTCATCGCTCCGCGAGGCTACTTGTGCAGTCAGCTGGGGAGGAAACCGGCCCAGAAGTGCGCCAGGAGTGTGGTACGCGCCGACGTGTCCGCGGCCGTGTCGGCCAGGCGGCCCGAGGCCCAGAGGAAGAAGTCGTCGGCCTCCGCGTCCATCCAGTCGTACGTCGGGTCGAAGGGGCCGGGGTCCGGTGCGGGGTAGCGGAGTTCGAGGGCCGTGCCCCGCGCGTCCTCGACCGTGAAAC
Organism: Streptomyces sp. NPDC051214; assembly: GCF_040682375.1. Lineage (NCBI taxonomy): Bacteria > Bacillati > Actinomycetota > Actinomycetes > Kitasatosporales > Streptomycetaceae > Streptomyces > Streptomyces sp. NPDC051214. The sequence goes on from NZ_JBFBAT010000003.1 coordinate 141,382, forward strand.
GGCGGGAGGCGTCGGGGCCCGCGGACTGCCGGACGGTCACCGCGTCGCAGTCCCAGCGGCGCCGGCCGATCTGGAGCCAGAGCGTCGCCGCCTCGTCGGAAGGGTCCGCGTAGAGCGCCGCCGTCCCTGCCTCGCCCAGGTGGACGAAGCCGTGGCAGCGGCCGGACGCGGGGGCCAAGAGCCCCGTGCGGGGGTCGAGGTCCCACGTCCGGCCGTGGTGGTCGTAGTCCTGGAGCAGCATGGACGTCAGGTGATCACGAGCGCGGCGGGATGCCGAGCTCCCGGTCGACGGCGGCGCTGGTGCGGGTGGCCGCCTCGATGACCGCGGCCCAGCTGCCGTACTTGGCGAACTGCTGGTCGGCGGTAGGGCCCAGGGGATTGCCGTACTTCTTCATGTTCCGCTGCTCCAGGGCCTCCACCGCCTCGGGGGACATCCCGGCGCGGGTGATGTCCTTGGCCTCGTTGCGCATGTCGACGAGGGTGCGGGCGATCTCCTCGTCGGAGCGGCCTTCCTCGTGCATGCGGTCCGCCACGCGCTCCATGGTGTCCAGAAGCTGGTGGTAGCGCAGCCGCACCTCCCGTGCCCGCTCCCGCTCCTCCGGGCTCATCTGCCGGATCAGGCAGACCGCCGGGTCCTTGCTGGTGCACGCCTCCTCGGGCGCGGGGGGCGGGGCGAGCAGGCTGGTGGCGGAGGGGGAGTGCCGCACCAGGGCGTCCGCGTGGGCGTGCGCCGGGGCGAGCAGGGTGCCGCTGAGGGTGGTGAGGAGGGGGAGGAGGAAGAGGACGACGAGGCGGGGGAGGAGCCGCGGGGGGATCCGGCGGACCCGGGGAGTCCGCTTCGGCGGGACGGTTAGGTCACGGACGTCGGGTACATCGGGTACGGCCATGGGGTGGGCGCGCACGTAAGAACTCTCCTTCGCCTGGGAGTTGGGGCGAAGGGGACATTACGGTGCGATAACGGCCGGGGGCGGCCACCCTCGCGGCGCGTCCGGGTGACGTAGGAGATGACGCACGCGGCACACCGCCGCGCGCCGCGCGCCCGGTTCAGCGCGTCGCTGCCCTCTCGCCCGCGGCCGGCCGCAGGCTCAACGCGTGCAGGACCAACTGCATCTCGAACTGCGCCACCGGATCATGCAGCCGGTCGCCGAACACCTCGTCCAGCTGCCGCAGGCGGTAGCGGACCGTCTGTGGGTGCACGGCCAACCGCGTGGCGACCTCGCTCGCGTTGTGCCCGCACCGCAACCAGCACAGCAGGGTCTCGGCGAGACGCTCGCGCTGCGGTGAGCGCACTTCCTCCAGAGGCAGCAGATGCCGCTGCGCGAGCGCGTCGATCAGCGCCTCGTCCTGGAAGAGCAGCAGCGTCGCCAGGTGGTCGGCGCAGTGCAGCAGGCCCGCGCGGGGCAGGATGCCGCGCCGGGAGAGGTCGAGGGCGTCAAGCGCCCAGCGCAGCGAGCGCGCGCCCTCGTGCAGCGCGACCGTGGGGCCGATCACCGCGCGCAGGCCCTGTAACGCGGCGGCGATCGAGCGGGCCCGCCCCGGCCCTTCCGGGTCGGGCACCACGATGCGGCCGGGCTGCTCGGAGAAGCGCGCGAGGAACTCCGGGGGGACGATGGGGCTGACGGTCTCCGGGGCCAGGGTGTGGTCGATGACGACCACCGCCACCTCGCGCGGGATGGGCCACTGGGCGGCCTGCGCGAGATCGGCGATGGCTTCCGCCGACGCGGGAGGGTCGGCGGTCAGCAGGTCGATGAGACGGGCGCGGCGCTGCTGGAGTTCTCCCGCGGCGTGCAGCCTGGCCTCCGTGTAGCCCGCGGTCGTCGCCGCGGCCATCTCGTCCAGGTGCAGGAAGAGGGCCTCGCCGAAGGCCGCGAGCACGTGCCGCGGCAACAGGTCGGCGTCGACCAGGGCGTTGACCCGGCGCCAGGTGACGCGCGCGCCGAGGCGCAGCGCCGACTGGAAGGAGTCGAGGCTGCGGCCCTCGTCGGCCTCGCCCCTGCCGATGTTCTGGTAGGTGGCCTTCACCGAGACCCAGTCGGTGTCCGGGTGGGCCATCCGGGCCAGGAACCCCTCCAGGGCCTGCTCCACGCCCCGGTTCACGACATGCATGTACGTGTCGTCGGTCGGGCGTGCGTACTCCGGTATCTCCGTGCGGATCGCCCGCACCACCTCCGACGTGATGTCGGCCAGGAACGGCCGCATGTGATCGTGGAGACCAGAGGGGAAGGCCCTGAACGCGGCGTACGACTCCTCTGCCGGGGTGCCCGCCGGTGCGGGGACGCCTGCCGGAGGTGTGCCGGCGGGCAGTGCCGAACCGTTCACCATGGGGTGCTCCCTCTGTGCACGGGGGGACAAAGGTGTGGTGAAGACGCCGCCACGGGTCCGTGGCGGCCCGTCGAGGACGGACAGACATGATGCTGCCTCCTGTCACCCCCGTGACAAGAGGCAGCGCGTGCGAACTAGCTCACGTGAGAGGGCAGTTGCCGAACTCCGGTCTGCCCGCGAACCGGTCGCCGAGCCACTTGACCGTGTCGTCCTTCGCCAGTTGATCGGTCGTCAGGTGCTCACCCGGATAGACCTTCCACTGGGTGGTGATCCTCGCCTTGCAGTACGCCGCGCGCGTCGCGTCCTCCGTCTCGATCGGGACGACTTCCTCCAGCGCGCCGCGGTACTGCAGGACCGGGAAGTCGATCTCGTGCGTGGCTCCCGATCCCGGACGGCCGATGCCGACGCCGAGCTTCTGCGCGTCGACGACCTGGCCCCACGTCCTGCCGTCCGTGCCCTTGAGCGCGTAGAGCTGCTCGAAGCTGAGACCGCCCTTGGTGTTGTTCTCGAGCTTCTGGCCCGCGAGGGTCGAGATGGTGCCGACCAGGCAGTGCGACCTGGCCTTCTTGACGGTCTCCTTGCCCTGGTCGTTCAGGAGTTCCTCGAACGGCATCCGGGGGTGCGCGGACGACAGACCGAGGACGGCGTCGACCAGGAAACCCGCGAACGGGCCGCCGTTGAGCGACTTGGCGACCACCTTCAGGTCGCCGGGCACGCCACCGGACGCGTCGCCCACGATGTCGAGTTCAGGGGCGTACGAAGCCGCGAGCTGCGACGCCCACAGGCTGGCCGCACCGCCTTCGGAGTACCCCCACAGACCGATCTTCGTCTGCGGGTCGAGGCCGCTGCCGGGGATCGCGGGGGCGCTGCGCGCCATGTCGAGCAGCGCGTGCCCGGCGTCGGTCCCGGAGACGTACGGGTGGGTCTGGCCGTCCAGGTAGCCGGCGCCGTCCGTCGCGGCGACGGCGTAACCGGCCTTCAGGAGCGCCGCGATGTTCTCGCCCTCGTACTCGTCCTGGAAGGCGCCCGCGAGCTGCTTGGAGAAGGCGCACTGCGGACCGAGCCCCAGCGTCCCGGGGTTGAAGGCCACGACGGGGCGGCTGCCCCGCCCCTTCCACTCCGCCGTGGGCACGGCGACGGTCCCGGAGACCGCGACCGGCTTGCCCGTGTTGTCCTTCGAGCTGTACTGGACCTTCCAGGCACGCATCGGGATGTTGCCCGGCACGTGCGGGAGGGCGGTCGACCGGCAGGCGATGACGCTGCCGGGATCGCTCGGGACGGACCCCGGCACCTGGTAGATCCGCTCGTCCGTGGCGTCGCACGCCGCCGACGCGTCCGGGGCCGCGGCGGCGCCCGCCGTCAGCGTCGGCACGCCGAGGCCGAGGCCCGCGAGGGCGACGGCCGAGGTCAGCGCCAGCAGTCTCTTCCTACGTTTCGCTCTTGGCCTGCGCACGGGTGCTCCTTCGTTTCGAGTTCGTTCGAAAGGGGGTGGATGGGGGGACAGCTGTGCACGCCGAGAAGTTACGGAGCGGTAACCAGGCGCAGATAGTCAGCGGAGCCACAGCCCGCCGGAGCGGAACTGTGCGCCGGGGACAAGTGGCGGCAGGCCCTCCTGCGCGACGATCAGGGCATGACCGAGCCCCAGGTGACGGCCCAGGACCCACGACCGTGGCTGCGCTTCTACGCCGCCGGGGTGCCGCACCGCCTGCACGTCCCCGATGTCACGCTCCCCGAGCTGCTCGACGCCGCGGCCCGGCGCCACGGCGGCCGGTCCGGCTTCCGGGGGCTGCACCGTGCCGTGGGCGCATGCGCCGCCACGCTGCGGACGCTGGGCATCCGGCACGGCGACCGGGTGGCGCTGGTGTTGCCCAACTGCCCCTGGTTCGCCGTGGCGTGGCATGCGGTGCTGCGGCTCGGGGCGGTCGTGGTGGCCATCGACCCGGCGGCGCCCCGCGAAGTGCTCGGGCAGCAACTGGCCGACTCGGGAGCGGTGCTGGTCGTCGCCGGCGCTGCGGCGGGGGAGCGGCTCGACGCCGTGCGCGGTGACACGTTCGTACGGGAGGTCATCACCGTCCCGATCGACGGGGAGTGGCCGGGGCGATCCCTGATGCGCAGGATGCCCCGGCCGAAGACCCAAGGTGAGGCGCCGCGGGCCGACGATCTCGCCGTCCTCGCCCACGTCGCCGTCGGCGGGCCCGCGGCCATGCTCACGCACGCCAACCTGGTCGCTGCCGCCCACCAACAGGCGGCGTGGCACCCGCAGGTGCGCGGCGGGCGCGAGACCGCACTGGCCGTCACGCCCCTCTGGCGTCCGCACGGCCTGCTGTTCGGGCTGATCACCCCGCTGCTCACCGGGGCGCGTACGGTCCTTCTGCCGGACCCCGAACCAGAGGTACTGCTGCGTACGGCGCGCCGCCGGAAAGTGACCCTCCTGGCGGCCGAACCCGCCGACTGCCGACGTCTTCTCCGGCGCCCCGCCCACGAGTTGGAGGCCCTCGCCACGGTGCGGACCTGGCTGACCGCGACACTGGACGCCGGGACCGCCGACCGCGTCCGGGACTCGGTCGACGCGGTGCTCGTGGAGGGCTACGGCCTCCCGGAAGCCTCGGGTGCTCTCCTCGCCAACCCGCGCGGAGCCAACGCCCGCCCCGGCACCTCCGGTCTGCCCCTGCCCGGTACGGAGGTCCGCATCGCCCAGGAGGGCACCCCCGGCGTGGAGTTGCCCCCGGGGCAGGCCGGTGAACTCCTGGTCCGGGGGCCGCAGGTGTGCGCGGGCTATTGGGGCGACCCGGCACAGAGCGCGCGGCGGCTGTTGCCGGGCGGGTGGCTGCGTACGGGCGACATCGCCGTACTGGGCCCGGACGGATATGTGACCGTCATCGGCGGCCCGGCCGCCGGGGGCTTCGGGGACGTCCCGGCCCCCGCGTCACACCTCCAGGAACGCCCCCGTCCGTGAGCCGCTCGCCCGCGCGATCTCCTTCGGCGTCCCCTCGGCCACGATCTCACCGCCGGCTTCGCCGCCTTCCGGGCCCATGTCGATGATCCAGTCGGCGGCGCGGATGACGTCCAGGTTGTGCTCGATGGTGACGACGGTGTTGCCCGCGTCGACGAGGCGCTGCAGGACGCCGAGCAGACGGGCGGTGTCGGCGGCGTGCAGGCCGGTCGTGGGCTCGTCCAGGAGGTAGAGGGTGCGGCCCGTGGCGCGGCGCCCCAACTCCTTGGCGAGCTTGACGCGTTGCGCCTCGCCTCCGGAGAGTGTGGTCGCGGGCTGGCCGAGCTGGAGGTAGCCGAGGCCGACGTCGGACAGCCGCTGGAGCCGTGTCGCCGCCCCCGGCACCGCTTCGAAGACCGTCAGGGCTTCGTCGACGGTCATGTCGAGGACCTGGGCGATGTCGTGGCCGCCGTACCGCGCGGCGAGCACCTCGGGCGTGAAGCGACGGCCACGGCATGCGGGGCAGCGCACCTCCACGTCGGGCAGGAAGTGCATCTGCACCGTCAGGACCCCGGCGCCCGTGCACCGCTCGCAGCGGCCCCCCGCCACGTTGAAGGAGAAGTGCCCGGCGGTGAGCCCTCGTTGCCGGGAGCCGTCGCTCGCCGCGAACGCCTCGCGGATCGGCGTGAACGCGTCCGCGTACGTCGCCGCGTTCGACCGGGGCACCCGGCTGATCGCCTGCTGGTCGATGGTCACGACCTTGTCGACGTGCTCCCAGCCCTCGATCCCGTCGTGGGCGCCGGGGGTGTCGCTCGCCCCGTGGAAACGCTGCCGTGCGGCACGCCCCAGGATGTCGAGCACCAGTGACGACTTGCCCGAGCCCGAGGGGCCGCTCACGGCGACGAGCCGCCCGAGCGGCAGCCGCGCGGTGACGTTCTTGAGGTTGTGCGCCCGCGCCCCGCGGATGACGAGCCCGGCACCGGGCGCGGGCGACCTGAGCGCGGGAAGCGGCATCGCCAGGCGCCCGGAGAGATGGTCGCCGGTGACCGAACCGGTGGTCGCCGCCACCTCGTCGGGTGTACCTGCGGCCACGATGTGCCCGCCGGCGCGGCCCGCGCCGGGCCCGACGTCGACCACGTGGTCGGCCGCGCGCAGCACGTCGAGGTCGTGCTCGATGACCAGGACCGTGTTGCCCAGGTCCCGCAGGCGGCGCAGGACGTCGATCAGGCGGGCGGTGTCCGCGGGATGCAGCCCGATGGTCGGTTCGTCCAGGACGTACAGCACTCCGGTCAGGCCCGAGCCGAGCAGCGCGGACAGGCGCAGACGCTGGGTCTCGCCCGCCGAGAGGCTGGGGGCGGCGCGCTCCAGGGTCAGATAGCCGACGCCGACGTCGACGAGGCGGCGCACGCGTTCTCGCAGGTCGTCCACGATCGGCTCGGTGACGTGCCAGGCCTCGCTGTCCGTGATGTGCTCGCGCAGAGCAGCGATCCACCCGGCGAGTTCGTCGAGCGGCAGGCGCGAGGCCTCGACGATGGTCAGCCCGGCGACGGTGACCCGTCGGCTCTCCGGACGCAGACGGGTGCCCTCGCAGTCCGGGCAGACGTCGTTGACGAGGAACTTCTCCGTCTTCTCGCGGTAGGCGGGGTCATCGATGCGCTCGGCGTACCGGCGCAGCACGTTCGTGACCACGCCCTCGAAGCGGCCGCGGCCGACCGTCGCCGGTGGTGCCACGTCCGGGAAGTGGCGGCGGAACCGATCACTGTCCACCCCGTGAAGCAGCAAGTCCCTTTGCGTGTCGGTCAGTTCTCGTATGCGGGTCTCCGTGTCGAAGGCGAAGCCGTAGTGCTCACCGGCGGCGCGCAGGATCGTGGTGTTGCGCTCGGTCAGCGCGGGGAGCCAGCCGAGCACCGCGCCCCCGGCGACACTCAGGTCCTCGTCGACGAGGCGGCGCACATCGGCCTGGAAGACGGTGCCGATGCCGGTGCAGGTGGTGCAGGCACCGGCGGGCTTGTTGAAGGAGAACGTGCCCATCACCATGCCCGGCACGGGCGCCCCGCAGTGCGAGCAGGGGAGCGCGGGCCGGTCGTCGTCGGGCGAGGCGTCGGTGCCGGGTGCGGCGCCTGGTTCGGCCCCGGACGGCTCGTCGTCCCAGAGCTCGTCGCCGCTCACGTGGTAGGCGGGCGGGACGTCCTGACCGCACGCCGGGCACGGACGGTGGCCGATGCGCGCCCACAGCAGACGCAGATACGTGAAGACCTCGGTGACCGTGCCGACCGTCGACCGGGGGCTGCGGTTGGTCAGATGCTGGTCGACGCTGATGGACGGCGACAGACCGGTGATCGAGTCGACCGAGGGCTTTCCGGCGAAGGTGGTGACCAGGCCGAGCGACTCCAGATACTGCCGCTGGCCCTCCCGGTGCAGGGTGTCGAAGGCGAGCGTGGACTTGCCGGAGCCGGAGAGGCCGGTCAGGACGACGAGCTGGTTCTTGGGAAGGGTGAGCGAGACGTTCTTGAGGTTGTGCAGGCGTGCGCCCTTGACGCGGATCGCATCGGCCCTGGCTGTGATGGCATCCATGCCTTCAAGTGTTTCATTTAAGTGCTTGTTGAGACTTTTGCGAAAGGGACGCCGATTGCCCCGTGCCTCGGCTCGGATAACCTTCAACTCCGAGGTTCCGTCGGACGTCTGGGGAGGGCCTTCATGAGGGGAGCCGAGACCGCGCTGCGCCCCGTCGATCTGGCGCGTGCGGCCGGTGTCTCGACGCAGCAGATCCGCAACTACGCCGACGCGGGCATCCTGCCGCCGACGCCCCGCACGCCCGCCGGATACCGCAGGTTCGACGCACGCCACCGCGACGCCCTGCTCGTCTATCGCGCGCTCGTGCCCGGGTACGGTCTCGAGACCGCCCAGGCGGTCATGCGGGCCGTCCATGCGGCAGACCTTCCGCTGGCGCTGTCCCTAGTCGACGCCGGGCACGCCGACCTGCACCAGCAACGCCTCTCCCTGCGGGCGGCGGGCGAGGCCCTGGAAGCCGTCGCGAAGGAGACGCCGGACGCCCCCGCGCCGCCCGCGACGCCGCCGCACCTGCGCATCGGCGAAGTGGCCGCCCGCCTCGGCGTGCGCACCTCCGCGCTACGGGTGTGGGAGTCGGCGGGGCTGCTCAAGCCCCGGCGTGAACCGGGCACCCACTACCGCTGGTTCAGCCCCGTCGACGTACGCGACGCGCGCATCGTCAGCATCCTGCGGCAGGGCCACTACCCCCTGCCGCAGATCCACGCGGTGCTCGACGGGCTGCGCGAGACGGGCAGCCCCGACGCGCTCCGGGCGGCCATCGCCGGGCGCCTCGCGGGCCTCGCCACGCGCTCGACCGCCATGCTGGCCGCATCGGGCCTGCTGCATCAGTACGTCACCGACGACCGGCACCTGTCTGAAGATCAGCCCCTCACTGACGCACCGGGCGGCGGTCCCGCCTGACGCCGGAAGGTGCCCCCGGCCGTCGGTGCCGGGCGGGCCGCCGCAGGGTGACCGCGGTGACGACGGCGCCCAACAGGACGCACAGGGCCGCCAGTTGAAGCCCGCTGTCGTAGCCGTCCAGGAAGGCGCTGCGCGGATCGGCGCCGTCCCGCAACGCCGTGCGCTCCGTCCGCGTCAGGACCACGCCGACCAGGACGACCCCGAAGACCCCGGAGATCTCCCGGGCCGCGCTCACCAGGCCCGAAGCCATGCCGGTGCGCGTCGCGGGGACATCGGCGACGGAACGTACCGTCAGCGGAGTCGTCAGGGCCGAGCCCGCGCCGATCAGGAGCAGCCCCGGCTGCAGATCCCAGTACTGCGCGTGCAGCCCCGTCCCCGAGACCCACACGAGCCCGACCGCGACCAGGACGAGCCCGCCGGCGATCGACCAGTGCGCCCCCACCGCCTTCGCCGCACGCTCGGCGAACGGCGTCGTCACGAGCAGCGCGCCCGCCAGCGGCAGGAAGGCCAGACCCGCCTTGGTGGGGGAGAAGCCGAGCACGCGCTGGAGGTAGAGCGCGGTGAAGAAGAACACGCCGTTGACGCCGATGCCCCACAGGACCTGGGCCGCCGCGCCCCCGCCGAGTGAGCGGTTGCGCAGCAGACGCAGGTCCACCAGCGGCAGGAACGTACGCGACTCGACGACGAGGAACGCGATCCCGGTGGCCGCCGACAGCCACAGGCAGAGCGGCACGGGCGGCGTGCTGAAGCTGTGCTCTCCGCCCCTGACCAGGCCGTACGTGAGGAGGAAGAGCGAGGTCGTGGACAGTGCGACGCCCGGCAGATCGAGGAGCGGCAGCAGGCCGCGGCGCACGCGCGTGACGGTCCGGGGCACCGCGGGCACCAGCAGCAGGGCGAGCACTCCGAAGGGGACGTTGAGCAGGAACACCCAGCTCCAGTCCCACCGCTCGGTGACGAAGCCGCCCACCACCGGCCCAAGTGCGAGCGCGACAGCGAGCGCCGCCGTCCACAGGCCGACCGCCATGGCGCGTCTGCGGGCGGGCAGATCGGCGGCGACCACCGCGAGCGAGGCCGGGATGACGAGCGCGGCGCCCACACCCTGCACGGTGCGCGCCGCGATGAGCGTCCCGCCGCTGTCCGCGAGGGCGGCCGCCAGCGAGGCCACGGTGAACACGACGATCCCCGCCGCGAGGACCACCCGGCGGCCGAGCAGATCCGTGAGCCTGCCACCGGCCGGCAGGAGCGAGCCGAAGCTCAGCACGTAACTGGTGGCCACCCACTCCAAGTCGGTGACGCTCAGGCCGAGGTCGCGCTGCACGGTGGGCAGCGCGACATTGATGACGGTGTTGTCGAGCGTCGTGATGAAACCCGCGAGGGCGAGCATCGCCAGCAGAGCGGTCAGCCTGCCACGGCCCACGTGCGGCTCCCCTCGGTCGCGATGCCGTCCCGCTGGGGGATTCTCCGGGCCCGCGACGGCCGTCGCTGCTGCCCGCGACGCCGAATCGGGTGCGGCGGCTTGTCAGTGAAGTGACAGAGGTTGTCAGACGATCTGTCAGCAGCCCGTCTTACTCATGGGTCACATCCGGGCGGAACCTGGTGCACCGCTCGTCCCGGTCCTCACGACGCTCTCGTCCCGGTCCCTCACGATGCTCGTCCCGGTCCCCGCGAGGCCCGTCCCCGGCCCCCGCGCCGTCCAGTTGGAGCCGCCATGTCCACCACGCAGACCCGCCAGCCGCCCGAAGGCCCGCTGCTGACCGACCACTTGGCGCACTGGGCCGCCACCCGGCCGCACCAACGCGCCTTCACCCACGTGGACTTCCCCGAACCGGCGTCCCCCGGCCTGCACCACACCCTCGGCTGGCAAGGGCTCGACACGCGGGCCCGCGCGATCGCCGGGCGCGTCGCGGCGATCGCGGGCCCCGGCGAGCGGGCGGCCCTGCTGCTTCCGCAGGGTCTCGACTACGCGGCGGCGTTCCTCGGCTGTCTCCACGCGGGGGTGATCGCGGTACCGCTGTTCAGCCCCGAACTGCCCGGCCACGAAGGCAGGTTGGCGGCCGTCCTCGCGGACTGCGAGCCCGCGTGCGTGCTGGCCGAGGCGGCGTCGGCTCCCGGGGTCGAGCGGTTCATGACCGGGCAAGGGCTGCCGCCGGTTCCCGTGGTCCTCGTGGACCGGCCGGGCGAGCCGTCTCAGGCCGCCCTTCCCGAGCGGCTCGAACCGGACGACATCGCCTACCTCCAGTACACCTCGGGCTCCACACGCAGCCCGGCAGGCGTCGTGATCAGCCACGCCAACGTGGTGGCCAACGCCCGCCAGGCCATCGACGCCTTCACGGCCGACGCGGCGGCCAACACGACGGTCGGCTGGCTGCCCCTCTTCCACGACATGGGCCTCGTCCTGAGCGTGGCGGCGCCCGTCGTCGGCGGCTTCCCCTCGGTTCTCATGGACCCGGTCGCCTTCCTGGAGCACCCGGTGCGCTGGCTGCGGCTGCTCGCCGCGTATCCCGGGACGATCAGCGCGGCACCCAACTTCGCGTACGACTACTGCGCGAGCAGGGTCGACCGGGACGAGGCCGCCGAGCTGCGCCTCGACCGGGTCAAGGTCCTCATCAACGGCAGCGAACCCGTGCGCCCCGGCACCGTCGACCGCTTCCGCGACGCGTTCGCCGACGCGGGGCTCGCGCCCGAGGCGCACTGCCCGGCGTACGGCCTCGCCGAGGCCACCGTGTTCGTGACCACCGACACCTTCGACGCGCCGCCCACCGTCGTGGCCTGCGATCCGTCGGCGCTTTCCGAAGGGCGCCTGGAAGTCGCCGAGTCGACGGACCCGGAGGCGACGCGCCTGGTCGCCTGTGGCACCCCGGCAGGGCAGGAGCTGCGCATCGCGGACCCGGCCACCGGCGCCGGACTCCCGCCGGGCGAGGTCGGCGAGATCATGCTGCGCGGCCCCAACATCGGCCTCTGCTACTGGAAACGCAACGGTCTCTCGGAGGAGGTCTTCGGCTTCCGCCCACCCGGCGCGACCGGCCAGGAGGGCCAGGGCGGCGCAGACGGCGACGCGGGATGGCTGCGCACGGGCGATCTCGGCGCGCTTCACGACGGGCGGCTCTACGTCACCGGCCGGCTCAAGGACCTGATCATCGTGGACGGCCGCAACCACTACCCGCAGGACATCGAGGAGACCGTGCAGTCGGCCGTCGACCTCGTGCGCAGGGACCGGCTCGCCGCGTTCTGCGTCCCCTGGACGGGCACCGAGACCGAGGTTCTGGTCGTCGTCGCCGAGCACCGGCGCGGCGCCGCACCCACGGAACAGGAGGTGCTCGCCGCCCTGCGCACCGCCACGGCCGCCGTCTCGGCCCGGCACGGACTGCGTCTCGCCGAACTCCTCCTCATCGCGCCGGGTTCGCTGCCGAGGACGAGCAGCGGCAAGGTCGCCAGAGCCGCGGCCCGCGCACGCCATCTGCTCGGCGCCTTCGGCGAGGGCGGCAGGAGCGGCGCGGAGGACCCGCGATGAGGGAGGCGGGCCAGGCGGAGATCCGGGGCGAGATCGTCGAGAGCCTGAGCGCCTGGTACGGCCTCGCGGCCGAGGAGATCGCGGACGACCGCCCGCTGGCGGAACTGGGCCTCACCTCACGTGACGCGGTCGTCCTGACGGCCCGGCTGAGCGACCTGGTCGGCACCAGGCTGCCCGCGACGCTGCTCTGGGAGGCGTCCACCATCGGCGCGCTCACCGAGCGGGTGGCGCGCGGCGAACCGGAACACGGCGGGGCGCCGTCGAAGCAGGCGGGTGCGGGGGCTTCACCCACGCAGGGCGACACACCGGTGGCGGTCATCGGCATCGGCTGCCGGCTGCCCGGCGCGGTCACCTCGCCCGCCGCCTTCTGGCGGCTCCTGGGCGAGGGCCGCGACGCCGTGGGCACGGTCGGCGAGGACCGCTGGGCGCCCTTCGTCCGGGCGGGGAGGAGCCTGCCGGACGACCTCAGCAGGCACGGCGGTGTCCTCGGGGACGGAAGCGTCGAGGGCGTGGCGGGCTTCGACGCCGAGTTCTTCGGCATCGGCGCGGACGAGGCCACCGCCATGGACCCGCAGCAGCGCATGCTCCTGGAGGTCACCCGTGAGGCCGTCGACCACGCGGCCCTGCCCGCGCCGTCCCTCGCGGGCACCCGTACCGGGGTCTTCGTGGGTATCAGCGGCAACGAATACGCCCATCTCACCACCGCGGACCCGGCGTCCATCGGGGCCTGGACCCCGCCGGGCGCGGCCCTGAGCGTGGCCGCCAACCGCCTCTCCTACCTCCTGGATCTGCGCGGCCCGAGCATGGCCGTCGACACGGCGTGCTCCTCCTCGCTGGTCGCCGTGCACCACGCGGTACGCAGCCTCGGCGCGGGCGAGAGCGACGTGGCGCTCGCCGCCGGGGTGAACCTGCTGCTTTCCCCCGCGGTGACGCTCGGCTTCCAGCGGGCGGGAGCGCTGGCAGCCGACGGGCGGTGCAAGGCGTTCGACGCGTCGGCCGACGGCATGGTGCGCGGCGAGGGGTGCGGGGTCGTCGTCCTCAAGCGTCTCGCCGACGCCGAACGCGACGGGGACCGCGTCCTCGCGGTCATCGAGTCCACCGCAGTCAACTCGGACGGCCGTTCCAACGGACTCACGGCCCCCAGCGCCGACGCCCAGCGCACGCTCCTCGAGCAGTGCCATGCCGGGCTGCCCGGCCCCGTGGACTACGTCGAGGCGCACGGCACCGGCACGTCCCTGGGCGACCCGATCGAGGCGTCCGCGCTTTCGGCCGCGCTCGGCGCGGGGCAGGGGCGGGCCACCGACCAGCCGCTGCTCATCGGCTCGGTGAAGACGAACATCGGTCACCTGGAGGCGGCGGCGGGCATTGCCGGGTTCATCAAGACGGTGCTCGCCCTGCACCACGACGAGATACCGCCCCACCTGCACTTCACCGCCCCGGGCCCACACGCCGACCTCGACGCGCTCGGCCTGCGCGTCGTCACGGGCCCCGAGCCGTGGCCCCGCTACTCGGGCATCGCACGCGCGGGAGTCTCGGCGTTCGGCTTCGGCGGCACGAACGCGCATGTCGTCCTCGCCGAACATCGCGTGCCGCGCGGTCCGCGCTCAGCGGCCACCGCAGCGGCCGTGGCCCTGCTCGACGGCGTCACCGAGGACCGCGTCCGCGCGTACGCGGGCGAGCTCGCCCAGTGGCTGGCGGGGCCGGACAGCCGCTCCGTGCGTCCCGCGGACCTGGCCCGCACGCTGTCCGGACGTGTGGGGAGGGGCCGCCACAAGGCGGCGGTCGTCGCCCGCGACCGGGAGGAGCTGCGCACGGCACTGGAGCATCTGGCCGGGCGGGAGCCCGACGCGCGGGTGGTCCTGGGGGCACCCGCGCCCGGAGCGCCCCCGACCGGTGCCGGTCCCGGGGCCGTGTGGGTGTTCTCCGGGTACGGGTCGCAGTGGCCCGGCATGGGAAGCGAACTGCTCGCCACAGAGCCGGAGTTCGCAGCCGCCGTCGACCGCCTGGAACCGCTGCTGCGCGACCGGGCGGGCATCTCGCTGCGGGAGTGCATGGACCCCGGCGCCGATCTGTCCTCGCCCGCCGTCGTCATGCCCACCCTCTATGGAATGCAGGTCGCCCTCGCCGAGCTGTGGAGGTCCTACGGCTTCGAACCCGCCGCCGTGATCGGCCACTCGATGGGGGAGATCGCCGCGGCCGTCGCCTGCGGCGCCCTCGACGAGGCCACCGGAGCGCGCGTCGTCGCGATCCGCTCGCGGCTCCTCGCCGGGCTGACCGGGGGCGCGATGGCGGTGGTGGGCCGGCCGGGCGAGCACATCGAAGCCCTGGCCGCCGACTTCCGCACGCTCCAGGTCGCCGTGCACGCTTCCCCGGCGCAGAGCGTGGTCACCGGCTCCGCGGACGACGTGCGCGGCCTCATCGACCATGTCACGGCGGAGGGCGGGTTTGCCCGCTCCCTGCGCGTCACCGGGGCGGGACACTCGCCCCACGTGGACCCGCTGCTCGGCGAGTTCGCCAGGGAGCTCGGCACCGTACGCCACGCGCGGCCCGGCTGCCGTCGCTACTCCACCGTCCTCGCCGACCCGCGCGACCCGGCACCCTGTGATGCCGGCTACTGGGTCGCCAACCTGCGGCGTCCCGTCCGCTTCACGCAGGCGGTACGCGCCGCCGCCGACGACGGCCACCGCCTGTTCGTCGAAGTGGCCCCGCATCCCACGCAATTGCACCCGCTGACCGAGACGCTGCGCGAAGCGGGCGCCGAGGACCCGCTGATCCTGCCGACCCTGCGCCGGGGCACCGACGACGCGCTCACCTTCCGCACCTCGCTGGCCACGCTCCTCGTACGCGGTGTCGGCGGACCCGGGTCACTCCGAGCGCTGCATCCCGGCGCCCGCGTCGTCGACGTCCCCACGCCGCGCTGGCGGCACCGCCGATTCTGGGCGGGGGAGGCACCCGGCCCGCAGCACGAGCTGCCGCGCCACGCACCGACTTCCGCCCGCCTCACGGGCCCGCTCGACCGTCTCCGCGGCTGCGTCGCCGACGTCATGGGCTACACCCCGGACCGCATCGACGCCGACACCCCCCTCACCGACCTGGGGCTCGACTCGCTCAGCGCGGCGCGCATCCGGACCGCGGTGGAGCGGGAGTTCGGGGTGGAGCTGGAGCCAGGTGTGCTGCTGCGGCAGGCGACGCTGCGAGGGGTCGCGGAACTGCTGCCGGAGAACCGCGGCATCGGGGAGGTCCGGGCAGAACCCAGGCCAAGGCGAAGGGAAGGCCCCCTCCGTGTGCTGGCCGATACGGGGCCCGGCACCCCCCTCTTCCTGGCGCACGCGGCGGGCGGCACCTCCGAGGTGTACGCACGCCTCGCCGAGCGTCTGGCCGACTCCCGCCCCGTGTACGGCTTCGACCGGCTGACGACGCCGGAGGACGTCGAGCCCCGGGCGGCGGAGTTCGCGGAACGCATCCGTGCCGTGTGCCCCAACGGGCCGTGGCTCTTTGGAGGTTGGTCCTACGGCGGACTGCTGGCCCAGGAGGCGGCGAGGCTCCTCGCGCCGCACGGCACCGTCCCCGCCCTGGTGCTCCTCGACTCCGTGCTGCCGCTGCCCGTGCCCCCGGGCCTGACCCCGCTGGAGGAAGCGCACCGCCGTTACGCCGACTTCGCCGCGTACATCGAACGCACCTACCGCGCCCCACTCCCCTTGCCCTACGAAGAGCTGGCGCGCCGGGATGACGCCGAGCAGATCGCCCTGGTCATGAAACTCCTGGAACAGGCCGTCGACCTTCCCCAGGGGGTCCTCGACCATCAGCGCACCTCGGCCCTCGACCTCCGCAGCGGCGAACGCCACAGGCCCGGACCGTACGCGGGCCGCACCCTCCTCTACCGGGCGACCGAACCGGCCCCGCACACCGTGCGCGACGTCCGCTACGAGCGGGACGACGAGAGCCTCGGATGGGACGTCCACTGCGCCGACCTCACGGTGACCCCGCTGCCGGGACACCACCTCGCCCTGCTCGACCCGCCGGTCGTGGACACCCTCGCGGAGTTCTTGACCCGCGACCTGCGCGACACCTGACCCTTCGCACCCCCAAACCGTCCGCCCGTCCGAGAAGAGGACCGCGTCCATGCCGCAGAAACACCGCAGACCACGCAAGAAGCTGGCCGCCCTCGCCGCGGCCACCGCGCTCCTCGCCACCGGCGGAGCCCTGGGCACCTCCACCGCCCTGGGTGCGCCCACCGCGGCCCCGGCGGCAGCCCGAGCCGCCGACGGCCCGCGCGTCGTCGGCGAGAAGTGGATCGACTCCCGCACCGTCGACCTCACCGTGGACTCACCCGCCGTGGGCAAGCAGCTCCCCGTACGCGTCATCCTGCCGGCCCGCTTCGAGGAACAGCCGGACCGCACCTGGCCCGTGCTCTACCTCCTCCAGGGCGCCCACGACGACTACACGTCCTGGACCCGAGAGACGGACGTCGAGGAGTTCCTGGCCGACAAGGACGTCCTCACCGTGATCCCCGCGTCGGGCCCCACCGGCATCCCCACCGACTGGTGGAACCACGGCAGCCCCACCGCCCCCGACTACGAGACGTTCCAGGTCGAGGAGTTGACGGGACTTCTGCGCGCCACCTACCGGGCCAACGGCACCCGCGCCGTCGCCGGAGTGTCCACCGGGGGCTACGGCGCCATGGCGTTCGCTGCCCGGCACCCCGGTACCTTCGGCGCGGCGGCCTCCTACAGCGGCGTCCTGGACACCACGGCCCTCGGCATGCCGACGGTGATGAACGCCATCGTCGCCCGGGAGCTCCAGCTGCCCTCCGCCCTCTGGGGCAGCCCCTTCCTGCACCGCGAGAACTGGAACCGCCACAACCCCGCCGCCCTCGCCAAGAACTTGGCGGGCACCCGGCTCTATGTCTCGCAGGGCAGCGGCATCCCCAGCAGCGACTTCGGCAACCTCGAGGGCGCGATCCTGGAGGGCACGCTGTGGAGCCAGGCGCACGCGTTCGCCCGGCAGCTGGACCGCGCCGGCGTCCCGGCGACGGTCAACTTCTACCGCGGCGGCTCCCACGCCTGGCCGTCCTGGCAGCGGGAGTTCAAGGCCTCCTGGCCGACGCTGGCGGCGGGCCTTGGGCTTCCCGCGCAGGCGGCCTGACGTCGGCGGAGATGCGGGCCAGCCGCCGCTCGTCGGGCCAGCGCACCGCGCTCGCCCACGAGGCCAGCTCGAAGAGGCGGATCAGCCGGGCGCTGGAGTCGAGCTGACCGCGCAGCACCCCGTGGCGGGCGGACGTCGGGTCGGCGTGATGGAGGTTGTGCCAGGACTCGCCGCCGGAGAACGGCGCGAGCCACCAGACGTTCCCCGAACGGTCCCGGACCCGGAAGGGACGGTCCCCGCTGATGTGGCAGATCGAGTTGATCGACCAGGTGACGTGATGGAGCAGACCGATGCGGACGAGACCCGCCCAGAAGAAGGCGGACCAGGCGGCGCCGGAGTCCCAGGCGCCCTCACCCCACAGACCTCCCGCCACCGCGGGCGCGCCGAACGAGAACAGCACGATCAGCGGCTGCCAGCGCGCCACCAGGACCAGGTCACGGTCGGCGAGGAGGTCGGGGACGTACTTGCGCTGGTCCGTCTTGTCGTTGTTGAAGGTCCAGCCGACGTGCGCCCAGACCATGCCCTTGAGCAGGGCGCGTACGGAGGTCCCGAACCGCCAGGGGGAGTGCGGGTCCCCCGGCTGGTCCGCGAACCGGTGGTGGCGGCGGTGATCGGCGCACCACGTGATCGCGTCACCCTCGACGGCCATCGTCCCGGCCACCGCGAGAGCGATCTTGAGGGGGCGGGCGGCCTTGAACGCCTTGTGCGTGAACAGGCGGTGGTAGCCGACGGTGATGCCGTGCACGGCGATGGCGTACATCACCGCGCCGATCACCAGGTCGTGCCAGGTGACCCCCCACCCCCACAGCACGACGACGGACGCGATCACCGCGACAAAGGGAATTCCGACGAAAACCCCCACGACGATCCGGTCCGCTGTGCCCATGCGTTCGCCCGTAGCGGCGCTCACACTCGCATCTTCCATGAGATCTACTCACCTTCCAGTGCGGGTGAGCCGGACGTTAGCGACGGAATTAAGGAGGCCTCTACTCGGAAAGTGATGACAGGACCCTGGTTGGATTAGCGATCCCGGTGAATTGCGGCCGATCTGCTTGTGGAGAGCAGGTGTTCGACCGCACTGTATGGACCCGTTGGACAAGTGTGCCGAAGGAGGAACCTCATGGATGTGCTCGCAGAAGCGGTCGTCGCGGGAGCCGAGGCGGACGAGCTGCGCCGGCTTCCCGTACCCGCCGAATTCACCGCCGCGCATCTGCGGAGGGAGGACGTGGAGAGTTTCACGGGGGTCGCGGACAAAGATGTCCGAAAGACACTTCATGTCGGCCCGGTGCCGATGCCGGAACTCGCCCCGGACGAAGTCCTGGTGGCCGTCATGGCGAGCGGAATAAATTACAACACCGTGTGGTCGGCGATGTTCGAGCCGTTATCCACATTTTCCTTCCTGCGGCATTTCGGCGCGCAAGGGGGATGGGCGGAGCGGCACGACCGGCCCTTCCACGTGGTGGGTTCGGACGCGGCCGGTGTCATCGTCCGTACGGGGGCCGGGGTGCGCCGCTGGAACATCGGCGACGAGGTCGTGGTCAGCCCCGCCTACGTGGACGACGAGGAACCGGCGACCCACGCCGACGGCATGCTGGGCGACGCGCAGCTTGCCTGGGGCTTCGAGACCAACTTCGGCGGCCTCGCCCACTACTGCGTGGCCCGCGCCAGTCAACTCCTGCGCAAGTCGGACCGGTTGACCTGGGAGGAGGCGGCCGCGAGTCCGCTGTGCGCGGGCACCGCCTACCGCATGCTGGTCAGTGACCGCGGCGCGCGGATGACCCAGGGCGACGTCGTGCTGATCTGGGGCGCGGCGGGCGGCCTCGGCGCGTACGCGGCGCAGCTCGTCCGCAACGGCGGCGGCATCGCGGTGGGCGTGGTCGGCAGCGAGGAGAAGGCGGAGCGCGCCCGTGCCTTCGGCTGCCACGCGGTGATCAATCGCGCCGAGATCGGGCTGACCGGCACCGCTCCGGCCGATCCGGCGGCGGTCGGCAAGAAGCTCGGCAAGCGGATCCGTGCCGCGGTGGGGGAGGACCCGCACATCGTGTTCGAGCACGTCGGGCGTGCGACCTTCGGGGTCTCCGTCTTCGTGGTCCGCCGGGGCGGCGCCGTCGTCACCTGCGGATCGAGCACCGGCTATCTCCACGAGTTCGACAACCGCTACCTCTGGATGCGCCTCAAGCGCGTCATCGGCAGCCACGGCGCCAATCTCCAGGAACAGGCCGCGGTGGCCCGCCTCCTGGACCTCGGACACATCCGGCCCGCGCTTTCGGTGACGTACGACCTCCAGGACACCGCCGAGGCAGCCCGTCTCGTCCAGACGAACCGCCACACGGGAAAGGTCGGCGTGCTCGCGCTCGCGCCGAGAACGGGTCTGGGGAGGCGGAGTGCGACCCTGACCTGAGCGGAGACGGGCCCTCCCGTTCGATGGGAGGGCCCGTCTCGCGCGCGTCCGTGCTCAGCGCACCGTCACGAAGACGACGGGCGAGATGGCGCGGCCGCCCACGATGCGCAGGGCGTTGCGGCCCTTGAGGCCCAGCTTGACGCGCATCTTGTAGGTTCCGTTGCGCGCGGTGTAGACCGACGCGGGCAGCGACACCCAGCGCTTGCCCTGCTTCTGCTGCAGGGTGACGCGCGTACCGGCCTTCATGTTGCGGCCGACTCCGTAGATGTAGAAGTTCTGCCACGCGCGCACCTTGGCCGTGGTCGACTTCGCCGTCAGTGTCGGGCGCGGGGCCGCGGTCGTGGCGGCGCCGGCCACGGGAGAGATGTGCGGGCTCACGGCGCCGGCACCGGCCGCCGCGGGGCCCGCCAGGACGGCCAGGGCCGCGATGCCCGCCACTGACATGTACTTCACCGATGCGTACGTCGGCTTCCACCGGTTCACGGTCAACTTCTCGTCTCCATCTGTCCGTTGAATTCCCGCTCGGACCCGGCTGCGCGGGGGCTCGCTTCCTGGTCGAACCATGTGTAGACCGCCGCAAGATGAACGAATCAGATGAAGAGGCGTATTTTATGTAACTTGACCCGAGTGCCTCACGCGTCCGGGTCAATCCCACCCGCACGGCGGCGTCCACTCGACCGCGCCGGGCGCGGGGCCGCGCTCGATCGCGGTGATCAACTGATGGACCGAGGCGGCACCGAACGGCCCCGCGACGGAGACGACTCCGGCGAGTGCCTTGTGCGCCCGGCGCCAGGCACTGCTGTGCCGGCCGCGCAGATGCTCGACGAGGGCGTGGGCGTACTGCGTCATGGAGCGCGCCCATATGTCGTGCCGCGTCTGCGTGCCGGCCGACGCGCGGCGGACACTGTGCAGGGCGTCGGCCGGGCGGACGCGCGCCTGCGCCACGGCGAGCCCGGCCCAGCTGACCGCGGCGGGCGGGCCGTGGTCGGCGTGGACGGGGACGGTGTGGGCGGCCTCCCGCAAGTGCTCGATGGCGCGTTCCGTCTCGCCGTCGCGCAACGCGATGATGCCCTGTACGTGGGCGACCCGGCCGATGGTCGCGTCGTCCCCGGAGAGCATGGCGGCCCGCCAGGCCTGGCCGAGAAGCTCCTCGGCCTCCGGCGCGCCCGTGCAGGCCGCGAGCCAGCCGGCCAGCCACAGGGCCTGGCCGTGGCCCATGCTGTCCGCGGACCCGAGCGGCAGCAGCCGCCGCAGATGCTCGCGCCCCTCGGCGGCGTGTCCGCAGACCGCCCACCAGAACCACAGGTCCACGACCATGCCGAGGGCGGCCGCACTCCGGTCGGCGCTGTCCGGGCCCCGCTCGAGGGCGGTGCGGAGGTTCGGCTCCTCGTCGCGCAGCAGCAGGGTGGCCTGCTCGTGCCGTCCGGTGCTCCACAGCTGGTGGGCGGTGGAGGCGACGGTGCGGTACCAGTCGAGGTGGCGGGCTGCCGCGGCTGCGGACTCGCCCGCGGACTCCAGGCGTTCGGCGCCGAAGCCGCGGGCCGCCGCGGGCAGCCGGTAGCGGGGCTGCAGCACGCCGCCGGGGTCACGCACCGGTTCCAGGACCGAGGCCAGGACGAGGCGGGCCAGGCAGGACGCCACCCGCCGCTGGTCGAGTCCGCCGCCCGCGCACACGTGGACGGCGGCGTCCTCGTCGAACTCGCCGGGGAACACGCTGAGCCGCGCCCAGACGCTGCGCTCGTCCTGCCCGCACAGCGCGTAACTCGCGCCGACGGCGGCCCGCAGGGACCGGTGGCGCCGCACCGGCGCCTGCGGCCTGTCGAGCCAGCCCTGGGTGAGCCGCAGCATCTGCGCGAGCCGCGCCGGCGGATGCAGGGCGGTCTGCGCGGCGGCGAGTTCCACGGCGAGCGGTACGCCTTCGAGCCGTGCGCAGATGTCGCTCACGGCACGCAGTTCGGCTTCGTCGGGTGCGGCGGTCCCCGGGGCCGGCCCCGTGCCCGTCCGGCGCCGGACCCCACGCGCACGCTCCATGAACAACACCACCGCGGGCCCCGGTCCTTCCCCCGTACCGGGTGCGCCTACGCCGACGGGGAACGGCCTGAGGTGCAGCACCAACTCCTGTCCGAGGCCCAGCGGCTGCCGCCCCGTGGCGAGTACGCGCACGCCCGGCGCCAGCAGCAGCAACGACTGCACAAGCCGTAGACACTCCTCCCGTACGGGATCAAGGTCATCAAGCACGACAAGCACCCGCCGCCCACGAAGCCGCGCAACAAGCTCCCCCTCACCACCCGGTCCCCCCACCCCAACGCCGCGCCCGCCTTCACCAGAGGGCTCGCCGGACACATGTCTGGCGACTCCAGGCACCCCGCCCGACTCCCCGTCCATGGCCTCGAGCACCGCCCGTGCCACCGACTGCCCCCGTGCGGGGCCGCCGTCCCACCAGCGCACGATGACCACGCCGTCCGTCAGTTGGCTGCCCACCGCCGCCGCGGCGTGTGCGGCCAGGGTGCTCTTGCCGACGCCCGGGCCGCCCGTCACCGTCACCAGCCTGCTCCGGGCAAGGAGGCGGCGCAGCGCCGTCAGCTCATCGGTCCGGCCGAGCAGGCCACCCCCGCGCACACGCACTCGCCCTGCCATCTCCTTCATGCCGGGCCCTTCCATGCCGCAGGCCATGCCGCCCGCCCTACGCCACACTGCCCTGCAGAATCGTCTCTGCAATGAATTCGCCAGATCCTCTAACTCCGCGTCCCGATCTGGGTTACGGGGCGGATCGCGGGGTGAAGTTCCGGCCGGCCGCTCAGGCAGATCAGCCGCACCGGCGTCCTGTTCCACGTGACCAAGAACGAGCCGGAGCAGCCGGCCCACCAGAGACAGGAGCGGCTTTCCGCGGGGGAGACCTGGCGGGCGCTGTACCGCTACTTCCGCCCGCACCGCTGGGTCGTCGCGCTCGGCGCCCTGTGCACGCTGATCGGCGCCGCGACCGGCCTCGCCCAGCCGCTCGCCGCGAAAGCCCTGGTGGACCGGCTCGGCAGCGACGACTCGATCACGGGCATCATCGTCCTGCTCACCGCGCTCGTGGTCCTCGGCACCGCCATCGAGTCGATCGGCGCGTACGTCCTGGAACGCACCGCCGAATCCGTGGTGCTCGCGGCCCGGCGGACCCTGATCGGACGGCTCCTGCGTCTGCGTCTGCCGGAGGTGGAGCGCACCCAGCCCGGCGATCTGATGTCCCGGATCACCTCGGACACGACACTGCTGCGCGCGGTCACCACCCAGTCCGTGGTGTCCGCCGTCGCGGGCGGACTCACCTTCATCGCGACGGTCGTGATGATGGGTCTCATGGACGTCGTCCTGCTCGGCGTCACCCTCGGCGTGATCGTGCTCATCGGCGGCGCCGTGGCCCTGGTGATGCCGAAGATCGCGCGGGCGACCGAGCGGGCCCAGGAAGCGGTCGGCACGATCTCGACCGCGCTGGAGCGGGCGTTCGGCGCGTTCCGCACACTCAAGGCGTCCGGCGCCGAGGAGCGCGAGACCGCGGCCGTGCGCGCCGCCGCGCAGGAGGCCTGGCGGCACGGGGTGCGCTCCGCCAAGTGGCAGGCGGTGGCGTGGAGTTCGGTCGGCTTCGCGGTGCAGGTCTCCTTCCTCGCCGTCCTGGGCATCGGCGGCGCCCGCGTCGCCTCCGGCGCCATCTCGGTCTCGACGCTCGTGGCCTTCCTGCTCTTCCTCTTCTACCTGATCGACCCGGTCTCCCGGCTCGTCGAGGGCGTCTCGCAGTACCAGGTGGGCTCCGCGGCCATCGCGCGGATCGTACGGGCCGAACGCCTGGAGACGGAGGACGTCACCGAGCCCGCCGCGGACGCGGGGCGGCGCGGTCCCGCCGCGGTCGCCTTCGAGGACGTGACCTTCCGCTACCGGGAGACGCTTCCGTACGTCCATCACGGCGTCAGCTTCGACATCCCGGGCCCCGGCATGACCGCCTTCGTCGGCCCCTCGGGCGCGGGCAAGACCACCGTCTTCGGCCTCCTCGAGCGGTTCTACGACGTCACGGGCGGCCGCGTCCTGGTCGACGGCCGCGACGTGCGGGAGTGGCCGCTCGCCGAACTGCGCTCCGTCATCGGCTATGTGGAGCAGGACGCGCCCGTCCTGGCGGGCACCTTGCGCGAGAACCTCCTCTTCGGAGCGCCCGGCGCGACCGACGACGAGATACGGGACGTCCTCGTACGGGCGCGGCTCGACGCACTCGTCGACCGGCTGCCGGACGGTCTCGAGACGCTGGTCGGGCACCGTGGCTCCCAGCTGTCCGGCGGCGAACGCCAACGGGTGGCCATCGCGCGGGCGCTTCTGCGCAAGCCCCGCCTCCTGCTCCTCGACGAGGCCACCTCGCAGCTGGACGCGGTGAACGAACTGGCCCTGCGTGACGTGGTCGCCGAGGTGTCGCGTGAGGTGACGGTCCTCGTCGTGGCGCACCGCCTGTCGACGGTGACGCTGGCCGACCGGATCGTGGTGATGGACGCGGGGCGGGTCCGCGCGTCCGGCACCCACGAGGAGTTGGTGGCCGCCGACCCGCTGTACGGGGAGCTGGCGGCGACCCAGTTCCTCGCCACGTCGGCATGACCGCACCGCCGCCGCACGGGTGCCGAAAAGGGCTGGCCCCGGACGTCACACCCGGGATTGGATGGCGGGCATGACCAGCGGACGCAGACGTGCGGAACTGTTCGTGGACGAAGAGCGGGACGGCAGGCTGGCCGGACCCACCACCGGCGACGAGCGGCGCATGCTCGTCGAGGTCCTCGCGGCCCAGCGCACGACGCTGGAGCTGAAGTGCGCGGGCCTGGAGGCCGAGTTGGCCCTGCGGTCCGTGGAACCCTCCACGCTCTCGCTGCTCGGTCTCGTCCGGCACCTCGCGGATGTGGAGCGCCGATGGTTCCGGCGCGTGCTCGCAGGGCAGGAAGCGCCGCCCCTCTTCGGCTCCGACGAGAACCCTGACCAGGACTTCGACGGCGCCGTCCCCGATCCGGCAGTCGTCGCCGCCGCGTGGGAAGCCTGGCGTGCCGAGGTGGCGTTCGCCGACCGCCTGGTGGCCGAAGCGCCCGACCTCGACATCGAGGGCGACGACGGATGGCGCGGGACGGTGTCGCTGCGCTGGGTGCTCCTGCACATGGTCGAGGAGTACGCCCGGCACAACGGCCACGCCGACCTGCTCCGCGAGCGGATCGACGGCGCGATCGGCGTGTAGACGATGATCACTTCATGAATCTGAGCGAGATCACGTTGATGTCCGACCCGAGGGTGGCCGCCGTACCGGTCCGGGAGTGCGGGGAGCGCCTGGTGGACGTACGCCATGAGGGCACGCTCCTGGTCGACACCCGCGCCCAGGACCCCGAGGACGCCTTCGCCCGGCTGCGCGAAGGCGTCCTGGCCCGCCTTCTGCACGCCCAGACGCTGCTGCCCGACGGGCTGCGCCTGCTGTTCGTCGAGGGCTACCGGCCGCCGTGGCTGCAGCGCGGCTACTTCGAGGAGTACGAGGGTCAGCTCAGGGCCCTGCATCCCGGCTGGCCCGCCGCACGCCTGCACGCGGCGGCCAGCCGCTATGTCTCTCCGCCCGAGATAGCACCGCACAGCGCGGGTTGTGCCGTGGACCTCACCCTCGCCGGGGCCGACGGCCACGAACTCGACCTCGGGACCCGGATGAACGCGGACCCCGAGGAGAGCGAGGGCGCCTGCTACACCGACGCCGGCAACATCACCGCCGAGGCCCGGCGCAACCGGGACATCCTCGGGACGGCGCTGCGGCAGGCGGGCCTGGTCAACTACCCCACCGAGTGGTGGCACTGGTCGTACGGAGACCGCTACTGGGCCCTGGCCACGGGTGCGCCGCACGCCCTCTACGGGGCGGCGGGATCAGGCGGGTGAGGCCGGCGGTGTCACAAGGCGGGTGACGAGGTCGTGCCACCCGGCCTCCACGCGGTCGAGCGGCATGCCGCGCTCGACGGTGAGGTGGTGCACGAGGACGCCGTCGACCGACCCGAGCAGGGTGTGCGCCAGGAGTTCGGCGTCACCCGCGACGCCCGCCTGGCGCAGCAGCATCGTGACGTGCGTGAGCCGCAGCCGGTTCGCCGGGACGGCATAGGTGCGCAGTGGGTCGGTCCGTGAGGACAGGAGCAGTTCGTGGTGGTCGCGCTCGTGGCGGATGAGCGCGGGCCCGAACGCGTGCAGCCGCTCCAGGGGCGGGGCGTCGGGCCCCAGCGGGGCGGGTCCGGAGAGGAAGGCGGCCTGGAGCTGCTGCTCGCGGTGGTCGAGCAGGGCGACCAGAAGCCCGGTGCGGTCGCCGAAGCGCCGGAAGACGGTCCCCTTGCCGACCCCTGCCGCCGTGGCCACCGCGTCCATGGTCAGCTGCGCGGCGCCGCACCCCGCCATCAGCTGTGAGGCGGCTTCGAGGAGCCGCGTGCGGTTGCGCGCCGCGTCGGCCCTGAGCGACGGCGGCTCGCCCACCGCGGTGAGGGCGAGCTCGGTCGACCCGCCCGGTCTGTCGGGCGAGGGGAGAGGCGGGAGAACGGAGCCGGTCATGAATCCAGCGTAGCGCCCCGAGCCACTAAGTGGACCGCGGTCCGGATCGGTGGTACAACTTTAAACGGACCCCGGTCCGCTTGATTTGTCGTCCGTATGTGAGAGTCCCGCCCCACTTTTCAGGAGTTCCGCCATGTCTGTACGCATCGTCGCCCTCGTCGGCAGCCTCCGCGCCGGCTCGCACAACCGCCAGCTCGCCGAGGCCGCCGCCAAGCACGCGCCCGCAGGTGTGGACGTCGAGCTGTTCGAGGGCCTCGCGGACGTGCCCTTCTACAACGAGGACGTCGACGTCGAGGGCGGCGTCCCGGCCGCCGCCGCCCGCCTGCGCGAGGTCGCCGGGAGCGCCGACGCCTTCCTCCTCTTCTCGCCGGAGTACAACGGCACCATGCCCGCCGTGCTCAAGAACGCGATCGACTGGCTGTCCCGCCCGTACGGCGCCGGTGCGATCTCCGGCAAGCCGGTCGCCGTCGTCGGCACCGCCTTCGGCCAGTACGGCGGCGTGTGGGCGCAGGACGACGCGCGCAAGGCCGCGGGCATCGCGGGCGGCGTGGTCGTGGAGGACGTCAAGCTGTCCATCCCCGCCTCCCTGACCCGCTTCGCCGAGCTCCACCCGGCCGACGACACCGAGGTGGTCACGGCCCTCACCGAGGTCGTCGCCCGCCTCACCCAGCAGGCCACGCCTGCCGCTGCCTGACCTCTCCGCGTCTACCGCGCACAGCCCCGGCCGGGTCCGCTCCGGCCGGGGCTACGCGCAGTCGACGCGGTGCGTGTTCGGGCGGTCCGGGCAGGTGAGGCACTCGAAGAGATAGACCCCGCCCATGTCGCCGAACCTCATCCCCGCGTGTTCGACGTGCGCCTCGCGGTCCTCGACAGGAGTCCAGGCCCGCGCGGACTCGGCGTCACCCTCGGCGCTCTCGAACGTCAGCAGGTGCTCCATCGGCCGGCCGCACCGCGTGCAGGACGCGGGCTGCGGGTCCTGGCCCCAGCCGGGGAACCCGCCCAGCTTCGTGCCCGGCGCGGTGGACAGGTGGTACTGGTAGTCCCAGCCGGTCTCCTTCTCCACCTGCGCGAACCGCCCCTCCAGGGCATCCCAGATCGTGTCGTCGAGATCCCAGCTCGGGTACTCCGTCACCCGCTCCGGATGCACGACGCAGGGCCGGGGCACGTAGTTCTCGCGCCGCTGCGCCGGAAGCGGCGGAGCGGCGAGCACCTGGCGCACGTCGGCCGCCGCCCGCCAGTGGATGCGGGGGACGACCCACGGGCCGTCGTGGTGCCGCCGCGGACACCACAGGACCTGGAGCACGTCGCACCCCTCCGGGAAGGCGACGACGTCCGGGACGTCGCCACGGTAGATCTGCGCGACGGCCACCATCGGCGCCCCGCCGTGCTCGGCGCACACCGGCCATGGTTCCCGCGCGGGCCAGAGCAAGGGGCCCCCGATGGAACTCTCGCGGTACGTCGGGTCGCCCGCGCGCGGGTGCAGCCGCACCGCATCCTTCTTGAAGCGCACGACCTCGGGAAAGAGCCGCTCCACGTCCACGGGGCGCGGCGGCGTGCGGCGGGTCATGCGCCGAGAGTACGCGGAGCCCCGGGAAAAGCGTTTCCGGGGCGGCGTGGCCGACGGGTAGCCTGCCGACGCCGCCTACCCCTTGGAGAGTTGAGATGCCCGGTCGCCGAAGCGCGCGTTGACGTCGTGGGTCGTCATCGACCCGTCATCGCGCGCTGCCCGTGAGCTGCGGCACCGCGTCACCTTCTCCGCCTCAAGGGGCTTTCCGTGCCGTCCGCTTCTCGTGCCGTTTCCGCGCGCCCCCGGTCCAGCCTGTGGCGTGACGCCGACTTCCGCAGGCTCTGGTCGGGGCAGACCGCCTCGCAGCTCGGAGCGCAGGCCGGTCACGTGACGCTGCCGCTCGTCGCCGTGCTGGCCCTCGACGTCGGCGCCGGTCAGCTCGGCACCCTCCGCGCGGTGGAGCAGGCGCCGATCCTGCTCTTCTCGCTGTTCGCCGGGGCGTGGGTGGACCGGCGGCGCGCCCGCGACGTCATGGTCGTCGCCGACCTCGGGCGTGCCCTCGCGCTTGCCGCGATCCCCCTCGCGTACCTGCTCGGAGTGCTCGGGATGCCGGCGCTGCTCGTGGTCGCCTTCCTCGTCGGCGTCCTCGGCGTGTTCTTCGACGTGGCCTATCAGGCGTCGCTGGTACGGCTGTTGAGACGCGAACAGTTGCTGAGCGGCAACAGCGCGCTCGAAGGCAGCAGATCCGCCGCGCAGATCGGGGGCCCGGCGCTCGGCGGCGCCCTGGTGTCGCTGTTCTCCGCACCGCTCGCCACGCTGGCCGCCGCGTTCGCCTTCGCGGTGTCCTTCGTGTCGATCCGCCGCATCCGAGGCCAGGAGGTGCTGCCCTCGCGGACTCCGTCCGACGGGCCAGCGTCCGACAGGCCCGCGGGTGTGCGGCGACAGATCCAGGAAGGTCTCCGCTTCGTCGTCGGTAGTCCTTCGTTGCAGTCCGTGGGGCTTGCCTCCGCCCTCTTCCAGTTCTCGTTCGCGGCCGTGATGACCGTCTACCTGCTCTTCCTGCCGCGCGAACTGCACCTGTCGGGCCTGGCGGTCGGCCTGGCGCTCGCCGCCATGGGGCCGGGCGCGGTGGTGGGCTCGGTGCTCGCGGCGAGGCTTCCGGAGAGGTTCGGCTACGGCAGGGTCGTGGTGGCCTCGGCGGTGCTCGCCGACGGGGTGATGCTCTGCGTGCCTGCCCTGCACGGTTCGTCGGCCCTCACCATCGGCTCGCTCATGGCGATCAACTTCGTCTTCGGAGCCTTCGGCCAATTGGTCAACGTCACGCTCATGGCCGTACGACAGGCGATCACGCCCGTGCCCATGCAGGGACGCGTCGTCGCGACCATCAACTTCGCCGGCATGGGCCTGACGCCCGTCGGATCGCTCCTCGGCGGATTCCTGGCCGGGGCGTGGGGCCTGCGGACGAGTCTGCTCCTGACAGCCGTCTGTCTGGCGCTGTCCCCGCTGTTCATGGCCCTGTCCCCGCTGGCACGCCTGGGGCGGCGGCTTCCGGAGGAGGACGACCTGCCGCGCGAGCGGCCGGCGTCCTAGATTGGCCCGCATGTACTCGACACAGGTGTCCGGACACGTGAACGCCCCGCGTGCGGCCGTCTACCGGGCGCTCCTCGACGCGGACGCCATCGCGCGCTGGCGCGTCCCGGACGGCATGAGCAGTCACGTGCACGCTTTCGACGCCCGCGAAGGCGGACGCTTCCGCGTCTCGCTCACCTACGACGGGCAGTCGGGCACCGGTAAATCGGCCGCGCACACCGACACGTACCACGGCCACTTCGCGAGGCTCGTGCCGGACGAGCAGGTGGTCGAGGTGCTCGCATTCGAGACCGACGACCCCGGCCTGGGCGGCACCATGACGATGACGACCACGCTCACCGACGCGGCCGGCGGCGGAACCGCTGTCCTGGTCCTGCACGAGGGAATCCCCGACAGCGTTCCCGTCGCCGACAACGAGACGGGGACGCGCATGGCGCTGGCGAACCTCGCCCGGCTCGTCGAGAAGACGCGGTAGCGGCTCAGCCCCCACGCGGCGCCGTCGCACCGGGCAGGGCCGCCGCCAAGGTCACGGCGGCAAGCAGCGCGAGCGCGGGCGCAAGGGCGGCGACCGTGCCGTGGTGGATCTGCAGCAGCCCGCCCACGAGGGCGCCCGCGAACATCGCGGCGACGGACACGGACCTGCGTACCGACGCCGGGCCGAGCCGGTCGGAGGCCAGGCCGGTCAGGGTCCGCGTGAGGACCGTGGTGGTCAGGTCGGGTACGGCGAGCTTGCCGACCACGGCGTTCTGCAGCCCCATGCCGAGCGCGAGCAGCACGATCAGGGCGTGCCGCGCGTCGGCCGCGAGGTCGAGCAGCAGGGCCGCCGCCACCAGTACGGCATGCCCTCCGACGAGGAGCGCGAACAGCCGCAGCGGCCGCGCGACCCGCGGCGCGATCCGGCCGCCCGCCCACGCCCCCGCCACGAACGCGCCGACCGCGAGCAGCGACGCGGTCGCCGAGAGCTGCACGTCACCGGCGAGCGCAAAGCCGAGGAAGACCACATTGCCGGTCATGTTGGCGACGAAGACACGGTCGAGGCCCAGATAACTGACGGCGTCGACAAGCCCCGTGACGAAGGTCAGCACGACGAGGAGCGGGGGCAGCACGCCGTGGTGGCCCTCGGTGTCGGGAAAGAGGAAGACGGCGGCCCGGTCGAGCAATGAGTTCATACCGTCTCTTCGGCAGACACAGGCCCGCGCCGCACCCGCACGGGCCACCCGCTCACCGCCTCCAGGCCCGGCGGATGTCACCGCGCGGATCGTCGTGGACCGTCCAGCAGCGACTGGACGGCGAAGGCCGGGGCCGTCGTCGAGAATCTGCGGATGGTCGCGGGACGCCACCCCGACGACACGCTGCTGACCTCGCTCATCGGCGAACTCACCGTAAAGAGCCCGGAGTTCGCCGCCCTGTGGACCGGCCACCGGGTGCGCCCCTGCGATGTCGCACACTACGAGATGCGCCACCCCCTCGTCGGCACCCTCACCGTCACCCAGCAGAGCCTCAATCTCCCTCAGGCGCAGGACCAGCACCTGGTGCTCGCCGTGACCGAGCCGGGCTCGCCGTCGAGGGAGGCCGTGACTCTCCTCGGGCAGGGCGTGACCGCCGAGGATGCCCCGCGTGCTTCCCACATCCCCGGAGGGCGCCTCTAGGAGGGGGTACGTCCTTCCAACGCCGTCTGCCAGCCCGGCAGTTCGGCCTCTCGTGCCGGTGCGGCGCGGCGTCCGCCGCGGGCGAAGAAGTCGGCCAGCGGGAGCGTCGCGGCGCCGACGGTCACCGCGTCCGGGCCGAGGCGGCCCAGGTCGATGGCGACGCGCCCCGCCGGGTAGGACAGGGCGTAGGTCGGGATGTACCGCTTCACCGCGCTCAAGAAGCGCTGTCCGAGCTGGAGTCCGGCCCAGCCGCCGACGAGGATCCGCTCCGGCTGGAAGAGGTTGATCAGGTCGGCGAGGCCCGCGCCCAGGTACTCGGCGGTCTCTTCGAGCACCGCAAGGGCCGTCGGGTCGGCCGCGCCGCCGTCCTCGGGATAGGCGGCGTTGAGCATGGCGGTGAGCGCGCTCTCCTCGTCGGTGCCCCCGGGCGGGCGCCCGCCCGCCTCCTGCCACCGTTCGAGCAGCGCCTCCGCACCCGCGTACGCCTCCAGGCAGCCCAGGGCCCCGCACCGGCACCGTCTGCCCTGCACCCGTACCGTGAGATGGCCCCACTCAAGGGCGCGGCCCTGCTCCACGTCCTCGGTGACCACGCACGCGCCGACGCCGGAGCCGAACAGGACCACCACCGCGTTGCGTGTCCCGCGCCCCGCGCCGAACCACATCTCCGCCTGGCCGAGGGTCTTGGCGCCGTTGTCGATGAAGTACGGCACGGAGTCGGGGAGTTGGGACGCACCCGGGCCGGTCTCCCGCAGCAGGGATTCCAGCGGGACCGCGTTCCAGCCGATGGTCTGGCCGTGCACGACGGCGCCGAGTTCGCTGTCGCGTGCGACGATGCCGGGCACGCCGATCCCGACGCCGAGGAGTCCTTCCCCGGTGACGCCGCCGGCGCCGAGCACCTCTCCGATCCCGTCGCGGATGAGTTCCGTGATGCCGCCGACGTCGTGGCCCTTAAGGGTCAATGGGCGCTCGGCGCGGGCGAGTTCGGACAGGGAGAGGTCGAAGAGCTCGACGCGTACGCGGGTCTCGCCGACGTCCACGCCGATCAGCTGACCGCGGCCGGGCGCGACCCGCAGCAGCGTACGCGGGCGTCCGCCGTCGGACTCCACGCTGCCCGCCTCCTCCACCCACCCCTCCGTCACCAGTTCGGCCACGACATTGCTGATGGAACCTGAACTCAGTCCGGTGGCGGGGCCGAGCGTGAAGCGGCTCATGGGCCCCTCGAAGTACAGCCGCTGCAGTACGGCGGCGCGGTTCTCCCGCCGCAGGTCGTGCACCGTGCGCCCGTTGCGCTGCCCAGCCATGTGGTTCCTTCCGGCCTGCTCTGCCTCGAAGTTGGTTCTGTGTGACCCCTTGACGGTATCTTCCCTGCCGGTTTAACTCACGTCCTAAATTAAGTCATGAGGTCATTCAAGAGTTGAACACAGCGCCGGTTCGGTCCGGTGTTGGGCCATCCGCCCCATGACTCCCTCCGGAAGGGACACCTGGAGCCATGCGCAGATTCCGAGCCGCCGCCTCCGTCGGCGCCGTCACCCTCTCGCTCGCCCTCACCGCGACCGCCTGCGGAGGCGGTTCGACGACGGGTGGCGAGGGGTCCAACGACTCGCCGAAGACGCTGACCTACTGGGCGTCGAACCAAGGGCCCAACATCGAGGCGGACAAGAAGATCCTCAGGCCCGAACTCGACAAGTTCGAGAAGAAGACGGGCATCAAGGTGAAGCTCGAGGTCATCCCCTGGTCGGAGCTGCTCAACAAGATCCTGACCGCGACGACATCGGGTCAGGGGCCGGACGTCCTGAACATCGGCAACACCTGGAGCGCGTCCCTGCAGGCCAGCGGAGCCCTGCTGCCCTGGGACGAGAAGAACTTCGACAAGATCGGCGGCAAGGACCGCTTCGTGGAGTCCGCGCTCGGCTCGGCAGGGGCACCGGACAAGGACCCGGCCGCCGTACCGCTGTACTCCATGGCGTACGCCCTCTACTACAACAAAAAGATGTTCAAGGAGGCCGGCATAGACAAGCCGCCCGCCACCTGGGACGAGCTGGTCGAGGACGGCAAGAAGATCTCCAAGGGCGGCAAGTGGGCCCTGGGCGCGGAGGGGGCGAACCTCTCCAACAACATCCACCAGGTCTTCGCGCTCGGCAAGCAGCACGGCGCCGACTTCTTCACCGAGGACGGCAAGGCCGACTTCACCTCCGACGGCGCGGTCGCGGCCGTGAAGCAGTACGTCGACATGATGGGCAAGGACAAGATCATCGCGCCCGGCAACGCCGAGTACGCGCAGAACCAGTCCCTGAGCGACTTCGCCAAGGACAAGACGGCGATGGTGCTGTGGCAGGCGGCGGCCACCACCTTCAAGTCGCAGGGCATGAGCGACGACGAGTGGGGCGTGGCGCCCGTGCCCGTCGATTCCGGCGCGCCGGGCCAGGGCAAGGCCACCAACTCGATGGTCGCCGGCATCAACATGGCCGTCTTCAAGAACACCAAGAACATCGACGGCTCGCTGAAGTTCGTGAAGTTCATGACGAGCGACGCCGAGCAGAAGATCCTCTGCAAGTCCTACGGTTCCGTGCCGCCCGTCAAGGCAGCCCAGGAGGATCCCGCCTTCGACCGTCCCGAGCTGAAGGTCCTGCGCGACACCCTCGCCAAGAGCGCCGCGCCGCTGCCCCAGGTGGCCAACGAGTCGCAGTTCGAGACCGCGGTCGGCACCGCCGTGAAGAACCTCTTCGCGAAGGCCGCGGACGGCCGTGAGGTCACCACCGCGTCGGTGAAGGCCGAACTGGTCAAGGCTCAGCAGCAGATGTCCCAGCAGTGAGCGACACGTCCGTGACCACCACGAGCACGACCGTCGTGCAGGGCCCCAAGGAGCCGCCCGCGACCGCCCCGAAGACGGAGGGCGGCCCGCGCCGCCGTCCCGGGCGGCTCCGCCGCATCGGCCTGCCCTACCTCCTGCTGCTTCCGGCCCTCCTGCTCGAACTCCTCGTCCATCTGCTGCCGATCGTCATCGGCATCGTGATGAGCTTCAAGGAGCTCACCCAGTTCTTCATCCGCGACTGGGGCGCCGCGCCCTGGTCCGGCCTGGACAACTACAAGATCGCGGTGGACTTCGACGCGCCGGTGGGCGAGGCGCTGCTGCACTCGTTCCTCGTCACCTGCGCGTTCACGGTGCTCTCGGTCGGCCTGTGCTGGCTGATCGGGACGACCGCCGCGATCTATCTGCAGGAGACGTTCAAGGGGAGGGGCTTCCTCAGGGCGCTCTTCCTCGTCCCGTACGCACTGCCCGTGTACGCCGCCGTGATCACCTGGGGCTTCATGTTCCAGCGTGACAACGGGCTCATCAACCACGTGCTCCACGATCAGCTGGGCCTCACCGACAGCGCGCCCTTCTGGCTCATCGGCGACAACAGCTTCGTCGCACTGCTCACCGTCTCGGTGTGGAAGGGCTGGCCGTTCGCCTTCCTGATCCTGATGGCCGGGCTGCAGAACATCCCCAAGGACATGTACGAGGCCGCGGCACTCGACGGAGCCGGCATGTGGCAGCAGATCCGCCGCATCACGCTGCCGTCCCTGCGCCCCGTCAACCAGGTCCTCGTGCTCGTCCTGTTCCTGTG
This sequence comes from Streptomyces sp. NPDC051214, assembly GCF_040682375.1. Taxonomy (NCBI): domain Bacteria; kingdom Bacillati; phylum Actinomycetota; class Actinomycetes; order Kitasatosporales; family Streptomycetaceae; genus Streptomyces; species Streptomyces sp. NPDC051214. The sequence continues at coordinate 176,085 of NZ_JBFBAT010000003.1, forward strand.
GACGTTCAACGACTTCAACACGCCGTACGTCCTGTTCGGCAGGTCGGCGCCCGAGGCCGCGGACCTGGTCTCGATCCACATCTACCAGTCCTCGTTCGTCACCTGGAACTTCGGCACCGGCTCGGCCATGTCCGTCCTGCTGCTCCTCTTCCTGCTCGTGGTGACGGGCGTCTACCTGCGGGTCACGTCACGCGAGAGGAAGTCCGCTCATGTCTAGCGCCCGCATGGCCGTGCGGCCGGGCGGGGCCGCGAAGCCCCGGTCGCCGATGGCGGCGCCCCGCTCGTTCCTCTGGTCTCGGCGGATCTTCCTGACGCTGCTCACGGGCTTCGTGCTGCTTCCGGTGTTCGTGATGGTGTCCAGCTCGCTCAAGCCCCTCGAAGACGTGTCGGGCAAGTTCCGCTGGATGCCGAGCGGGCTCACGATCCGCCCGTACATCGACATCTGGAACACCGTCCCGCTGGCCGACTACTTCATGAACTCGCTGATCGTGGCGGGCGCGGCCACCGTCTGCTCGGTGGTGATCGCCGTCTTCGCCGCCTATGCCGTCAGCCGCTACCAGTTCCGCGGCAAGCGCGTCTTCACGGTGACGGTCCTGTCCACCCAGATGTTCCCCGGCATCCTGTTCCTGCTCCCGCTGTTCCTGATGTACGTCAACATCGGCAACGCCACGGGGATCGCCCTGTTCGGCTCGCGGGCCGGGCTCATCCTCACCTATCTGACCTTCTCGCTGCCCTTCTCGATCTGGATGCTGATCGGGTACTTCGACTCCGTGCCGCGCGACCTGGACGAGGCGGCGCTCGTCGACGGCTGCGGGCCGATCGGCGCGCTCTTCAGGGTCGTGGTGCCCGCCGCGATCCCCGGCATCGTCGCGGTCGCCGTCTACGCGTTCATGACCGCGTGGGGAGAAGTGCTCTTCGCCTCCGTCATGACGAACGAGGCCACCCGCACCCTCGCCATCGGCCTGCAGGGCTACTCCACCCAGAACGACGTCTACTGGAACCAGATCATGGCCGCGTCGCTGGTCGTCAGCGTGCCGGTGGTCGCGGGCTTCCTCCTGCTCCAGCGCTATCTGGTCGCCGGCCTCACCGCCGGAGCCGTCAAGTGACCTTCTCCCTCACACCCGATCCCCTTACGTCTGAGAGGACGTCTGTGTCCGAGCTCATCGACCTTGCCGCACTTCCGCACGACTTCGCGTGGGGCACGGCCACATCGGCGTACCAGATCGAGGGAGCCGTCACCCAGGACGGCCGTTCCCCCTCGATCTGGGACACCTTCTCGCACACCCCCGGAAAGATCGACAACGACGACCACGGCGACGTGGCCTGCGACCACTACCACCGCTGGCGCGAGGACATCGCGCTGATGAAGCAACTGGGCACCAACGCCTACCGGTTGTCCCTCGCCTGGCCGCGCGTCGTGCCCGGCGGCGACGGACCGGCCAACGCCAAGGGCCTGGACTTCTACGACCAGGTGATCGACGGACTGCTCGACGCCGGCATCACCCCGTCGGTGACCCTCTACCACTGGGACCTGCCGCAGGTGCTCCAGGACCGCGGCGGCTGGCCCGAGCGGGAGACCGCCGAGCACTTCGCGGCGTACGCGTCCGTCGCCGCCGAGCGCTTCGGCGACCGCGTCACCCAGTGGGCCACGCTCAACGAACCCCTCTGCTCGGCCTGGATCGGTCACCTCGAAGGGCGGATGGCACCGGGCCTGACCGACCTGACCGCCGCCGTGCGCGCCTCGTACCACCTGTTGCTCGGGCACGGCCTCGCCACCCAGGCGATCCGCGCCGCCGCGCCCGGCGCGCAGATCGGCATCGTCAACAACCTCTCCACGGTCGAGCCCGCGAGCGACCGCCCCGAGGACGTCGCCGCCGCCCGCCGCGTGGACGGCCACACCAACCGCTGGTGGCTCGACCCGGTCCACGGCCGCGGCTTCCCCGCCGACATGCGGGAGGTCTACGGGGTCGAACTGCCGGAGAAGGCGGGCGACCTGGCGACCATCGCGCAGCCGCTCGACTGGCTGGGCCTGAACTACTACTTCCCGGCCGTGGTCTCCGACGACCCCGCGGGCCCCGCGCCCTACGCCCACCAGGTGCGCCGCGAGGGAGTCCCCCGCACCGGCATGGACTGGGAGATCGACGCGAACGGCATCGAGACGCTCCTGCTGCGCCTGACGGACGAGTACGGGGCACGCAAGCTGTACGTCACCGAGAACGGCTCGTCCTACCCCGACGTCGTACGCCCCGACGGAACGATCGACGACCAGGAGCGCACCGACTACCTGGTGCGCCATCTCGCCGCCTGCGCGAGCGCGGCCCGCAAGGGAGCGCCGCTGGCCGGCTACTACGCGTGGTCGCTGCTCGACAACTTCGAATGGGCCTACGGCTACGACAAGCGGTTCGGCCTGGTGCACGTCGACTACGAAACGCAGCGGCGCACCGTCAAGGGCAGCGGCCTGCGCTACGCCGACATCATCCGCGGTCACCAGGGGCGCGTGAACCGCGCCGCCTGACGCGCGCACGACCGGCGGCGGCTCCCGGCTCTCCGCCGGTCCGGGGGCCGCCGCGCTTGTGTGGCTCCGCCTTCCCGTGTCAGGTCGTGTTCACCTTGCGGCCCTCCTTCGCCGCCGCGCCGATGCACACGAGGCCGAGCAGGAGGGTGAGGCCGCCGATGATGATGTTGGTGAGGATGACGCCCGCGTCAGGACTCGTGCCGACGACCCACGGCGAGACGATCATCCATACGCCCATGGCGCACATGGCCCAGCTCAGGCCGTACATCCTGGCGGGCGCGACGGTGAAGCCGAGGCCCAGCAGGCCGATCGCGATGCCCATGATGAGGTTGTGCGTCGTGAGGACTGGCTGGCTGGTGGTGAAGTGGACCACCCAGGGGGAGATGGCACAGAAGAGACCCGTGAGGAACACAGGTCCGTCCACGAGCGCCACATCTTTGCCACCGAGTACGCGGGCGTACCGATCCCGCATCTCGGACACGTCAGGGTGAGCGGCTATGTCTCCCCTGTGTGAGACGTCGGCCATGAGACTCGTCTCCTCTGCTTGGAGCAGGCCTGATCACTTCGCGCGGCGGAATGTCGCACACATCCATTCTGCGCTTATTTTTTCTTTATGCGTAGTCGTGGGCGTTCTGTGACCAGGCGGGTGCCGCCCGTACGGGGGACCAGAACGCGCCGTCGCACGCCCCGCCCGCTGGAATGAACGAGTGACCGCGCCCCCGGACGACTGCCTCGCGCGCAACGAGTGGATCTGCGGCGAGTACCTGAGCACCCGCCGCCAGATCATCGTCGACGCGGTCCTCCAGCACCTGGAGCTGACCGCCGTCTCCGTCCTCATCGCGCTCGTCATCGCCGTGCCGCTCGCCGTCGTCGCCCGCCGCTGGGCCCTCGCCGCCGGTCCCGTCCTCGCGCTGACCACGGTCCTCTACACGATCCCCTCGCTCGCGATGTTCTCGCTGCTGCTTCCCGTGTACGGCCTCTCCGCGTCCCTGGTGGTCGCGGGACTCGTCCTGTACTCCCTCACGCTGCTCGTCCGCAACATCCTGGCCGGCCTGCGCGCCGTTCCCGAGGACACCCGGCAGGCCGCCCGCGGCATGGGCTACGGACCGATCCGCCTCCTCCTCACCGTGGAACTGCCGCTCGCGCTGCCCGCCGCCATGGCCGGCCTGCGCATCGCCACCGTCTCCGCGGTCTCCCTCGTCACGGTCGGCGCGATCGTCGGCTTCGGCGGGCTCGGCAACCTGATCTACGCGGGCATGAACACCTACTTCAAGGCGCAGGTCCTGACCGCGTCCGTGCTGTGCGTCGTCATCGCCGTACTGGCCGATCTGCTGCTCCTCGGCGTGCAGCGGATCCTCACCCCGTGGACGAGGGCGGTCCGCTCATGAACACCCTCAGCGATGCCTGGCAGTGGCTCACCGACTCGGCGCACTGGGCCGGCGACGACGGCATCTGGCACCGGCTCACCCAGCACCTCGTGCTCACCGTGGTGTGCCTGATCCTGAGCTGCCTGATCGCGCTGCCGGTCGCGCTCGTCCTCGGCCACCTCGGCAAGGGCGGCGCGCTCGCGGTCAACATCTCCAACGTCGGGCGCGCGGTGCCCACCTTCGCCGTCCTCGTTTTGCTGCTCCTCACCCCCATCGGACAGTGGGGCGAGGGCCCCACGGTGGTGGCGCTCGTCCTGTTCGCCGTGCCGCCCCTGCTCACCAACGCCTACGTCGGGATGCGCGGGGTCGACCGCAGCGTCGTCCAGGCCGCGCGCGGCATGGGGATGACGGGGCGGCAGATGCTGTGGCGGGTCGAACTGCCGCTCGCGATGCCGCTGGTCCTCAGCGGGGTGCGGATCGCGGCCGTGCAGCTCGTGGCCACCGCCACCATCGCGGCCCTGGCGGGAGGCGGGGGACTCGGCCGGATCATCACGGCCGGCTTCAACCTGGCGAGCACCCCGCAGGTGGTGGCGGGCGCCGTCCTTGTCGCCGTCTTCGCCCTGATCGTCGAGGGACTCTTCGAGATCGGCGAACGGCTCGCTCCCGGCTGGGCGCGGGGGAGAGGGCGGACGGGATGAGGCGGGGCGCGGTGCGTGGTGCGGCTGCCGCTGCCGGGGTCGCCCTGTTGCTGGCCGGGTGCTCATCCGGGCCGTCCCTGGAGACCCAGGGAGAGGTGACCGCGCCACCCGGCGACAGCCACCACCTGGTCGTCGGCTCCGCGGGCTTCACCGAGAGCGATCTGCTCGCCCAGATGTACTCCCTGCTCCTGCGGAAGGCCGGATACGGCGCGGAGATCCTCTCCGTGGCCAACCGCGAGCTGTACGAACCCGCCCTCGAGTCCGGCCAGATCGACGTCGTCCCCGAGTACGCGGCGACGTTCGCCGACTGGCTGAACGCCAAGAAGAACGGCGCGGACGCCACACCGGTCGGTTCGCCCGACCTGGACGCCACGATGAAGGCCCTGCGCGGCCTCGCCACCCCGCGCGGCCTCACCGTCCTCGACCCCGGGAAGGCCGTGGACCAGAACGCGTTCGCCGTCACCGCGTCCTTCGCGAAGGAGCACCACCTCAAGACCCTGAGCGACCTGGGCAAGTCCGGCCTGAAGGTGCGCCTGGCCGCGGGCGACGAATGCGTGCAACGCCCGTACTGCGAGCCCGGTCTGAAGAAGGTCTACGGCATCGACATCACCTCCGTCGACCCCAAGGGCGTGGGCACCACACAGGCCAAGAAGGCCGTGCAGAGCGGTCAGGACCAGATGGTCCTGACCACGTCCACGGACGCCACGCTCGACAACTTCGGCCTCGTCCTGCTGAAGGACGACAAGAAGCTCCAGAACGCCGACTACATCGTCCCGGTCGTCAACCGCTCCCGCGCGGGCAGCGAGGGCGTCGCGAAGGCGCTCGGCCGCCTCAACTCCGTGCTGACGACGGCGGACCTGGCCTCCATGAACGAACAGGTGGACAGCTGGCGCAGGCTGCCGGAAGACGTGGCGCGGACGTACTTGGAGGAGAAGGGGCTGTTGTGACGCATTGCCGGTCCGCGTGATGCCCGGCGCGCGGGGTGATCAGGCGTCGGCCACCGAGTCGAACTCCACCTGATCCCGGGGCACGCCCTGCGCGTCCGCGTCCACCGAGCGGCGCAGGGCCTCGTGCAGCTTCGCCGGGGTCAGTACGCCCAGGAAGCGGGCCGCGTCGAGGACCGCTACCCAGCCCGCGTCGTGCTGCAGCATCACACCGAACGCCTGCTTGAGCGGGGCGCCCACCGGGACCCACGCCTTCATGCGGTGGGCCAGGTCGCCGACCCTGCCGCCCTCGCCGGCCAGCGCCACCTCGTCGATGCCGACCCAGCCGTGCAGATCGCCGCCCGCGTCCAGGACGACGCCCCAGCGGGCGTCCTCCTCGCGCAGCCGTGCCGCGGCGTGCGCGGCAGCCTCCTCCAGCCGGACCACCGTCGGCTGCTCCAGGTCGTCCGGCTGGATCTCGGTGACCGAGAGCCGCTTCAGGCCCCGGTCGGCGCCCACGAATCCGGCGACGTACGGCGTCGCCGGGGTGCCGAGCACCGCACCGGGCGTGTCGTACTGCTCGATGCGCCCCTGCCCGTACACCGCGATCCGGTCACCGAGCCTGACCGCCTCCTCGATGTCGTGCGTGACCAGGAGAACCGTCTTGCGGACCGTCGCCTGCATCCGCAGGAACTCGTCCTGCAACTGCTCGCGCACCACCGGGTCGACCGCCCCGAACGGCTCATCCATCAGGAGTACGGGCGGATCCGCGGCCAGGGCGCGTGCCACACCGACCCGCTGGCGCTGCCCGCCCGACAGCTGCTCGGGGTAACGGGAGCCGTACGTCTTCGGGTCGAGGCCCACCAGGTCGAGCAGCTCGGCGGCCCGCGCCCGTGCCTTGGCCTTCTTCCAGCCGACCAGCGCGGGCACGGTCGCCGTGTTGTCGAGGATCGTCCGGTGCGGGAAAAGTCCCACCTGCTGGATGACATAGCCGATGCGGCGGCGCAGCCGGACCGGGTCGACGTCCGCGATGTTCTCGCCGTTCACGAAGATGCGACCCGCGGTCGGCTCGATGAGACGGTTCACCATCATCATCGTGGTCGTCTTGCCGCAGCCGGACGGTCCGACGAGGGTGACCAGCTGCCCCTCGGCGACCTCGAAGGACAGATCGTCCACAGCCATCGTGCCGTCCGGATAGCGCTTGCTCACCTGCTCGAACCGGATCATGCACTCACGCTAACCGCGGCCCTCACACTCCGCTCATCAGCACCACCTCCAGGGTGCGCGGGCCGTGCACGCCCTCCACCCGGTCCAGTTCGATGTCGCTGGTGGCGGACGGTCCCGAGATCCAGGTCAGCGGGCGGGCGGGGTCGAGCCGTTCGAGTGCCTGTGGCACCGAGGAGACGACTTGGTCGGGGACCCGTACGACACAGATGTGGTGATCGGGGACGAGCGTGATGCGCCGGCGGCCTTGGTCGGGGCTGCCGTCCAGGACGATCGTGCCCGTCTCGGCGACGGCGATCGCGCAGCCGGTGACGACGCTGTCGATCTCGTCGAGCTCGTGCGGAGTGCTCGCGGCACGGTCCTCGACACGGGTCGTGTCGGAGGACTGGAGCCAGTGCGGCGGGAGACCGGGCGGCACGAGCACGGTCCGCGCACCGCGCTCCGCGAGCAAACGCCCGAGCAGCTCCGGAAGCTCCTCGTTTCCGCAGCGATGCACCAGCGCGCGATAGTCGGCGAGGTTCTCCGCGAGCAGCTCTACGGTCTGCTCGGTGGAGCGGTGGCCGTGTTCGCGCAGGTAGTCACGGGGGACAGGTGTGGGGCCGGCATCGCGTACGTCGACCAGCGCCCGCCGGACGCGGCCCAGGATCTGGTCCCTGCTGCTCACTGCTCGCCGCCCTTCTGCGCCTTGTCCACCTGACCGCCGTTCGTACGCCGCCACCAGTCGCGGAACGGCTCCGCGGGCACCTTCGGCAGATCCCGTGTCCCGCTCCACGCCCGCCCCGGCCCGGGAAGCGTCCGCGGATGGACGCGCCGGGTCCCGGACGCAAGACGCTGTCCGGCCCGCAGCGCCCCGGGGCGGGCGAACGCCCAGCCCGCCGCGCGCATCGCCGCCCGCTCGGCGGCGTGTCCCTTCGCGGGCCGCAGCGTCACCTTGGAACCGTGCCGGGTCACTTCGCCGCCCTGGACCACCCGCTCCCGCAGATGGACGAGGACTTCGGGGATGTCGATGGCCACCGGACACACCTCGTAGCAGGCCCCGCAGAGGGACGACGCATACGGGAGTGAGGCGTCGATCTCGCTCTGGGTGCCCCGCAGTTGAGGGCTGAGGATCGCCCCGATGGGCCCGGGGTAGACCGAGCCGTACGCGTGGCCCCCCGCGCGTTCGTACACCGGGCAGACGTTGAGGCAGGCCGAGCAGCGGATGCAGCGCAGCGCCTGGCGGCCCACCTCGTCGGCGAGCGTGTCGCTGCGGCCGTTGTCGAGGAGCACGAGGTGGAAGGTGCTCGGGCCGTCCTCCTCGGACGTGCCGGTCCACATCGACGTGTACGGGTTCATCCGCTCGGCCGTCGAGGAGCGGGGGAGGGTCTGCAGGAAGACCTCCAGGTCCCGCCAGCTCGGCACGATCTTCTCGATGCCGACGACCGAGATCAGCGTCTCGGGGAGCGTCAGGCACATGCGGCCGTTGCCCTCGGATTCGACGACGACCAGGGTGCCCGTCTCGGCGACCATGAAGTTCGCTCCGGAGACGCCGACCTTGGCGCGCAGGAACTTCTCCCGGAGGTGAAGACGGGCCGCCTCGGCGAGTTCGGCCGGAGTGTCGGTGAGACCGTCCGGGGCGGGGCGGCCCCACTCGCTCATCTCGCGCGCGAAGATCTCGCGGATCTCACCGCGGTTGCGGTGGATGGCGGGCACCAGGATGTGCGAGGGGCGGTCCTTGCCCAGCTGCACGATGAGTTCGGCGAGGTCGGTCTCGTACGCGTGGATGCCCGCCTCTTCGAGCGCTTCGTTCAGGCCGATCTCCTGCGTGGCCATCGACTTGACCTTGACGACCTCCGACTCGCCGGTCTCCTGGACGAGACGGGTCACGATGCGGTTGGCCTCGTCGGCGTCGGCGGCCCAGTGCACGATGCCGCCCGCCGCCGTGACCGACTCCTCCAACTGGACCAGATAGTGGTCGAGGCGGGAGAGGGTGTGGTCCTTGATCTGCTTTCCGGCCTCGCGCAGCTGCGCCCAGTCGTCCAACTCCGTGACGGCACGCGCCCGTTTGTCGCGGATGGTGTGCGTGGCGTGCCGGAGATTGGCGCGCAGGGTCTTGTCCCCCACGGCCTCGCGGGCCGCGACGGGAAAGGCGGGCATGCCCACGAACGTGCCGCTTGTGCTGCTCAGGCCGGTCGTGCCGCTCATGCCGCTCATGAGAGGGGCTCCTCTTCCGTGCTCGCCAGGATCTCCGCGATGTGGACCGGGCGCAGGCCGCTCTTCAGGCGGGTCATGGTGCCCCCGATGTGCATCAGACAGGAGTTGTCCGCCGCGCACAGGGCGTCGGCGCCCGTCGACTCGGCGTTGCGCACCTTGTCCGTGCCCATCGCCGACGAGACATCGGAGTTCTTCATGGCGAAGGTGCCGCCGAATCCGCAGCACTCGTCCGCACCCGGCAGCGCCCGCAACTCCAGGCCCTTGACCGCCTGCAGCAAGCGCGTGGGGCGATCGCCGAGCCCCAGACTGCGCAGGCCGTGACAGGTCGGGTGGTACGTCACCGTGTGCGGGTAGTACGCCCCGACGTCCGTCACACCAAGGACATCCACCAGGAACTCGGTGAGTTCGTACGTCTTGGGCACGACGGGTGCCAGCGTCGCCGCCAGACCCCCACCGCGGCCCTCCGAACGGGCTCGTTCTCCCATGCGCGGGTACAGCTCGCGGACCATCGCCCCGCACGAACCCGACGGTGTCACGATCGCGTCGTACTCATCCGAGCCGAAGACATCGGAGAAATGGCGGGCGAGTGGCTCTGCCTGGTGGCGGTAGCCCGTGTTGTAGTGCGCCTGCCCGCAGCAGGTCTGCGCCATCGGGAAGTCGACCTCAACTCCCAGCCTGGTCAGCAGTTTCACCACCGCTCGGCCCGTGTCCGGATAGAGCGTGTCGTTGACACAGGTCAGGAACAGAGCGACACGCATCGCGGGTTCCTCCTCGTCGATCATCGGATGGATGCAGCGTAAGCGCTACGCGCGCTGTGCGGGAGTCATGAGGCCAGGACGCGTCGTGACGCCGGGATGCGTCATGAGGCCGGGACGCGTCGTGACGCCGCATCCCACGCCGCGCGGCTCGCCGGGTCACCGGCAGGCTCGTAGCGCGTCAGGTGCTGGGTGCGGGCAAGCAGGGCACGCATCGCGTGGCGGTCATCGCCCACCAGGCCGTGCGCCCTGGCCTGCACGAGTATGTTGCCCAGGGCCGCCGCTTCTGCCGGGCCCGCGACGACGGGCAGCCCGCAGGCGTCCGCGGTCAGTTGGCACAGGAGGGCGTTGCGTGCGCCGCCGCCAACTATGTGGATCACGTCCACGGCGCGGTCCGCGAGGCGCCGGGCGTCCCCGATGGCCCGGCGGTGGGCCAGGGCCAGGGAGTCGAGGATGCAGCGGGTCGTCTCGGCGGGGGTTTCGGGAGCCGGCTGTCCGGTGGCCCGGCAGGCGTCGGCGATGCGGCGCGGCATGTCGCCGGGAGGCAGGAAGGCGGGGTCCGCCGCGTCGACGAGTGAGCGCAGGGCGGGAACGGCGGCCGCTTCGCGCAGCAGCGCTTCCAGGCCGGGGGCGCTCGCGTCCGTGTTCCAGGTGCGCAGGCACTCCTGGAGCAGCCACAGGCCCATGATGTTGCGCAGGTAGCGGACCGTGCCGTCTATGCCCAGCTCATTGGTGAAGTTGGCCTTGCGGCTCTCCTCGGTGCGGATGGGCGCGGTCAGCTCCAGACCTGCGAGGGACCAGGTGCCGGTGCAGATGTAGGCGAAGTCGTCCGACGTGGCGGGTACGGCGGCGACGGCTGACGCGGTGTCGTGGGAGGCGACGGTGGTCACCGGGAGGGGCGAGGTGAGTCCGGTGTCCTGGAGAACCTGAGGGAGCAGGTGGCCTGCGGGGGAGCCCGGGTGCCGCAGTGGGGGGAACAGCGCCAGGTCGATGCCCAGGCGCGTCGCCACCTCCTGGGACCAGGTGCCCGTGCCGGGGTCCATGAGTTGGGTGGTGGAGGCGTTGGTCAGCTCGGTGCCGAGCTCGCCCGTCAGCCAGTACGTCAGCAGATCCGGGATCAGCAACAGGTGCGCGGCCGACGCCAGTTGGGCCGTCTCCTGTGCGGCGATCAGTTGGTACAGGGTGTTGAAGGGTGCGTACTGGATGCCCGTGGTGGCGTAGAGCTCGGTGGGTGGGACGGCCGACCACGCGGTGGCCGCGATGCCCTCGGTGCGGGTGTCGCGGTAGTGCACCGGGTTGCCCAGGAGAGTGCGGTCCGCGTCGAGGAGGCCGTAGTCGACTGCCCAGCTGTCGATCCCGATGGACGTCAGAGAGGCGGCGGAGCCTGCGACCCGCAGACCGTCGAGGATCCCGGCGTACAGGGACAGGACGTCCCAGTGCAGGGTGCCGGCGGTACGGACGGGGCGGTTGGGGAAGCGGTGCGCTTCCTGGAGGGTGAGGGTGTCGGGGCCCGCCTCGGCCACCATGACGCGTCCGCTGGAGGCGCCGAGGTCGACGGCGGCGAAGTGGTGGGGTGCGTGGGTGCGGGGACGCGGGCGGGAGCTGGGCATGATGGCTCGCAGGGTCGAGGGTCGGGTCCGGGTGTTCGGTGGCCGCGTGGTGCTCGCGCGGGCGGGGCCGCGCCGGCGTTCCGGTGGCTCGTCCCCTCCGGCCGTGGTGCCGGCCGGAGGGGACGGGGCTCACCTGAGGAACGCGGGCTACCTGAGGAAGGCTGCCGCGACGCCCGCGTCCACGGGTATGTGCAGACCCGTCGTGTGGGTCAGGTCGCCCGCCGTCAGGGCGAAGACCGCGTTGGCCACGTGCTCGGGGAGCACCTCGCGCTTGAGGAGGGTCCGCTGGGCGTAGAACGCGCCCAGGTTCTCCTCCTCGATCCCGTACGTCGCCGCGCGCTGCGCGCCCCAGCCGCCCGCGAAGATCCCCGAGCCGCGGACCACGCCGTCCGGGTTGATGCCGTTCACACGGATGCCGTGCTCGCCCAATTCGGCTGCGAGCAGACGCACTTGGTGGGCCTGGTCCGCCTTGGTGGCGGAGTACGCGATGTTGTTCGGGCCCGCGAACACCGCGTTCTTCGACGTGATGTAGATGATGTCGCCGCCCAGCGACTGGTCCCGCATGACGCGCGCCGCCTCGCGGGAGACGAGGAAGGATCCGCGGGCCATGATGTCGTGCTGGAGGTCCCAGTCCCGGGCGGTGGTGTCGAGCAGGGGCTTGGAGAGGGAGATGCCCGCGTTGTTCACCACCAGGTCGACTCCGCCGAAGGCCAGAACCGCCGACTTGAAGGCGGCCTTGATCTGCTCCTCGGACGTGACGTCCATGGGGATGGCCACGGCCTTGTCCGGGCCGCCCAGCTCGTCCGCCACGGCGGCCGCGTTCTCCGCGTCGAGGTCGGCAACCGCGACGCAGGCGCCCTCCGCCACCAGGCGGTGCGCGATCGCCTTGCCGATGCCGCTGCCCGCCCCGGTCACCAGGGCGACGCGGGTGGCCAGGGGCTTGGGCTTCGGGAGGCGCTGCAGCTTGGCCTCCTCCAACGGCCAGTACTCGATGCGGAACTTCTCCGACTCGTCGATCGGGGCGTACGTGGAGACCGCCTCGGCGCCCCGCATGACGTTGATGGCGTTCACGTAGAACTCGCCTGCCACCCGGGCCGTCTGCTTGTCCTTGCCGAAGGAGAACATGCCCACGCCCGGGACGAGGACGATGGCCGGGTCGGCGCCGCGCATGGCGGGAGAGGTTGGGTCGGCGTGGCGGGTGTAGTAGGCCGCGTACTCCTCGCGGTAGGCGGCGTGCAGCTCCTTGAGGCGGGTCACGGCCTCATCGAGCGGGGCGGTCGGCGGCAGGTCCAGGACCAGCGGCCGGATCTTCGTGCGCAGGAAGTGGTCGGGGCAGGAGGTGCCCAGGGCCGCAAGACGCGGGTGCTCGGCGGCGGACAGGAAGTCCAGGACGACGTCCGTGTCGGTGAAGTGGCCGACCTGGGGGCGGTCCTGCGAGGCCAGCGAGCGGATGTGCGGGGCCAGTTCGGCCGCGCGGTCGCGGCGTGCGGCCGTGGGGAGCGGGCCATGGCCTTCCAGGGCCGGGCCGAACGGGGCGGGCCTGCCGCGGTCGGCGAGAAACGCCTCCGCCGTGCGGATGATGTGCAGCGAGTTGCGCTCGCACTCGTCCGCCGTGGCTCCCCAGGCCGTGATGCCGTGCCCGCCCAGGACGCAGCCGATGGCGTCGGGGTGGGCCGCCTGCACCGCCGCGATGTCCAGGCCGAGCTGGAATCCGGGGCGCCGCCAGGGCACCCAGGCCACCGTGGGGCCAAAGCACTCGGCCGTCAGCTTCTCTCCGTCCGCGGCGCAGGCCAGGGCGATCCCCGAGTCCGGGTGCAGATGGTCCACGTGCGGGGCGTCCACCAAGGCGTGCATCGCGGTGTCGATGGAGGGGGCCGCGCCGCCCTTGCCGTGCAGGCAGTAGTCGAAGGCGCCGACCATCTCGTCCTCATGGTCCGGGCCCGCGTACACCTCCTTCAGTGCGTGCAGGCGGTCCAGGCGCAGGACCGCCAGGCCTTCCTCGGTGAGGGTGCCCAGGTCGCCTCCCGAGCCCTTGACCCACATCAGGTCCGTGTCCGCGCCCGTGACCGGGTCGGGGGCCGTGCCCTTCGCCGACGCGTTGCCGCCCGCGTAATTGGTGTTGCGCGGGTCGGCGCCCAAGCGGTGGGCGCGGTCGAGGAGTTCGGTGATGCGCTCGTGCTGTGTCATGTCGCTCATGCCCCCCATCCGGCCTGCTCGCCGCCCACGCGGTCCTTGACGATCTGCTCCTGCCAGCCTGACTCCCGATAGGCCCTCATGGGATCAGGGGCGAGCCCCGACTCCTCCCTGACTTCTGCCAGTAGGGGGCGGACGTCCGTGTTGAACGCGTCCATCAAGACCGCGTTGGCGGCGAGCACGTCGCCGGTCCGCTGGGCCTCGGCCAGCGCGTCGGCGTCGACGAGGAGGGCTTTCGCCGTGGCCTCCTGCACGTTCATCACCGAGCGGATGATGGCGGGGATCTTCGCCTCGATGTTGTGGCACTGGTCGAGCATGAACGCGATGTCCGAGTCCAGGCCGCCGCCCCGGACGACCTCGTACATGATCCGGAAGAGCTGGAAGGGGTCCGCGGCGCCCGCCATCAGGTCGTCGTCCGCGTAGAAGCGCGAGTTGAAGTCGAAGCCGCCCAGGCGGCCCTCGCGCAGGAGGGTCGCCACGATGAACTCGATGTTCGTGCCGGGCGCGTGGTGGCCGGTGTCGACGACCACCTGCGCCTTCGGGCCGAGCTTCAGGCAGTGCGCGTAGGCAGTGCCCCAGTCCGGGATGTCCGTCGCGTAGAAGGCGGGCTCGAAGAGCTTGTACTCGATGAGCATGCGCTGGTCGTCGCCGAGCCGGTCGTAGGTGGTCCGCAGGGCTTCCGAGAGCCGGTCCTGGCGGGCCCGGAGGTCGTCCTGGCCGGGGTAGTTGGTGCCGTCGGAGAACCACAGCTTCAGGTCGCGAGAGCCCGTCGCGTCCATGATGTCCACGCACTCGAGAAGATGGTCGAGCGCCTTGCGCCGGACCGTCGGGTCCGGGTTGGTGACCGAGCCGAGCTTGTAGTCGTCGTCCTGGAAGACGTTGGCGTTGATCGCGCCGAGCCGGACGCCGCGCTCGGCGGCGTAGTCCGCGAGCGTCGCGTAGTCGTCGACCTTGTCCCAGGGGATGTGCAGGGCCACCTTGGGCGCCACGCCCGTGTGGGCGTGCACGCGGGCGGCGTCGTCCAGCTTCTCCCGGGTCGTGCGGGGGACACCTGGCTGCGCGAAGACCTTGAAGCGCGTACCGGAGTTGCCGTACGCCCAGGACGGGGTCTCCAGGGCCTGGGTGGTGAGTGCCGCTTTCACGGCGTCCTTGCTGGTTCCGGCGGTCATCGCGCAGCCTTCCGAAAGAGCGGTCGAGGTGGGTCAGTTGGAGAATCGGTGCGTGCCGGAGGCGGCGGCGAAGACGGCGCAGCCGTCCTCCATCCGCAGGAACTCCGCCGCGCCATGCGTCACCTGCGTGCGCTTGTCGGCGGGGATCCACACCTCCGCCGTGGTGTTGGCGGGCAGGGTGAGGGTGAGACGGAACCCTTCGTCGTCCGTCTTCCAGTGGGTGCTGACCGGGCCGTAGAGCGCGTCGAAGCTGCTACGGGCCTCGGTCACGCCGCCGCCGGGCCGCGGACGGACGAGGATCTTGCGGAAGCCCGGAGCGGCCGGTGCGATGCCCGCGATGTTGGCGTACATCCACTCGCCCACCGAGCCGTAGGCGTAGTGGTTGAAGGAGTTCATGCCGGCGTCCTGGAAGCTCCCGTCCGGCCTGATGGAGTCCCAGCGCTCCCACATCGTCGTGGCGCCCTTGTCGATCTGGTAGCCCCAGCTGGGAAAGGACTTCTGGACGAGGAGGCGGTAGGCGACGTCCGTGTGACCGGTGGCCGTCAGGACGGGAAGCAGACGTGGTGTGCCGAGGAATCCCGTCGACAGATGCCAGTCCTTGGACTTGATGAGCTCCACCAGGCGGGCGGCCGCCGGTGCGCGGTCGCCGTCGGTGAGCAGGTCCATGGACAGGGCCAGGACGTACGCGGTCTGCGTGTCGCCCTTCACCCGCCCGCCGCCGGTCACGTACGCCGCACGGAAGGCGTCGCGGACGCTCCCGAAGAGCTTCTTGTACGGGGCGGGGTCCTTGCCCAGTGCTTCGGCCACCCGCGCCACGAGGTCGGCGCTGTGGGCGAAGTAGGCGGTGCCTATGACGTCCTTGGGGGTCTCGTCCTGGATGTTCAGCCAGTCCCCGTAGCCCTCGGCGGGACGCAGATATCCGGAGCTGTGCTTCTCCAGGTAGTCGAGCCACTTCAGCATCGAGGGCCAGGACTGCTCCAGGACGCGCGTGTCCCCGTAGGCCTGGTAGAGCGCCCAGGGCACGGTCACTCCCGCGTCGCCCCAGCCGGCCACGCCCTTGCCGACGGTGCCGACGAAGGGGGCCACGTCGGGGAACGCGCCGTCCTCGGGCTGCCCGTCCCGCAGGTCGTCGAGCCACTTCGTGAGGAAGCGCGCCGACTCCATCGTGTAGGCGGCGGTCGGCGCGAAGACGTTGATGTCGCCCGTCCAGCCGAGCCGCTCGTCGCGCGCGGGGGTGTCGGTCGGGACGGAGAGGAAGTTGCCGCGCTGACCCCAGGTGATGTTGCTGTGCAACTGGTCGAGCATGGGGACGTTCGTCCTGAAGTCCATCGTGAAGGGCGCCGACGTATGGATGACGCGACCCCGCACGGCGTCGAGCGGGGGCGTGCCCGGGTAGCCCGTCACCTCCACGTAGCGGAAACCGTGGAAGGTGAACCGCGGCTCGTACGTCTCCTTGCCGCCGCCCTTGAGCGTGTACGTGTCGGTGGCGCGCGCGGAGCGCAGATTGGCGGTGTAGAGCGTGCCGTCGGGGTTGAGGACCTCCGCGTGGCGCAACCGGACCTTCGTGCCGGCCTTACCGGAGACGGTCAGCCGGACGGCGCCGACCATGTTCTGGCCGAGGTCGAAGACGAAGACACCGGGCTTTGGTTCGCTCACCTTCCGGGCGGAGAGCTCGCTCTCCACGCGCGTGTGCCCGTCGATCTGGGCCACGAGGGCGGCCTTGACCTTGTCGACTGCGTCGGCGGCGACCCACTTCGAGTCGTCGAATCCGGCACGTGTCCAGCCCGCGGTCTCCAGGCGGGCGTCGTAGTCCTCGCCCGACAGGAGGTCCGCGGCGGTGACCGGGCCCGTGGCGGCGCGCCAGTCGGTGCCGGACAGCACACGGTCGGTGGAGCCGTCGGTGTACGTGACCTCCAACTGGGCGAGGAGAGCCGGGCGTTCGCCGTACTGGTGGGGGCCGAACATGCCGACGTTGCCCGCGTACCAGCCGACCGCGACCGTCACGCCGAGCGCGTTGGCGCCGGACTTGAGCTGCTGGGTGACGTCGTACGTCTGGTACTGGACCCGCTTGTTGTAGTCGGTCCAGCCGGGGGCCAGGCGGTCGTCGCCGACCCGTTCGCCGTTCAGCCAGGCGTCGTAGAGGCCGAGGGCCGTGGAGTACAGCCGGGCCCTGGCGACCTTCTTCCCCGGCCGCAGGCGGAACTCGTGGCGCAACTGGGCGGCGGGGCAGTGGTTCGGGGCGACCTTCCCCCAGGGGCCCGCACCCCAGGCCGCGGCGACCTTGGCCGCCGGCCATGCGGCGTCGTCGTATCCCGGCGCCTGCCAGTCGCCGGAGGGCTCCTTGTCGGTGGACTTCCAGGTGGCGTCGGTGGTGTAGGTGCGTACGCCGTCGGCGGTCGTCAGCTCCAGCACACCGAGCAGACCGGCGGGCCCGGTGGTGGCGTTCGTGGCGGACACGGCGATGACTGTCGTGCCCGCGCGGAGCCGGTCGGTCACGTCGACGACCGTGGGGCGGCGCCAGTTGTCGGCGGCGCTGTCCGCTTCGGTGTGCGCCACGCGCGTGCCGTCCACGTACGCGGTGTAGCCGTCGTCGGCCGTCATGACCAGCCGCGCGCGGGTCACCCCTGCGGGGACGTCGACGCGGCCGCGGAACCAGCGGGTGGCGGCGGGCGCGCTGGTCGCGGGGTCGCCCTCCGGGAACCAGATCCAGGAGGCGTCGTCCAGGGCGGGCGCGCCGACGAGGGAGGCGGGCGCGCCGATCCACCGCGCCGTCCAGTCCTTCGCCGCCACGAGGCCGGTCTCCCACCAGGAGGCCTCGCTCCAGCCGGAGACCTTCCCCTTGGTGTCCCAGACGCGGACCGACCAGTAGTAGCGCGTACGGGACGCGAGGTCGGGGCCCGCGTACGGGACCAGGACGGAGTCACCGGACGCGATCTTGCCGCTGTCCCAGACGTCGGGCTCGGCGAGGCGGCTCGCGGCGGTGGCCACGCGCACCTGGTAGGCGCTCTGCCCCTGGCCCTCCTGGGAGGACGTCAGGGGCCAACTCAGTCTGGGACGCGGCACGTCGAGACCGAGGGGGTGTCTCACGTACTCCACGGTCGGTCTGGTCACGCGCAGGGCCCGACCGCCCGGGGAGGGGGCGGCATGGGCCGTCGCAAGGGGTCCTGCGGCCATCGCCGTCCCCAGGGCGGCCGTGGCGGTGGTGCTGAGCAGTCGTCTTCTGCTGATCACAACTCGACTCCGTAACGACTCGACGATGAATCGTTTCACGAGAGGCGAAGCTAGGGAGCGCGCCGCCCGCTGTCAAGAGTCCCGAACCGCCTGCCCCTTGGCGCATCAAGTCACGACAGGATTTTCAAGTCCTGCCCATTGACGCCGTAGTTGGCGTGGGTTTAGCTTCCTCGAAAATTGGTTGAAACCTTTCACGCCATGTGTCCGGCGGGTGACTCCCGATGATCCCCGACCCCGCCCGACGCCTGAGCCCCCATGCCAGAAGCCGCATGCCCTTCGTGACCGATCGGTGCTACCTATGAGAGAGCCCCCCGTCCTTGCCGTGCAGGGCCTGAGCAAGTCCTTCGGGGCCGTGCGCGCCCTGCACGACGTCTCCCTGGAGCTGTACGCCGGTGAGGCGCACGCCCTCGCGGGCGAGAACGGCGCAGGGAAATCCACCCTCATCAAGACCCTCGCCGGGGTCCACCGGCCGGACGCGGGAGAGCTGACGCTCGACGGGTCCCCGGTCGTCTTCCACGGACCGGGAGACGCCAGGGACGCGGGCGTCGCCGTCATCTACCAGGAGCCGACGCTCTTTCCCGACCTCTCCGTCGCGGAGAACATCTTCATGGGGCGCCAGCCGCGCCGCTCCTTCGGCCGCGTCGACCACAAGGCCGTGCACGCCGCCGCCGACGCGCTCTTCAAGCGCCTGGCCGTGGACCTCGACCCCGAACAGCCCGCGCGCGGCCTGTCCATCGCCGACCAGCAGATCGTCGAGATCGCCAAGGCGCTCTCCTTCGACGCCCGCGTCCTGATCATGGACGAGCCGACCGCCGCGCTCACCGGCAGCGAAGTGGCCCGTCTCTTCGGCGTCGTCCGCACCCTGCGTGAACAGGGCGCCGCGGTCCTCTTCATCTCGCACCGCCTGGAGGAGATCTTCGAGCTGTGCCAGCGCGTCACCACGCTGCGCGACGGCGGTCTGATCGCGAGCGAGCCGCTCGAAGGCCTGACCGAGGACGATCTCGTGCGCCGCATGGTGGGCCGTGACCTCGACGAGCTCTACCCGAAGCAGGACACCCAGGTGGGCGACGTCGCCCTCAGCGTCCGCCGGCTGACCCGCGAGGGCGTCTTCACCGACGTCTCGTTCGACGTGCGGCGCGGAGAGATCGTCGGGCTCGCGGGGCTCGTCGGAGCCGGGCGCAGCGAGGTCGCTCGGGCCGTGTTCGGCGTCGACCGGTGGGACGCCGGCACGGTCGAGGTGCAGGGCAAGGAACTCGTCAACGGAGCCCCCAGCACCGCCATGGCGGCCGGGCTCGCGCTCGTCCCCGAGGACCGGCGCGCCCAGGGCCTCGTGATGGACATGTCGATCGAGCGCAACATCGGGCTCACGGGGCTGCGAACGACGGTGCGCGCGGGCCTGATGGACCGCGGCGCCGAGCGCAGCCGCTCCCTCGACTGGGCGGTGCGGCTCCAGGTGAAGTACGCGCGCATCGCCGACGCCGTAGGCACCCTGTCCGGCGGCAACCAGCAGAAGGTCGTCCTCGCCAAGTGGCTCGCCACCCGGCCCCAGGTGCTGATCGTGGACGAACCGACCCGCGGCATCGACGTCGGCACCAAGGCCGAGGTGCACCGCCTGCTGTCCGCACTCGCCGCCGACGGGGTCGCCGTCCTGATGATCTCCTCCGACCTGCCCGAGATCCTCGGCATGGCCGACCGGGTCCTCGTCATGCACGAAGGCCGGCTCACGGCCGAGATCCCGCGCGCGCGGGCCACCGAGGAGTCCGTGATGGCGGCCGCCACCGGGAGGACGGCATGAGCGTGACCACCCAGAGCCCGGCACCCGCCGTGGACCCCGAGAAGGCAGCGGGCACGCGCCTGGTCGACCGCGTCTTCAAGATGCGCGAACTCGCCACCCTGCTGGTCTTCCTGGTGATGATCGGCATCACGCAGGCGGGCAACAGCGAGTTCCTCTCCGAGCAGGGCATCAAGGACCTGCTCCTGAACGCGACCATCCTCGTCCTGGTCGCCACCGGCCAGGCCCTCGTCGTGATCACCCGCAACGTCGACCTGTCGGTCGGCTCGACGCTCGGGATCAGCGCCTTCGCCGCGGGCGACCACCTCCAGGGCGGCGGCGACCCGACGCTCGCGATCCTGCTCGCCGTCGCGCTCGGCGTCGGCTGCGGGCTGCTCAACGGGGCGCTCGTCAGCCTCGGCCAGGTGCCCGCGCTCGTCGTGACCCTCGGCACCCTCTACATCATCCGGGGCATCGACTCCATCTGGGTCGGCTCCCGGCAGATCACCGCGTCCGACCTGCCGGACGGCTTCGTCGACTTCGGCTCCGGCGGGATCTCGGCGGTGCCCTACCTGGGGCTGATCGCGCTCGTCGTCCTGGTCGTCGTCGCGTACTACCTGCGGCACTTCGGCGGGGGACGCGAGCTCTACGCCCTCGGCTCCAACCCCGAGGCCGCCCGGCTCGCCGGCATCCCGGTCCGCAAGCGCATCCTCGCCGCCTACACCGCGTGTGGGGCGCTCGCCGGGCTCGCGGGCGCGCTCTACCTGGCCCGCTTCGGCAACGTCGACTCCGCCACCGGAAACGGCTACGAACTCACCGTCGTCAGCGCCGTCGTGGTCGGCGGCGTCGTCTTCACCGGCGGATCGGGCAGCGTCTACGGAGCGGCGCTCGGCGCCCTGCTCCTGACGTCCATCAACAGCGTGCTCCCCGCCCTGGGCGTCAGCTCCGTGTGGGTGCTCGCCATCAACGGCGTGCTGCTCGTCCTGGCCATCGCCGTCGACCGGATCGTCGCCCTGCGCGTCGCCAAGGCCCTGAAGAAGAGGAACGCCCGCCATGGCTGACTCCAACCGGCTCACCGTCATGCGGGCCGTCCGCTGGGACACCGTGGTCGGCGCTCTCCTTGTCGTGCTGCTCCTGATGTCGTTCTCCTTCGTCGACGGTTTCGGGAACGCCCTCAACCTGTCGTTCCTCATCGGCAACACCCTGCCCATCGCGCTGATCGCCCTGCCGATGACGCTTCTCGTCGTCTCCGGAGAGATCGATCTGTCGGTGGCCTCGACGGCGGGGCTCTCCGGAGCCGTGATGGGCGCCCTGTGGAACGCCGGCATGGCCATCGAGACGATCATTCCGCTGGTGCTCCTCATCGGAGTCCTCTGCGGCCTGGTCAACGGCCTCCTGGTGACCCGTCTCGGACTGCCCTCGCTCGCCGTGACCATCGGCACCATGGCCGCCTATCGCGGCATCGCGCAGATCGTCCTCGGTTCCGACGCGGTGACCGACTTCCCCTCGCAGTACCTGGACTTCGCGGCCGGACGCGTCGGCGACACCTTCCTGCCGTACGCGTTCCTGCCCTTTCTCGCGCTGCTCGCGATCGCCGTCCTCGTCCTGCACGCCACCCCCTTCGGGCGCTCGCTCTTCGCCATCGGCGCCAACGAGGAAGCCGCGCGCTTCGCCGGGGTCCGCGTCAAGCGGCACAAGCTGTGGCTGTTCGTCGCCACCGGGCTCATGGCCTCCCTGACGGGCATCTTCTGGGCCCTGCACTACGCGAGCGCCCGCTACGACAACGCCACCGGCCTCGAACTGTCCGTCGTCGCCGCCGTTCTGCTCGGCGGCATCGACTTCGACGGCGGCAAGGGAACGCTCGGCGGCGCCGTCGCCGGAGTCTTCCTGCTCGGCGCGCTGCAGAACGCGATGAGCCTGCTGAACGTCTCCGCGCAGTCGCAGATCGTCGTCACCGGAGTGCTGCTCGTGGTGTCCGTGCTCGGGCCGCGCGTGGCCCGCCAGATCGCCGTCGCCAGAGCGGGCCGCCGCGCCGCCGCCGCTCCCGCCCGCTGACCCCTCGTACCGACCGCACGTCCGAAAGGGACCAACGATGCTCTCTCCCCGCCGAACCTCCCGCCGAACTTACCGTCGATCCGTCCGCCGCTCCGCCCTCACCCGCGCCTGCGTGACCCTGGCAGCCGTCACCTCGCTCGCCCTCACCGCAACCGCCTGCGGAGGCACCACCAAGGAGTCCTCGAAGGACGACGACGCGGCCAAGGCATCGAACGCCAAGGCCGACCCGAACGCGCCGACCAAGAAGGGCCTCACGGTCGCCTTCCTGCCCAAGCAGGTCAACAACCCGTACTTCACCGTCGCCGACAAGGGCGGCGAGAAGGCACTCAAGGACCTCGGCTCCTCGTACAAGGAGACAGGCCCCAACAGCGCCACCGACACCAGCGGGCAGGTCTCCTACGTCAACACGCTCACCCAGCAGCAGGTCGACGCCATGGCCGTCTCCGCGCAGGACCCCGGCGCCCTGTGCACCGCCCTCAAGCAGGCCATGAAGAACGACATCAAGGTCGTCACGTACGACTCGGACACCAACCCGGGGTGCCGTGACGTCTTCGTCTCGCAGTCCAGCGCCGAGGCGCTCGGCCGCACCCAGGTGGAGCTGCTCGGCAAGCAGCTCGGCTACAAGGGCGACATCGCGATCCTCTCCGCCGCCCAGACCGCGACGAACCAGAACACCTGGATCCGCTACATGAAGGACGAGCTGAGGAAGCCCAAGTACAAGAACATGAAGCTGGTGAAGACCGCCTACGGCAACGACGACGCCCAGCAGTCCTTCCAGCAGACCCAGGGACTTCTCCAGGAGCACCCGAAGCTCGCCGGGATCATCTCGCCCACGACCGTCGGCATCAAAGCCGCCGCCCAGTACCTTTCGGGATCGAAATACAAGGGCAAGGTGAAGCTCACCGGCCTCGGCACGCCCAACGACATGCGCCAGTACGTGAAGAACGGCACCGTCGAGGGCTTCGAGCTGTGGGACCCGGCCAAGCTCGGCGCGCTCGCCGCGCACACCGCCGTGGCCCTGAAGTCCGGCCAGATCACCGGCAAGAAGGGCGAGAAGTTCGAGGCCGGAGATCTCGGCAGCTTCACCATCGGCGACAAGGGAGTCGTCGATCTCGGCGAACCGACCGTTTTCGACAAGAAGAACATCGACCAGTACAAATTCTGAGGGGATCGCCCGCGGCGGTGCACAATGCACCGCACGCGCAACGGAACAAGGGGACGCATGGTCGGCATCAAAGACGTGGCGAAGCACGCCGGCGTGTCGGTGGGCACCGTGTCGAACGTGATCAACCGCCCGGACGTCGTCTCCGAAGAGACGCGCCACCGGGTGCAGTCCGTGATCGACCGGCTCGGCTACGTCCGCAGCGAGTCCGCACGGCAGCTGCGGGCGGGCCAGAGCCGCATCATGGCGCTGCTCGTGCTCGACATGGGCAACCCCTTCTTCGTGGACGTCGCGCGCGGCGCCGAGCGGGCCGCGCGCGACGCGGGGCTGCGCGTCATGATGTGCAACAGCGGACAGAGCCCCTCCGAAGAGGCCGAATATCTGGCGCTCTTCGCCGAACAGCGGGTACGTGGTGTTCTGCTGACCCCGGCCGACGCGACGGGCCGCAACATCGAGGCCTTCCGCAGGCACGACATTCCGTTCGTCCTGGTCGACCGGGTCGCCGAGGGCGCCACCGAGTGCTCCGTCTCCGTGGACGACGTCCTGGGCGGGGCCCTCGCGGTGCGCCATCTCCTCGACACGGGGCATCGCAGCATCGCGTACGTGAGCGGCCCGCCCGGACTCAACCAGGTCAAGGACCGCAGGGAAGGGGCGCTGCAAGCCCTCGCGGAGGCCGGTCTGCCCGCCTCGGCGCTGCGGGAACTGCCCACCGAGCGCCTCGACGTGGCCGCCGGACGTGACGCGGGCGCCCGCGTCCTCGGCCTCGCCGAGCGGCCGACCGCCGTCTTCTGCGCCAACGACCTGCTCGCCCTGGGGGTGCTGCAGGCGATGTACGCGGCCGGGGTGAGCGTGCCCGAGGACATCGCCATCGTCGGCTACGACGACATCGAGTTCGCCGCCGCGGCCGTCGTCCCGCTCACCTCGGTGCGCCAGCCCGCCGTCAAGATGGGCGCGATGGCCGCGGAACTCCTCCTGGAGGAGACCGAGTCGGACACCGACGCCGATGACCATGATCACCGGCGCGTGGTGCTCCAGCCGGAGCTGGTGGTGCGGCGCTCCAGCCTGGTGCCCCGCTGACGACCCCCGCGGCGGGTGTGCTGAACTGGGGCGAAGTGTCCCGTTCCGCGTCCGCCCAGGAGCCCTCTTGACCCCCGCCGCCAGCGTCACCGCCTCCTACCGCCAGCCCGGCGTCGTCCTCACCGACCACCGCTTCTTCGTGCCCCTCGACCACGACGACCCGGCGGGGGAGCGGATCGAGGTCTTCGCCCGCGAGGCCGTGGCGAGCGCCCACGGGGACCACGGGGCCGACCTGCCGTGGCTGGTGTACCTCCAGGGCGGCCCGGGATTCGGGGCCAACCGGTTCGTGGGCAAGGAGGCATGGCTGGGCAGGGCCCTGCAGGACTACCGGGTGCTGCTCCTCGACCAGCGCGGCACCGGCAGCTCCACGCCGGCGACGCGCCAGACGCTCCCGTTGCGCGGCGGACCCCGCGAGCAGGCCGACTACCTGACGCACTTTCGCGCCGACTCCATCGTCCGCGACTGCGAGCTGATCCGGCGCGAGCTGACCGGCGGCGCCCCCTGGACCGTCCTCGGCCAGAGCTTCGGCGGTTTCTGCGCGACCCACTACCTCTCGGCGGCCCCCGAAGGACTGCACACCGCCCTCATCACCGGCGGCCTGCCCGCACTCGACGGCCACGCGGACGACGTCTACCGCGCCGCCTATCCGCGCATGGAGCGCAAGACGGCCGCCCACTACGCCCGCTACCCCCAGGACATCGAGCGCGCCCGCCGCATCGCCGAACACCTCGCCGAGCACGAGACGGTGCTCGACGGCGGCTACCGGCTCACCGTCGAGGCGTTCCAGTCCCTCGGCATGCTGCTCGGCATGAGCGACGGCAGCCACCGCCTGCACTATCTCCTCGAGGACGCCTTCGTGCGGACCCCGTCCGGCCACACGCTCTCCGATGCCTTCCGGGAAGCCGTACAGGCCGCCCTCTCGCACCGCGCACACCCGCTCTTCGCCCTCCTGCACGAGACCATCTACGGCCAGGGCGAGCGCCCCACCGACTGGTCGGCCCAGCGGGTGCGCGGCGAGTTCCCGCAGTTCGACCCCGGCAAGGCGCTCGCCGGGGATGCCCCGCTTCTCTTCACCGGGGAAGCCGTCCAGCGCTGGCAGTTCGACTGCGACCCGGCCCTGCGGCCGCTGCGGGAGACCGCCGACATCCTTGCCGCGCGCACCGGTTGGGCGCCCCTGTACGACACGGCGCGCCTGGCCGCGAACGAGGTGCCGGCCGCCGCTGCGATCTACCACGACGACATGTACGTCGACACCGGCCACTCACTGCGCACCGCCCGCTCCATCCGCGGCCTGCGGACCTGGGTCACCGACGAGTACGAGCACGACGGGCTCCGGGTGGGTTCGCCGCGCGTCCTGGACCGGCTTCTCGCCCTCGCGAGGGGCGAGGCCTGAGCCCGCCGCGACGGGGTCCCGCGCGGTTAGGCTGCGGGCATGACAGAGCCGTTGAACGAGAACGACCAGCTCACGCCCATGCCCGAGGACTGGCAGCGGGCCCTTGCCGTCGTCGCCCACCCCGACGACCTGGAGTACGGCTGCTCGGCCGCGATCGCCGGATGGACGGACGGCGGGCGCGAGGTCGCCTACCTCCTGGCCAGTCGAGGTGAGGCGGGCATCGACACCCTCGATCCCGCCACGTGCGGCCCGCTGCGCGAGCGCGAGCAGCGGGCGAGCGCGGCCGTCGTGGGCGTGTCGGCCGTCGAGTTCCTCGACCACAAGGACGGCGTGATCGAGTACGGGATCGCGCTGCGCCGGGACATTGCCGCCGCGGTCCGCAGGCACCGGCCCGAACTCGTGATCACGCTCAACCACCGCGACACATGGGGCGGCGTCGCCTGGAACACCCCGGACCACGTCGCCGTCGGCCGCGCCACCCTGGACGCCGTGGCCGACGCGGGCAACCGCTGGATCTTCCCCGAGCTGATCGAGGAGGACGCGCTCGAACCCTGGAACGGTGTGCGCTGGGTGGCCGTCGCCGGTTCCTCGTCGCCCACGCACGCCGCGGACGCCACGGCAGGGCTCGAACGCTCGGTGCGCTCGCTGCTCGAACACCGCACGTACATCGAGGGGTTGACCCAGGAGGACCCCGAGAAGTACTGCCGGGAGTTCCTGACCGGCAACGCGCAGAGCGTGGCGCCGCGCTTCGGCGGGAAGCCCGCGGTGTCCTTCGAGGTCTTCGGCCGCTGACGAAGCCTTCTGGTGCTGAGCCCCCGCCACTAAGCTGACGGCGCGTCATGTCGCTGACGGATCGTCAGAAACATAGGCAGGAGCTGGTGCTGGATGATCGACACCATCGGCACGGACATCCCGGAGGGTGAGGAGCGGCTGCGCCTCGACATCGAGGACGGCCTCGGCATCCTCACCCTCTGCCGCCCGCAGAAGCTCAACGCGTGGAGCTGGGAGTCCACGCGCCAGTTGGGCCTCTTCGCCGACCGGATCCGTTTCGACGACTCGATCAGAGCGGTGCTGCTGCGGGCGGAGGGGCGGGCCTTCTGCGCGGGGATCGACGTCACCGCGCACAGCGGCGGCGCCGTCGAAGGCCGCTCGGGCTCCGAGCGCACGCGCAACTACTACGAGGCCCTGCGCTGGGTCCACGAACGCTTCCGCACCTTCGCCGGCCTTCCGCAGCCCGTCGTCGCCGCCGTGCAGGGGTACTGCCTCGGGTTCGGCTTCGAACTCGCGCTGATGGCGGACGTGCGGATCGCGTCCGACGACGCGGTGTTCGCGCTTCCCGAGGCGCAGATCGGTGTCGCGGTGGACGCGGGCGGCGATCTGCGCATCGCGCGCGAGGCCGGTGCGGGCTGGGCCAAGCTGCTCTCGCTCACCGGACGCCGCATCGACGCGGCCACGGCCGAACGCCTGCGGCTCGTCCAACTCGTCACGCCCGTGGATGAGTTGGCCAAGACGGCCCGGGATGTGGCCGCGGAGATCGCGGCGAACGGACCGCTGGCCGTCCAGGGCATCAAGCGGGGCATCGACGCCTACGCGGACGCGGGGATGGACGCGGCTCTCGACCGGGTCGCGATGAACGCGGCGATCACGCTGACGTCCGAGGACTCGCGTGCTGGGTACGCGGCGAAGAGGGAGCGGCGGACAGCGCGGTTCGAGGGCAAGTAGCCGCCACCGCTGCCGCGAGGGGAGCAGGGTCGCGCCGGGCGGCGCGGTCGGGGACGCTGGGATGCGAGGCGCCCCCATCCCCTCCCACGCGTCCGCTTCTCGTCTGCTCGCGCGGCGAGCAGGGGGCCCGCTATCCCCCGAACCGACCCCGCCCCATCTGCTCCCGCACCGTCACCACCTCCGGGCTCACCAACCCCCGCCGTTGCCAGTTCGCGCCGTCGACCACCAGCGTGTGCCCGGTGATGAAGCGGGCGTAGGGCGAGGCCAGGAAGGTCGCGGCCCAGCCCAGTTCGCGCGGGGCGCCGACACGCAGGGCGGGCTGGCGGGAGACCAGGTCCCGGCGATGCGCGCCCGGTTCGTACTCCTCCGTGGTCGCGGCCCGGTCGAGGTTGCCGCGGATGTCGGCGGTCATGTCCTCGTGCGGCATCAGACCCGGCACCAGGCCGTTGACCTGGATGCCGTACGGGCCCCACTCCACCGCCAGGCTCTCGACGAGGCTCTTCACGCCCGCCTTGGCCGCCGCGCTGTGCGCGAAGCCGGGGCCGCCCGTCCAGGCGTACGACGCCCCGATGTTGATGACGGAGCCGGGTGTGCCCGCCGCGAGATGGCGGCGGGCGAACTCCCGCGTCATGAAGAACGTTCCGTTCAGCGTGATGTCCACGACCGAGCGCCAGGCGTTCGGGGACATGTCCTCGGCGGGCACGGGGAAGTTCGCCGCCGCGTTGTTCACCAGGACGTCCGGCGGGCCGTACGCCTCCTGGGCCGCGTCGAAGACCTCGGCGACGCGATCGGGGTCCCGGATGTCGCACGGGGTGGCCGCCACCCGCCCGCCGAGGCCCGCGAGTTCGTCCCGCGCGGCCTTCAGGCGCTCCTCCTTGCGGCCGGCGATCACGAGATCCGCCCCGAGCCGTGCGAACTCCGTGGCGATCGCCTTGCCGAGGCCGCTGCCGCCGCCGGTCACGAGGACGACTGATCCGTCGTACGTCCCCTCGGGCAGGGCGCTCGTGCCCGGCGGGGCAGGGGCAGGGAGACCCGGCAGGACACCCTCGTTCGTGTCGTCCGTCATGGCCGCATCGATACCGCGTAACGCTTCAAAGCTCCATGCCCGCAGAGGACTTCCTGCCCGCAGGGGACGTCATACCCGCGAGGGGTTCATGTCGTCCTCCCTCCTTCGCGCCGCCACCCCCTCGTCGATGTCCGCGAGGACGAGCTCGTTGTTGATCATGAGTCCGGCCTGGTACCCCGCGGCGGCCGCGTTGATCACCTGCACCTTGGGTCCCGCCGCGTTGCCCACGGCCCACACCCCGGGAACGCTCGTGCGGCCGACCGGGTCCACGGACGGGTAGGGCCCGAAGGGGGTGTCCTGGATGGCCGCGCCGAGCTGGGCGGCCGGCTCGTTCCGCGGGACCGCCCCCGCCTCCACGAAGAGCACGGAGCGCGGGACCACCCGGCCGTCCGCCAGCCGCACCCCCGCCAGGCGGTCGTCCACCACGTCGAGTCCGGCCACCTCGCCCTCCACCACCGTGACCCCGGCGACGGCCAGCTTCTCCCGGTCCTCGGCGGACAGCTCCCCCGCGGTGTGCGCGAAGAGCGTCACGTCCTTGGACCACTGGGTGACGAGGAGGGCCTGGTGAATGCCCGTGACCGGCGACGCGATCACACCGAAGGGCTGGTCGCGCACCTCCCAGCCGTGGCAGTACGGGCAGTGAAGCACGTCGCGGCCCCAGCGTTCGGCGACGCCCGCCACGTCCGGCAGCGCGTCGACCAGGCCCGTGGCCAGGACGACCCGGCGAGCGTGCACGGAGCGGCCGCCCGCCAGGTCGGCCTCGAACCGACCGGAGCCGTCGGGCCGCACGGCCGTGACCCGGTCGTGGGCGAACTCCACGCCGTACGCCTCGACCTCCCGGCGCCCCACGGCGAGGAACTCGACGGGCGGCATGCCGTCCCGCGACAGGTAGCCCTGCATGTGCGCGGCGGGCGCGTTGCGCGGTTCGCCCGCGTCCACGATCAGTGTGCGGCGCCGAGACCGGCCGAGGACGAGCCCCGCGCTGAGCCCCGCCGCGCCGCCGCCGATGACGAGTACGTCGTACGTGCTGTTCCTGCTGTCCATCGAGACCACCTCCACGGAGACCGTCGCACCAGCCATGCGGGATTGACAATCAAGTTTGCCGATACTGCAATAGAGAGATGGCTGAGACAGAGAACGATGACGGCAGCGCGAACCTCGACGGTGTTCTCGCCGAGGTGGGCCCCCGCCTGCGGAGGATCCGCAAGGAGCGCGGCGCGACGCTCGCGGGCCTCGCCGACGTCACGGGGATCTCCGTGAGCACCCTCTCGCGCCTGGAGTCCGGCCGGCGCAAGCCCAGCCTCGAACTCCTGCTGCCCATCGCCCGCGCCCACCAGGTCCCTTTGGGCGAGCTGGTCGGCGCCCCGCCCGTCGGCGACCCGCGGGTCCGGGCCAAGCCGATCGTCCGGCACGGCCGCACGATGGTCCCGCTGACCCGCCAGCCCGGCGGTCTCCAGGCGTACAAGGTGTTCGAGCCCCAGCGTTCCCCGGAGCCCGACCTCAAGACCCATGAGGGATACGAGTGGCTGTACGTGCTGTCCGGCCGCCTGCGGCTCGTGCTCGCCGACCATGACGTGGTCCTCACGGCGGGCGAGGCCGCGGAGTTCGACACCCGGCTGCCGCACTGGTTCGGATCCACGGGGGAGGGGCCCGCGGAATTCCTCAGCCTGTTCGGGCCGCAGGGCGAGCGGATGCACGTACGGGCACGGCCTTCCCGGCAGCAGCGCGAAACGGAGTGACGAGACGGTTCCCCTGCCTGCAAGCGACCGCTTAGTATGCGACGGAGCCCGGTCTACGAAAGCCCCGTGGAGGCCCCGCATGCAGGCATGGCAAGTGCACCAGAACGGCGAGCCGAGCGCGGTGATGCGCCTCGAGAACGTGGACCGGCCGGTGCCCGGCGAGGGACAACTGCTCCTCAAGGTCCGCGCCGCCAACATCAACTTCCCGGACGCCCTGCTCTGCCGCGGGCAGTACCAGGTCACGCCCCCGCTGCCGTTCACGCCCGGCGTGGAGATCTGCGGCGAGACCGAGGACGGGCGGCGCGTGATCGCCAACCCCGCCCTCCCGTACGGCGGCTTCGCCGAGTACGCGCTCGCCGACGCCGCGGCCGTGCTGCCCGCGCCCGACGCCCTGGACGACGCAGAGGCCGCCGCGCTGCACATCGGCTACCAGACGGGCTGGTTCGGCCTGCACCGCCGGGCGCACCTCCAGGAGGGCGAGACCCTCCTGGTGCACGCGGCCGGCGGTGGTGTCGGCAGCGCCGCCGTCCAGCTCGGCAAGGCGGCGGGCGCCAAGGTCATCGGCGTCGTCGGCGGCGCGACGAAGGCCGAGGTCGCGCGGGAACTCGGCTGCGACCTGGTCATCGACCGGCGCACGGAGAACGTCATCGGCGCGGTCAAGGAAGCCACCGGCGGCCGCGGCGCCGATGTCATCTACGACCCCGTGGGCGGCGACGCGTACACGCAGTCCACGAAGTGCGTCGCCTTCGAGGGACGGATCATCGTCGTCGGCTTCGCGAGCGGCGTCATCCCGACGCCCGCGCTCAACCACGCCCTGGTGAAGAACTACGCGGTCCTCGGACTGCACTGGGGCCTCTACAACACCAAGGACCCGCAGGCGATCCTCCGCTGCCACGAGGAGCTCACCCAGCTCGCGGCCAAGGGCGCCATCAAGCCGCTGATCAGCGAGCGCGTGCCGCTGAGCGACGCGGCCGCCGCCGTCCAGCGGGTCGCGGACGGCGTCACCACGGGGCGGGTGGCCGTGATCCCCGAGGGAGCCGGCGCATGACGGATGCCGCCGAACTGCGCAGCCGCACCCAGGAGTTCCTCGCCGCGCACCCGCCGGCCACGACGGAACGCGCGGCCTTCCTGAAGGCACGCTTCGACGCCGGTCTCGCCTGGGTGCACTACCCCGAGGGGCTCGGCGGGATCGGTGCCCCGCGTTCCCTGCAGGCCGTCGTGGACGCCGAGTTGGAGGCCGCGGGCGCGCCCGACAACGACCCGCGCCGCATCGGCATCGGCCTCGGCATGGCCGCGCCGACCATCCTGCGCTTCGGCACCGAGGAGCAGAAGCGCAGCTTCCTGCGGCCGCTGTGGGTCGGCGACGAGGTGTGGTGCCAGCTCTTCAGCGAGCCCGGCGCCGGGTCCGACCTCGCCGCCTTGGGGACGCGAGCCGTCCGTGACGGGGACGTCTGGGTGGTCAACGGGCAGAAGGTGTGGACGTCCGGCGCGCACGCCGCCCGCTGGGCCATCCTCATCGCCCGCACCGACCCGGAGGTGCCCAAGCACCGCGGCATCACCTACTTCGTCTGCGACATGACCGACCCGGGTGTCGAGGTGCGGCCGCTGCGGCAGATCACCGGCGAGGCCGAGTTCAACGAGGTCTTCCTCACCGACGTACGCATCCCGGACGCGCACCGCCTGGGTGAGATCGGCGACGGCTGGAAGGTCGCGCAGACCACCCTCATGAACGAGCGCGTGTCCATCGGCGGCAGCCGCATCCCGCGGGAGGGCGGCATGATCGGCCCGGTCGTCGAGGCCTGGCGCGAGCGCCCCGAGCTGCGCACGCACGACCTGCACCAGCGGCTCCTCAAGCTGTGGGTGGAGGCCGAGGTCGCCCGGGTCACCGGAGAGCGCCTGCGGCAGCAGCTCGTCGCGGGGCATCCGGGTCCGGAGGGCTCGGGCATGAAGCTCGGGTTCGCCCGTTTGAACCAGGAGATCAGCGGCCTGGAGGTGGAACTCCTGGGCGAGGAAGGGCTGTTGTACGAGGACTGGACGATGCGGCGGCCCGCGAAGGTCGACTTCGTCGGCCGTGACGCGGGCTACCGCTATCTGCGAGCCAAGGGCAACAGCATCGAGGGCGGCACGAGCGAGGTGCTGCTCAACATCGTCGCCGAGCGCGTGCTCGGACTGCCCTCCGAGCCACGCACCGACAAGGACGTCGCCTGGAAGGACCTCGCCCGATGAGTACGCAGCCCCCACAGATCTCGCAGCCCGCCCAGCGCGACCTGCTGTACTCCGAAGAGGAGGAGGCGCTGCGCTCGGTGGTGCGCGGCCTGATGGCCGACCACTGCGACGCCACCGCCGTGCTCGCCCGCACCGAGACCGCCGAGCCGCACGACCGTGAGCTGTGGAAGGCGCTCACGGACGGCATGGGGCTCGCGGGCCTGCTCGTGCCCGAGGACCTCGGCGGTCAGGGCGCCACGCACCGCGAAGCCGCCGTCGTCCTGGAGGAGTTGGGCCGCGCGGTGGCGCCCGTGCCCTATCTGACCAGCGCCGTCATCGCGACCGAGACGTTGCTGGCCTGCGACGGCGACGCGGCGAGGGAACTCATCGGCGCGCTCGCGTCGGGACGCACGGTCGGCGTGCTCGCCGTGCCCCTGACCACCGCTCCTGGCGGCGCCCTGCCCGACGTACGCGCGGAGAGCGGCGCCCTGCACGGAAGCGTCACCGGGGTCGCCGACGCCGTCGCCGCCGATGTGTTCCTCGTGCCGACGGACGCCGGGCTGTACGCGGTGGACGCCGAGGACGCGGGCGTCAGCGTCGCGCCGCAGACCTCGCTCGACCTCACGCGGCCGCTCGCCACGGTCACCCTCGAGGGAGTACGCGCGCGTGCGGTCGGTCCCGAGGCCGAACCCGCCGTCCGGCAAGGCCTGCGCGCGGGGGCCGGTCTCCTGGCGTCCGAGCAACTGGGCCTCGCCGACTGGTGCTTGACCGAGACGGTCCGCCACACGAAGGAGCGGCACCAGTTCAACCGGCCCGTCGGGTCCTTCCAGGCGCTCAAGCACCGCCTGGCCCAGCTCTGGCTCGAGGTGGTCAACCTCCGCGCCGCCGCCCGCAACGCGGCCGACACCCTCGCCGCCAAGGACGAGGACGCCGATGTCGCGGCGGCTCTCGCGCAGGCCTACGCGTCACCGGCCACGGTGCACATCGCCGAGGAGGCGCTCCAACTGCACGGCGGCATCGGCATGACGTGGGAGCACCCCGTGCACCTCTACCTCAAGCGGGCCAAGGCCGACTCGATCGCGCTCGGCACGGTGGGGCGCCACCGGGAGGAGTTGGCCGTCCGCGTGCATCTGCCGGCTCCCTGACCCCTCACGGCAGCCCGAACGCCGTGATCCACTCGGTATGGACCACACGTTTTACCCACCCATTACATGAGGCATAATTGCGACCCGTTCGCAATAACGTTTGATCTTCAGTTGGGGTGTGGAGCATGAGGGCCCGATCGATACGGGGTACGGGCGCGGTAGCGGCGGCCGCCTCACTGGCGGTCGCCGCATCGGCCTGTTCGGCCCCGGGCGACGGCAAGAGCGCGGGTGGCGCCAAGGACTCCGCCGTCGTCGGCATCGCGTACGAGCCGGACACCCTGAGCCCGCTCCTCGGCTACGGCAAGGACGGCAACTCCAAGATCTTCGACGGTCTGCTCACGCACGACGTCGACATGAAGCTGAAGCCCGCCCTCGCGGCCGAGCTGCCCAAGGTCGGCGACGACGGCAAGAGCTACACCTTCAAGCTGCGCAAGGGCGTCAAGTTCAGCGACGGCAAGCCCTTCACGTCCAAGGACGTCGTCTTCACGTACGAGACGATCCTCGACAAGAAGACGAACAACGCCGCCAAGACCGAGCTCGACGCCGTCAAGAACGTCGAGGCGAAGGGCGACGACACCGTCGTCTTCCACCTCAAGTACCCCTACGCGCCGTTCGCCGAGCGCACCGTCCTGCCGATCGCGCCCGAGCACATAGCGGGCAAGCAGGACGTGAACACCGGTGAGTTCACCACCAAGCCGGTCGGCACGGGCCCATACAAGCTGGTGAAGTGGTCCAAGGGCGAGAAGCTCACCTTCCGGGCCAACCCCGGTTACTGGGGCGGCGCGCCGAAGGTCAAGAACTTTACCATGGCGATCATCAAGGACGACGACATCCGCGCCACCCGGCTCGACGCCGGTGAGCTCGACGGCGCGATCCTGCCGCCCAACCTCGCCAAGAAGTACGAGAGCGACGGCAACAAGAAGTCGTACGCCGCCACGACCTTCGACTACCGCGTGGTGACCCTGCCCACCGGCAACAAGGTCGCCGGGGACACCGACATCCGGCGCGCCCTGGACACCGGCGTCGACCGCAAGGCCATGGTCGACTCGATCCTGGACGGCGCGGGCAAGGAGGCCTACGGCCCGGTCCCGACCGACAGCCCCTGGTTCACCAGGGGCACCGAGCGCAAGCACGACCTGGCCCAGGCGAAGAAGATCCTCGACAAGGCGGGCTGGAAGCCGGGCAAGGACGGCATCCGCGAGAAGGACGGCGTCCAGGCGAAGTTCCCGCTCTGGTACCTCTCCGGCGACAAGCTCCGCCAGGACCACGCCCTCGCCTACGCCTCCGACGCCAAGAAGATCGGCATCAAGGTGGAGGTGCAGGCAGGCACGTGGGAGGTCATCGAGCCGCGCATGCCCAAGGACGCGGTCCTCGCGGGCGGCGGCTCCCCGGCCGACCCGGACTTCGACCAGTACACCCTCCTGAAGTCCTCGCTCGCGGGTGACGGCTTCAACAACATGGCCCACTACGACAACCCCAAGGTCGACAAGGCGCTCGACGAGGCCCGCGAGAGCGGCGACCACGCCAAGCGGCAGGCCGCGTACGACACCATCCAGCGCGAGCTGGTGAAGAACCCGGGCTACACCTTCCTCACCCACATCGACCACCTCTACGTCGTCGACAAGCGCTTCGGCGACCTGACCACCCAGATCGAGCCGCACGACCACGGCCTCGCGTCCGGGCCGTGGTGGAACGTCGAGGACTGGCAGCCGAAGAAGTGAGAACCGCGCTCCAAAAGCTCCCCTGGGGGCCGATGGCGCGCATGACGGGACGGCGGGCCCTGTTCGCCGTCCCGGTCCTGCTCGCCGTGACCTTCGGCGTCTTCGCCATCGCCGCCGCGTCGCCCTTCGACCCCGTCAAGGCGTACGCGGGCACGGCCGGGCTCACCGCGTCGCAGGAGAACCTCGACCAGCTGCGTCACAACCTCGGCGTCGACCAGCCGCTCACGCAGCGCTGGTGGGACTGGCTGACATCCGCCGTGCACGGCGACCTCGGGGATTCGAGCACCCTGCGCCAGCCCGTCTCCGACGTCATCGGCGAACGCATCGGCTGGTCCGTGCTGCTCGCCGCCACGGCGTTCCTGCTCGCGATCCTCGTCGGCACCACGCTCGGTGTGCTCGCCGCGCGCCGACCCGGCGGCTGGCTCGACCGTGCCGTGACCTCGCTCGCGTACACCCTCGAAGCCGCCCCGCCGTTCTGGATCGGCCTGCTCGCCGTCTGGCTGTTCGCCCTCAAGCTCGGGATATTGCCGTCCGGCGGGCTCACGGACACCGCCAGTTCGGCCGTGACCGCCGGACAGGTCGCCAGCCACCTGGTGCTGCCCGCCGCCGTCCTGGCGATCTCGCAGCTCCCGTGGTTCGTGCTCTACGTACGCCAAGGGGTCGGCGACGCACTCGGCGACGACCCCGTCCGCGGCGCACGCGCGCGTGGCCTCGCGGAACGCACGGTCCTGCTCGGGCACGCACTGCGCTCGGGCATGCTGCCGGTGCTCACGCTGATCGGCTCCCGCGTGCCCGAACTGATCACCGGGGCGCTCCTGGTGGAGACCGTCTTCAGCTGGCCCGGCATCGCCGCGGCCACCGTCTCCGCCGCGACCGCCGTGGACTTCCCGCTGCTCGCCGCGCTCACCGTCCTCGCCACGGCCGCGGTGCTCCTCGGCAACCTCCTGGCCGACCTGCTGTACGGCCTCGCCGACCCGAGGGTGGGATTCGATGGCTGAGACGACGACCTGGCGCGCCTCCCTGGGGAGCGCGTCGAAGACTCGCTCCACGCGTGCGTGGCGGGTGCGTTCCTCCGCGGTGATCGTTGCGGCGGTGGTCCTCGCCGTCCTCCTCGTGCCCCCGCTGGTCAACCTCGACGAACAGGCCGTCGACCTGGCGGCCAAGCTGCAACCGCCCTCCTGGGACCACCCCTTCGGCACCGACGACGTGGGACGCGGCCTGCTCCTGCGCTGCGTGTACGGGCTGCGGGTCTCGCTCCTCGTGGGCGTGGTGGCGGCCGTCGTCGCGACCGTTATCGGCACCGCCGTGGGCGCGCTCGCCGCCGCGTCGGGCGGCTGGGTCGACCGGATCGTGATGCGGCTCGTGGACGTCTTCTCGTCCGTGCCGCACCTGCTGCTCGGCATCTTCATCGTGGCGATGTTCCGGCCCGGTGTCTGGCCGGTGGTCGTCTCGGTGGCGCTCACGCACTGGCTGTCCACGGCCCGCATCGTGCGCGCCGAGGTGCTCTCGCTGCGGTCACGCCCCTACATCGACGCGGCCATCTCCGGCGGCGCCTCGCGGATGCGCGTGACCGTGCGCCACCTGCTGCCCGGCGTGCTCCCGCAGGCGGGCCTGGCCGCCGTCCTGATGGTGCCGCACGCCATCTGGCACGAGTCCGCGCTCTCCTTCCTCGGGCTCGGACTGCCCACCCACCAGGCGAGCCTCGGCACCCTCGTGCAGAGCGCGCGCGGCTCGCTCCTCGCCGGGGACTGGTGGCCGACCCTCTTCCCCGGCCTGTTCATCATCGTGCCCACCCTGGCCATCGCGGGCCTCGCGGGCGCCTGGCGGGAACGGATCAACCCCCGGCGCCGATCGGAGCTGATGCTGTGACCGAGCCACTGTCGTCCCCACCTCTCTCGTCCCCGGTGCTTTCCGTGCGAAATCTCTCCGTACGGTTCCGCATGCGCGGCGACACCTTCGTCTCCGCCGTCACCGACGCCCACTTCGACCTCGCGGCGGGGGAGTGCCTGGCCCTCGTCGGCGAGAGCGGCTGTGGCAAGTCCGTGCTCGCCTCCGCGCTGCTCGGGCTGCTTCCGCGGAACGCGGAGACCGCCGGGTCCGCGCTCATCGGCGACGTCGACCTGCTGACCGCCGACGAGCGCACCCTGGCCCGCACGGTCCGCGGACGGCGCGTCGGCCTCGTGCCGCAGAGCCCGGCCGCGCACC
The DNA here is from genome assembly GCF_040682375.1 of Streptomyces sp. NPDC051214. Classification (NCBI taxonomy): domain Bacteria; kingdom Bacillati; phylum Actinomycetota; class Actinomycetes; order Kitasatosporales; family Streptomycetaceae; genus Streptomyces; species Streptomyces sp. NPDC051214. The sequence goes on from NZ_JBFBAT010000003.1 coordinate 213,224, forward strand.
TCACCCCGGTGCGCACCGTCCGCGCCCAGCTGGAGGAGACCCTGCGGGAGCTGGCGGACGTACGCCGCCCGCAGCTGCGCAAGGCCGCCGAGGACGCCGCCGAGCGCGCCGCGTTCCCCGCCGGGCACCTGGACCGCTACCCGCACGAACTCTCCGGAGGGCTCGCCCAGCGCGCCGCCACCGCGCTCGCCCTCATCGGCGACGCGCCGCTGCTGCTCGCCGACGAGCCGACGACGGGCCTGGACCGTGACCTCGTCGACCGCACGGTGGACGAGCTGCGCAAGCACGTCGGCGAGGACCGGGCGCTGCTCCTGATCACCCACGACCTGGCCGCCGCCGAGCGCATCGCCGACCGCGTCGCCGTGATGTACGCGAGCCGCATCGTCGAACTGGCCGACGCCGCGGACTTCTTCGGCGCCCCCGGGCCCCGGCACCCCTACGCCCGCGGCCTCCTGAACGCCCTGCCCGAGCGTGAGTTCACGCCCATCCCCGGCATGCCGCCCGAACTCTCCGCGCTGCCGGCAGGATGCGCGTTCGCCGCGCGCTGCGCCGGCGCGGACGAGACCTGCGAAACCGTGCCGCGCACCGTGGACGGGGTCGCCTGCCACCACCCTCGGACGGCGGCCGTGCTGGAGGCACCCCGTGCTTGAACTCCTGTCGATCACCGCCGGATACGACCGCCGCGCCCCCGTCATGCGCGGCGTGGACCTCACCCTCGCGCCCGGCGCCTCGGTCGGCCTCCTCGGGCCCAGCGGCTGCGGCAAGTCGACCCTGGCCCGGGTCGCCGCGCTGCTGCACAAGCCCGACGCGGGCCGCGTCGTCATCGACGGCGAGCGGGCCCGCGGCTGGCGGCACCGCGCCCCCCGCGCCCAGCGCACCGCCTTCGGCGTCGTCTTCCAGCAGCCCCGCCTCTCCGCCGACCCGCGCCTCACCCTCACGGACCTGATCGCCGAGCCGCTGCGCGCGACCGGGCGTGGCAGCGAAGCCGCCGCGCGGGTACGGGGGTTGGCGGCCACGGTCGGCCTCGGCGAGGACCTCCTGGGCCGCAGGCCGCACGAGGTCAGCGACGGTCAGTTGCAGCGCGCCTGCCTGGCCCGCGCCCTCGTGCTCCGCCCCCGCTGGCTGATCTGCGACGAGATGACGGCGATGCTCGACGCCTCGACGACGGCGGCACTCGTGCACGCCGTGGAGGAGTACCGGCGCCAGAACGGCGCCGGTCTGCTCGCGGTGGGCCATGACCGGGTGCTTCTCGAGCGGTGGTGCGAGCGGACGGTCCACTGGAGCGAGCTGGTGGGGGAGACCCCACGGGAGACCCCGCTCAAGACCCCACTTGAGACCCCCCGGGTCGCGTGAGGCGTCCGCGGTGAACGCGGGGCGTCGATAGTTCCAACTCCCGTCGCCAAGGGGTTTCTTGACGCGTGCATGGCCTCATACTCACTGAGGCCCGCCCGTCGTCCTCATGCCCTTTCCGGGAGTCTTCGTGGCACTCATCACCCGTCGTAGAGCCCTCACCATCGGTGCCGCACTCGCCGGCACCGCCGCCGTCCCCGCGTACGCCCAGGCAAGCGAGCGAGGACACCACCCCCGCCCTCTCATCCGCGCGCACGCGCACAACGACTACGAGCACCCCCGGCCGCTGTTCGACGCGCTCGACCACCGCTTCGGCAGCGTCGAGGCCGACATCTACCTCGTCGACGGGCAGCTCCTGGTCGCGCACGACCCGATCGACCTCGACCCCGCCCGCACCCTCGAATCGCTCTACCTTGGCCCCCTGGCGGCCCGCGTCCGCGCCCACCACGGCTCCGTGTACCGCGGGTACCACCGCACCCCCTTCCAGCTCCTGATCGACATCAAGACCGAGGGCGCGGCGACCTACCTGGAACTGGACCGGCATCTGCGGCGCTACCGGCACCTGTTCACCACGTACTCCCACGGCAAGGTGCGCCGCGGCGCCGTGACCGCGGTGATATCCGGCGACCGGGCCGCCCGCGCGCCCATGGAGGCCCAGCGCGTGCGCCGCGCCTTCTACGACGGCCGCCTCGCCGACCTGGGCAGCGCGGCACCCGCCTCGCTCATCCCGCTGATCAGCGACAACTGGACGCTCAACTTCAGCTGGCAGGGCGTGGGCGCGATGCCCGCCGCCGAGCGCGACAAGCTGCGCGGCATCGTCTCGACCGCGCACAAGCGTGGGCAGCGCGTCCGTTTCTGGGCGACGCCCGATCTGGCGGGTCCGGCGCGCGACGCGGTGTGGGGCGAGCTCCTCGCCGCCGGCGTCGACCACTTGAACACGGACGACCTGGCGGGGCTCGAGGCCTTCCTCGACGCCCACGGGCAGTAGGCCCCGGCCCGGCCGAAGCAACCTCCCGGCACATAACACCCGTTCGGAGGACATGCCGGTCGCCCGGACGGTCCCTCCGCTGCGCCACACTCGGCCCAAAGCCGCGCTGTTGACGTGGCGGAGGAGGTTGTCCCCATGGCCGTCTCGGTCTCTGTGGTGCTGCTGCTCGTGATCCTGGCAGTGGTCTTTCTGCGCAACGGCGCGCTGAAGTTCTCGCACGCGGTGGTCTGTGCGCTGCTCGGCTTCTATCTGGCGAGTTCGAGCATGGCGCCGACCATCCACAACGGGGTCACGGCAGCCGCGGACATCGTCAGCGGCCTGCAGCCCTGATGCGTCCCGCCATGGTCATTGCGTGTTCATGAACAACTGTCACGTTTCCATGGACACTTCAAGGCGCTGCCCCTAGCTTCGGCCCATGCCGCGTCGCAGAACCCTCAGCAGCGCCCTCGCCCTGACCGCACTCACGGTCTTCGCCGCGTCCTTCGCGCCCGCCGCCCAGGCGGACGACATACCGAAGGCGCCGGGCCACCGGCTCGTCGACCAGTACACCGGCGCACCCGCCGACGCCCGCCCGCTGCCCGGCGAACAGCCGCCCCAGCACCCCTATCTGGCCGCCAACGGCCGCAGCGGGATGCACGCGGACGCGGCGGGCAGCGGAACGTACCCCTGGAACGGGCCCCTGGGGGAGAAGCCCCAGGTCAGCAGCGAGAAGATGGCGGCGCTCGGGGGTGAGTGCGCCACGGTCACCTTCGACAAGGCGGGCCGTATCGTCACCGTCTGCGGCACGTTCACCGGTTTCCTGGTCAAGCTGCTCGACCCGGACACGATGGCCACGCTCGCCGAGTACAAGCTCCCGCAGCGCCCCTCCACCGTCGAGGCCATCACCCGCCTGGACTTCTCCAAGATCTTCAAGGACACCTCGGGCGGCGCCTACTCCTACCTCGACAACGAGGACCGGCTGGTCCTCGCAGACTCCCGCCAGCACATCGTCAGGCTCGCGCACGAGCAGACGGCGGACGGCAGTTGGCGCTTCGTCGTCGACAAGGACTGGGACCTGACGGCGCACGTCCCACACGACTGCGTGACCTGGTCGAATCTCTACCCGAGCGGCGAATGTGACCCGGTCACGTCGGTGATGCCCGACTGGGACGGCCGTATCTGGTGGGTGACCCGGCAGGGCCGCGTCGGCACCGTCGACCCCGCATCCGGTGCCGTCCGCTCCGTCCGCCTCGACGGCGAGGAGATCCAGAACTCCTTCTCCGTCGCCGAGGACGGCGTGTCGATCGTCTCCGACCACGCGCTCTACAGCTTCCGCGCCGCCGCGGACGGCACCCCGAAGGCCGTCTGGCGCCAGACGTACGACCGGGGGACGGGCACCAAGCCCGGCTCGGTGAACCAGGGTTCGGGCACCACCCCCGACCTCTTCGGCCAGGGTGACGACGACTACGTGGCGATCACCGACAACGCCGACGACCGCATGAACGTCCTCGTCTACCGCCGGGGCGAGGACATCGCCGACGACAAGCGGCTCGTCTGCAAGGTCCCCGTCTTCCGCTCCGGCGCGTCCACCACCGACAACTCGCTGATCACCTGGGGCAACAGCCTCGTCGTCGAGAACAACTACGGCTACGAGAACATCACCTCGCTCACCCTCGGGCGCAGCGTCGTCGGCGGCGTCAGCAGGATCGACGTACGCGAGGACGGCAGCGGCTGCGACACGGTGTGGGAGAGCGACGTCCGCGCCCCGTCGAACGTGCCCAAACTGTCCACCGCCAACGGACTCCTCTACTTCTACACGAAGGAGCCGAACAGCCTCGGCATCGATGCCTGGTACCTGACGGCCGTCGACTTCCGGACCGGCGAGACCAAGTGGAAGCGCCTCGCCGGCACGGGCATCGCGTACGACAACAACTGGGCCCCGGTGACCCTGGGCCCGGACGGCACGGCGTACGTGGGCGTGTTCAACGGCCTGGTGGCGGTGCGGGACACCGAGTGAACACTGCGGGCCCCGGCGCCGGTCAGCCCGAGAACACACCGATGCCGTTCGGGACCGGGCGTTCCACGCCGCCGCTGGGGTTGTTGCGTACGGTCACGGACTCCGCGCCCGGGAGCTTGGCGACCAGGGTGGCGGAGGAGACCAGGGTGGAGGAACCGCCGCCGTCCAGGCTGAAGCCGTCCTGTGCGCCCAACGCCCGCAAAGTGTCCGCGACTTCGGCGATGGTCAGACCCGTTCGGAACTCGGGGGAGCCGTCCAGGGACAGGAGCAGGAGGCGCCGGCCGTCGTCGGAGATGCCGGCGGCCGTCCGCACGGCCGAGGTGGCGGCGTCCAGGCCGGGCAGCGGGGCCCCGTCGCGCAGGACGGGGAAGCCGCCGAGCGCGAAACGGAACCGGCTGCGTGACTCGGCCGCCACCAGCCGGTGCTTGACGCCGACCCGTTCGCCGACGGAGAGCTTGCGCAGCTCCTGGGCGCCCGCCTCGCGTCCGACGAGGACCGTGGTGCCGCGGGCCACCGGACCGCTGCCGGGCGTCGCCGCGGACGCCACCACACGGCCGTCGCGCACCGTCACCTCATGGGTGTCCGTGCTGCAGGGAGCGCCGCGGTTGGTGTCGGTTCCGCAGGTGGAGCGCACGCGTGAGGTGCTGCCCCAGTCGCTGGTGAACGCGCCGACGGAACCCACCGGCAGGGCGTACTGATTGAGCCCGCCGAGCGGCAGCCGGGTCTGCTGGGTGCGTACTTCACCGTCGAGGCGGAGGCTGTCCAGGCGGGCCCGCCGGTCGTAGCCCACGCCGAGCACGGCCTCGGTGGTCACACCGGGAGGCATCGCGGGGCCGAAGCGCTGCCCGTTCGGCACCGCCGCCTTGAGGGCCCGGCCGTGTGCGACCGCGGGGCCGACGGGCGCGCCGGTGGCCTCGACGCCCGGATGCTGGGTCTCGGAGATGTTGAAGAAGTCGCCGTTGATCCCGCCGACCGCCCCCGCGCCGTCCGCGAGCGCGGAGACGACGGAGCGGGCGCCCACCGCGCCCGGATAGAGCAGGCCGACGTTTGTGCTCTTGTTGCTCAGATCGACGTCCAGGACGTGCGCGCGTGCCTTGCCGTGCGAGGCCGCGATGTCGAACTGCCGGTACTCCACGCCCGGTGCGATCCGCGAGGCGGCCGTCTTCCCGTCCGCCTCCGCGCCGCCGGCCGGTGCCGCTCCCAGCAGAGCCGCACCGGCCAGCGTGCCGAGTGCCGTCATGGCCGAGAGCGTCGCTCTCGCCGTTCTGAACCGTCCCAAGATGTGCCGGTGTCGTGCTGCCACCCATGCCCCCTGAAGTCTCCTGCCGACCAATCGCACCAGTCTGAGGGTCGGTCAGAAAGTGCACCAGAGGGCAGCGCCGGACGGGTGCAGGGCCGGTGGCTAGGTGCCGACCAAACGGGAACGGATGAGGAAACGTACGCCTTCGGGGGCTTCGAGGGAGAAGCCGCTGCCACGGCCGGGCACGACGTCCACGATCAGCCGAGTGTGGCTCCACACGTCGTACTGACTTTTCGACATCCAGAAGGCGACCGGTTCCGCCACGCCCTCGACGGCCAGCGAGGCCAGGCACACATCGGAGCCGCCGGTGCGGAACTCGCCCTCCGGATAGCACATGGGCGCACTGCCGTCGCAGCATCCGCCGGACTGATGGAACATCAGCGGACCGTGCAGGTCCCGCAGCCGCCGCACCAGATCGGCGGCGGCAGGGGTCAGCTCCACGCGTGGAGTATCGGTCATGGGCTGCCGCTCCTTGTCGCCGTCACCGTCACTGCCGCCCAGTCAACTCCGGGCGACGTTGCGAGGACGTTGCGGTCGCGGATGCGGTCGCAGATGCGGCCGGCGCGCAGGGCGCCGTCAGGCGAGGACCGCCCGGACGGCCTTGCCGCTCCTGCCGCTGCCGACGACCTCGAGGTGAGCGGCGAGGTGACGCACCATCGCGAGGCCACGCCCGCTGTCCCGTTCGGTGCTCGGCGCGAGCACGCGGGGGCCCTCGGGGCTCCCGTCGTGCACCTCGACGGTCACATGGTCGTCGGAGACCTCGAGGCGCAGCCGGCACGGACTGCGTCCGTGCTCGGTGGCGTTGGCGACGAGTTCGGACACGATCAGCGTGGCATCGTCCACCCGTTCGGCATCCACTTCCGTCAGCTGCCGGCGGGGCCTGGTGAGGAACGCGGACGTCAGCTTCCGCGCCCGGCCGGCCGATGCGGCTTCCTGTGGCAATGCGTACTCAACGCGGGCGACATGCCGATGGGCGCGCTGGTGCGCACGCATGGCAACTCACTTCCCTCCCCTGGGACAACCGGCGTACTCGCGGCGTCTTCCGCTCGCCGGGGCCACGCCCTGTCATGCGCGGCCGGTGCTGTCCACGGTCATGCCCGCCTCTGCTGATCGCCAACCAAGTGCCTGGGAGTGGGGCTGGTAACGGGCCCTCAAAGGCTGTCGCGCCCCAGTCGGCGAACGCGTTCGCTCCGAACGTGCTCGTCACGAACATGTTCGTTACACTGGTCGTATGACAGCTCATCCCGACGCCCCGCGCAGCCGCCGCGAACGCCCCGCGAAGCCCGCCCTCACCCGGGCCGGGATCGTGGCGACCGCCGTGGAGATCATGCGCGTCGAGGGCCTGGGCAAGGTGACCATGCGCCGCCTCGCCCAGGAGCTCGACACCGGGCCCGCCTCCCTGTACGTGTACGTCCGCAACACCGCCGAGCTGCACGCGGCGATCCTGGACGAACTCCTCGGAGCGGTCGAGGCGCCGCCGGCCGGGGGCGACTGGCGCGAGCGTCTCGAAGGCGTGCTCACCTCCTACACCGCGGTGCTCTTCCGCCATCGCGGCCTCGCGAAGGCCGCGCTCGTGGCACGGCCCCGAGGCGAGCACTACCTGCGCCTCATCGAAACCCTGCTCGCTCTGCTCGACGAGGGCGGGGTCCCGCCCGGACAGGCCGCCTGGGGTGTCGACCTGCTGCTGCAGTACGCCACCGCGACCGCCGCCGAGCACTCCCCGGCCGACGAGGCAGCCGACGCCCGGGAGGAGTGGGACGCGCTCGCCGGAGCCCTGCGGGACGCGTCGGACCGGACGCACCCGCACGTCGCCCGGCTCGCCGGAGAGCTCGTGTCGGGCCGGCCTGAGGAGCGGATCTCCTGGGGCTTCCGGACGCTGATCAACGGCATCCTCGGCACGCCCGTCCCGGTCGACGGCGCCCAGGGCTGAGCCCTCCCGCGGTCGACAGCCGCCAGCACGACCACCGCCCGCACCCCGTACAAGGAGCACCGCCATGACCGCACACCACCCCATCGCCATCATCGGCGCGGGCCTGGGAGGACTCACTCTCGCCCGCGTCCTGCACGTCAACGGCATCGAGGCCGCTCTGTTCGAGCTGGAGGCCTCACCGGCCGCCCGCGGCCAGGGCGGCATGCTCGACATCCATGAGGAGTCCGGGCAGGCCGCCCTGCGCGCCGCCGGTCTGTACGAGGAGTTCCGCGCACTCGTCCACCCGGGCGGCGAGGCCATGCGCGTCCTGGACAAGGACGCCGTCGTCCGCATGGAGGAGGCTGACGACGGCGACGGCGGCCGCCCCGAGGTCGACCGCGGCCACCTGCGTGACCTGCTGCTCGGTTCGCTGCCCGACAGCGCCGTGCGCTGGGGCGCGAAGATCACCGGGGCGCGTCCGCTCGGCGGCGGGCGCCACGAGGTGACACTCGCCGACGGCTCCGCCTTCACCACCGACCTGCTGATCGGGGCGGACGGCGCCTGGTCCCGGATCCGCCCGCTGGTCTCGGACGCCGTGCCCGCCTACACCGGCATCTCCTTCGTCGAGGTCGACCTCCTCGACGCCGACGTACGCCACCCGGACAGCGCCGCGGTCGTGGGCGGGGGCATGCTCTTCGCGCTCGGCGAGGACAAGGGCTTCCTCGGCCACCGCGAGTCCGACGGCAGCCTGCACATCTACACCGCGCTCAGGGCCCCCGAGGAGTGGATTTCCACCATCGACTTCACCGCCGAGGACACGAGCCTGGCCAAGGCCTGCGTGCTGGAGCACTTCACCGACTGGGACAAGAGCCTGCAGGCGCTGGTCGCCGACGCCGACGGAGCGCTGATCCCCCGCCGCATCCACGCCCTGCCGATCGGCCACCGCTGGGACCGCGTCCCGGGCGTCACGCTGCTCGGCGACGCGGCGCACCTCATGTCCCCCTTCGCGGGGGAGGGTGCCAACCTCGCCATGCTCGACGGAGCCGAACTCGCCGCGGCCCTCGCGGCACGCCCGGGAGACGTGGAAGCGGCACTGGCCGCCTACGAAGAGGCGCTGTTCCCGCGCAGCGAGAAGACCGCCGCCGAGTCCGCCGACGGTCTGGTCCGCTGCTTCCGCCAGGACGCCCCCCAGGGCCTGCTCGACCTGTTCGCCGGCGACTAGAAGCCCTGGGGCCCGTCCCGGCGGTCAGCGGACGCGTGCCACCGCCGCGTAGATTCCGCTGTCCTCGGCCTCGGGGCGTGCGTCACCCCTGAACCACTCCGTGGCCGTCACCAGGCCGGGGTCGACGAGGTCGAGACCGTCGAAGAAGCGGGCCACCTCGGCCCGGTCGCGGAAGCCGAGCTTGATGCCGCCCTTCGCGTACTCGGCGGTGACCTGCGCGGCCAGCTCCGGGAAGATGTCCGACGAGGCGTGCGAGAGCACCAGGTGGCTGCCCGAGGGCAGGGCGTCCACCAGCGTGCGCACGATGCCGTACGGGTCCTGGTCGTCGGGCAGGAAATGCATGAGCGCGATCAGGGAGAGGGCGATCGGACGGTCGAAGTCGAGGAGCCCGCGGGCGTGTCCGAGGATCTCCAGCGGTTCGCGGACGTCCGCCTGGATGTAGTCGGTCATCCCCTCGGGGCTGCTGACCAGCAGGGCTTCCGCATGGGCCAGCACGATGGGGTCGTTGTCGGTGTAGACGACCCGGGCCGAGGGCACCGCCCTCTGGACGATCTGGTGCAGGTTCGGCGCGGTGGGGATACCGGTGCCGATGTCCAGGAACTGGTCCACGCCCTCGGCGGCGAGCCAGGCGGTCGCACGGTTCATGAACGCGCGGTTCTGCCGCGCGGCGTCCTTCGCCTCGGGCGGCAGCTTCTCGCCCACGGCCTCGTCGACGGGGTAGTTGTCCTTGCCGCCGAGCAACCAGTCGTAGACACGCGCGGGATGCGGCTTGCTGGTGTCGATCGTCGGCTTGGGCGCACCTGCGGTCATGACGTACTCCGTTGCTGCGAGACGCTTGGATCGCCCGAGTCTGCCACAGCAACATCACCTTGAGCATGGGGTGTTGGGGTCGGGCGCGTGAGGGCGATGAATCAGTCACACCCCGCGCGGCCGAGCCGTGCCGTTCGCGCCATTCGTCCCGTCGGTTCAGCTGTCACGGGTGTTCGCTGCCGCCTCTGCCGCCTCTTTGCGGGGACCCGGAAGAACCTTCCGAAATTCCATTGGTTTCCGCATCATCGGCAATATCGTGCGCGTTTCCCGGAGATATGGAACTGGGAAGTCCGGTCTTCGGTCAAGTGGCGCGTTCGCGACGGTTATTCGACATCATTGAGTCAAATGACGCTGGTGGTTGATTTTCAGATATGGCAGAGTATTCAAGCAAGTGGCCGGGCAAGTCGAAAGGTGCGATCCGGCTGACCGTCCGGCCGCTCTAGGATCAGCCGTCAGGCGCGGGGGAGAAGTCGGCTCATGAACTTGGTGGACCGTAGGGAAGAATTCACGATCATGGACGGCATGCTCAACGCCTCTTTGGCGGGGCATGGCGGAGTGCTATTGGTGAGCGGCGCGGTGGCCAGCGGGAAAACCGCCCTGCTGCAGGCTTTCGGGGAACGGGCAACCGTCGCCGGGGCATTGTTTCTGCAGGCCACGGCGTCGGAGGCGGAGAGTGATCTGCCGCTCGGCGTGATGGGGCAGTTGCTGCTCGGCGCGGATCTGCCGGGGGCCGACGCCAAGCGGGCGGCCCGCCTTGTGGACCTGATGGCGGTGGCCGCGCAGATTCGGCGGGCCGAGGGGGTGCTGCCCGCCGTCGTGATGAATGAGGTTCCCAAGCTCTGCGGGATTGTCCTGGAACAGGCCAGGGAAAGGCCGGTGGTTCTCAGCATCGACGACGTGCACCACGCCGACGGTCACTCCCTGGAATGCGTCCTGTACCTGGCGCGCCGGCTCGACGCCAGCCGCATTCTGGTGGTCCTGGGCGAGAACAGCGGATTTCTGGCCGGTAATCCGCGATTACACGTTGATTTGCTGCGCCTGCCGGGCTGCCGCAATATCAGGCTCGGACCGCTCGAGCGGCACGGAGTGGCCGAGATGATCTTCGGTTTCGGTGGCGAGGGGTGGGGGACGCGCCGGCTCGTCTCCCAGCTCCACCGAGTGGGCGGCGGGAACCCCCTCCTGACCCGGGCGTTGATCGAGGACCACCGTGCGTCGCAGGACGGCGGGTTCGACTCCGCGGATCTGGTGCCGGGCGAAGCCTTCGCCCAGGCCGTCGCCACGGGCCTGTACCGCAGCGACGTGTCGACGCGGCACACCGCGTGGGCGCTGGCCGTGGTCGGCCAGGACGTGCCGCTCGCCGAGCTGGTGGAAGTCCTGGGAACCAGCCGGGAGTCGGTCCACCGCAGCCTGCGCGCCCTGAACGACGCGGGGCTGCTCGACTCCGGCTGGTTCCGCCACGAAGCGGGCAGGGCCGCGGTCCTGCGGAGCATGGAGCCCGCACATCGCGCCCGCCTCGAGGCCCGCGTCGCCCAAGTGCTGCACGAGCACGGCGAAGCGGCGACCGTGGTGGTCCAGCATCTGATCGCGGCCGAACCCATCGACGCCCCGTGGGCGCTCGGCACGCTCCTGGAGGCCGCCGAGCGGGCGCTCGCCGACGACGAGGCCGAACTGGCCCTCACCTGCCTGCGCGCCGCCCGCGACACCTGCACCGACCCCCGCCGGGCCACGGCGATCAGGGAGGCTCTGACCCGGGCCGGCTGGCGGCTCAACCCGGCCAGCGTCGCCCGGCACCTGGCGGAGCTCACCGCCGACGCGCTCGACGGCGGACTCGGCGACCGGCAGACCGCCGAACTCGTCGGCCACCTGCTCTGGTTCGGTCAGACCGGCCCGGCCCTTGAAATACTCGACGCCGCCGAGCGGGACGGCACGGGCACCGAGGCCTGCGGGCAGCCGGCCGTGGAGGCCGCGCGTCCGATCGACTGCGTCCGGTCCTGGATGGCGTACGAATATCCGGGGCTCCCCGGCTCCGCACGCGCCCGTGCACGGCACGGCGACGCCGAGCGGAGCGCGCGAACGCCCGCGCGCAGTCCCCATCAGCGTGCGGCCACCCTGATGAGAGCGGTGCTCGACGGGGCGGGCGACGACGTCGTGGTCCGGGCGGAGCAGATCCTGCAGAGCACACGCCTGGACGACAACACGCTGACCGCGCTCGTCGTCGCCCTCAACTCCCTCGTCCTCGCCGACCGGCTGGACACCGCGGCCCTCTGGTGCGAGACCCTGTGCGCGGAAGCCGCCGAACGGCACGCGCCCATGTGGCAGGCCCTGCTCACCGCGACCAAGGCACGCGTCGAGCTCAGGCTCGGCGCGCTCGCCGCCGCGCAGGAGTCGGCGCACTCGGCCCTCACGATGGTCCCGCCCGAGGGCTGGGGTGTCGCGGTCGCCTCGCCGCTCGCCACCTCGGTGTACGCCAAGACCGCAATGGGCCGTCTCGACGAGGCGGCGGCCGGGCTCGCAGTCCCGGTACCGGAGCCGGCGTTCCACACCCCCGACGGACTGCTCTACCTCCGGGCGCGCGGCCACTACTACCTCGCCGCCGGGCGCCCCTACGCCGCGCTCGACGACTTCCACACGTGCGGCGACCTCATGACCCGGTGGGGGTTCGATCTGCCCGCCCTCGTTCCGTGGCGTACGGACGCGGCCGAGGCCCATCTGCTGCTCGGTGACGACGAACGGGCAAGGACGCTCGCCCAGGAGCAACTGGCCCTCGTCGACGGCACGAGCGCGGGGCACGCCTGGACGCGCGGCGTCTCGCTGCGGGTCCTCGCGAGCGCGCTCCGTCCCGGACGCCGCCTCGTGCTCCTGGGTGAGGCCATCGAGATCCTGCGGGAACGCGGCCACCGCGTGGAGCTGGCCCGCGCGACGGACGAACTGGCCCGCGCCCACCGCGAGCTCGGCAACAGTGGCCAGGCACGGTCCCTGGCCCGCAAGGCGCAGCAACTGGGACGGGAGTGCGGGGTGCCCGTGCCCAGGGTGCTGCCGGTGGCCGACACCACGGGATCGCTCCCCGCCGATCAGCCGTGGCCGTCCGGCGCCCGCCGCAAGGCCGACGACCTCAGCGACGCGGAGCTGCGCGTGGCGACGCTCGCGGCCCGCGGCCACACCAACCGGCAGATCGCCGACAAGCTGTTCATCACGATCAGCACCGTCGAGCAGCACCTGACGCGCGCCTACCGCAAGCTCGCCGTCCAGCGCCGGGCCGACCTGGCGGCGAAACTCAGCCCCGTTCCCGTACCGGTCGCGGGCCCCGGCAGGCGGGAGGGAAGGCGGGAAGGGCGCCGGGAGGGCCAGGACGACAGCGGGGCCCGCAGCCGTCTGCGCGTGGTGTAGACGGTGCCAGAGGTGCAGGTCGTCGCGCGGGCTAATGACCACGGCCTGCATCTCCTCTCCCGGACCCTGTGCTCCGCATGCGCTTCATGCGCTTTCCGTTTCTACGCGGCGGCCGGTCACACTGCGGTCCGTGAAGCTGTGACCCCAAGGATCCGCCACCGCGGCGGTACGCTTTTCGGCAGCAGCAGGTCGGACACGAAAGCGCGTCGACGGGGGGTCGTCGCCGGAGCTGTGACCGGTGCGTGACGTGGGATCGGGCAACGTGGTGCCGCATGATCAGCCTCTGCCGCGGCCCGGCCCGCGCTCCCTCCCCTCCGTTCGTGACGCGCCCTGCGAGGGGTGGGCGATGAGGGTACTGGTGGTCGAGGACCACGCCGAGTTGGCACATTCGGTGGCGCGCGTGCTCCGCCGCGAGGGCATGGCGGTCGACGTCGTCTACGACGGCTCGGACGCGCTGGAACGCACCACGGTCGTCGAGTACGACGTGGTCGTGCTCGACCGGGACCTCCCCGGAGTCCACGGGGACCAGGTCTGCATCGCGCTGGCCGCCCAGCCGATGCACGCCCGGGTGCTGATGCTCACCGCGTCAGGCACGATCGCCCACCGGGTGGAGGGGTTCAGCCTCGGCGCGGACGACTACCTCCCCAAGCCCTTCGCGTACGCCGAACTGGTCGCCCGCATCCGGGCGCTCGCCCGGCGCTCGCAACCCGCGCTGCCGCCGGTCCTCGTCCAGGGGGACCTGCGGCTGGACCCGGCGCAGCGGATCGCCTCCCGCGACGGAGTGCGGCTTGCGCTGACTCCCAAGGAATTCGCGGTACTCGAGTACCTGCTCGCCGCCCAGGGCCGCGTGGTGTCGGCCGAAGAACTCCTGGAACGGGTGTGGGACGAGGCGGCCGATCCGTTCACCACGACGGTCAAGGCCACGATCAACCGTCTGCGCCCGAAGCTCGGCGACCCGCCCGTGATCGAGACCGTTCCCCGTGGCGGCTACCGGATTTGAGATGCCCATGCGCCTGCTCACGCCCTTCGCCCTGGCACCGGGACTCACCCGCCGACTGCTGCCGCGCCGGGTACGCGTCCGCCTGACGCTCCTGTACGGAGTGCTGTTCGTCGCCTCGGGCGTGGTCCTGCTCGCCATCACCAATCTGCTCGTGGCCCGCTCACCGACGAACCTCGTCCTCGTCAAGAACCGGGGCGGCGAGCCCGTCCTCGAACCGGGCGCCGACGGCCGCCTCTACCTCGGCTACCCCGAGTCCAACTCCTCCGTCCAGCTCAACGACATCACCCAGCAGTTGCGCGCCCAGGCGATCCGGCAGCACGAGATCGAGATGGACCACCTGCTGGTCCAGTCGGGCATCGCGCTGGCCATCATGGCCGTGATCGCGATCGGCCTCGGCTGGGTGGTCGCCGGGCGCGTCCTGCGCCCGCTGCGCACCATGACGGGCTCCATCCAGCGCATCTCGGCCCGCAACATGCACGAGCGTCTCGCCGTGGTCGGGCCCGCCGACGAACTGAAGGACCTGGCCGACACCGTCGACGGCCTGCTCGGCCGCCTGGAGACGGCCCTCGACTCCCACAAACGTTTCGTCGCCAACGCGGCGCACGAACTGCGCACCCCGCTCACCCTGGAGCACGCGCTCCTGGAGGAGTCCCTCATCGACCGCGACGCCACCCGTGAGTCGTTCCGCTCCAACTTCGAGCGGCTCCTGGAGATCAGCAAGCAGCAGGCCCGGCTCCTCGAATCGCTGCTCACCCTCTCCAGCAGCGAGCGGGGCCTGGACCATCGCGAGCCGCTCGACCTCGCGGTCATCGCCGAGGAGGCCGTGGAGTCCTCGCGCACGGAGACGGGGCGGCGGGAGCTGCGCGTCGAGACCACGATCGGGCCCGCCGACGCCTGGGGCGACTCCGCGCTCGTCCAACGCCTGGTGGCCAACCTCATCGACAACGCCACCGACTACAACACCCCCGGCGGCCACGTGGAGGTCATCACCCGCACCGACGCCGGGCGGGCCGTCGTCGCCGTGGCCAACACCGGACCCGAGGTGCCGCCCCAGCAGGTGGAGCAGCTCTTCGAACCGTTCCAGCGTCTCGGGCGCACCGCCGGCGACGGCCATCACGGGCTCGGCCTCTCCATCGTCCGCGCCATCGCCGTCGCCCACGATGCCGTGATCACCGCGCACGCCCGCCCCGGGGGCGGCCTCGTCGTGGAGGTCTCCTTCCCGCCCCGGTCGAAAGCCCCCCGACCCGCCCCGGATCCTGCGCAGTTGGACGATGCCCCGGCCATCCGTTGAGGGGCGGGCCGTGAGCTCCTACCGTTGTTGCGGCGCCTGCTGGATCCCCCCGTCCGCATGAGCCGCCGGACATGGCGAAGCCGTCCCCAGCAACGGGAGGAAACCCAATGGTCGTCGTGATGGCCCCCGGGGCCACACAGCAGGACGTGGACACGGTCGTCGAACTGGTGAGGGCGGCGGGCGGTGACGCGTTCGTCAGCCGCGGCGTGACCCGCACCATCGTCGGCCTGGTGGGAGACGTGGAGGCGTTCGACGCCCTCAACCTGTCCGACCGGCGGGGCGTCCTCGACGTCGTACGGATCTCAGTGCCGTACAAGCTGGTCAGCCGCGAGCACCACCCCGACCGGTCCGTGATCAGGGTGGGCGGCGTGCCCATCGGACCGGACACCCTCACGGTGATCGCGGGCCCGTGCGCGGTGGAGAGCCCCGCACAGACCCTGGCCGCCGCGCGCCTGGCCAAGGCGGCCGGCGCCGCGCTGCTGCGCGGCGGTGCCTTCAAACCGCGCACCTCCCCGTACGCCTACCAGGGGCTCGGCGAGGAGGGGCTGCGGATACTCGCCGACGTCAGGGACGAGACCGGACTGCCGGTGGTCACCGAGGTCATCGACCCGGCCAGCGTCGAACTGGTCGCCCCCTACGCGGACATGCTGCAGATCGGCACCCGCAACATGCACAACTTCGCGCTCCTCCAGGCGGTCGGCGCGGCCGGCCGGCCCGTTCTCCTCAAGCGCGGCTTCGGAGCCACGGTCGAGGAGTGGCTGATGGCCGCGGAGTACATCGCGCAGCGCGGCAACCTGGACATCGTGCTGTGCGAACGCGGCATCCGTACCTTCGAGACGGCCACCCGCAACACCCTGGACATCAGCGCGGTGCCCGTCGTCCAGCGTCTCTCCCACCTGCCGGTGATCGTGGACCCCTCGCACTCGGGAGGCCGCCGCGACCTCGTCGCCCCCCTCACCCGCGCCGCCATCGCCGTCGGCGCCGACGGCGTCATGATCGACGTGCATCCCGACCCCAGGACGGCGCTCTGCGACGGCAACCAGGCCGTCACCCGGGCCGAGATCGGCGAGCTCGCGAACATCGCCGCGGTCCTGTCGCCGCTGATGGGCCGCACCCTCACACGGCCGCCGGCGCGGGCCGGGGTGGGTTCTGGTGCCCGATAGGGGTGAATAGGGGTTTCCCGCCCTAGATCAATTCTGCTAGTGAGGGGTACCCGGCCCATAAGCGCGTTGTTAGGGTGAACGTGGTTCGGCCAGCGGGATTCCGCTCCTCTGTCAGGAACGGAACGGAATCCCGGCGGAGGGGAAGTGGCGCCAAGTGCGGGTGCAGTTCCGCGATTCGACGAGAGATGTGCGGCTCGGGCTCGTCACCGCATGGCGGTGACGTAATTCCGCGCACCTCGTTCATCGCCCGGACACCGGGCGAACCAGTCTTCTTTGCGCGCCACACCTTTCACTTCATGGTCGATCTCTCCCGGAAACTGCGCCGCTCCTGACCAGCGGGTGGTCGAGCGAGCACGGGAGACATCAGATCACTAGGGGGATTTCAGTTGGCAATACCTGGGCATGCGCAGATCGACCAACTCATGGTCGTCGAAGTGGAGATCAACACACTGTCGACGGCCGACTCACCGCGAACCTCCGGAATGGACCAGGAACACGTGGAGGCGCTCGCAGTGGTGCAGAGCCCGCTGCCGCCCATCACCGTGCACCGTTCGACCATGCGCGTCATCGACGGACTGCACCGGGTGCGCGCCGCCGAGCTGCGGGGACAACGCAAGATCGCGGTGCGGTTCTTCGAAGGGGACACGGCCGACGCCTTCGTGCTGGCCGTCGAGTCCAACGTCACGCACGGTCTGCCGCTGACCACGGCGGACCGGAAGCGTGCCGCGGGGCGCATCATCGCCTCGCACCCGCAGTGGTCGGACCGGATGATCGCCTCCGTCAGCGGCATCGCGCCGGGGACCGTGGCGGAGATCCGCAGACGGGACCCGGCCGACCGGGCCGGTGAAGCGAGCAGGATCGGCCACGACGGCCGGGTGCGCCCGGTCGACGGGACCGAGGGACGCAGGGTGGCCAGCGAACTCATCGCCGAGAACCCCCAGTTGTCCCTGCGGCAGATCGCACGCGTCGCGTCCATCTCCCCGGAGACGGTCCGCGACGTACGCAACCGGATGATGCGGGGCGAGGACCCGCTGCCGCGACGCGGGAAACGCGGGGGTGGCGACGGCCTCACGAGCGCCCCCGTCAGCGGCCAGGGGCCCACCGCCGTGCCCGACCGCGACGCGGCTCAGGACCGCACCGCGGTCCTCAAGCGCCTCAACGCGGACCCCGCGCTGCGCTTCAGTGAGACCGGCCGCATCTTGCTGCGGCTGCTCAACATCCACACGATCAGCGCGGCGGAGTGGGACGAGATCATCGACAGGACCCCGCCCCACTGCGGCCGCATCGTGGCCCATCTGGCCAACGAGTGCGCGGAGATGTGGGCGGAGGTCGCGGTGCGCGTCCAGCGCAAGGTCGCCGAGACCGCGTAGGACGGCCGGTGGCCCTGGCGTCCAACTGAGCGGATTGCCCGGTTGGACGCCGACCTCGTGCCGCAAAAAGCAACGCGCCCAATTCGCTGCCCAATTGCGGACCTGGATGGCAGGAATCCCAAAAGGTATCGTCCTGCGGGTGAGTGAATTGCGTGCCACATCAGCGGACTTAATTCCGTAACGCCGAAGCAGGAGGATTCCCTCGCGTGTTGATCACCCAAGGACCTGGTGGACCTACCGTCGGAGGGCCGCAATCAGGGGCCCAGAAGCAGCCGCTCCGGCCGGGATCAGTACGCCGGGCAATGTCCTACATGAAGCCGCACAAAATCGCGTTCGCTTTTCTCCTCGTGACCACCGTGGTGGATTCCGTCATCGTCGTGTCGACGCCCTTGCTGCTCAAAAAGATCATCGACGACGGAATACTCAAGGACGACTCGTCGGTCATTGTCGCCGTCGCCCTCGTCGTGGCGGGACTCGCCGTCGTGGACGCGGTGGCACAACTCGTGCAGAGCTATTTCTCCGGGCGCATCGGACAGGGCATCAGCCACGACCTGCGGGTCGAGGCCTTCAAGCACGTGCAGCGGCAGCCGATGGCGTTCTTCACGCGGACCCAGACGGGGCTCCTGGCCAGCCGACTCAACGGCGACGTCATGCTCGCCCAGCAGGCCCTCACCACGATGCTGGTCTCCGCGACCAGCGTGCTGACCGTCCTTCTGGTCCTCACCGAGATGTTCTACCTGTCCTGGCTCATCAGCCTGATTGCCGTCGCCATGCTGCCGCTGTTCATCGTCCCCGGCATCTACGTCGGCCGGCGCCTGCAGCACTACTCCAGGGCCCAGATGCAGGCCAACGGCGAGCTGGGCGGCATCATCAACGAGCGCTTCAACGTGGGCGGGGCGATGCTCGCCAAGCTCTTCGGGCGCCCCCGCGAGGAAGCGGCCGCGTTCGAGGACCGGGCGGGCGAGGTGCGCCAGGTCGGAGTCGTCTGGACCGTCTACAGCAGGCTCTCCTTCATCTTCATGGCGCTGATCGCGTCACTGGCGACCGCCCTCGTCTACGGCGTCGGCGGCCGTCTTGTGCTCGACGACGTGTTCCGCATCGGCACGCTGGTCGCCCTGGCCGCGCTCCTCGGCCGGCTCTACGGGCCCATCACGCAGCTGTCCGCCCTGCAGTCCAACGCGCTGACCGCGATGATCAGCTTCGACCGGATCTTCGAGGTGCTCGACCTCAAGCCCCTCATCGAGGAGAAGCCGGACCCGGTCGCCCTTCCCGCGCCGGGCAGCGGCCCCGCACCGGAGATCGAGTTCGACCAGGTGTCCTTCCGCTACCCACGCGCCAGCGACGTCTCCCTGGCCTCGCTCGAATCCAACGCCCTGTCGGCGGCCGAGCGGGCCAAGGAGACCGCGGAGGTCCTCCACGGGATGACCTTCCGGGTGCCCGCGGGCAAACTCACGGCCCTCGTCGGCCCGTCGGGCGGCGGCAAGACCACCACCACCCATCTGGTGTCCCGGCTCTACGACCCGACGTCGGGAAGTGTCCGCGTCGACGGCCACGACCTGCGCGACGTCAGCCTCGACTCGCTGCGTGACGTCGTCGGAGTGGTCAGCCAGGACGCGCACTTCTACCACGACACGATCCGCGTGAACCTGTCCTACGCACGTCCCGACGCCACCCAGCGCGACCTGCTGCGAGCCTGCGACGCGGCCCAGATCGGCGACCTGATCCGCTCCCTGCCCAGCGGCCTCGACACCGTGGTCGGCGACCGCGGTTACCGGCTCTCCGGCGGCGAGAAACAACGCCTCGCCCTGGCCAGGCTGCTCCTGAAGGCGCCCTCCGTCGTGGTGCTCGACGAGGCCACCGCCCACCTGGACTCCGAGTCCGAGGCGGCCATCCAGCAGGCCCTGACCACCGCGTTGCGCGACAGGACATCCCTGGTGATCGCCCACCGCCTGTCCACCATCCGCGAGGCGGACCAGATCCTGGTCATCGACGAGGGCGAGGTCCGCGAGAGCGGCACGCACGACGAACTCCTCGCGGCAGGAGGGCTCTACTCCGAGCTCTACCACACGCAGTTCAACCGCCCCGGCACCAACGGAACGGCTCCTGACGCCCACAAGGAGCGGGTGCTGCACGGCCCGGTCCTTGGCGGCGGCCCTGTCCTCGGCGGGAGCGGACCCGTGCTCGGTTCGGGCGGCCCGCCGCCCGCGGTGGGCGCCGAGCACATCCTGCGCCTCGGCGCCGACCCGGACGAGCGCTGAGCGCCTGCCTGAAGGGGGAACGTGGTGGAGTCGTCGGTGGTGGCGGAGCTGATCGCCGCGCGGGTGGAGTCGTCGCCCGCCGCGGTGGCGATCGAGGGCGAACGGACGCTCTCGTACGGGGAGTTGTGGGCGGAGTCGGGGCAGTGGGCGGCGTACCTGACCGCGCTGGGTGTCGGCCGCGGTGACCGTGTCGCGGTGGTGATGGAGCGGTCACCGGACTTGGTGGCGCTGCTCCTGGGGGTGTGGCGTGCGGGCGCCGCCTACGTCCCCGTCGACGCGGGCTCCCCGGCAGGGCGCGTCGCCTTCGTCATCGAGGACGCCGCTGCCGCGATGGTGCTGTGCACGGCGAAGAGCCGCAGCGTGCTGCCCGGGAGCATCGACGTGCGGGTGGTCGACGACCCGGCGGTGCGGGCGGCGGTCCGCGCCCAGGACGCCCGGGACGTCGTCCGTGCCCCGCTGACCGGGCAGGACGTGGCGTACGTGATGTACACGTCGGGCTCGACCGGAACGCCCAAGGGCGTGGCGGTACCGCACGCGAGCGTGGCGGCTCTGGTGGGTCCGACGGGTTCGACGGGTCCGACGGGTTCGCCGGGGGAGGACGGCTGGGCGGTCGGCCCGCAGGACGCGGTCCTCATGCACGCCCCGCACTCCTTCGACGTCACGCTGTTCGAGGTGTGGGTGCCGCTCGCCGCCGGTGGCCGCGTGGTGATCGCGGGGCCGGGCGTGGTGGACGGCCGCCGGGTGCGCGAGCACGTGCGGAGCGGAGTGACCGCGCTGCACGTGACAGCCGGTTCGTTCCGCGTCATGGCCGAGGAGACTCCGGACTGTTTCACCGGCCTTCGGGAGGTGCTCACCGGCGGGGACGTGGTGCCGCCCGGGTCCGTGGCCCGTGTGCGCGAGGCCTGCCCGGACGTGAGGGTCCGCCATCTGTACGGGCCGACCGAGACGACCCTGTGCGCGACCTGGCATGTGCTGCGGCCGGGCGAGCCGGCGGGACGCGTGCTCCCGATCGGGCGCCCGCTGCCCCACCGCCGGGCCTACGTCCTGGACGAGGATCTCCGGCCGGTGCCGACCGGCGCCGCCGGGGAGCTGTACGTGGCGGGATCGAGCCTGGCGCAGGGCTACTGGAACCGGGCAGGACAGACCGCCGAGCGTTTCGTGGCCTGCCCGTACGCGTCGTCGGGCGAGCGGATGTACCGCACCGGTGACCTGGTGCGCGAGACCGCTTCCGGCGAGCTTCTGTTCGTCGGGCGGGCGGACGCACAGGTGAAGATCCGGGGCTTCCGGGTGGAGTTGGGCGAGGTGGAGGCAGCCCTGGCCGCTCACCCCGCCGTCGCGCAGGCTGTCGTCGTCGCCCGCGAGGACCACCACGGCGAGCGCCGCCTGGTCGGTCACGTCGTGGCCGAGAGCCCGGACGTCCTGGACCCCCGGGCCGTACGCGCCCACCTCGCGGACACGCTGCCCGAGTACATGGTCCCGGCCGCCGTGCTCACCCTGGACACCCTCCCCATGACCCGCAACGGCAAGGTCGACCGCGCCGCCCTGCCCGCGCCCGACTTCGCGGCGAAGGTCACCAGGCGCACGCCGCGCACCGAGGCCGAAGCGCTCCTGTGCGACCTGATGGCCGAACTGCTCGGCCTGGAACGGGTCGGCACGGACGACAGCTTCTTCGAGCTGGGCGGCGACTCGATCATGTCGATGCAACTGGCCGCACGGGCCCGCCGCGCCCACCTGTTCTTCAAGGCGGAGGAAGTCTTCGAGCACGCGACACCTTCGGCACTGGCCGCGGCCGCCCGGTTCGGGGAGCCAAAGGGACCGCAGGAGCCGCACGCGCCGCACGCGCCGCACGAGCCGACGCCAGGCGAGCGCTTCGCCGGCTCACTCGTGGACGACCTCACGCAGGCCGAGGCCGGCCGCCTGCGGGCCGCGGTGCCCGGCATGGTCGACGTATGGCCGCTGTCGCCGTTGCAGGAAGGGATGCTCTTCCACGCGACCTTCGCCGACGGCGGACCGGACGTGTACGCGAGCCAGCGGACGCTGGCCCTGGACGGCCCCCTCGACGTGGACCGGCTGCGTACGTCGTGGCGGACGCTGCTCGCCCGCCACGCCGTCCTGCGCGCGAGCTTCCACCAGCGCGACTCCGGCAAGACGGTGCAAGTCATCGCGCGCGCTGCCGAGTTGCCCTGGCGCGAGGCCGATCTCTCGAAGCTGCCGGAGGGCGACGTGCCCGCGGAGGTGGCACGCCTCGCCCAGAGGGAACGGACCGAGAAGTTCGACCTCCGGGCGGCTCCCTTGCTGCGGCTGCTGCTCGTACGTCTGGGCACCGGCCGGCATCGCCAGATCGTCACCGTCCACCACTCGCTGGTCGACGGCTGGTCCACCGATGTCCTCTTCACGGAGCTGTCCCAGGTGTACGCGGCAGGCGGTGACGGCCGGACGCTGCCCGCCACGACGCCGTACGACGCCTACCTGTCCTGGCTCGACCGGCAGGACAAGGAAGCGGCCGGTGCGGCCTGGCGCGCCGCGTTCGCCGGGACGGACGAGCCGACGCTGCTGGTGCCCGAGCAGCCGGGCGGGGCGCAGGTCGTGCCGGAACCGGTGCCGTTCGAGCTGACCGAGGAACTCACCCGCGGGGTGACGAAACTGGCCCGCTCCCAAGGGGTGACCGTCAACACCGTGGTGCAGGGCGCCTGGGCGCTGCTCCTGGCCCGGCTCGTGGGGCGCACCGACGTCGTGTTCGGCACTCCGGTGGCGGGCCGGACCGCGGAGCTGCCGGGGGTCGAGTCGGCGGTCGGCCTGTTCCTCAACACCGTGCCCGTACGCGTCAGCCTGGCGGCGGACCAGTCGGTCGCCGGGATGCTCGCGGACCTGCGGGAGCGACAGATCTCGCTGATGGCGTGGCAGCACCTGGGACTGCGGGAGATCCGTCAACTGGTCGGCCCCGGCGCGGACTTCGACACGCTCGTGGTGTTCGAGAACCTTCCCCGGACGCCGCTGGACGGGACCGGTACGGACACCGGCCTGTCCATCAAGCCCCTCGGGGAGCCCGAGGACAGGGGCCATTATCCGATGGCGCTGATCGTGGTCCCCGACACCCGGCTGCGGGGGCTTCTCGTGCACCGCCCGGATGCGGTCGGACGCGACCGGGCCGAGGCCGTGATCACCTCGCTGCGCCACGTCCTCGGGCAGATGGTGGCGAACCCTGCGGCGCCGGTGGGACGGATCGACACCCTTCCCGAGCCCGCCCTCGGCCCCGATCTCCGATCAGCGTCCGGACCCGAACCACAGCTCGACCCCGTCGGGACGGCACCGGAACTCTTCGCCGAGCAGGCCGCGGCCACGCCCGCCGCGGTGGCGATGGTGGACGGCGAGCGTTCACTGACCTACGGCGAACTGGCAGCCCGATCCGAGGCCCTGGCACGGCACTTGACGCTCATCGGCGTGCGTGCGGAGACACGGGTGGCCGTCCTGGCGGAACGCTCGGCGGAACTCGTGACCGCGCTTCTGGCGGTGTCCACCGCGGGCGGCGTCTACGTCCCCGTGGATCCGGGCCTGCCCGCCGCGCGGCTGCGCACGCTGATCGACGACGTGGCACCGCCGGTCCTGCTCTGCCTGCGGGAGAGCCGCGCCGCGGTGCCGGACGACTACACCGGTCAACTGGTGCTCCTGGACGACCCGTTGCCCGGCCGGTCTCCTGCCGCGGAGGGGGACGGGCCGACACAGGGCGCGCAGCGGCGTATGCCTCTGACCGCCTCCCAAGCGGCCTACGTGATCTACACATCCGGATCGACCGGCGTCCCGAAGGGCGCGATCGTCCCCCACCGGGGCCTGCGCAACCTCGTCGCCGACCGCATCCAGCGCTACCGGATCGGCGCGGACAGCGCCGTGCTCCAACTCGTCTCGCCGAGCTTCGACGTCTCCATGTCGGACATCTGGCCCGTCCTGTGCGCGGGTGGCCGACTGGTCCTCGCGCCACCCGCCCGGCGCCGCGCGTCCGGCGAGGAACTGGTCCACCTGATGCGCGCGCAGCGCGTGACGCATGTCGCGATGACCCCGACCCTCCTGGCCCAACTGCCGCCCGACGACCTGCCCGCGCTGCGTGTGCTGGTCATCGGCGGCGAACCCGCCTCCGACGAACTGCGCGCCAAGTGGTCGGCGAACCGCGAGATCTACAGCGAGTACGGGGTCACCGAGGCATCGGTCGCCTCGACTGTGAGCCGCGCTCTGGGCGCGCACGACGAGCCGTCGATCGGCCGCCCGGTGGCCAACACCTCCGCCCACGTCCTCGACGCGTTCCTGCGGCCGGTGCCCGCGGGCACGGTGGGCGAGCTGTATGTGGCGGGCGCCGGCCTGGCGCGCGGATACCTGCGCAGGACGAGGCTGACGGCGCGGCGCTTCGTGGCCAGCCCGTTCGCCCGCGGCGAGCGCATGTACCGGACCGGGGACCTGGTGCGCAGGACCGGCACCGGTGACCTCGTCTACACCGGGCGGGCCGACGCGCAGGTGAAGGTGCGCGGCTTCCGGGTGGAACTGGGCGAGATCGAGGCGGCGCTCACCGGACATCCCGCCGTCGACCGGGCCGTGGTGATCCTCAAGCAGGACCGGCGGGGCGAACGCCGCCTGGTCGGCTATGTGGTGGGCGCCGGCTCCCGGGCCGGCTCCCGGACCCACGGTCAGGAGGTGGACGGTCCATCCGTACGCGAGTACGCGGCCAAGGCGCTGCCCGACTACATGGTGCCCGCGGCCGTGCTCGCCCTCGACGTGCTGCCGGTCACCCCGAACGGCAAGATCGATGTGCCCGCGCTGCCCGCCCCCGACTTCGCCGAGCACGCCGTCGGCCGGGCGCCGCGAGGCGACGCGGAGGAGATCCTGTGCGCCCTGTTTGCCGAGGTGCTCGGCCTGGAGCGGGTCGGCGCCGACGACAACTTCTTCCGGCTCGGCGGGGACTCGATCAGCTCGATGCAACTGGTGAGCCGTGCCCGCGGGGCGGGCGCCTTCTTCAGCGCGCAGGACGTGTTCGAGCACGGCTCGCCGGAGGGCCTCGCCCGGGTGGCCAGGCTCGATGCGGGGCGAGCCGCGGGACCGGACGTGGGCGAGGGCGAAGTGGCCTGGACGCCCGTGCTGCGGGCCCTGGGGGAGCGGGCCCTCGGCGGCGCCTTCACCCAGTGGGTGGTGATGGGGACTCCCGCGAACCTCGGCGCCGCAACCCTGACGGCAGGCCTGGACGCCGTACTGGACACCCACGACATGCTGCGCGCCCACGCCCTGCACGACGGCGACGCGCGGCCACGCCTGGTGGTCCGCCCGCGCTCCTCCGTGGACGCGGCCGATCTCATCACCCGGATCGACGCGACGAAGGCGGCGGCCGGCGACCTGGACATGCTCGCGGGGCAGGCAGCGCGCGACGCGGTCCTGCGCCTTGACCCCTTCGCGGGGGTGATGGTCCAGGCCGTGTGGCTGGACGCGGGCCCGCAGCGCGTCGGCCGACTGGCCCTGGTGATCCACCACTTGGCGGTGGACGGCGTCTCGTGGCGCATCCTGGCCCCAGACCTGCGCGCCGCCTGCGAGGCGGCGGCCGCCGGGCAGAAGCCGCGCCTCGACCCTACGGGAACGTCCTTCAGGCGCTGGTCCAGCCTCCTCGTCGAAGAAGCGAACGCCGGGCACCGCACAGCGGAACTCGACGACTGGATGACTCTCCTCGGCGACCGTCCGGACCCACTGCTCGGCGAACGGCCCCTGGACCCCGCACGGGACACGGCGGCCGGCATGCGCCACCGCACCTGGACAGTGCCGCCCCGACAGGCGGCGACGCTCGCGGGACCGACACCGGCGCTCTTTCACTGCGGGGTGCACGAGGTGCTCCTCGCCACGCTGGCCGGAGCGGTCGTCCGAGCGCGGCGAGGCACCGACGGCACGCTCCTGATCGACGTCGAGGGACATGGGCGCAAGCCGGTCGGTGACGCGGATCTGCTGCGCACCGTTGGCTGGTTCACCAGCGTGCATCCCATCCGCCTCGACCTGTCCGACATCGACCTGTCCGGTGTCGACGCGGCGGGCGCTGCCCCCGGTGGCCCGGCCGCCGGTGCGCTCCTCAAGGCGGTCAAGGAGCAGGCGCGCGCGGTGCCGGGTGACGGCCTCGGATACGGGCTGCTGCGCCACCTGAACCCCGGGACGCGACCGGTGCTCGCCGCACGGCCGAGTGCGCAGGTCGGCTTCAACTACATGGGCCGCTTTCCCGCGGCCGCCGGGACGGATGCCGTCGGGCCCTGGCAGCCTGCGGGCGAAGAGGCGATAGGAAGCTCGGCCGCCGATGCCATGCCCGCGACGCACACCCTCGAGGCCGGTGCCACCGTCCGCGACACCGCCGAGGGGCCCGAACTGACCCTCTCCCTGAGCTGGCACGGCGCGCTGCTCGACGACACGGCAGCGGACCGCATCGGCGAGCTCTGGCTCGACCTGCTCGCGGGCCTCGCCGCGCACACCACCGACCCGGCGGCGGGCGGCCACACCCCGTCCGACTTCCCCCTCGTCGAACTCGCCCAGGACGAGGTCGAGCAATTCGAAGCGATGGCAGCAGAGCTCGAAGGAGGGCATTCGCTGTGAAGACACCCACCCCCGCCACGGGGCACGCGCCCGCCGCCCGCCCGTCGGTGCCCCGGGCCAAGGGCTCCGCGCTGGCGGAGGTCTGGCCCCTGTCGCCCCTCCAGGAAGGGCTCCTGTTCCACGCCGACTTCCATGGCCAGGGCCCCGACGTCTACACCGTGCAGAACATCCTGGCGGTCGACGGCCCGCTGGACGCGGACCGCTTCCGCGCCTCCTGGGAGGCGCTGCTGACCCGGCACGCGGCGCTGCGGGCGAGCTTCCAGCGGCGCAGGACGGGCGAGGCCGTACAGCTCATCACCCGTGAGGTCGTCCTGCCGTGGAGCGAGGCCGACGTCTCGGACCTCCCCGAGGCCGCGGCGAGGGCAGAGACGGAACGCCTGGCCGAACGCGAGCGCGTCCGCCGCATCGATCCGGCCGCCGCACCACTGATGCGTCTGCTCCTGATCCGTACGGGCGAGCGCAGGCACCGCCTGGTGATGACGAGCCACCACATCCTGATGGACGGCTGGTCGGCCCCGGTCCTGCTCGATGAACTCGCCGAGATCTACGCGGCCGGCGGCGACGCCTCGGGCCTTACGCCCGTCACGTCCTACCGCGAGTACCTGGCCTGGCTCTCCCGCCAGGACAAGGAAGCCGCACGCGCCGCCTGGAAAGCGGAGCTGGCCGGAGCGGACGAACCGACGCTGGTCGTGGGCCCCACGCACCCGGCCCACGGCGACACTCCTGTGCAGAAACGCTCCTCCCACCTCACCGCGAAGACGACCGAGGCGCTCGCCGCCCTGGCGCGCGCTCACGGCCTGACGACGAACACCGTGGTGCAAGGCGCATGGGCGATGGTCCTCGCCCGGCTCGCCGGACGCACGGACGTGGTGTTCGGCGCGACGGTGGCAGGACGGCCCCCGGAGCTGCCGGGCGCGGATTCCATGATCGGCCTGTTCATCAACACGCTGCCGGTACGGGTGCGGCTCGACGGCTCACAGCCGCTGCTCGACATGCTGCACGAGCTGCAGGAACGCCAGTCCGCGCTCCTCGCCCACCAGCACCTGGGCCTTCCGGAGATCCAGCAACTGGCCGGTCCGGGCGCCGGTTTCGACACCCTGCTCGTGTACGAGAACTACCCTCGGCCGCCCACAGAGGCCCCCACCCCCGACGCGATCACCCTCACCACAGTGGATTCACGCCAGGCGACCCACTACCCGCTGTCGATCGGTGTCGCCCCCGGTGAGCGCCTCCGGGTGGACGTGACGTATCAACCCGGCCTGGTGGACGAGGCGGTGGGCGACGCGCTGGGTGGGTTGCTGACAGTTGTGCTGGAACGCATGGTGGCGGACCCGTCGGCGGAGGTGGGCCGCATCGGCGTGACGAACTCGCTGCCCGTACGGGGCCCCGGAGCCCCTGCGGAGGTCCCTGTGACGCCTCCCTCGGTGGCTCTCCCGACGACGGGAGTGTCGGTGCCACAGCTGATCGCGGACCGGGTGGCACAAGCGCCGGGTGCGGTGGCGGTTGGGGGCGTACGAGCACTGTCCTACGCGGAGTTGTGGGATCGAGCGGGGCGCTGGGCAGTGCATCTGAGCTCCCGGGGTGTGCGGCGGGGTGACCGTGTCGCGGTGGTGATGGAACGGTCCGCAGACCTGGTGGCCGTACTCCTGGGCGTATGGCGGGCGGGTGCCGCCTATGTGCCGGTGGACGTGAGCTCGCCCGCGGAGCGGGTGGCCCACGTGCTGGCGGATGCGGCTCCGGCAGCGGTGGTGTGCACGTCGGACAGCCGCCACGTGCTTCCGGCTGCGGGGCGGCTGGTGGTGGCAGATGACCCGCAGGTCATCGCGGCGCTGGCGGCCGTCGAGGACACGGAGTTCGCCGCGCCGATGGACGCGCGGGACGTGGCGTACGTGATGTACACGTCGGGTTCGACCGGCGCGCCCAAGGGCGTGGCGGTGCCGCACGGCAGTGTGGCGTCGCTGGTGGGGGAGCGGGAGTGGGGAGTCGGCCCGGCGGACGCGGTGTTGATGCACGCGCCGCACGCCTTCGATGTATCGCTCTTCGAACTGTGGGTTCCCCTGGCGGCCGGCGGCCGCGTGGTGATCGCCGAACCGGGCGTCGTCGACGCTCAGCGAGTCCGCGAGCACGTGAACCATGGCGTCACGGCGCTGCACCTGACCGCGGGCTCGTTCCGGGTGCTCGCGGAGGAGTCGCCGGAATCCTTCGCGGGGCTGCGTGAGGTGCTGACCGGTGGGGATGTCGTCCCGGCCGGATCGGTGGCGCGCGTGCGTGAGGCCTGCCCGGATGTGAGGGTGCGGCACATGTACGGGCCGACGGAGACGACGCTGTGCGCGACCTGGCAGGTGGTGGAGCCGGGCGATGCGATGGGCTCCGTGCTCCCGATCGGGCGCCCGCTGCCGCAGCGTGAGGCGTTCGTGCTGGACGCGTTTCTCAAGCCGCTGCCGCCGGGGGTGACCGGCGAACTGTACGTGGCGGGTGCCGGGTTGGCGCAGGGCTACTGGGACAGCTTCGGCGCCACCGCCGAGCGGTTTGTGGCCTGCCCTTACGTGCCCGGTGAGCGGATGTATCGCACCGGCGACCTGGTGCGCGCGACCTCGTCCGGCGAGCTGCTCTTCGTCGGGCGCGCGGACGCGCAGGTGAAAGTACGGGGTTTCCGGGTGGAGTTGGGTGAGGTGGAGGCGGCCCTGGCCGCCCAACCGGACGTCGCCCAGGCCGTCGTCGTCGCCCGTGAGGACGGACCAGGCGAGCGACGGCTTGTGGGTTACGTCGTACCGGAGCGGACGGCGGCCATCGACCCCATGGTTCTCCGCGAGGACGTCGCCCGGACGCTGCCCGACTACATGGTGCCCGCCGTCGTACTTGTCCTGGACGCCCTGCCGGTGACCCGCAACGGCAAGGTCGACCGCGCCGCCCTGCCTGCCCCCGACTTCGCCGAACGCGTCTCGGGCCGCGAGCCGCAGAGCGAGGCGGAGGAGACGCTGTGCGGCTTGTTCGCCGAGGTGCTCGGTCTGGAGCGGGTCGGCGTGGAGGACAGCTTCTTCGAGCTGGGAGGCGACTCGATCATGTCGATGCAGCTTGCCGCGCGGGCCCGCCGCGCCGACCTGCTCTTCAAGGCGCAGGACGTCTTCGAACACGAAACACCTGCCGGGCTCGCGGCCGTGTGCCTGCGTACGGGCGAGGCACCGTCATCGCCGGATGTGGGCGTGGGCGATGTGCCCTGGACGCCGGTGATGCGAGACCTCGGTGAGCATGCCGTACGCCCGAGGTTCGCCCAGTGGGCGATCGTCAGTGCTCCGTCGGGGCTCGAACGACGCGTCCTGACCGCGGCGTTGAAGGCCGTCGTGGACACACATGACGTACTCCGCTCCAGGGTGGTCACGGACGATTCAGGGCCGCGGCTGCACGTCGACGAGCAAGGCTCGCTGGATGCCGGTGCGCTGATCACCCGTGTCAACGCGACCTACGCGGTGGCAGGCACCCTCGACGACATCGCGGACGAGGCGGCACAAGAGGCCACGGAGCGCCTCGACCCGTCGGCGGGCGTGATGCTTCAGGTGGCTTGGGTGGACGCGGGGCCGGGTCGCGTCGGCCGTCTCGTTGTTGTGGTGCATCACTTGGTGGTGGACGGGGTTTCATGGCGGATCTTGCTGCCGGATCTGAGGGTGGCGTGTGAGGCGGCGGCTGCGGGTGGGGAGCCGCGGCTGGATGCGGTGGGGACGTCGTTCCGGCATTGGTCGCGTCTGATGGTGGAGGAGGCGGGTGGTGAGGCGCGGGTTGCGGAACTTGACGCGTGGGCCGGCTTGATGGGCGCCTCTGAACAGCCCTTCGGGGGGCGGGAGTTGGACCCCGCTCGTGATACTGCCGGGTCGATGGGTCGTCGTTCGTGGACGGTGAGGGCTGAGGATGCGGCGGCCCTGGTGGGGCGGACGCCGGCGGTCTTTCACTGTGGTGTGCATGAGGTGTTGTTGTCGGCGTTGGCGGGTGCGGTGGCCCGTTGGCGGCCGGGCGGGGGTTCGGGTGCGGCTTCGAGTGTGTTGGTGGATGTGGAGGGGCATGGTCGCCGGTCCGACGGTGGGGTGGATTTGTCGCGGACGGTGGGCTGGTTCACGAGTGTGTATCCGGTCAGGTTGGGCGTGGAAGGCATCGATGTGGATGAGGTGGTGGCTGGTGGGGCGGCTGCCGGGGTGTTGTTGAAGAGGGTCAAGGAGCAGGCGCGAGCGGTGCCGGGTGACGGGCTCGGCTTTGGTCTGCTGCGGCACCTCAACCCGGCCACCGCACCGGTTCTGGCGGCCTTGCCCCGCCCGCAGATCGGCTTCAACTACCTGGGCCGCTTCACCTCCGACACGGCGGGCACCTCGATCGGGG
Organism: Streptomyces sp. NPDC051214; assembly: GCF_040682375.1. Lineage (NCBI taxonomy): Bacteria > Bacillati > Actinomycetota > Actinomycetes > Kitasatosporales > Streptomycetaceae > Streptomyces > Streptomyces sp. NPDC051214. The sequence goes on from NZ_JBFBAT010000003.1 coordinate 244,236, forward strand.
GCTCGCTCGATCCCGCCATGCCCGCCACCCATACCATCGAGGCGGGCGCGCTCATCGTCGACACGATCTCGGGGCCCAGGCTGACCCTCACGCTGAGCTGGGCCGCCGCGCTCCTCGACGAGGCGGCGGCGGAACGTCTCGGTCAGCTCTGGCTCGACGTGCTCGGCGGTCTGGCCGCCCACACGGCTGATCCCGGCTCGGGTGGCCACACGGCCTCCGACTTCCCGCTCCTCGACCTCGCGCAGGATGAGGTCGACGAGCTCGAAGCCGACTTCGCCGACGACATCGAGTAGCCGCCAAGCCCCGGCCCGCATGCGGCCCTCACCCCCACCCTCTCTGTCCCTGCCTCTACCTCTGCCCTAGCGCCCGTTTGGTCCTGATTTCGTACGCAGCAACTCGCTCTGAGGAGAGAAGCGATGACCCGATCCCTTGTCGAGGACGTGTGGCCGCTGTCGCCACTGCAGGAAGGGCTGCTCTTCCACGCCGCCTTCGACAGCGACGGGCCCGACGTCTATCAAGGGCAGCGGGTACTCGAACTGGACGGCCCGCTGGAGGCGGACCGGCTGCGGAAGTCCTGGCAGGCGCTCCTCGCCCGGCACGCGGCCCTGCGGGCGAGCTTCCGCAGGCGTAAGACTGGCGAGGCGGTGCAGGTCATCGCACGCGACGTCGAACTGCCGTGGCGTACGGCCGACCTCACCGAGCTCGCGGACGCCGACGCGGCGGAGGCGGCGGCCGAGGCGGACCGGCTCGCGGGCCAGGAACGGGCTGAGCGCTTCGATCTGGCGGCGGCCCCGCTGCTGCGGCTCCTGCTGATCAGGCTCGGCGCGGAGCGGCACCGCCTGGTGGTCACCAGCCACCACGTCCTGATGGACGGCTGGTCCATGCCGGTGCTGCTCGACGAACTCACGGCGGCCTACGCGGCGGGCGGCGACACCTCAGGGCTCAAGCCCGTGACCTCGTACCGGGAGTACCTGGCCTGGCTCGGCCGGCAGGACAAGGATGCGGCGCGGGCCGCCTGGCAGGCGGAGTTCGCCGGGGCGGACGGGCCGACGCTGGTCGCGCCCGAGGATGCGGGCCGCTCGCCGCTGCCCCCGGCAAGCCTCACCAACGAACTGCCCGCGCCGCTGGCCGACGGCCTGGTGCGGTTCGCCCGTGGCCAAGGTCTGACGGTGAACACCGTGGTGCAGGGTGCGTGGGCGCTGGTCCTCGCGCGGCTCGCCGGGCGTACGGACGTGGTGTTCGGTGCCACCGTGGCCGGCCGGCCGATGGAACTTCCGGGCGTCGAGTCGATGGTCGGCCTGTTCATCAACACACTGCCGGTACGCGTCCGGCTCGACGCCGGGCAGCCGGTGGCCCACATGCTGGCCGAACTGCAAGATCGCCAGGCCGGGTTGATGGCACATCAGCACGTGGGCCTGCCCGAGGTGCAGGGGCTCGCGGATTCCGGTGGCGCGGTCTTCGACACCCTCGTCGTGTACGAGAACTACCCGAGCCCGCCCGCCGAGCGCCCGACGCGGGACACCTTCGGGGTACGTCTCGCGGTGGGCCAGGAGACCGCGCACTATCCGCTCACGCTGGTTATCGCGCCCGACGGTGAACGGATGCTCTGCAAGCTCGACTACCGTCCAGACCTGTTCGACCGCGAGACCGCCGACTCGGTGTACGCCTGGCTGGTGCGGGTGCTCGAACAGCTGGTGGCGGACCCCTCGGTGCTCGTGGGACGGATCGGGGTGCTCGCCGAGCCTGAACGCGGCCTGGTCGTGGAGGGCTGGGGCGGCACGGCGGGTGAGGTGCCGAGTGGCCCGGTCCCGGAGTTGATAGGCGGGTGCGTGGCGGCGATGCCGGACGCGCCTGCCGTGGAGGGTGAACGGACGCTCTCGTACCGGGAGTTGTGGGAGACCTCCGGCAGCTGGGCCCACTACCTCACGGACGCGGGCGTGCGGCGCGGTGACCGCGTCGCCGTCGTGATGGAACGGTCGGCGGATCTGCTGCCGCTGCTGCTGGGAGTGTGGCGGGCGGGCGCCGCCTACGTGCCGGTCGACGCGGGCTCCCCGCCGGAGCGCGTGGGGTTCGTCATCGAGGACTCGGCTCCGGTCCTCGTGCTGTGCACGGAGAAGACCCGGGCCGTCGTGCCGGACGGCGGTGCCGAGCTGGTCGTGGTGGACGACCCGCGCGTACGGAAGGCTGCGCTCGCCGGGGCTGCCCCGGACGCTTCGCCTGTCCTCGTGGGTGCGGACGACGTGGCGTACGTGATGTACACCTCGGGTTCCACGGGCGTGCCCAAGGGCGTGGCCGTGTCGCACGGCAGTGTCGTGGCGCTGGTGGGGGAGCGGGGCTGGGCGGTCGGCCCCGACGACGCGGTGCTGATGCACGCGCCGCATGCCTTCGACGTATCGCTCTTCGAGGTGTGGGTCCCGCTGGCGGCGGGCGGCCGTGTGGTCGTCGCCGGGCCGGACGCGGTGGATGCCGAGCAGGTGCGCGAGCATGTGGGCCGCGGCGTCACTTCGGTGCATCTGACCGCGGGTTCGTTCCGCGTCGTCGCGGGTGAGTCACCCGAGTGCTTCACCGGGCTGCGCGAGGTCCTGACGGGCGGGGACGTGGTCCCGGTGGAGGCGGTGGCCCGGGTGCGCGAGGCGTGCCCCGATGTGGTCGTACGGCACCTGTACGGGCCGACCGAGGTGACCCTGTGCGCCACCTGGCGGCTCTGGGGGCCGCATGACGCCATCGGGTCGGTCCTGCCCATCGGCCGCCCCTTGGGCAACCGGCGGGTCTTCGTCCTCGACGCGTTCCTCCAGCCGGTGCCGTCGGGCGTGACCGGGGAGCTGTATGTGGCGGGCGAGGGCCTGGCGCAGGGGTACTGGGGCCGCGCCGAGCTGACGGCGGAACGCTTCGTGGCCTGCCCGTTCGTGCCTGCCGGGCGGATGTACCGCACCGGGGACCTGGTGCGCTGGTCCGACACCGGTGAACTGCTCTTCGTCGGGCGTGCGGACGCGCAGGTCAAGGTACGCGGCTTCCGCGTCGAACTCGGCGAGGTGGAAGCGGCGCTCGCCGCCCATCCGACGGTGGCGCAGGCGGTGGTGGTCGCCCGCGAGGACGGCCCCGGGGAGCGCCGACTGGTCGCCTACGTCGTGCCCGGGACCCCGGACGGCGCGGAACCCTCCGTCATCCGCGCACATGTGGCACGATCACTGCCCGACTACATGGTCCCGGCCGCCGTGCTTCCCCTGACGGAACTCCCCGTCACCCGCAACGGCAAAGTCGACCACGATGCCCTGCCCGCCCCCGACTTCGCGGCACGGGCGACGGGACGCGCACCGAGCACGGAGACCGAGGCGACGCTCTGCGACCTCTTCGCCGAGGTGCTCGGTCTGGAGCGGGTCGGCGTGGAGGACAGCTTCTTCGAGCTCGGCGGCGACTCGATCATGTCGATGCAACTGGTCGCACGAGCCCGCCGCGTGGGCCTGGTGATGACACCGCGGCAGGTCTTCGACGAGAAGACTCCGGAGCGCCTGGCGCGCGTGGCGGCGGAAGTCGGGGCTGCCGGGGGCGCCGCGGAGAGGGCACGTGGCGTCGGTTCCTCGCGGGACGCGGCGCTGGGTGACGTGCCCTGGACTCCGGTGATGCGGGAGCTGGGTGAGCGCGGTCTGCGCGGTGGATTCGCGCAGTGGACGATCGTCGGCGCCCCGGCCGGGCTCGGCCGGGACGTGCTGGCGGGCGGCCTGGGCGCCCTCCTCGACGCGCACGACATGCTGCGGGCGCGGGTGGAGGCCGACGGGGACGAGCCCAAGTTGTCCGTACGGTCACGGGGCTCTGTCTCTGTCGAAAGCCTGGTCATCCGAGTCGACGCGCAGGACACACCCGAGGAGTCGCTGAACGACGTGGCGGTGCGGGCGGCGCGCGACGCGGTGGAGCGGCTCGACCCGGCCGCGGGCGTGATGGTCCAGGCCGTATGGGTGGACGCCGGACCGAAGCGTGACGGTCGACTGGCCTTGGTGGTGCATCACTTGGTGGTGGACGGGGTCTCATGGCGGGTGTTGCTGCCGGATCTGAGGGTGGCGTGTGAGGCGGTTGTTGCGGGTGGGGAGCCGCGGCTGGATGCGGTGGGGACGTCGTTCCGGCATTGGTCGCGTCTGTTGGTGGAGGAGGCGGGTGGTGAGGCGCGGGTTGCGGAACTTGACGCGTGGGCGGCCTTGTTGGGGGCCTCGGAACAGCCGGTCGGAGGGCGGGAGTTGGACCCCGGCCGTGATACTGCCGGGTCGATGGGTCGTCGTTCGTGGACGGTGAGGGCTGAGGATGCGGCGGCCTTGGTGGGTCGGACGCCGGCGGTCTTTCACTGTGGGGTGCATGAGGTTTTGTTGTCGGCGTTGGCGGGTGCGGTGGCCCGTTGGCGGCCGGGCGGGGGTTTGGGTGTGACGCCGAGTGTGTTGGTGGATGTGGAGGGGCACGGTCGCCGATCTGACGGCGGGGTGGATTTGTCGCGGACGGTGGGCTGGTTCACGAGTGTGCATCCGGTCAGGTTGGGCGTGGACGGCATCGATGTGGGTGAGGTGGTGGCCGGTGGGCCGGCTGCCGGAGTGTTGTTGAAGAGGGTCAAGGAGCAGGCGCGGGCGGTGCCGGGTGATGGGCTCGGCTTTGGTCTGTTGCGGCATCTCAACCCGGCCACCGCACCCATCCTGGCGGCCTTGCCCCGCCCGCAGATCGGCTTCAACTACCTGGGCCGCTTCACCTCCGACGTGGCGCAGAGCACGGTGGCCGCCTGGCAACCGGCCGGGAGTGAGGCGGTCGGCGGCTCCATCGATCCCGAGACGCCCGCGCAGCACGCCCTGGAAGCAAGCGCCGTCGTACAGGACACTCCTGAAGGGCCGCAGCTGACCGTCACGTTGAGCTGGCCCTCCGCACTTCTCGACGATGCCGACGCGGCAGAACTAGGCCGTGCGTGGGAGCAGGCGCTCGGCGGACTCGCCGCGCACACGGCCGATCCCGCCGCCGGCGGGTACACACCGTGCGACTTCCCCCTTCGCGATCTCGCGCAGCACGCCGTGGCTGAACTGGAGGCTACGGAACCGCAGTTAGAGGACATCTGGCCGTTGTCACCGTTGCAGGAAGGGATGCTGTTCCACGCGACGTTCGACGAAGAGGGGCCGGACGTCTATCAGAGCCAGCGGCTCATGGCGCTGGACGGCCCGCTGGACGTGGACAGGCTGCGCGCGTCATGGGAGGCGCTCCTCGCCCGGCACGCGGCCCTGCGGGCGAGCTTTCACCGGCCCGGTTCGGGTGAGGCGGTACAGGTCGTCGCGCGGCGGGTGGAGCTCCCCTGGCGTGTCGCCGACGTGTCGGGGCTCGCCGAGGCCGACGCGCAGGCCGAGGCGGAGCGGCTGGCCGAACGAGAGATGGCGCAGCGCTTCGATCTGACGAAGGCCCCGCTGCTGCGCCTGCTGCTCATCCGCTTCGGGGAGAACAAGCACCGACTCGCCGTCACCAGCCACCACATCCTGGTGGACGGCTGGTCCATGCCGGTCATCCTGAACGAGGTGTCCGCGCTGTACGCGGCGGGCGACCGGGCGGCAGACAGCGACACCCCGCACCCGAGGCCGACCGCCTCCTATCGCGACTATCTGGCCTACTTGCGGCAGCAGGACACGGAGGCCGCACGCGCCGCCTGGCAGACGGAGCTGGCCGGTGCGGACGAACCGACGCTGGTGGCGCCCGCTGACCCGGGCCGGCCACCGGTGCTGCCCGAAGTCAGCTCGGCGGAGCTCTCCCGTGCGGAGACCCAGGCGCTGACCGAGCTGGCCCGCACCCATGGTCTGACGGTGAACACCGTGGTGCAGGGTGCGTGGGCGCTGGTCCTCGCACGCCTCGCCGGGCGCACGGACGTCGTGTTCGGCGGCACCGTGGCCGGGCGGCCACCGGAGCTGCCCGACGCCGAGTCGATGATCGGCCTCTTCATCAACACCCTCCCCGTGCGCGTGCGGCTCGACGCGGACCAGCCGGTCCTGGAGATGCTCGCCGAGTTGCAGGAGCACCAGGCCGCGCTCATCGCCCACCAGCATGTGGGCCTGTCGGAGATCCAGCAGCTCGCGGGCCCCGGCGCGGTCTTCGACACCATGCTGATGTTCGAGAACTATCCGCGGAACGCGGCCACGCTCGCCGGACCGGCCGACGAGGTCACGATCACCCAGCTGCACACCCTGGCCGGTACGCATTACCCGCTGGCGGTCGGGGTCATTCCGGCCGACCGGCTCCGCGTCCTGGTGACCTACCGGCCGGACCTGATCGGCAGGGAGAACTCCCTCCGCACGGCACGTGAGGTCGTGCGGGTCCTGGAACAACTGGTCGCGTATTCCGCCCTGTTGGTGGCGCAGGTGGACGCGCTGAGCGCCCCTGACCGCGCGACGGTCGTGGAGGAGTGGAACGACACAGGGGCGCAGGCCGCCCGTGTGACTGTCCCCGAGTTGATCGCCGAGAAGGTGGCTTCATCGCCGGACAGCGCGGCGATCGAGGGCGAACGACTCATGTCGTATGCGGAGTTGTGGGCGGAGTCGGGGCAGTGGGCCGCGTACCTGGCCGGGCGCGGGGTGGGGCGGGGTGACCGGGTGGCGGTGGTGATGGAGCGGTCGCCCGACTTGCCTTCGCTGCTCCTGGGGATCTGGCGGGCCGGTGCCGCGTATGTGCCGATCGACGTCGGATGGCCGGTGGAGCGGACTGCTTTCGTCGTGAGCGACGCGGCCCCGGCTGCCCTGGTGTGCACTTCGGACAGCCGAGCAGCGGTACCGGTCGGCGGTCACGTGCCCGTCGTGGTCCTTGACGACCCCCAGGTGCGGGCGGCGCGGGCCGAGCGCGACGGCGAGCGCGACGGCGAGCGGCCGGTCGTGCCGCTGACAGCGCAGGACATGGCGTACGTGATGTACACGTCGGGATCGACCGGCACACCCAAGGGCGTGGCCGTGCCGCACGGGAGTGTGGCCGGGCTCGTGGGGGAGCCCGGCTGGTCCGTGGGCCCGGACGACGCGGTGCTGATGCACGCCCCGCACGCCTTCGACGTATCGCTGTACGAGATGTGGGTGCCGCTGGCTGCCGGTGGCCGCGTGGTCATGGCCGAGCGCGGTGTGGTCGATGCCCGGCGGATGCGCGAGCTCGTGCGGCGCGGGGTGACGTCGGTCCATGCCACGGCGGGCCAGTTCCGGGCGCTGACGGAGGAGACACCTGACTGCTTCTCCGGCCTGCGCGAGGTGCTGACCGGCGGTGACGTGGTCCCCGCCGGTTCGGTGGCCCGGCTGCGGGAGGCGTGCCCCGACGTGACCGTCCGCCACATGTACGGGCCGACCGAGGTGACCCTCTGCGCGACCTGGCATGTGCTGAGGCCGGGCGACGCGATGGGCTCGGCGCTGCCGATCGGGCGCCCGATGCACGCACGGCGTACCTATGTCCTGGACGCGTTCCTCAAGCCTCTGCCGCCGGGCGTGACCGGCGAACTGTACGTGACCGGGGAGGGCGCCGGGGCCGGGTTGGCGCAGGGCTACTGGAGCCGCCCCGGCCTGACCGCCGAGCGGTTCGTGGCCTGCCCGTACCTGCCCGGCGAGCGGATGTACCGCACCGGCGATCTGGCGCGCTGGACCGAGGACGGGGAGTTGCTCTTCGTCGGGCGGGCGGACGCACAGGTGAAGATCCGGGGCTTCCGCGTGGAGCTGGGCGAGGTGGAGGCGGCCCTGGCGGCGCACCCCGACGTGGCCCAGGCGGTCGTCGTCGCCCGCGAGGACCGGCAGGCGGAGCGCCGCCTGGTCGGCTACGTCGTCCCGGACGGCGGAAACACGGACGGTGGAAACACGGACGGTGGAAACACGGACGGCGGAAACACGGACGGCGGAAGCACGCCGCCGGACCCCGAGCTCCTACGCGCCCACGTCGCGAAGACACTGCCCGAGTACATGGTCCCCACGGCCGTGATCACCCTGGACGCCCTCCCGGTGACCCGCAACGGCAAGGTCGACCGCGACGCATTGCCCGCCCCGGACTTCGCGGGGAAGGTCACCGGGCGCGAGCCGCGCACGGAGACCGAGGCGGTCCTGTGCGCGCTGACGGCCGAGTTGCTCGGCCTGGAACGGGTCGGGCCCGACGACAGCTTCTTCGAGCTGGGCGGCGACTCGATCATGTCGATGCAGCTGGTCGCCCGCGCCCGCCGGGCGAACCTGCTCCTCACGGCGCAGGACGTCTTCGAGCACGAGACGCCTGCGGGCCTCGCGGCGGTCGCCCGGCACGAGGGTGCACGCACGGCTGACCCGGAGTCGGGCATCGGTGAGGTGCCCTTGACGCCCGTGATGCGGGCGTTGGGCGAGCGAGGGCTGCGCGGCAGGTTCGCGCAGTGGACGATCGTCGGTGCCCCGGCGGAACTCGGCCGGGACATGTTGACCGGTGGCGTGGCGGCCCTCCTCGACACGCACGACATGCTGCGGGCCCGCGCCGTGACGGGCGCGGCCGATGGGCCCGGTGAGCGGGGGCTCAAGCTGACTGTGGGGCCGCGTGGCTCGGTCGACGCGGCAGGCCTGGTCACGTGTGTCGACGCGTCGGACACGCCGGACGACGAGCTGGACGGCCTCGCGGACGATGCGGCCCGTGCGGCCACCGAGCACCTTGACCCCTCGGCGGGGGTGCTGCTGCAGGCCGTCTGGGTGGACGCAGGGCCGGGGCGGACCGGTCGACTGGCCCTGATCGTCCACCACTTGGTGGTCGACGGGCTGTCGTGGCGCGTCCTCGTCCCCGATCTGCGGGCCGCGTGCGAGGCGCTGGCGGCCGGACAGCCGGCGGAACTCGACGCGGTGGGCACGTCGTTCAAGGAGTGGACGGAGACCCTTGCCGAGCAGGCCACCGGCGAGAGCAGGACCGCGGAGCTCGCGGACTGGGCGGCTCTGCTCGGCCCGGCTCCCCTCGCGCCAAGCATGCTCGAACCCCCGCTCGGCAAACGGGAACTGGACCCCGCGCTGGACACCGCCGCCTCCATGCGGCGCCGGACATGGACCCTGCCGCCGCATCTCGCGGAGGTGCTGGCGGGCCGGGCGCCGACGCTGTTCCACTGCGGGGTGCACGAGGTGCTCCTGGCGACGCTCGCGGGCGCGGTCACGCAGTGGCGCGGCGAGGGTGGATACGGGGGCGGAAACGAAGGTGGGCACGAGGCCGGACACGTGCTCCTCGATGTGGAAGGCCACGGCCGGGAGCCGCTCGCGGGCGCCGAACTGTCGCGCACGGTCGGGTGGTTCACCGCCACGCACCCCGTCCGCCTGGACGCGAGCGGCATCGACCTGGACGCAGCGCGGACCGGTGGCCCGGCGGCAGGAGCCCTGCTGAAGACCGTCAAGGAGCAGGCGCGGGCCATACCCGGCGACGGGCTCGGATTCGGACTGCTGCGCCACATCAACCCCGAGACCGCGCCGACCCTCGCGGCGCTGCCGACGCCGCGGATCGGCTTCAACTATCTCGGCCGGTTCAGGGCGGAGGCACCGGAGGGCCAGGTCGCCCCCTGGCAGCCGGTGGGCGGCGAGGCGATCGGCGGTTCGGTCGACCCGGACATGCCCGCCCTGCACGCCCTGGAGGCGGGCGCCGCGGTGCAGGACACGCCCGAAGGGCCGGAGCTGACGGTCACGCTGACGTGGCCCGCCGGCGTTCTGGAGGACGCGGAGGCGGAGAGGCTCGCCCGGACCTGGCTCGACCTGCTCGCCGGCCTGGCCGCACACACCGCCGCCCCGGTGCCGGGCGCCGCCACCAACCCAGCCACGAGCAGCCCCACCACCGGCCCCAGCACCGGCTCCGCCGCGGGCGGGCACACCCCTTCCGACTTCTCTCTCGTCGACCTCGCACAGCACGAGGTCGACGAACTCGAAGCCGCCGTGCCCGAGTTGGTGGACGTATGGCCCCTCTCACCCTTGCAGGAGGGGCTGCTGTTCCACGCGGGGTTCGACGAGCAGGGACCGGATCTCTACGAGGGGCTTCGTGTATTGGACCTGGACGGCCCTCTGGACGTGGGCCGGCTGCGGGCTTCCTGGGAGGCCGTCCTCGCCCGGCACCCGATCCTGCGGGCGAGCTTCCACCGGCGCGCGTCGGGTCAGGCCGTGCAGGCCATCGCCGGGGAAGTGCTGCTCTCTTGGCGTGAGGTCGACTTGTCGGCACTTCCGGCCGCCGAGGCCCGCGCCGAACTCGACCGGATCGCAGGGGAAGAGCGTGCCCGCCGACTGGACGTGACGAGGGCTCCGCTGCTGCGCCTGCTGCTGATCCGCCTCGGCGAGAACCGTCATGCCCAGGTGGTCGTCAACCACCACATCGTCACCGACGGCTGGTCGCTGCCGGTCCTCATCGCCGAGATGTCCGCGATCTACGCCGCGGGCGGCGACGGGCACACCCTGCCCCCCGCGACCTCGTACCGCGAGTATCTGGCATGGCTGGCACGCCAGGACAAGGAGGCGGCCCGCGAGGCCTGGCGCACGGAGTTCGCGGGCGCGGACGAACCCACCTTGGCGGCGCCGGACGACCCGTCGGCCGCGTCGGCCGTGCCCGCACGCCTGCCCTTCGAGTTCGGCGAGGAACTCACCCGGAGCGTCGTCGAACTGGCACGTGCGCACGGTCTGACGGTGAACACCGTCGTGCAGGGCGCCTGGGCGCTGCTCCTCGCCCGGATCGTCGGGCGTACGGACGTGGTGTTCGGTGCGACGGCGGCCGGCCGGCCCGCCGAGCTGCCCCGCGTGGAGTCGATGGTCGGCCTGTTCATCAACACGCTTCCCGTACGGGTCGATCTGCGGGCGGAGCAGTCGGTCGCCGCGATGCTGACCGGTCTCCAGGAGCGGCAGGTGTCGCTCATGTCCCACCAGCACATCGGTCTCTCCGAGATCCGCGGCCTCGCCGGACCGGGCGCGGCCTTCGACTCGCTCGTCGTCTACGAGAACTACCCGCGCCCGCCTCTGCGGGAGCCCTCACCCGACACCCTGTCCATCCGCCCCGGCGGCACACCGGAGGACACCGGCCACTACCCGCTGACGCTGATCGCGGTGCCCGGCGAGCGGCTGCACGGCGAGTTCATCTACCGGCCCGGCGTGTTCGACCGTGTCTGGGCCGAGGAGATGGTGGCGTCACTGGGCTGTGTGCTCGAAGGGATGGCCGCCGACCCGTCGGCGCCCGTGGCCCGGGTGGGCGTCCTGGACGGGGCGCGCCGCGAGCGCGTCGTGGGCGAGTGGAACCGTACGCGGGTCCCGGTGCCCGCCGAGACGTTGCCCGAGCTGTTCCGGCGGCAGGCGGAGCGGTCGCCGGACGCCGCCGCCCTGGTGTCGGGCGAGCGGACGCTGACGTACGCGGAGCTGTCGGCCGAGGCCGGGCGCTGGGCGCGCTGTCTGATCGCGGCGGGCGTGGGGCCCGAGCGCCAGGTGGCCGTCCTTGCCCCGGCGTCGGCGGCGACGGTGATCTCCCTCCTCGCGGTGTCCATGGCGGGCGGGGTCTTCGTGCCGGTGGACCCGGGATACCCGCCGGAGCGGGTGGCGTTCGTGCTCGCGGACGCGGACCCGGCGGTGCTGCTGTGCACGCGGGAGACGCGTGCCTCGGTGCCGGAAGGGTTCACGGGCCGCCTGATCGTCCTCGACGACCCGGAGGTCGTCGCGGACGTCGCCGCGCGGGCGGCCGGACCCGTCGGCCCCGGGGAGCGGACCGGGCCGCTCGGCCCGGACAACGCGGCCTACGTGATCTACACCTCGGGGTCGACCGGGACGCCGAAGGGCGTGGTCGTCCCGCATGCCGGGCTCGGCAACCTGGCGCGGGCGCAGATCGAGCGGTTCGCGGTGGGGCCGGACGCGCGGGTCCTGCAGTTCGCGTCACCGAGCTTCGACGCGGCGGTCTCCGAGCTGTGCATGGCGCTGCTCTCGGGAGGTGCGCTCGTGGTGCCGGGCGCGGACGCCCTGCCGCCGCAGGTGCCGCTCGGGCAGGCGCTCCGCACCTGGAACGCGACCCATGTGACCGTGCCCCCCAGCGTGCTGGCGGTGGAGGACGAACTACCGGCGGAACTGGCCACGTTGGTGGTCGCCGGAGAGGCTTGCCCTCCGGCGCTCGCGGACCGCTGGTCGGCAGGGCGGCGCATGGTGAACGCGTACGGGCCCACCGAGCTGACGGTGTGCGCGGCCATGAGCGCGCCCCTCACGGCGGAGGCGGGAACACACCGGGACGCGGTGCCGATCGGCAGCCCGATGGCCAACGTCCAGGTGTTCGTGCTGGACCGCTTCCTCCAGCCCGTACCACCGGGAACGCCGGGCGAGCTGTACGTCGCGGGCGCGGGGGTGGCCCGCGGGTACTGGGCGCGGCCCGCTCTGACCGCCGAGCGGTTCGTGGCCTGTCCGTACGCGAGCGGCGAGCGGATGTACCGGACCGGCGACCTGGTGCGCTGGACCGACGACGGCGAGCTCGTCTTCGTCGGGCGCGCGGACGCACAGGTGAAGGTCCGGGGCCACCGAATCGAGCCGGGCGAGGTCGAAGCGGCCCTCGCAGCGCATCCCCAGGTCGCCCAGGTCGTGGTCGTGGCGCGTGACGACCGACGGCCGGGAGAGCACCAACTGGTGGCGTACGTCGTCACTGATGCCCCCGACGCGTGCCCGGCCGAGCAACTCCTCGCCGCATTGGGCGACTTCGCGGCCGAGCGGCTCCCCGCCTCCATGATCCCCTCGGTGTTCGTCCCGCTGGAGCGCCTGCCCCTGACCCCGAACGGGAAGGTGGACCGGCGTGCGCTGCCCGCCCCCGACTTCGCGGGGAAGGTCGCGGGACGGGAGCCGCGGACGGAGACCGAGGCAGTGCTGTGCGGTCTGTTCGCCGAGGTGCTCGGCCTGGAACGCGTCGGCGTCACGGACGGCTTCTTCGAGCTGGGCGGCGACTCGATCTCCTCGATGCAGCTGGCTTCCCGTGCCCGCCGCTCCGGCCTCGTGGTGACGCCCCGGCAGATCTTCGAGGAGAAGACCCCCGAGCGCCTCGCCACAGTGGCCGAGACGACCGACGGCGGCGGGCACGACGCCGTGGAGGACATCGGCGTGGGTGAGGTGCCCTGGACGCCGGTGATGTGGGAGCTGGGCGAGCCCGCACGGCGGCCGCGGTTCGCGCAGTGGGCCGTCGTCGGGGCCCCGGCGGGCCTCGGACACGACGTACTCCTGACCGGTGTGGCCGCGCTCCTCGACACTCACGACATGCTGCGCGCACGCGTGGTCACGGCGGACGACGACCGCACCGAACCGCTGCTCGTCGTCGGCGAACGGGGAGCCGTGGACCCGGCCGGCCTGGTGACCCGCGTGGCCGCCGAACACGCGGCGGCCGACGCACTGGACGAGATCGCGGAAAGCGCGGCGCGAGAGGCCGTCGGACGCCTCGATCCAGCGGCGGGGGCGATGTTCCGGGTCGTGTGGGTGGACGCGGGCCCGGAGCGTGTCGGGCGGCTGGTCCTGATGGTCCACCACTTGGCCGTGGACGGAATGTCCTGGCGGATCCTGCTGCCCGATCTGGCGCTCGCCTGCGAGGCCGCGGCGGCGGGACAGGCGCCCGTGCTCGACCCGGTGGGGACCTCCTTCAGGCGCTGGGCGAACCTCCTTGCGGCACAGGCGCACCAACCGGACCGGGTGGCGGAGCTCGCCGCGTGGACGGCACAACTGGACGGCACGGAACCACTCCTCGGCCGACGTGCGCTCGATCCGGCCGTGGACACCGCCGGGACGACGCGCCGCGCGTCCTGGCAGGTCCCACGGGAGGAAGCGGCCACGCTGGCGGGCCGCACCCCCGCGCTGTTCCACTGCGGGGTGCACGAGGTGCTCCTGGCGACGCTCGCGGGAGCGGTCACGCACTGGCGCGACGAGGACGGGCCCGTACTCCTGGACGTGGAGGGTCATGGCCGCGAGCCGGTCGAGGGCGTCGATCTCTCCCGCACCATGGGCTGGTTCACCAGCACGCACCCCCTGCGCCTGGCCGTCGCCGACGTGGATCTGACCGAGGCGGCGCACGGCGGACCGGCGGCCGGAGCACTCCTGAAGGCGGTCAAGGAACAGGCACGGGCGGTGCCCGGCGACGGCCTCGGATACGGCCTGCTGCGCCACCTGAACCCCGAGACGGCCCCCGTGCTTGCCGCCCTGCCCGGACCGCAGATCGGCTTCAACTACCTGGGCCGGTTCGCCGCCGGAGACCCGGCCGACGGCCGCACCGCCGCTGCCTGGCAGATGGCCGGCGACACGGCGATCGGTGGCTCGGCCGACCCGGACATGCCGTCCATGCACGCCCTGGAAGCGGGCGCGGCCATCGTGGACACTGCTGACGGGCCCGAGCTGACCGTCTCGCTCAGCTGGGCGGGCCACGCGGTCGACAGCGCCGACGCCGAACGTGTCGGACGGCTCTGGCTGGACATGCTCCGCGGTCTCGCCGCCCACACCACCGATCCCGCGGCCGGTGGCCACACACCTTCCGACTTCCCCCTGCTCGGCCTGGCACAAAGCCAGATCGAGGAGCTCGAAGCCGGATTCGGCCCGCTCTGACACGAAGTCCCGAGGCTCCGAGGAGAAAAGAGATGACCCGATCACCGGTCGAGGACGTGTGGCCGCTGTCGCCGCTCCAGGAAGGACTGCTCTTCCACGCCGCCTTCGACGACCAGGGTCCGGACGTGTACACCGTGCAGTCCGCGCTCGACATCGACGGCCTGGTGGACGCGGGCCGGTTACGGGCATCGTGGGAGGCGCTCCTGGCCCGGCACGCCGCACTGCGCGCCTGTTTCCGGCAGGTGAGCGGCGCCCAGATGGTGCAGGTCATCGCACGCGAGGTGGCACTGCCCTGGCGTACGGAAGACGTGTCGCACCTCGACGGGCCCGAGAGGCCGGCAGCGCTGGAGCGCCTTGCGGAGAGCGAGCGCGCGGAGCCTTTCGACCTGGCAGCGCCCCCACTGCTGCGCCTCCTCCTGGTACGCGTCGGCGAAGAGCAGCACCGCCTGGTGATCACCAGCCACCACATCCTGATGGACGGCTGGTCGGCGCCGGTCCTCATCGGTGAACTCTCCGCCCTCTACGCGGCAGGCGGCGACGCCTCCCGCCTTCCCCGTACGACCTCCTACGGCGCGTACCTGAAGTGGCTCGGACGCCAGGACAGGGAAGCCGCTCAGGACGCCTGGCGGGCGGAGCTCGCGGGTTCCGACGAACCGACGCTGGTGGCACCGGCCGTCCCGGACCGGCTCCCCGTCTTCCCCGAGAACGTGAGCGAAGACCTCCCCGAGGAGGCCACGCGAGGTGTGGTGGAGCTGGCCCGCGCCAACGGCCTGACGGTGAACACCGTCGTGCAGGGCGCGTGGGCGATGGTCCTCGCGCGGCTCGCCGGACGCACGGACGTGGTGTTCGGCGCGACGGTGGCGGGGCGTCCCCCCGAGTTGCCGGGCGTGGAGTCGATGGTGGGGCTGCTCATCAACACACTGCCCGTGCGCGTACAACTGCACGGCGCACAACCGGTGATGGAGATGCTCCGGGCCTTGCAGGAGCGTCAGTCCGCCATGATGGCGCATCATCACCTCGGTCTCTCGCGGATCCAGAAGGCCGCGGGACCCGGAGCAGGCTTCGACACGCTCCTGGTGTTCGAAAGCTTCCCCCAGCCCCCCGCCTCCTCAGAGACGGCTGCAGTC
This sequence comes from Streptomyces sp. NPDC051214, assembly GCF_040682375.1. Lineage (NCBI taxonomy): Bacteria > Bacillati > Actinomycetota > Actinomycetes > Kitasatosporales > Streptomycetaceae > Streptomyces > Streptomyces sp. NPDC051214. Next base: position 259,891 of record NZ_JBFBAT010000003.1, read on the forward strand.
GGCGAGAGCCTCTCGCTCAGGCCGGCGGGATTCACCCGCGAGGCCGCGCACTACCCGCTGACACTGGTGGTCGGACCCGGCGAACGCATGCACCTGAAGCTGGAGTACCGGCCGGACCTGTTCGACCGAGAGGTCGCCGTGGCGGCGCTCGCCTCCCTTGTGGGCGTCCTCGAGCAGGTGGCCGCCGATCCCGAGGCGGTGGTGGGAAGCGTCGGGGCGATGGCGCGCGCCGGACGTGCGGCGGCCGTCCGGCCTCCGCGCGAGGTGGTGCCGGAGCTGATCGCCGGACGCGTGGTGTCGTCACCGGGCGCGGTGGCCGTGCAGGGCGAACGGGAGTTGTCGTACGGGGAGTTGTGGGCGGAGTCCGGCCGCTGGGCCCAGTACTTGACCGGCACGGGGGTGCGGCGAGGCGACCGTGTCGCGGTGGTGATGGAACGCTCGCCGGACCTGGTGGCGCTGCTCCTGGGAATCTGGCGCGCGGGCGCCGCCTATGTGCCGGTGGACGCGGGCTGGCCGAGGGAGCGGGTGGCCTTCGTGCTGGCGGACGCGGCTCCGGTGCGCGTGGTGTGCGCCCCGGAGTGCCGGGACCTGGTGCCGGAGCGGGATGCCGCGCGTCTGGTGGTCCTGGACGACCCCCAGGTGCGCGCGTCACTGGCGGCGTGCGGAACCGACAAGCCGCCGGTCGTTCCCGTGGACGCGCGGGATGTGGCGTACGTGATGTACACGTCGGGTTCGACCGGCGCGCCCAAGGGTGTGGCGGTGCCGCACGGCAGTGTGGCGTCGCTGGTGGGGGAGCGGGAGTGGGGGGTCGGCCCGGCGGACGCGGTGTTGATGCATGCCCCGCATGCCTTTGACGCCTCGCTCTTCGAACTGTGGGTGCCGCTGGTCGCGGGCGCTCGCGTGGTGATCGCCGAGCCCGGCGTCGTCGACGCCCAACAGGTGCGCGAGCACGTGAAGGGCGGTGTCACGGCGGTGCACCTGACCGCCGGGTCGTTCCGGGTTCTCGCGGAGGAGTGGCCCGACTGTTTCGCCGGTTTGCGTGAGGTGCTGACCGGTGGGGATGTCGTCCCGGCCGGATCGGTGGCGCGCGTGCGTGAGGCCTGCCCGGACGTGAGCGTGCGGCACATGTACGGGCCGACGGAGACGACGCTGTGCGCGACCTGGCAGGTCGTGGAGCCGGGCGATGAGATGGACGCCGTACTCCCGATCGGACGCCCGCTGCCGCACCGTGAGGCATACGTCTTGGACGCGTTCCTCAAGCCACTGCCGCCGGGGGCGACCGGCGAACTCTACGTGGCGGGCGCCGGGTTGGCGCAGGGCTACTGGGGCAGCTCCGGCGCCACCGCCGAGCGTTTCGTGGCGTGCCCGTATGCGCCGGGTGAGCGGATGTATCGCACCGGCGACCTGGTGCGTGCGACCTTGTCCGGTGAGCTGCTCTTCGTCGGGCGCGCGGACGCCCAGGTGAAAATTCGGGGCTTCCGCGTGGAGTTGGGTGAGGTGGAGGCGGCCCTGGCCGCCCACCCGGACGTCGCTCAGGCCGTGGTCGTCGCCCGTGAGGACGGACCGGGCGAACGACGGCTTGTCGGCTACGTCGTACCGGAGGGGACGGCGGCCATCGACCCCCAGCATGTCCGCGCACACGCCGCCGAGACGCTGCCCGGCTACATGGTTCCGGCCGCCGTACTGGCCCTGGGTGCCCTGCCCGTGACCCGCAACGGCAAGGTCGACCGCAAGGCCCTGCCCGCCCCCGACTTCGCCGAACGCGTCTCCGGCGGCAAGCCCCGGACAGCCGCCGAGGAGACCCTGTGCCGCCTGTTCGCCGAGGTGCTCGACCTGGAACGGGTCGGCCCCGACGACAGCTTCTTCGACCTGGGCGGCGACTCGGGGCTCGCGATGCGCCTCGCGGGACGGGTCCGCGAGGAGTTCGACGCCGAGCTCGGCATCCGGCAGTTCTTCGGCTCTCCGACACCGGTGGGGGTGGCCCGGCTGCTCGCCACGAAAGCACGCCCCGTACTCCAGCCGGTCGAACAGCGCGACGAAGTCCCTGTCACAGCAGGCCAGTTGCGCGCCTGGCTCATGTCCCGGCTCGACGACGAGGCAGCAACCGACCGCATCCCGGTGGCGCTGCGGCTCAGCGGCGAGCTCCACCAAGAGGCGCTGCGCGCCGCCCTCGGCGATGTGGCCGCGCGGCACGAGATCCTGCGCACCACGTTCGACGGCGCACGCGGGGGCGCCCTGCGGCAGCGCGTGCTCGACGCCGCCACTTCCCGCCCGGCGCCGGCCGTGGTGCGGACGACCGAGGCGGAGCTGCCGGAGCTGATCACCACCTGGGCGGGGCACGCGTTCGACCTGGGCCAGGAGGTGCCGTGGACGCAGACGCTGTTCCGCCTCTCGGACGACGAACACGTGCTGCTCCTGGTGGTGCACCGGATCGCCGCCGACGAGGCATCGCTGGACGTCCTGGTCCGTGACCTGGCGACCGCGTACGGCGCGCGCCGCGAGGGCCGGGTGCCGGAACGGGCGCCCCTGCCCCTCCAGTTCGCCGACTACGCGCTCTGGGAGCGGCAGCTCCTCCAGGGCGAGCAGGAACCGGAGAGCCTGGTCAACGATCAACTCGCGTACTGGAAAGACACCTTGGCGGACATCGACGTCGAGATCGAACTGCCCGCCGACCGCAAGCGGCCGTCCCTCGCCTCGCACCGGGCGGGAACCGTCCCGCTGGGCCTGGACGTCGAGGCGCACGGCCGTATCGCCGACCTCGCCGAGGACGACGGGACGACCACGTTCATGGTGGTGCAGGCGGCCCTCGTGATGCTGCTCGCCCGGCTCGGCGCGGGCACCGACGTCACGATCGGCACGCGGATACCGCGACGGGACGAGTCCGGTCTCGAGACGCTGGTGGGGCCCTTCGCCGGGGCCCTCGCCCTGCGTACGGACGTGTCGGGCGACCCCACCTTCCGCGAGTTGCTCGGCCGGGTCCTCGCGGCGAACCAGGAGGCGCACGAACACCGGGACGTGCCGTTCGAACGCCTCGTGGACGCCCTGGAGCTGCCGCCCTCACTCGCGCGCCACCCGGTGTTCCAGGTGCTCCTGGAGGTCGACGACAGCGTCGCCGAACCGTGGGACCCCTGGGAGCTGCCGGGCCTGCGTACCGTACGCCTGGATGCGGGAGCGAACGCCACCGAGCTCGACCTGGAGTTCAGCCTCACCGAACGGTACGAACCCGACGGCGACCTCGGCGGCATCCAGGGCCGACTCCGCTACGCCACCGAGCTGTTCGACCACGCGACGGCGCAGACGCTCGCGCGGCGGTTCGTGCGCGTGCTCGACCAGGTGACGGCCGACCCGGAGCGGCGCCTGAGCGCGGTGGACGTGCTGCTGGACGCCGACGAGGCCCGTCGCCTCACGGCGGGCGTGACCGGCACGGCGGCTGGGCGCCCGACGCGCTCCGTGGTGGAGACGCTGGCCGAGCAGACGGCACGTACACCCCACGCGGTCGCCGTCACGGACACCGATGGCTCGCTGACGTACGAGGCGTTGGACGCCGCGGCGGAACGGCTCGCGCGGCGGCTGACCGCGCGCGGAGCAGGCCCGGAAGACGTGATCGTGGTGGCCCGGCCGCCCGGCAACGCGTCGGTCGTCGCGCTGCTCGGGGTGCTGAAATCCGGCGCGGCGGCCTCCGTCGTCGAAGCACTCGAAGATCCCGCCCGCCCGTCGGTGGGTGAGGGTCTCGCGGCCGGAAAGATGCTGGTCTGCTCGGCGGCGTTCGCCGCGTCGCTGCCCGCTGACACCGCGGTTCCGGTCGTGGTGCTCGATGCCGGGACCGACGCGGCACCAGCGCAAAGCGGAGCCCCTCGGGCCCTCCCCGGGCACTCGGCGCTCGTCGTCGAAGGCTCCGTCGTGGAACACCGCACGCTCGCCTCCCACACAGCGCACCGCCTGCATGCCTCCCCGGCGTTGGGAGCGGCACCGCTGCTGGATGCCAGGGCACCGTTCGCGGCGCTCGTGACGCCGCTGCTCGCGGCGCTCTGTGCGGGAGGGAGCGTGCGGCTCGGCCTGCCCGGCCAGGAACCGGAAGCGGGGGGACCCGGAACCTTGGTGGTCACGACCCCCGAGTTCTTCGCCTCCGAGCCGAACACCCTGGTCGTGGACGTGGCGGGCGAGCCGCGGGCCCTGGACCAGGTGCGCGACCAGCGGGAGCGGCACCCCTCGCAGTCGCCGGCGTGCGGATACGGAGTGCCCGAGACCGCGGGGGTCTGGCTGGAACACCGGCCGGCGTCCAGGACGACCGGCGCGTGGGAGCCCCGCACCGGCGACCCGGCGGCGGACACCCGGGCTCTCGTGCTCGACGAACGCCTGCGCCCGGTGCCGCCGGGCGTCACGGGTGACCTCTACCTGGCCGGCACCACACTGGCCCGCGGCTATGCGGGCGACCCGCGACGCACGGGCGAACGGTTCGTCGCGTGCCCCTTCGGCTCCGCGGGCGAGCGCATGTTCCGTACCGGGGAACGGGCGAAGCGGACGAACGCGGGCCACATCGCCGTACAGCCCGAGGACCGGGGGCGGGCACGCGGAGCCGGTGTGGGACGGCGGCTGGGCAGGAAGCGCGGTGACTTGAACGTCCTGCTGCCCCTGCGCCTGGAAGGCAGCCGGCCCCCGTTGTTCTGCCTGCACACCGGCATGGGCCTGAGCTGGACCTACGCCGCTCTCCTGCCGCACCTTCCGCAGGATCTTCCGGTGTACGGCGTCCAGGCGCGCGGTATCGCGCGATCCGAGCAACTGCCGGGCAGCGTCGAGGAGATGGCGGCCGACTACGCGGAGGAGATCCGCACGGTGCAGCCCGTCGGCCCCTACCACCTCCTCGGGTGGTCCATCGGCGGGACCATCGCCCAGGCCGTCGCCGCGCGCCTGGAGGAACTGGGCGAGGAAGTGGCGCTCCTGGCGCTGCTCGACGCCTATCCCGGCAGTGGCGCGGCGAAGTCGCGGTTCCGTGGCGAGGAGGGGCAGGAGTCCGAGGGGTACGGCGTGCTGCGGCAGGGGGAGGGGCAGGCGCAGGGCGGCGACGTGGCCTCCCTCTACCGTTCGTCCGGCATGAGCGAGCAGGCCCTCGCCAACCTGGAGACGGTCGTCCGCAACATGTCGGGTTTCGTGCCGGACCACACGCCCCGCCCCTCCCGCGGCGACCTGACGCTCTTCGTGGCGGCCGCCGACCGGAGCGAGGACCGGCCCGTGGCGGAGGCCGTCGCGAGCTGGCGGCCCTACATCGAGGGCGCCATCGAATCGCACGAAGTGCCCGTCGGCCATTACGACATGCTCAAACCCGAGGCCCTCTCGCGCATTACACGCGTGGTCGCGCGAAAACTCGACGCCACGGGAAAGACCACGGAGAAGAACACGGAAAAGAATACCGATCAGAGCGCAGCAAGCACCGCAGCCGAAAAGGAGACCGAACGATGACCAACCCCTTTGACAACGAAGACGGCACCTTCCTGGTTCTCGTCAACGACGAGGGACAGCATTCCCTGTGGCCCGCGTTCGCCGAGGTCCCCGAAGGCTGGACCACCGTGCACGGCGAGGGCACCCGGCAGGAATGCCTCACGTACATCGAGGAGAACTGGACGGACATGCGCCCCAAGAGCCTCGTGGCGGACATGAGCAGGAACGAGACGGCGGTTCCGTAGATGGACACGGAGTCGCTGGTGACCGTGGCGCTCGGCGATGTGGCCGTCATCCTCATCGCCTCCCGCCTCCTCGGAGCGCTGGCCCGCCGCTGCGGCCAGCCGGTGGTCATCGGCCAGATCGTCGCCGGTATCGCCCTGGGCCCGACGCTCCTCGGCCGCCTGCCCGGAGATCCGACCTCGCGGCTCTTCCCGTCCGAGGTGCTGCCGTTCCTGACCGTCCTTTCGCAGATCGCCATCGTCATCTTCATGTTCGTCGTGGGGTACGAGATGGACTGGCGGCAGCTGCGCCAAGGAGGCAGAGCGGCGGCCACCGTGGCGCTGTGCGCGTTCCTGGTCCCGGCGGCTCTGGGCGTGGGCTCGGTGGGTCTTTTCCACGGGGCGTTCGACGCGGTCCAGCCGGGGCGCGCGGACGGCAGGGCGTTCTGGCTGTTCATGGCCGTGGCGGTCTCCGTCACCGCGCTGCCCGTGCTGGCGGCGATCGTCCGTGAGCGGGGGCTCGCGGGCACCCCCGAGGGCACCGTGGCCACCACCGCGGCCGCCCTCATGGACGTGGTCGCGTGGCTGGTCCTGGCTGCCGCGCTGGCCGGCACCGGGCACGCCACGGGGCGGTCGTGGCAGCTGACGCTGCTGCTGATCTCCCTGTTCGTGGCCGCCTTGTTCCTGGCGGTGCGACCGGCGCTCGGGTGGTGGCTGCGGCGCTCGGGGGCGGCGTCCGCCAACCAGCTCACGATCGCGCTCGGCCTCGCCCTGGGCAGCGCCTGGGTGACCGCGGAGCTCGGCCTGCACCCCGTGTTCGGCGGGCTGCTCGCCGGCCTCACGATGCCCCGCACGGGCGGTGTGCCGGACGCCGATGTGCTGCGTCCGCTGGAGCAGACCTCCGATCTGCTGCTCCCGCTGTTCTTCGTGACGACAGGGCTGTCGTTCAACCTGGGCGCGCTGGACGGGGACGCCGGCCTCCTGCTGCTGTTGATCCTCGCCGTGGCGGTCCTCGGCAAGCTCGGCCCCGCGTACGCGGCATCCCGCGTCAGCGGTCTGGACACCTACCGGTCGGCGACCGTGGCCGCGCTGGTGAACACCCGTGGGCTCACGGAACTGATCGTCCTGAACGTCGCTCTGGACGCGGGCATCATCGGTCCCGCACTTTTCACCGTTCTCGTGCTGGTGGCTCTGGTCACCACCTTCATGACAGGTCCTCTGCTGTCCCTGACACAGCGCAGGCAGCAGCGGAAAACTCCGCGCGGTACGGAAAAGAAGGCTGTTCCCGCATTGACGGATGGACAGCCTTGACGCCCGGGACGGGCGATTTCAGACTCGTTTGAGCATCAGAAATATCTGGGGCAGTGGGATTCTCCGGGCGGGTGCCGTGGCATTCGGTTCTCCGTCCGGGGAAAGGGGAGAGGGATGACCTTGCCGGATTCCGAGCAATTCGACGTGGTGGTGGTCGGCGGAGGGCCCGCCGGGTCGACACTGGCCGCATTGGTGGCCCTGCAGGGCCGGCGCGTCCTGGTCCTGGAGAAGGAGTTCTTCCCGCGCCACCAGATCGGGGAGTCCCTGCTGCCGTCCACCGTGCACGGTGTGTGCAGGCTGACCGGCGTCGCGGACGAACTGGCCAGGGCGGGCTTCCCGCGCAAGCGCGGCGGCACGTTCAGGTGGGGGTTCAACCCGGACCCCTGGACCTTCTCCTTCTCCGTCTCCCCGCGCATGAGCGGGCCGACGTCGTTCGCCTACCAGGTGGAGCGCTCCAAGTTCGACGACATCCTGCTCAAGCACGCCCGCACCGTGGGCGCCGAGGTGCGCGAAGGCTGCGCGGTCCTCGACGTCATCGCGGACGACGAGCGGGTCAGGGGCGTCACGTACACCGACGCGGACGGCAACGAACGCCGGGCCCTTGCCACCTTCGTCGTGGACGCGTCGGGCAACAAGAGCCGCGTGTACCAGCGGGTGGGCGGCAAGCGCGAGTACTCGGAGTTCTTCCGCAGCCTCGCCCTGTTCGGCTACTTCGAAGGCGGCAAGCGGCTCCCCGAGCCGAACTCCGGCAACATCCTGTCCGTCGCGTTCCCCAGCGGCTGGTTCTGGTACATCCCCCTCAGCGACACCCTGACCAGCGTCGGCGCCGTGGTGCGGCGTGAGATGGCCGAGAAGATCCGGGGCGACCAGGAGAAGGCGTTCATGGCGCTCGTCGAGGAGTGCCCCCTGATCGGCGAGTACCTCGCGGACGCCAAGCGGGTCACCACCGGGCAGTACGGTCAGTTCCGCGTCCGCAAGGACTACTCGTACCACCAGACGACCTTCTCCCGCCCCGGCCTCGTCCTCATCGGCGACGCGGCCTGCTTCGTCGACCCGGTGTTCTCGTCGGGCGTCCATCTGGCGACGTACAGCGCGTTGCTCGCGGCCCGCTCCATCAACAGCGTCCTGTCCGGGCGCGTCGACGAGGACGCGGCGTTGCAGGAGTTCGAGGCCCGCTACCGGCGCGAGTACGGCGTGTTCTACGAATTCCTGCTGTCCTTCTACGACATGCACCACGACGAGGACTCCTATTTCTGGCAGGCCAAGAAGGTCACCAGGGCCGAGCGGCCCGAACTCCAGTCGTTCGTCGAGCTCATCGGCGGTGTCTCCTCCGGCGAGCGCGTCCTGACCGACGCCGAGATCCTCGCCAAGCGCTTCTCGTCGGGCTCCGCGGAGTTCGCCGCCGCGGTCGACGAACTCGCCGACAGCGCGGACGGAAGCATGGTGCCACTGTTCAAGTCCTCGGTGGTGCGCGATGTCATGCAGGAGGGCGGCCAGGTCCAGATGAGGGCCATGCTCGGCGAGGACGCCGAAGCGGAGGCACCCCTGTTCAGCGGCGGCCTGGTGCCGTCACCCGACGGCATGTTCTGGCAGCGGCCCGCGCCCGCGTCCGGCCCGTCCGCGTAGACAGCAGCCGAACAGACAGAAGGAGGTCCGCGCATGGCGCGGCCGTCAGAGCTCTCCATGCACAACCGCAGGGACCGTCTTGACCCGCTGCCCGAGCTGGGTGAACTCAGTGCGAGGGCCCCGCTGTCCGAGGTCGAACTCGGCGAAGGGCCCGGCTCGTCCACGGGCTGGCTCGTCACGGGCCACGACGAGGTGCGCGCGGTCCTCGGGGACGCGGAGCGGTTCAGCACGGCCCCGCCCGCGGGCGGCAGCCGGCCGGTCCAGGCGGGCAACCTCATCCAGTACGACCCGCCCGACCACTCCCGGCTCCGGCTGCTGCTCACGCCGGAGTTCACGGTCCGCCGGATGCGGGACCTGGAACCCGCCGTCGAGGCCGTCGTGGCGGACTGCCTGGACTCCATGGAGAAGGCGGGGCAGCCCGCCGACTTCATGCGGCACGTCGCCTGGCCCGTCCCGGGGCTCGTCATGTGCGAGCTGTTCGGCGTGGCACGCGACGACCGGGCCGAGCTCGCCCGGCTGCTCAAGGTCAGCAGGCCCGCCTTCCGCGGCCGGCGACTCCAGATGACCGCGGGCGCCGCCTATCTGGCGTACGTCGACCAACTCGTGGCCCGCAACCGGCGTGCACCCGGCGACGACCTGCTCGGCAGGCTGGTGCGCCGGCACGGCGACGACATCGACGACGACGAACTGGTCGGCCTCACCGCGTTCGTCATGGGTTCGGGCGTCGAGAACATGGCCAGCATGCTGGGCCTCGGCATCCTCGCGCTGCTCGAACACCCCGATCAGATCGCCCTGTTGCGCCGGTGCCCGCATCTGATCGACCAGGCCGTGGAGGAGTTCATCCGCTACCTGTCGATCATCCCGACGGCATCACCGCGGACCGCCCGCGAGGACGTGCCCCTGGCGGGCGAGGTCATCAAGGCCGGTGACCAGGTGGCCTGTTCACTGTTCGCGGCCAACCGCGTACGGCCGCCCGGCGCGCCGCCGGACACCCTCGACATCACCCGTGAGGCCACCGCCCACGTGGGACTCGGCCACGGCATCCACTACTGCATCGGGGCCTCGCTGGTGCGGATGGAACTCAAGAGCGCCTACCTGGCGGTGCTGCGCCGCTTTCCCGCGCTGCGCTCCGCCGTGCCGCCGCAGGAGATCCGCTTCCGGACGCAGGCGCCGTACGGCGTGGAGACACTGCCCGTCACCTGGTAGGGGAGCGATGACACCGACGACCGAGCCCGGCCCCGTCCACGTCCGCCGTGAACGCTTCGGCCCGGGAGAAGACCTGCGGCGGCTGTCCGCGGCACGCGCCGTCACCCGGATCGACGTGGGGCCGGGGACCGACGGCATGGCCGTCTGGCTCGTCACCGGCCACGCGGAGGTACGCCAAGTTCTCGCGGACCACCGGAGGTTCACCACCCGGCGCCGCATCGGGTCGCGCGTACCGTCCGGGCGTGCCGAGGGACCGCGGCCCGACGAGCTGATCGGGCAGCTCATGGACTACGACCCGCCCGAACACACCCGGCTGCGGCAGATCCTCACACCCGAGTTCACCCTGCGCCGGATGCGCAGGATCGAGCCGGGCATCACCGGCATCGTCACCGAACACCTCGACGCCATGGAACGCGCGGGACCGCCCGCCGAGCTGGTCGCGGCCTTCGCCTCGCCCGTCCCCGGCGCCGCCCTGTGCGAGCTGATCGGAGTGCCCCGCGACGACCGCGGCGACTTCCTGCGCCGCTGCCACGCCTTCCTCGCGCCGGGCCGGGGCCGGCAGCGGCGGGCGGCGGCCGGAGAGCTGCTCTCGCGGTACGTCGCCGCGATGGTGGCCCGGCAGCGCACCGACCCCGACGAGGGCTTCCTCGGCATGCTGATCCGCGACCAGGGCGACCACGTCACGGACAAGGAACTGCGGGGCGTCTGCGTCCTGTTGGTGCTCGCGGGCCTCGACAACATCTCCGGCATGCTGGGCCTCGGCACCCTGCTGCTGCTCGGCCACCCCGACCAGCTCGCCGCCGTGCGCGACGACCCGGCGGCGGTGGACGGCGCCGTCGAGGAGCTGCTGCGCCACCTGACCGTGCCGCACGCCCCGACACCCCGTACCGCGCTGGAGGACGTCACCGTCGGAGGCCAGCTCATCAGGGCGGGCGAACACGTCCTGTGCTCGCTGCCGATGGCCAACCGGGACCCCGCGCTGCTCGCCGAGCCGGACCGTTTCGACATCACACGCGAGCCGGGGGCCCATGTCGCCTTCGGCCACGGCATCCACCACTGCCTTGGGGCGGCACTGGCCCGCATGGAACTGCGTATCGCCTACCCGGCGCTGCTGCGGCGCTTCCCCGGCCTGCGCCTCGCCGTGCCGCAGGACGAGGTGCCGTTCCGCACGCACGCGCTCGCCCACGGGGTGGAGCGGCTCCCGGTCACCTGGTGACCCCACCTTTCCCGTCGAGCCAGAACGCGGAGGACGAGCACATGGACGTACGGGTCGACCGCCACCGATGCGCGGGTTCCGGGCTCTGCATGGCCCAGGTCCCCGCGGTCTTCGACCAGTCGGACGAGGACGGCAAGGTCCTGCTGAACGTGCCGGCCCCGGGCCCCGAGTTATTGGCCGCCGTGCGCGCGGCGGCCGCACGGTGCCCGTCCGGTGCGATCACGCTGCTCGAACACGACACCGCGGGCCACTGACACTCACGTAACCCCGCTCGACCGGTCTAGGGGATGCGCACCGTACGCAGCTCCCGCGCCGCCTCGACACCGGGGCAGCCCGCGAGCCCGCGCGCGTCGCGCAGTTCGGCGGCCAGCAGGTCGAGGACCTGCCGGACCGGTCTATGGGATGCGCACCGTACTCGGCTCCCGCGGCGCCTCGACACCGGGGCAGCCCGCGAGCCCGCGCGCGTCGCGCAGCTCGTCGGCCAGCAGGTCGAGGACCTGCCCGACCGGTCTACGGGATGCGCACCGTACGCAGCTCCCGCGCCGCCTCGACACCAGGGCAGCCCGCGAGCCCGAGCGCGTCGCGCAGCTCATCGGCCAGCAGGTCGAGGACGTGGCGGACGCCCGCCTCTCCGCCCGCGGCGAGCCCCCACACCGGTGGCCGCCCCACCAGCACTCCGTCGGCCCCCGACGCCAGCGCCTTGAGCACGTCCGTGCCGCTGCGGACGCCGCCGTCCACCATGACCTCGCAGGCACCGCCGACGGCCGCCACCACCTCGGGCAGGGCGTCGATGCCGGGCAGCGCGCCGTCGAGCTGCCGGCCGCCGTGGTTCGACACCACGACGGCGTCGGCGCCGACACCGGCGGCCCGCACCGCGTCCTCGGGTGCGAGGACGCCCTTCACGACCAGCGGGATACGGATGGCGGCGCGCAGTTCCTCCACGCACTGCCAGGTCACCGCGGGCGAGAACGCCTCCGCCGTGTGCGCGGCCACGGCCGATCCCCCCGCCGCCGAGCGATGCGCCGCCGAGGCCGCACCGCCGTCGAGATGCGCCGCCCGCACATCGCCGGGCAGCGTGAAACCGTTGCGCACGTCCCGCGGGCGGCGGCCCATCCAGGGCACGTCGACGGTGAGCATCAACGCCTCGCAGCCCGCGTCCTCGGCCCGGCGCGCCAGGTCCAGGGAGCGCTGCCGCTCACGGAGCCAGTAGAGCTGGAACCACACCGTGCCGCCGACCGCCGTCACCTCCTCGACGGGGACGCTGCTCAGCGTGGCCACCGTGAACGGCACCCCCGCCGCCTTCGCCGCCCGCGCGGTCGCCAACTCGCCCTCGGGATGCAGCAGTCGGTGGTACGCGACCGGGGCGACGGCCACCGGCATCCGCACCGGACGTCCGAGAAGCGTCGCGTCCGTGGCGCAACCCGACACGTCCCTGAGCACCCGGGGTGCGACGAAGACACGGTCGAACGCCTCCCGGTTCGCGGCGAGGGACCGCTCCCGGCCGCTGCCGCCCGCGACGAAATCCCACACCTCGGGTGGCAGGGCCGCGGCCGCGGCCCTCTCGGCGTCGCCCAGATCGCGCACCGCGGGCTCAGCGCGCCACACGCTGCCCGGTCCGTTCCAGCTCCACGGCCTCGTACAGCGCCTTGATGTTGGAGCTGCCGAAGGTCTGGGCGCCCTGGCGTTCGATGACCTCGTAGAAGATCGTGCCCCTCGGATGGGCCGACGCGGTGAAGATCTGGAACAGCTGGCCGTCGTGGTCCTCGTCGACGAGGAGATTCGTCGCGCGCAGTTCGCCCAGCGTGTGGGACTTGAGCCCGATCCGCTCGGCGAGCAGTTCGTAGTACGTGGACGGGGTCCGCAGGAATGCGACACCGCGCGCGGACAGCGTGCGCACGGAGCGGACGGCGTCCTTGCTGGAGAAAGCGAGATGCTGGACCCCGGCGCCGTGGTGGCTCTTGAGGAATTCGTCGATCTGACCGGGCTGCGCCAGCGGATCGGGCTCTATCAGCGTCAGCGTCACCGCGCCGGTCGCGCTCTGCACGACCTTGGAGTCCATCGCCTGGGCGCCGACGACGATGTGCTCCTTGAAGACCTCACGGAACCCCAGGGCCCGCTCATAGAAGCGGGCCGTCGCATCGAGGTCGCCGGCGTTCAGGCACACCGCGATGTGGTCGATGTCGATGAGCCCCACCTCGCTGGTGCGCGCCTCGCGCGAGCCGAGCGCGGGAACGAAGCCGGGCGGCAGGCCGGGGCCCTCCCCCGGGGAGCGCTCGACCAGCGTGTGCACCACGTCGCCGAAACCGGCGACGGCGGCCGTCACCGCGGGGCCCTCGCCCGCGTGCCGGGTCGGCTGCCGCAGGGGACGCGCGCCGCCCGCCACCGCGGCGGCGAAGGCCGCGGACACATCGGCCGTGCGCAGGGCGATGTCGGCCACGCCGTCGCCGTGCGTGGTCACGTACGTGGTGGCGGGGTGCCGTCCGGCTGTGGCCTCGGTGAGCACGAGGGTCATGCGTCCCTGGCGCAGGGCGATGCTGCGGTGCTCGGCGGATCCGCCGGTGCCCACGACCGTGAAGGCGTACTTGTCGACCCAGGCGAATGCCGCGGCCTCCAGGCCGTCGACGTACATCTCGACATAGTCGATCGCGAGATCCGAGTGGTGACCGTTCGGTGCCGTTGCGGGTAAATCCGTCATCGTAGTCCTCGTGGGAAGAAGAATGCGGATTCTTGCTCTCGCGCCGGTTCACGGAATGCCGGAACAGCAGAAAGCGCGAGGCAGAATTGTCTTTGCGCACCTATGCTACGACTGACTTCTTTGTGTCCGCACCTGTCAAGCCATTGCTGTGGATCTGTTGTCAGGAGACGCTGAAGTGATGGAAATCCTGCAAACTGAAATCGCCGTCGCGGAGTTGAACGCGGCCACCCTGCACGCGTCGTTGTCCGATGTGTCGATGGAGTCCATGAACCTCCTCAACCAGGTCGCCGACACCTATCCGGACGCGATCTCGTTCGCGGCGGGACGCCCGTACGAGGGCTTCTACGACGTGGCGCAGATCCACGAACACCTCCGGGTCTTCTGCGACCACCTGCGGACCCGGCTCGGTCTGAGCGAGGCGCAGACCGCCCGCACGCTGTTCCAGTACGGCGCGACGAAGGGCATCATCGGCGACCTCGTCGCGCGCAACCTCGCCGTGGACGAGGGCATCGACGCCGACCCCGCCTCCGTCGTCGTCACGGTCGGCTGCCAGGAGGCGATGTTCCTGCTGCTGCGGGCGCTGCGCGCCAACAGCCACGACGCCGTGCTCGCGCCCAGCCCCACCTATGTCGGCCTGACGGGGGCCGCGTTGCTCGCCGACATGCCCGTGCTTCCCGTGCGCACCGCGGCCCACGGCATGGACCTCGACGACCTGGTGGTACAACTGCGCCGGGCACGCGCCGAGGGAAAGCGGGTCCGTGCCTGTTACGTGACGCCCGACTTCGCCAACCCGGTGGGCGTCAGTCTGCCGCTCGCCGACCGGCTCCGGCTCCTGGACATCGCCGCCGACGAGGACATCCTCCTCCTCGAGGACAACGCGTACGGCCTGCTGAACAGCGCCGCCGACCGGCCGCCCACCCTGAAGTCGCTCGACCGCCGTCAACGCGTCGTCTACCTGGGCTCGTTCGCCAAGACCGCGATGCCGGGCGCCCGCGTCGGCTACGTGGTCGCCGACCAGCGGGTGACCGGCGGCAGCGCAGAGGGCGTACTGCTCGCCGATGAGCTGTCGAAGCTCAAGAGCATGCTCACCGTGAACACCTCCCCGATCGCCCAGGCCGTGATCGGCGGCAAGCTCCTCGCCCACGACTGCAGCCTGGTCGCCGCCAACCGGCAGGAGACGGAGGTCTACCGCCGCAACCTGAGCCAGGTCCTCGACGGTCTCGACCAGCGCCTCGGGGCCTTGCCCGACGTCACCTGGAATGTGCCGACCGGCGGGTTCTTCATCGTGGTCACCGTGCCGTTCACCGTCGACGACAGCCTCCTGGAGTACGCGGCGCGCCGCCACGGCGTGCTGTTCACGCCCATGCACCACTTCTACGGAGCCTCGGCCGGGTTCCGGCAACTGCGCCTCTCCATCAGTACGTTGACGCACGACCGGATCGAGAGAGGTCTCGACGGGCTCGCCGCGCTGATCCGCGAGCGCCTGGACGGTGAGGTCACATGACGATCCGGACCCTGGCCGTCATCGGCACCGGACTGATCGGCACCTCCGTGGCCCTCGCGGCCCGCGCGCACGGCGTGAGCGTCTACCTTTCCGACCGCGACGAGTCCGCCGTCCGCGCGGCGGCGGTCCTGGGCGCCGGACGGCCGCAGCTCCCGCGGGACCCCGTGGATCTGGCCGTCCTCGCGGTACCGCCCAGCCAGATCGCCCCGGTCCTGTCCGAACTCCAGGCGCGAGGGCTCGCGTCGAGCTACACCGACGTGGCGAGCGTCAAGGCGCTCGCCGAGCGGGAGATCCTGGACACCGCCCCCGACCCGTCCCGCTACATCGGCGGCCACCCCCTGGCCGGACGTGAACGGTCGGGCCCGCTCGCCGCCCGCGCGGAGCTGTTCCGCGACCGGCCCTGGGTGCTCACCCCGACCCGCCTCACCTCCCGCGCCGCCTTCGGCCGCGCCCTCGACCTCATCGCGCTGTGCGGCGCCGTGCCGCGCGTGATGCGGGCCCGCGCCCACGACGACGCGGTGGCGCTCACCTCGCACGCGCCGCACCTGGTGGCCAGCCTGATGGCGGCCCGCCTGCGGGAAGGCCCGGTGGACGCCGCCCGCCTCGCGGGGCAGGGGCTGCGCGACACCACCCGGATCGCCCGCGGTGACTCCCGGCTGTGGAGCGACATCGTCGAGTCCAACGCGGCGGCGGTCGCCGACATCCTCACCCGGCTCCAGGAGGACCTCTCCAGCGTCGTCGCCGCCCTGTACGACCTCGCCGACCGCGAGCGGGGGCGGGAGCTGTCCGGCAAGAGCAGGCACACCCTGGTGGACCTCCTCGACCGCGGGGCCGCCGGCGTGGGGGAGCTGGACGAGCCGCGCCCTGGACAGCCCGTGCCGTGCCCTCCGCGGTGAAGTCCGCGTCACCGCAGGTGAGTTGGGGTGCCTCACCGGCGCCCGTGGCCGGGTGCCGGTGAGGCTGTACGGACGGTGTCGTTTGTATCCGCCGTGTGACCGGCGCCCGCGTAGAACTTGGCCCCATGTCCACCACACACAAGCGAACCGCACAGACACTGCTCGCGGCGTCGGCGCTTGTCGCCGGCGTCTTCCTCACCGGCTGCTCCGGTGACTCGTCGGCCGCCTCTTCGGACGACCCGAAAAAGCCGGACGCCTCGCCCACCAGCCCCTTCGACCAGGCCCTGGCCTTCTCCCAGTGCATGCGCGACAACGGCGTGTCCGGGTTCCCCGACCCGCAGAAGGACGCGGGCGGCGGCATCGCGCTCACACCGGGCGGCGACGTCGACCCCAACTCGGCGGAGTTCCAGTCCGCCACCGAGGCCTGCCGCGACAAGATGCCCCAGGGCGGCCAGCTCGGCGGGGGCGGAGGCGGCGGCGAACCGCTGGACTCGGCGAAGGTCGCGGCCTGGGCGAAGTGCATGCGCGAGAACGGCCTGCCCAAGCTGCCCGACCCCGAGATCAACGGCGGCAACATGGCCCTCGACTTCGGCGCCAGCGGCATCGACCCCGGCAGCGACGCGTTCCAGAAGGCCAGGATCGCCTGCCAGGACAAGTGGCCAGGCGGCGGCCTCACCGGCTCCGGCGGCGGCGCCTGATGACCGCGCCCGACGAGACCCGTGAGCGGCAACGGGACGATCAGGCAGGGGAGTGCGAGGAGACCGAGGAGTCGGCCCAGGGCTCAGGCAACGGCTCCGGCGCCCTGGAGCTGCACGCGCCGGGTGAGGTGTCCGAGCGGACCCCGAACGCCGTCGATGCTCTGGAGGAGACGGCTGCGCCGGAGGCCGCCCCCGACGCAGGCGACGGCGGCGAGGCGACCACGCCCCCGGCGGCGCACGGCCGCAGGCGCCGCCCCCTGCGGATGTCGCTGATCGTCGTCGCGGCGATCGCCGTGGTCGCCGCGGCGGGCGCCGCCACCACCGGCGTCCTCGGGGACGACGGCTCCGGATCGGCGGGCGACGCCCCCTCCGCGCCGCCGAAGACCGCCGAGGTGCAGCGGACCACGCTGACCCGCACGGAGAGTGTCGACGGGAACCTCGGCTACGGCGACGCGACGGCCGTACAGGCCCCCGCCGCCACCAAAGCGGGCGCCGGGATCATCACCTGGGTCCCGGGCGACGGCGACACCATCGAACGCGGCGGCACCGCCTACAAGGTCGCGGAGCAGAAGGTCCCGCTGCTCTACGGCTCCACCCCCTTCTACCGCCCCCTGGTGGCGGGCACCGAGGGCAGGGACGTCGAGATCCTGGAGAAGAACCTCTCCGCGCTCGGCTACACCGGCTTCACCGTCGACGAGACCTACGACGCGGGAACCGCCGAAGCCGTGCGGGACTGGCAGGACGACCTGGGCCGCGAGGAGACCGGCACCGTGCAGCCGTCCGACGCCGTGGTCGCCCCCGGCGCCCGGCGCGTCGCCGACGTGAAGGCCACGGCAGGCGCCCCGTCGAACGGGCCCGTCCTCACCTGGACCGGCACCGAACGCACCGTCACCGTCGACCTCGACGTGCAGTACGAGGACATGGTCGAGAAAGGCACCAAGGCCACGGTCACCCTTCCCGACGACACCACGGTCAAGGCCGAGGTGACCGACGTCGGCACCCCCACCACGCCGGCCCAGGCCGGCGGCTCCGAGGACGGGGGCGGCCAGTCCGGCGGCGACGACAAGCCCACGCTGCCCGTGGAGTTGAAGGTCGAGGACCAGAAGGGGCTCGGCCGCTACCAGGCGGCCGCCGTGGAGATCTCACTGAAGGCGGAGACGCGGAAGGACGTGCTCGTCGTCCCCGTCAACGCCCTGGTAGCGCAGCGCGGCGGCGGATACGCCGTGGAGGTCGTCGGAGCGGACGGAGAGGTGAAGCCGCGGCCGGTGAAGGTCGGCATGTTCGCCGACAGCATGGTCGAGGTGTCCGGGGCCGGCATCACCGACGGCACGGTCGTGGGGGTCCCCAAGTGACCACTGTGGCGCACCCGGTGGTCGAACTGGCGGGAGTCTCCAAGACGTACGGAGAGGTCGCGGCGCTCAAGGGCGCCGACCTCGTCATCCGGCGCGGCGAGTTGCTCGCCGTCGTCGGACCTTCCGGTTCGGGGAAGTCCACCATGCTCAACATCATGGGCACCCTCGACCGCCCCACCACCGGCACGGTGCACATCGACGGCCACGACGTGGCCAGGCTCAGCGACCGGGAGCTCTCCGCGCTGCGGGCCGGGACGATCGGCTTCGTCTTCCAGCAGTTCCATCTCGCCCCCGGCGTACCGGCGCTGGACAGCGTCGCGAACGGCCTGCTCTACAGCGGCAGGCCGCGGGGCGAGCGCCGCAGACTCGCCGAACGGGCCCTGCGCCGGGTCGGCCTCGGCCACCGTCTCTACCACGAGCCGCACCAGCTCTCCGGCGGCGAGAAGCAGCGCGTCGCCATCGCCCGTGCTGTCCTCGGCGATCCGCCGCTGCTCCTCGCCGACGAGCCGACGGGCGCTCTCGACTCCCGTTCCGGCGCGGTGGTGATCGAGCTCCTGCACGAACTGCACCGGGCCGGGACCACCGTCGTGGTCATCACCCATGACCGGGACATCGCGGGCTCCCTGCCGCGCGAGGTCCGGATCAAGGACGGCCGTATCGAGCAGGACGCCGCCGCCCTGCTGCCCGAGGAGGCCGTGCGATGAGCGTGACCAGGGAGCTGAGTACGCCGGGGGAGCGGGGCACGGCGCGTGAACTGCCCCGCCCCGCGCCGCCGCCGCGCCCCAAACCGGCCCGGATGGGACCGGCCGACGTGCTGCGGGTCGGCGGCTCCGGCCTGCGTTCGCGGCCCATGCGGGTCTTCCTCTCGGCGCTCGGCATCGCCATCGGCATCGCGGCGATGGTCGGCGTGGTGGGCATCTCCACCTCCAGCAGCGAAGACCTGAACCGGCGCCTGGCCGCGCTCGGCACGAACCTCCTGACCGTCTCCCCGGGTCAGTCCTTCGCCGGTGACGCGGCCCATCTGCCCGACTCCTCCGTCGACATGATCGGCAACATCAAGGATGTCGAGTCGGTGTCCGCCATCGGCAAGACCAGCGCCAAGGTCTACCGCAATGACCACATCAAGAAGGAGGAGACCGGCGGCCTCAACGTGTACGCGGCCCGTACGGACCTGCCGAAGACCGCGGGCGCGCAAGTCGTCGACGGACGCTGGCTGAACGCCGCCAACCAGCGTTACCCGGCCGTGGTGCTCGGCCCCAAGGCGGCCGAGCAGCTGGGCGTGTTCCGGGCGGGAGCCGACACGAAGGTGTGGCTCGGCGGCCAGTGGTTCACCGTCGTGGGCATCCTCGCGCCCAACGAACTCGTCCCCGACCTGGACTCGGCCGCGCTGGTCGGCTGGCCCGTCGCGGAGAAGGAACTGGACTTCGACGGCCACCCGACGACGGTCTACACACGGGCCGAGGAATCCGCCGTGGGCGACGTCCAGTCCGTGCTCGGCGCCACCGCCAACCCGGAGAACCCCAGCGAGGCCAACGTCTCGCGGCCCTCCGACGTCCTGGAGGCCAAGGAGGCCACCGACGACACCCTCAGCGGTCTGCTGCTGGGCCTGGGCGCGGTCGCCCTGCTGGTCGGCGGGGTCGGGGTCGCCAACACCATGGTCATCTCGGTCCTTGAACGCCGCTCGGAGATCGGCCTGCGCCGCTCGCTCGGCGCCACCCGCGGCCAGATCCGTACGCAGTTCCTGTGCGAGGCCCTGCTGCTGTCGGCCCTGGGCGGCCTGGGCGGGGTCCTGCTCGGCATCGCCGTCACCTCCGGCTACTCCACCTACCAGGGCTGGCCCTCGGTGGTGCCGGTCTGGGCGATGGCGGGCGGGGTCGGCGCGACCCTGGTCATCGGCGGGCTCGCCGGGTTCTATCCCGCGGTCCGCGCGGCCCGGCTGCCTCCCACGGAGGCACTGGCCACGACATGACTCCACAGAGGTGATCCCGTAAAACGTGCCCCACTGGACGCGGTGCCTTCGTCAGCCTAAATCCCCCGCGGGCGACGAGGGCATCGCTTTGTCCCCGGACGGCCCCCTTCCTCACCGGCCGCATTTTCGGCCGATCACCGGTCCGCGCTATTCCTGGACAGTGACTTTTCTGGACGGCCCTTTTCTCTCGTATTCTCGCCCCATGACTGAGCACTTAGGGAAAGCCGACGAAAGTGCCCTGTTCGACCTGCTCCAGGAGCAGCGCATCGGCACGCTCGTCACCCTCAAACGTGACGGCCGCCCGCAACTCTCCAACGTCGGTTACGCGTACGACCCCGACGAACGCGTCATCCGCCTCATGGTCACCGACAGCCGCGCCAAGACCCGCAACCTGCGCCGCGATCCGCGCGCGAGTTTCCTCGTCACCGACGGTGCCGGATTCTCCTACATGATCGCCGAGGGTGACGCCGAGCTGACGCCGGTCGTGAGCGACCCGCACGACGTGGTCGCCGACGAACTGGCCCTGGTCTTCAGGGGGTTCCAGGGAGAGCACCCGGACTGGGAGGGATTTCGCACCGCGATGGTCCGGGAGCGGCGCCTGGTGATCCGGCTGCACGTCAAGCACGTGTACGGCGCCGCGGGCAAACGCGTCCTCGCGGGCAGTGGCAGCGGTCCCAAGGTGGCCATCAAGGGACCCGGCAGCGAGCCGGTGGCCGGCGGCCCCGGCCTGCAGCTCGGCACGGACGGCCCGCCGCCTCACCTGCGGTAGAGCTCGGTCGCGAGCGCCACCGCGGCGTGCGTCATGGGGTGTGGATCGTGGCGGCGCCAGATGAGATGGACGGCGATCGGCTCGGTGTCGCGCAGCGGGCGGAACACGATGCCGTCGCGGCGGTACTGGTTGGCGGTGCTCTCCGGGGTGAGGCCGACGCAGCGGCCCGACGCGATGATCGCCAGCCAGTCGTCGATGTCCTGGGTGTACTCCACCGGGGGGCGGGCCTCTTCGGGCCACAACTCGGCGGTGGTCGTGCCGGTGCGCCGGTCGATGAGGAGCGTACGGTCCCGTATGTCGGCCAGCGGGACGGAGCGCCGCTTGGCCCACGGGTCGTCGCTGGCCAGGGCGCAGAAGCGGCGCTCGTGACCGACGACGGCGCTGGCGAAGCGTGACTCGTTGAAGGCGGTGCGCACCACGGAGAGGTCGCACAGTCCCTCGGCGAGGCCGCCGGTCGCGGAGTTCGTCCGGATCAGGGACAGCTCGACGTCGGGGTGTCCGGCGGCCCAGCGGCGCTGGAACTCCGCCGTGTGGCGGCCCATCGCCGACCAGGCGTGGCCGATGCGCAGCCGGGTGTGTCCGGTGGTCGCCTCCCGGATGAGGTCGTCGGCCTCCGCGAGCAGGTGCCGGGCCCGGGCGAGCACCTGAACTCCCGCGGTCGTGGGCGTGACGCTCCGGCTGGTGCGGTGCAGCAGGCGCACCCCGAGCACCTCTTCCAGAGCGCCGAGGGTGCGGGAGACGGCCGCCTGGGAGACGCCGAGCTCGGCGGCGGCATCGGTGAAGCCGCCGGTGTCGACGATGGCGACCAGGCAGCGCAGATGCCGCAGTTCCAGATCCATGTCCGCAGTGTAGGGACGGCCGGAGCACATGCATAACCAGAGCGTATGGATAACCAAAGCGTATGCATGATGCCTCGCATGCATTTTTCGTATGCGTGAGAGTGGCGCATCCTGCGGTGCATGGACACGTCTCAGAGCCAGGCCGCGCCCGCCGCCATGCCCGCTGTCGTCGACGGTGTCCCGGAGCGTGTGGGCGATCCTGCGAGCAGTCCCCGGGGGCGCCTCTCGGGCATGGCGATGATGTTCGGCAGTGGCCTGTCCAACCAAGTCGGCGCCGCGACCGGCGCGTTGGCGTTCGGTGTCATCGGTCCGGCCGGTGTCGTGGCCGTACGGCAGTGGGTCGCGGGCGCGGTCCTGCTGGCGGTGGGCAGGCCGAAGGTGCGCGCCTTCACCTGGCGCCAGTGGTGCCCGCTGCTGTGCCTGGCGGCGGTCTTCGCCACCATGAACCTCTCGCTCTACACCGCGATCGACCGCGTGGGCCTCGGTCTCGCGGTGACCCTGGAGTTCCTGGGCCCGCTGACGGTCGCGTTGGCCGCTTCCCGCCGTGCGGTGGACCTCGGGTGCGCGGTCGTGGCGGGCGCGGCGGTGGTCGCGCTGGCCCGCCCGCAGCCCAGCACGGACTACGTCGGCATCGGGCTCGGGCTGCTCGCCGCGGCCTGCTGGGCCTCGTACATCCTGCTCAACCGCACGGTCGGCGCCCGCCTCCCCGGCGTCGAGGGGTCGGCCACGGCGGCGGGGATCTCCGGGCTCCTCTACCTGCCGGTCGGCATCGTGGTGCTCGCCCATCACCCGCCGACGGCCGCGGCCCTGGCCTGCGCGGCCACCGCCGGAATCCTGTCCTCCGCAGTCCCGTTCCTCGCCGACCTGCTCGCCCTGCGCCGGGTCGACGCCCGCTTCTTCGGCATCTTCATGAGCGTCAACCCGGTCCTCGCGGCCCTGGTGGGCATGGCCGTCCTGGGGCAGTCCCTGGGGTGGGTGGAGTGGCTGGCGATCACGGCGATCGTGACGGCGAACGGGGTCAGTGTCCTGAAGCGGTCCTGAGGCCGTCCCACGCGAATGTAGCGCAGCTTAACAATCATTAAAAACTTGTTGCTTGTCCTTTCAGGTCGGCGGCGGCATCGTTTCGTTCGGTGACAACGGCCCGGCCAGGACAGGGAGATCAACAGTGAACGGCGTCCCCGGAAGAACCTGGGCAGCGGCAAGGGTGGGCGTGCTGGCCCTCCTCTGGGGATCGACCTTCCTGTGGATCGAACTGGCCCTGGAAGGCTTCTCTCCCGTGCAGGTCACGCTCCTGCGCTGCGCGCTCGGGGCGGCGACCTTGACGGTCCTGCTCTTCAGCACAGGCAAACGCCTCCCACGGGGCCGTGCGACGTGGAAGCACATCGTCGTCGCCGCCTTCTTCTGCAACGCCCTGCCTTTCGGGCTCTTCAGCGTCGGGCAGCAGACGGTCGACTCCGGGGTGGCCGGGGCACTGAACGCGACGACCCCCTTGTGGTCCGTCCTGATCGGCCTCGGCATCGGCACGGAACGCGGGCTGCGCCCCGTCCGCCTCGCCGGACTCCTCCTCGGCTTCGCGGGTACGTCGCTGATCTTCGCCCCATGGCAACAGTCGGGGCTGACGAGTTGGGGCGCCCTCGCGATCGTGGGAGCGGCGGCGAGCTACGCCGTCGGCTTCACGTACATGGGGCACCATCTCGTCGGCAAGGGCATGCCCACCCTGTCCCTCTCCGCCGCCCAGCTCATGGCGGCGACGGGCCTGACGGCGCTGGCTCTGCCGGTGGGCGGCCTGGAGCCGGCCCACGTGGCGCCCACGACCCTGATCGCCGTCACCATCCTGGGAATCTTCGCCACCGGCATCACCTTCCACCTCACCTACCGGATCATCGCGGACGAGGGCGCGACGAACGCCGCGACGGTCGGATACCTGCTGCCGGTGGTCTCCGTGGCACTGGGCGCGATCGTGCTGGACGAGCCCTTCAGTCTCCGGGTGGCCGCGGGGATGGCGGTCGTCCTCACCGGAGTGAGCATGACGCGCCGCCAGAAGAGGACCCGGATCACACCGCCGGCCAAGATCCCGGAAGCTGCGACTCATCCGGCTGACGCACGGCATCCGTGGGTACATACCTCGCATGACTGATGCCGTGGACTCCGACGAACTCCTGCGCCGCATCCAGCGTGCCCGAGCCTGGGCCCAGCAGGAGGAACAGCACTGGAAGACACAGTCCGACAAGGCGGAGCCAGAAAACCCGGACGAACCCGCAACGGCAAAAACCTCCGCCACCGCGTACGAGGCAGTCCGCCGGGTCCTGGACGAAATCATCGAACCGGGGACCCACGACCGCGACTAGGCGTGACCGCCCTGTAGGGCGCTCCCCGGGCGCAACGGTTCTCCCGCAAAGTGCGGACCAGGCCCTTCCGTGCCACCCGCCACGACATCAGCGCGACGTCCGATTCCCGCCAGCGACCGCTCACTCCCCACCCCATTGTTGAGGGTGCAAGGGAAGCGAAGAGAAGCAAAGCAGGGAAGCAAAGGGAGTCGTCATGACCGTCTACGCCACCGTTACCAGCCCGCTCGGTGAACTGCTGCTGGTGGGTGAGCCGGCGCCGGGCGGTGTCTCGCTGTCGTCGCTGTCCATGACCGGCCAGAGGAACGCACCTGCAGTGAACAGCGGCTGGGTCCGCGATCCCGACCGTTTCTCGGAGGTCGCGCGACAGCTCTCCGCCTACTTCGACGGCGAACTCACCACGTTCGAGATCGAGTTCACCCCGAGCGGCACCGACTTCCAGCGGCGCGTCTGGAGTGCCCTGGAGGAGATCCCGTACGGGACCACGACCACCTACGGCGAGCTCGCCCGGCGGATCGGTGTGGAGCGGGGGCGCGTGCAGGCCCTGGGTGCCGCGATCGGTGCGAACCCGCTGCTCCTGATCCGCCCCTGCCACCGCGTGATCGGCGCGGACGGCTCCATGCGCGGCTACGCGGGCGGCGTGGAACGCAAGGTCCAGCTCCTCACCCATGAGGGCGCCCTGCAACCCACCCTCGTCTGAGCCTCTGTCCGACCCGCACGACCACGAAGGACCCCTCATCATGATCGACACCGATCACCCGGCAGCCACCCGCGTCGGCGAACGCGTCGCGGCGCAGGACTGGGGCGCGCTGGCCGCCGAGCTCGACGAGCACGGTCACGCCCTGACCGGTCAGCTCCTTGACCCCGAAGCCTGCCGTGACATTGCCGCCCTGTACGACGACACCGACCGCTTCCGCAGCACCATCGACATGGCCCGATACCGCTTCGGGTCGGGCCAGTACCGCTACTTCACCCACGAACTCCCGGACGTCGTACGAGAGCTGCGCAAGGCGTTCTATCCCCGGCTGCTCCCCGTCGCCCGCGACTGGGCCGCCAGGCTCGGCAACCCCGCCCCCTGGCCCGACAGCCTGGGGGAGTGGGTGAAGATGTGCCACGCGGCCGGACAGGCCAAGTCCGCCCAGATCCTGCTCCGTTACGGACCCGGTGACTGGAACGCCCTGCACCGCGACGTCTTCGGCGACATGCTCTTCCCGCTCCAGGTCGTCATCGGACTCGACGCCCCGGGAGCCGACTTCACCGGCGGCGAGTTCCTCATGACCGAGCAGCGCCCCCGCGCCCAGTCACGCGGCTCGGCCACGACCCTGCCGCAGGGCCACGGCCTCATCTTCACGACCCGCGACCGGCCCGTGGCCTCCAAGCGCGGCTGGTCGACCGGACCGATGCGGCACGGCGTGAGCACCGTCCGCTCCGGGCGCAGGCACACGCTCGGCCTGGTCTTCCACGACGCGTCGTGAACCCCTCCGCGGCAGGGGAGAGGACGGGTCCGCGTACGTACAGACTGTGCGGGCCCGACGGCAAGCCGTACCCCAGCGCCACACCCGGCACCCTGGCCGGCCACCGCCGCGCACGCCTGTACGGCCGCCTCGACTGCCCCTCCGCGCTGCGGGCCGTCGCCCGCGGCCCGTACGCCACCCACCGGGTGTTCTTCCCCGACGAGGCCACCGCGATCGCGGCCGGACACCGCCCCTGTGCGGTCTGCCTGCCCGCTCAGTACGCTCGATGGAGAGCAGACCCAGAAAGCACCGGCACACCATGAGCATCCTCAAGGAGCGGGAAGCCTCCCGTTCACCCCTCGTCAGCGCCACCGAGCTGGCCGCCCACGCGGACCTCCCCGCGCCCGCCGCGCACACCGAGGCCGAACTCGCCGCCCTCATAGGCCTGTTGACACTGCCGAAGGCGCGGATCGAGACCGTCACGGTGGGCCACAGCCGCGACCCGGCGTCCCGGGCGGCCGCCGAAGCCCTCGCCGCCGCGTGGACGGCCCGCGGCGGCACCGTCCTCGCCACGGTGAGCTGGCCGGAGGCCGCCGCGTCCTGGCTGCGCCCCGCCCACCGCCTGACCGCCGAGCTCCCGGACGCCTGGGTGATGGCCGCCGCGCCCATCGGATTCGCCCAGCTCGCCCGGCGCCTGCGCCACTCCACCGACTGGGACCCGGCCCGCACCTACGCCTTCGCCTCCCTGCGGGACTCCCGCGTCCCCGCGCTCGCCGGGGACGACGTACTGCACGGCCTACGCGGCGCCACCCCCGACGGCGCCACCTGGGACGTACGCCACCGCTGGGTCACCACCCACCTCTCCGCGGAGGTGACCTCGTGAACGCCCTCATCCCCAGGCCCAAGCGGGAGATCGCCCCCGGCGCGGTCCACGTGCCGGAGTGGCTCACCCTGGACGAGCAGCGCCGACTCGTCACGGCGTGCCGCGACTGGGCCACCGGACCCGTGCCGATCCGCCACACCCAGCTGCCGCGCGGCGGAGTCATGTCCGTGCAAACCGTGTGCGTCGGATGGCACTGGCAGCCGTACCGGTACACGCGGACCGCCGGTGACGTGAACGGCCGACGGGTCGCCGCCTTCCCGGACTGGATGGTCGCGCTCGGCCGCCGGGCGCTCACGGCGGCGTACGGAGACGCGTCGGCCGCGGCCGATCACACGCCCTACACGCCCGACACCGCGCTGATCAACTTCTATGACGGGCAGGCCAAGATGGGCATGCACCAGGACAAGGACGAGCGGTCGTCGGCCCCGGTGGTGTCCCTGTCCATCGGCGACACCTGCGTGTTCCGCGTGGGCAACACACAGACCCGCACCAAGCCCTACACCGACATCGAACTGGCCTCGGGCGACCTGTTCGTCTTCGGCGGCCCCTCGCGCCACATCTTCCACGGCGTGCCCAAGGTTCACGAGGGCACCGCGGACCCCGCCACCGGCCTGGCATCGGGCCGCCTGAACATCACCATGCGGGTCACCGGTCTCACCGACTGACCGGGCGGCCCGGGGCCGCTCGCCTACTCGAAGCGCGAGGTGTCGCCCGCCCCTCGGCGCACGATCTCCGCCTCGCCGCCGGAGAAGTCGATGACCGTGGTCGGGCTCGTGCCGCAGTCGCCGGAGTCGACCACCGCGTCCACCACGTGGTCGAGGCGTTCCTTGATCTCCCAGCCCTGGGTCAGCGGCTCCTCCTCGTCGGGCAGGAGCAGCGTGCTGGAGAGCAGCGGCTCGCCGAGCTCGGTGAGCAGGGCCTGTGTGACGACGTGGTCGGGAATCCGGACGCCGACCGTCTTCTTCTTCGGGTGCAGGAGCTGGCGCGGCACTTCCTTCGTCGCGGGCAGGATGAAGGTGTAGCTGCCCGGCGTGGCCGCCTTGATCGCGCGGAACACGTCGTTGTCGACGTGCACGAACTGACCCAGCTGCGCGAAGTTCTGGCACACCAGGGTGAAGTGGTGGCGATCGTCGAGGTTCCGGATCTTCCGGATCCGGTCGAGACCGTCGCGGTTGCCCAGCTGGCAGCCGAGCGCGAAACAGGAGTCCGTCGGATACGCGATCAGCGCACCGGATCGGATGCTGTCGGCCACGGTGCTGATGCTGCGCTGCTGGGGGTTGTCGGGGTGCACGTCAAAATACTTCGCCATCCGCCGAGCCTACGTGATCGCTTCAGCCACCCCCGGTTTCTCGGCGGCCACAGAATTCTTCCCGGGTGGCGCGCGTCGACGCGTCAGTCGTCGTCGACGACCGTGATCAGCGCGAGCGTGATGTTGTCCGGGCCGCTGGCGTCGATGGCGGCCTTCCACAGCTCGAAGACGGCCCGGCCTCCGTCGTGGGCCGCGAGCAGCTCGGCCAGGGTCTCCTCGGGCACGGGGTCGGTCAGGCCGTCGGAGCACACCAGGAAACGTTCACCCCCGACGAGCGGCACCGTGCTGACGTGCGGGGTGATCGCGCTGAACCGGAGGGCGCCGCCGAGGGCCTGCGTGACGATCGACGTGGTGCGCCGGCCGGGCGCGGGCGGCGGGCTGTCGTCGACGCTCACCTGCCGGAGAGTGCCGTTCGCGCCGCTGCCGCTGCCGCTCACGTCGAGCACTCTGCTGTCGCCGACGTTGAACACAAGGAGTTCCTGTCCCAGGACCACGACACCCGCGACCGTCGTCCCCATCGTCGTCAGCTCCGGGTCGCGTTCAGCGGCCTCGTACACGGCGTGATTGCAGGCGTTCAGCGCGTCACGCACAGCCGACTCGCTGTCCAGCAGGGACCCGAGCGCCGCAAGCCGCCGTACGACGAGGCCGCTGGCCACCTCGCCGCCCGGCTGACCGCCGATGCCGTCGGCGACCGCGACGACGAGGGGGTTGCCGAGCGGGAACCCCAGGGTCTGCGGGTTCTCGGTCATCGTCCCGCACAGCGTCCATGGGCCGACGGCCAGACTGTCCTCGTTGTGGTCGCGTACGAGACCGGGGTGGCTCAGTGCGGTGACTGTGATGTAGGGCATCCGTGGGTCGCCTCTCCGCAGCGGCGGGCGTGTTCCGCAAGACCATTGTCGCGCCGTGCGCCGCTCCCGGCTCAGTGGCGGACCGTGTGCGCCCCCTGCCCGGCGGTGACCGTGCGTGCCATGGTGGGGGAGTCGGCTGGTCTGGACCAGTCTCCCGTCTCGGTGAGGTCTTGGTGACTCAGTTCTTGGTGACTCGGTGAGGAGCGTACGCATGCGCGGCACAACGGTCTTGCCCGGCGAGGGGAACAGCGGCTTACCCGGCAAGGAGGGGATGCCGACGCATCGCCTGGAAGTCCCCATGCCCAACGCGCTGCCGTTCGCCATCGGCACCTTCGACACGATCGGTCCGATGTCGCGGGCGTCGTTCCCGCACCGGCACACCTTCCACGAGATCGTGCACGTCACCGGCGGCACCGGGGAGCACGTCGTCGACCTGGCCCGCTTCGCCCTGCGGCCGCCGAACCTGTGCTTCATCGCCCCCGGACAGGTCCATCACTGGGAGAACGTCACCGGTCTGGAGGGGAACGTCATCCTCTTCACCGAGGACTTCCTCCTGGACCACCCCGCCGACCGTCACGCGCTGCGCGGGCTGGGGCAGCGCTCGTGGGTCGAACTCCCCGACGAGGAGGCCGACCGTACCGCGCGTCTCGTCGCCGATCTCGACGGTGAGTACCGTGCGGGCGCCGACGGATTCCAGGGCGTGCTGCGGGCCCTGCTGCACGTCCTGGTGGTGCGGGCGGCGCGGCTGCCGGTACGCCGGTCCGCCGAGGTCCCGTCCGCCCCGCGCACCGGCCCCGGCTCCGTGGCCGCGCGGTTCTCGACCCTGCTCGCCGGCCCGGAGGGCCCCCTGCGGTCCGTGCGCGCGTGCGCACGGCAGCTGGGTGTCTCCGAGGGGTACCTCAGCGAGGCGGTCAAGGCTTCCACCGGCCGAACGCCCGGCGAACTGATCCGGCAGGCGCGGGTGCACGAGGCCAAACGCCTGCTGCTGCACACGGAGTTGTCGGTCCGTCAGGTCGCGGACCGCGTCGGCTTCGGTGACCCCGCCTACTTCTGCCGCTTCTTCCGCCGCGAGACCGGCGCGAGCCCCGGGGACTTCCGGCGCGGCGACGGAGATATTCACCATGACCACCGACTTGAGTCCATCGCCCGGCCCCTGCCGTCCGCATAGCTTCGGAGCCGATCCGGAACCCACCCCACCCCCTTCAGGAGGAGCGATGGAGCGCGAGATCGGCACGACGGAGGACGGCATGCGCGACGACGACGGAGCCGGCCCGGCCAAGGAGCAGCGTGAGGGTGGCGGCCCCAGCCGCAAGACCGTCCTGAGAGCGGCCGCCGCGGTGGGCATGGCCCTGCCGGTGGCCCTGATGGGGGTCCCCGCCCTGGCCAGGACGGCGGGCGAACGCGGGGTGGCGCCGGAGGTGACCCCGGCCTGCGACGACGGTGACGACCCGACGCCCCCGCAGATGGAGGGGCCGTACTTCAAACCCAACTCGCCCCGGCGCACCTCGCTCCTCCAGCCGGGCACCCCGGGGGTGCGGCTCACCGTCACCGGTTACGTCTTCGGGAGCGCCTGCCGGCCCATACCCAGGGTCCTGCTGGACTTCTGGCAGGCCGACACCTACGGGACGTACGACAACACGGGGTACCGCTTCCGGGGCCACCAATTCACCGACGCCGTGGGCGCGTTCAGGCTCACCACGGTCGTGCCCGGCCTCTATCCGGGCCGTACCCGGCACCTGCACGTCAAGGTGCAGGCCCCGGGGCGCCCGGTCCTCACGACCCAGCTGTACTTCCCCGGCGAACCGCGCAACAACACCGACCCGATCTTCGACGCGCGGCTGCTCATGAACGTACGCACCGTCGGCAACGCGAAGGAGGCGGAATTCGACTTCGTCCTGAATGTGCCCCAGTAGACCTGACCGCGCTCCGGCTGAGCGGCTGTGAGGGGCGTGGGTGCGGTGGGGCGCCGTACAACCTTTGGTGGACGTGAGGGGTCAAGTGTTCGGCCGGCATGAACCGGCGGTGACATCCGCCGGGCAGCCACCCAACCGCACTCTGAACCAAGGGAATCTGTATGTCGCGAGCCAAGCAGCACGCCGTCGGTCGGCGTGCCCGTCGCACCCTGCCCCTGATGGCCGCCTCCCTGCTCGTGGGCAGCGGCCTCTCGGCCCTGGCCATCGGGCAGGGCAGCGCCTGGGCGGCCACACCGGACGCCGACGCCGGCCGTGCCGGCGCCGCCGCCGCGAAGGTGACGGACGACTTCAACGGCGACGGCTACGCCGACCTCGTCGTCGGCGCCCCGGGCGCCACCGTCTCCGGCAAGGCCAAGGCCGGGTATGTCGTCGTGACCTACGGCTCCAAGGACGGTCTCGACCCGGCCGACAAGAAGGTCATCAGCCGCTCCACGAGCGGCGTGCCCGGCGCGGCCACCGCCAAGCAGGAGTTCGGCCGGCACTTCACCAAGGCCGACCTGGACCAGGACGGGTACGCGGACCTGGTCGTCGGCACCGGAGTCGCCGGCGGAGGCTCGGTGATCCTGTGGGGCTCCGCGAGCGGCCCGACCGGCGGCACCGCCGTCAACACCTTCGGATTCGCCCCGCAGGCCGGGGACTTCGACGGGGACGGCACCACCGACCTGGCGCTGTTCGACCTGGTGGCGTATCACGGCGACGACCCGGTGGAGCAGAAGGCGCGTTTGTGGAAGGGGCCCATCGCGCGCACGGGTGCCCCGGCCGCCACCCTCGACTTCATGGACAAGTCGGAGTGGTGGAGCTACGAGAGCGAGGAGCGCCCCTACCCCGGCTGTCGCGAGAAGCCCGAGATCTGCGTCAACGGACCGCTCTCCGTGCAGGGCCCGGTGATCCCGAGGGCCGTCGGTGACATCAACGGCGACGGGCGCTCCGACATCGCAGTCAACGACTACACCGGCGACGGCTCCTGGACCAACAGCATCCTGTACGGCAGCCCCACCGGCTTCAAGCGCGGCGAGGCGGCGGGGGCCAGGGGGCAGCTCGGCATCGGCGACATCAACGGCGACCGCTACGACGACCTCGTCGTCGGCGAAAGCGAGTATGACGAAAGAGAGGCCCCGGTCATGGTCGCCTACGGCTCGGCGGACGGCCTGAAGCCGGAGGTCCAGGAGTTCGACCAGAGCCTGCCCGGCATCCCCGGCGCCGAGGAGGAGGGCGACCGCTTCGGCAGCTCCCTCTCCGTCGGCGACGTGACGGGTGACGGCTTCGCGGACATCGCGATCGGTGTCGTGGGCGAGGACGTCAAGACCGTCGGCGACGCGGGCGCCGTCGTCCTGGTGCACGGGAGTGCCGACGGCGTGACCGGCACCGGCGCCCAGGCCTTCCACCAGGACACCGCGGGCATCCCCGGAGTCGCCGAGGCCGACGACCAGTTCGGTGCGGCCGGCGCGCTGCTCGACGTCACGGGCGACGGACACCGCGACCTCGCGGTGTCCTCCACGCGGGAGAACGCCCAGGCGGGCGCGATCTGGTCGCTGCGCGGCACCTCGACCGGACTGACCGCCACGGACTCCGTCGCGTTCGGCCCCAAGGACGTCGGCGCCCCGGACGCCGCGGCGCTCTTCGGCACCACCCTGCGCTAGGCACGCAGCGGCACCAGTGCGGGCCCGTGTAAGGGGGATGACAGCTCGTCACCTCCCGTACGCGGGCCCGCCCCGTCAGTCGCCTCCGCCCCCGCCGCCCCCGCAGCCGGAGTCCGCGTGATCGGAGCCCGAGTCGCGCTCCAGGGCGTTGCCCAAGCGGATCATGGCCCGGCCAAGACCGGACGGAACGAACTGCGCCTCCGTGACGGCGCGTCGGACCGTGCCCTTCGGAAGAACCTCGGGCCCGGCGAACACGTGGTCGGGGAGGGTCCCCTCCTCCTCGGCCGCCTGGAGCCGCTGCCTGCCGACCCGGGTCAGCTGGTGCCGGGACCTGGTCACCAGGCCCCACTCGGCGAGCCGGTCGCCGATCTCCTCCACCTCCGGGGACTCACGCAGCTCCGCGCACACCGAGGCGGAGCTGCGGCTGTTGGGGCACGCCGCCATCAGGGCCCGCTCGACCGGATGCCCCGGTGTCTCCTCGCCCACGGCGCACACCCGTGACGCCCTGAGCCTGAGCAGCCCGCGCTCGGCGAGCCCGATCACCGCGCACTCCACCACGCGTCGCGGCCCACCCGCCAGATAGGCGATGTCGTACACACCAAGGGCCCGTCGTGCTGCCGCCGCCGTCGTGGCCCGCCTGAAGTACACCCGCATGCCCTCACCCCCTTCGGACACCCCGTCTTTCGCCTGTGGTGCCCGACGCACGGAGCACGCACCCCTCACCCGCGCCCCTTCAGAGCAAAACTTGAGGGTCCGGGCACCGCCCGTCTCCCTTGACAGCAACCGCCCCACGGCGATGGCCTTGAGCCCTGCCGCGCGGCGACGCGGCGGCCACGGAACCGGGCACGGGGCACAGGGGGAGAGGGCCATGCTGCGGGTGCACTTCACGGCCGAGGACCTGGCGCGGGTGCGGGTCGCCTCAGGTCCGGACTTCCTCTGGGAAATCAGCAACAGCGTCCAGACGCTCCAACGGCGCGATGGTGCAAGGGTGTTCGGGGCGTGGCGCCGCTGGGCGAGGCCGCGCCTCTCCGACAGCTGTCGCCTCCTGTCACCCCTCCTGCCGCCGCACGGCTCTTCCCCGGACTTCCTCACCCCCACCCACGGGGAAGGCGAGACGCTCCAGGCCGCGGTCGACACCCTCGTGCGCACCCCTCGGCCGCGCCTGCGCACCGATCTGTCGCGGGTGGCCGCCTCGCGCCGGCTGCCGGGCTGGACGGCATCGCTCGCGCAAGGAGACGCCGCCGCCCTGCGGCAGTTGGGGCGAGCGCTGCACACGTACCACCTGGAGGCGCTTGCGCCGTTTTGGCCCCGCATCCACGCCCAGATCGACGCCGACCGCATCGTCCGCCTGCACAGCCTCCTCGGCGGCGGGACCGACGGCCTGCTCGCGGGCCTCGGCCCGCAACTGCGCTGGCAGCCACCGGTGTTGGAGGCCGACTATCCGGTGGATCAGGAGCTGCGCCTCGACGGCCGGGGGATCACCCTGCAGCCCTCGTTCTTCTGCTGGCCCACCCCCGTCACACTCGCCGACGGCGAACTGCCGCCCGTCCTGGTGTATCCCATCGACCATGCACTGGACTGGAGCCAGCCCGCACCCGCCGACCGCACGGACGACGGCGCCCTCGGGCCGCTCGTCGGGCACACGCGCGCCGCTGTCCTCAAGGCGGCGTGCACCGGCTCCTCCACGGTCGAGCTCGCCCGCCTGCTGGCGGTCACGCACCCGGCGATCAGCCAGCACGTCAAGGTGTTGCGCGCCGCAGGCCTGCTGACCACCGTCCGCAAGGCGGGAAGGTCACTTCATGTCGCCACCGCGGAGGGGCGCGCGCTGCTGCGCAGCTGCGGGTCGTAAGTCTGGGCTTTCATCGATTGCTTCTGGCATGGGCATGCAAGGAAGCTGACCGAGCAGTTGCTCACGCATCCCCCCCCACCGCATCCCCCCCACCGCATCCCCCCACCGCATCCCCCACCGCGTCGCGTCCCGACACCCCGCCCCGCGCATCGCTCGACGCGCGTCCACGTGTGCCCTTCCGCGCACGGCAGGCCGGGACGCCTCGACGATCCGATGAAGGAGTGGCGTTGCGCACTACTCGTACCCTCCCCCTCACCCACCGCGCGGCCGTGGCCGTCTCACTCGCCCTGGCCGGCACCCTCTGCGCCGTGCCCGGCATCGCCCAGGCCGCCGCGACCCCCGCGACCCCCACGGCGCCCGCGGCCTCCTCCGGGCACGGCCTGAAGTGGTTCCAGGAGCGCCACGGCCTGCCCCGCACCGGCTCGGTCGACAACGCGACCGCCAGAGCCCTGCGGCAGGCGCCCGACGCCGAACTGCGCCGCACGTTTCGCACGGCGGCCGACCTCGGACCCGAGGAACTCGCCAACGCACGCACCGTCATCGGTGTCGGCAAAGGAGCGCAGATCCCCGAACAGGGCCTGGTCATCGCCCTGATGACCGCCATGCAGGAATCGAAGTTCGTCAACTACCTGACGCCGGTCGACCACGACTCCCTGGGCATCTTCCAGCAGCGCCCGAGCACCGGCTGGGGCACTCCGGAGCAGATCACCGATGTCGCCACCTCGTCCAAGTCCTTCTACGGAGTGGCCCCCTTCGGCAGCAACCCGGGCCTGATCCAGATCGACGGCTGGCAGACGATGCCCCCGGGCGAGGTCTGCCAGGCGGTCCAGGTCTCCGCCTACCCCGACCGCTACGCGCAGTGGGAACAGTTCGCCCGCGACCTGCTGGCCCAGGAAGGGCCCACGGTCCCGCCGATCCCCTGACCCCCGCACGCCAGCGCGCCCACCGTCCCCCTCACGTCCCCACACGCCAGGAGTCCGCATGCGCAAGAGACTTGTCTCCACAGCGATCGCCGTCGCCGCCGTCGGTGCGCTCGTCACCCCGGCCGTAGCCCAGGCAGAACCCGCACACCCGCACAGCGTGTCCGTCCTCGCCGAAGGTTCCAGGGCCGGGACCGCGGTCGTCAGCGGACAGAACGAACCGGGCACCCGGCTGAGCATCGGCGGTGCGCGGACCAAGAGCGCACACACGCTCCCGGTCGACTACCAGGTCCAGGAGACCGGCTACTGGTGCGGCCCCGCCGCCACCCGCATCGCCCTGTCCGCGCGGATCGCCCCGCCCAGCCAGGGGGCGCTCGCGGCCCAGCTCGGCACCACCGAGGCGGGCACCGATCACATCAGTCAGGTGACCGGCGTGCTCAACGCCAACCTCGGCACCGGGTGGTACGAGACCAAGGAGATGCCGAACGACCCGCCCACCCAGGCCCAGAAGGACCTGCTGTGGAACGACATCGTCCTGGACATCGACCACAACTACCCGCTGGTCACCAACATCGTGGCCCCGCCCGGCAACCAGCCGCCCGGCTACCCCTCGGACCAGACGATCTACCACTACTTCACCGTCATCGGCTACGACGACGCGAACCGCACCGTCCTCATCGCCGACCCCGCCTCCTTCGGCGGCAACCAGATCTACTGGCTCTCCTTCGATCAGCTCGCCACCCTCATCCCGCCGAAGGGCTACGCCGCCTGATTCGCGAGCAGAACATCGCGGGCTGAGTGCCGTGAGCCGAGTGCCGCGAGCCGGCGACTGTGGGTGGCGCCACCGACACATGCGCCACCCACAGCCCGCTCGGTCGCCGTCTCGGGGGTGACAGCGACAGCCTCAGCGGCACCGACTCCGCTGAGGCCGAACAGGAAGCAGGGTCCAGGCGGTCCTGCCGACCTCAGGCACAATGACGGTCACGACGAGCTACCTACTGCTTCCGTCGCGACCGGGCGCTTGGATGCACCGTGGACCAAGATTCTTCAGGAGCCCTCCTGCGCGTCCTCCAGACGAAGTCGCAGACTGTGGATGCCGCGCCGGGCATGGCTCTTCACCGTGCCCAGTGGCCACCCGGTGTGCTCCGCGATCTGCGGATGGGTCAGGTCCTCGTAGAACGACAGGCGCAACACCGTCCGCTGGGGGCGCGGAAGCCTGGCCAACTCCTGGGCCAGCAACGTCCGTTCGACCGTCGAGTCCATGCCCTCGTGCACGCCGTGATCCATCGTGGCGAGCTGCGCCACCGCGCCCTCGACGAGTGCCGCCCGCCGGGTGCGCGCGCTGAGCGCGTCCGCGATCCTGTGCCGGGCGATCCCGGTCAACCAGGCGCCCAGGCCACCGAGTTCGGGGCGGTAGCCGCCGCGGCCGCGCCACGCGGCGAAGAACACCTGCTGCGTGATGTCCTCCGCCTCGCGGCTGTCGCCGAGCGCGCGCTGGGCGAGGGCGTGCACCAGCGGACCCCACCGGCGGTACACCGCCGCGAGACTCGCCTCGTCTCCACCGGCGAGGCCCCGGGCCAGGTCTGTGGTCCGCTCCCTGACGGGGGTTCGCACCGGCTGTGGCACCAGTGGGCTCATCGGCGTGTCGTCAGCTCCCTCCGGCGATCGCGATCGCCGTACGAACGAACGTAATCGGGCAGTCGCGCCGTCGCTGTGGCCGCGATCCGGTCATCCTGGGAACAGCTGCTCCGGCACGGCAACTCGCATCGGTTGTGCGTCGTATCGTGGCCGGATGAGCGAGGGGAAACGCCGCGGTCAGAGCAGCGAACCGGCGGGCACCGGCGTCACCACCGGGACCCTGGCACGGCGGCTGGGGGTGTCACCGACGACGCTGCGGACCTGGGACCGCAGATACGGCCTCGGTCCTGCCCGGCGCGATCCCGGTCACCATCGCCGCTGGTCGGAGCGGGATGTCGCCATGGTGGAGGAGATGGGCCGCCTCACTTCCTCGGGGGTGCCGCCTGCCGAGGCCGCTCACCAGGCGCTGAAGCTGCTCGATCCCGACGTGGAATCCGGGGCCGCGCCCGGCCCGGCCGCCGTGCCGCGGCCGAGGCGGCGGGCACGTCAGACGGCGCCGTCCCCCGACACGTTCGTCCGCCGTCAGCGGGGCCTGTCGCGCGCGGCCGTGCGGCTCGACGCGCCCACCATGCAGGACCTGCTGGACGACGCGGTGGAGAGCCACAGTCTGGTCACCGCGTGGCAGGAGGTGATGGTGCCGACGCTGCACGCGGTGGGCCGCAAGTGGGAAGAGGCCGGCGACCGTTACGTGGAGGTCGAGCACCTGCTGTCGTGGCACGTCTCCCGCACCCTGCACCGTTGCTCCATGGCGCCGACGGTAACGGCCGCGAGCGCGCCCCTTGTGCTGGCCTGCGTACCGGGCGAACAGCATTCGCTCCCGCTGGAGGCGCTCAGCGCGGCCCTTGGTGAACTGGGCGTCCCGCAGCGCATGTTCGGCGCCGCCGTGCCGGTCGAGGCGGTCTCGTCCGCCGTACGGAGGACGGGCCCGGCCGTCGTGGTCCTGTGGGCCCAGGCCCGCTCGACGGCGAGCGTCCCACTGGCCCGCCACATCGCCGAGACCCGCTGGGGCGTACGAGGCGCCCGCGGCCGCCCCACGGTCATGCTGGCCGGCCCCGGCTGGGCGGGCCCCACCCTCCGCGGCGCACTACGCCCCACAAGCCTGCCCGAGGCACTGACCCAGATCGGCAGGGCTCGCGGCGCGGCCGGGGTTGACCGGGGGACGGCGTAGAGCCTCGGGAGAGTTGGCCCGCTGCCGTCGGCGACCCGCACTGCGGCTCTCCGGCCTGCGCCAGGCGTTGGCCCGGTTCGGCAGCGTGTGTGGTGGGGACGCGGACAGGCACGGGGCGTTTGCGTCCCGCGTGGCCCGTGAGGGCTCAGCCCACTGGTGTCAGCGGTGTTCGAAGTGCGCTTCGTCCCTTGGGCCAGGCGGCCAGGAGGCGGGCGCCCAGGCGGTCCTCCAGGAAGTCCGTGGCCTCGATGCCGAAGACCACGTCGGACTCCAGGCCGGGTTCGCTCGCGAGCAGGCCGCCGATCACGTCGCGGCGCACCACCTGTTCGTGCACGGCGTCGGCCTCCACGTGTTCGTCGTAGAACCGCTCGGCCGCCTTACCGGCACCGCACGTGCGCATCGCCTTGGCCAGCCGTCGCGAGCCCGGGGACGACGTCACCTCGACGGCGGCGAAGTGTCCGACGAGGGCTCCGCGCAGCGCCCGGTGCAGGCCGAGCAGGGACATCAGATTGACCGTCGCGAGTGCCTCCGCCGGAGCCGCGTCGAGGTAGTGGCCGTAGGCGGTCTCAAGGGAGAGGTCCCGCATGAGGTCGGCGTAGAGCCGGGCGTGGATGTCCTCGGCCCGTCCCGCCCCGAACTCGTCGAACTCGACGGCCACCATGCCCGCCTTGGCCCGGCCGTGCAGCCGGGGGATGACCCAGGCGTGCGGGTCTGCCTCCTTGAGGTGGTACAGGGAGCGCAGCGCCGCGTACTCCCTGAGCTGCCACAGCTCGCCGTCGCGTTGCAGATGGTGGCTGACACTGGTCGGAACGTGGCCGATCGGCTCGAGGAGCAGGTCGGCCAGGGCGCGTTCGGCGCTGTCCGTGGAGCGGCAGTTGGCGCGCAGCGCGCCAAGGAAGCGTCCTTCGAGCGCGCGGCGAAGACCCAGCAGCTCGGGGTCCCATTCGAGGTCCTCGCGGACCCCGTCGAAGCCCTGGTAGTGCAGCTCGTAGAGCGTGTAGAGAGCGAGCTGGAGGTCGTCGCCGTACGGGTCGGCGTCGTGCGTGTCGAGGGGCAGCGGCCCTGAACTCCCGCCCGCGCGCAGGGTGTTGATGACGAGCTCGGACAGCACGCCGCGGGGCTCGGGCAGGGTGGGGCTCGTGTGGCGTGACTCGCGGAGACCGTCCGGGAGCGTCTGGTTCTCAGCGGGCATCGGGTGCTTCCTCCCCCTTGGTGTGCTCGTCGGTGGCGGCAGTGGCGTCGGGGGCTGCCTCGGCGGCCCTGGCGTCCTCGGTGCGCTCGGTGTCCTCGGGCTTCACGCGGCGGCGGTGGCTCGTGTCGCACCACGGGTAGGCGCGGCTGCGGCGGCACGTGCAGATCGCGGTGGTGAAGCGCCGGGAGGCCACGACGCTGCCGTCCTCGGCGACGACCTCGACGGGCCCCTCGACCAGCAGCGGCCCCTCGGGGTCGATCGTGACCCGGCGCGGCCGTGGCTCCCGGCCGGACCCGGCCGGCGCGGGTTCAGGTGCGTTCGGCACGGATGACCACCAGTTCTTCCTTCTCCTCGTCGCCCAGCAGCCCCTGCCTGCGCAGGAAGGCCTGGCGTGAGCGCAGGACCGGCCCGAACGGAATGAGCGCGCGGTCGGTGACCGAGGCCTCGAGGCCGGCCGTGGAGAGCCGGGCCAGTGTGGCGTCGGTGTCACACAGCGCCGAATGGACCATGAGCAGCACACCTCCGGGGCGCAGCACCGCGGGCGCCGCGTCGCAGATGCGGTCGACCAGCGCGCGGCCGTCCTGTCCAGCGTCCCAGGAACGCGCCGCGCCGCGCCGTGGCACCTGGCCGGAAGGCGAGGGCACGTACGGAGGATTGCTCGCCACGAAGTCGTAGGACCGCCCGGGAACGGCGGACGTGAGGTCGCCCCGCAGGACGGTGATGCGCTGCCGCGCCACCAGCGCGTTGAGGCGGGCGGTCAGTACGGCACGCCGCGCGATGTCCACGGCCGTCACCTGGGCGCCGAGCCGCGCCGCGTGGACGGCCAGCGCACCGCTGCCGGTGCCGAGGTCCAGCAGATCGGCGCCGGGGCCGATGGCCTCGCGGCCCAGGGCGCGAGCGAGCAGACCCGTGTCGTCCTGCGGTGCGTAGACCCCGGGAAGGGTCATCAGGCGTCCCGGGGCCGCACCAACGGCTGTATCGGCGACCATCACGCACCTCCGGTGATTGCGGGGCCGGCCGGACGGTGCCCCGCCTGGTCCGGCCCTCTCACCACACTCCGCTCATCCCGCACCTGCCACCACTCGGGTGGTGACACACAGTGACGGGTCGAACGACGAGTCGGACCGACCGGGTGTCTCTCTGGCCTCATGAATTCCTCGGCTGCTCGGGGCTCGCTCCCGCGACTGTCGATCTCCCAGGTGCCCTGCCAACCGGGGCGCACACGTACGGACCGCTTCGAGCCATCGGGCCCGGCAGCGGAGGAAGGACGAGGAGGAGGGGTCGCGATTGCGCCACTGCCACCTGGGTACGCGGCCTTCTCAGCCACTCAGCGGAACAGCCGCTGGCACCCCGGACACAGAAAGGGCGCCATGCCGCTCAATATCTTCGTACTCGGCCTGGACGAGGCCAATCTTCCGACGCTGCGCGCGGTCCCCGACGCGCAGGACTACGTCTTCCACCCCCTCCTGACAGTCGACGAGCTGCAGAGTGGAGAGGTGTCCGTCCCCGCGCTGCTGGAGAAGGCGGAGGGGATACTCGACGCGTTCGACGGTCACATCGACGCGATCGTGGGTTACTGGGACTTCCCCGTCAGCACGCTCGTGCCGATCCTCAGCGAGCGCTACGGAACGCGGAGCACCAGCCTGGATTCCGTGGTCAAGTGCGAGCACAAGTACTGGAGCCGCCTGGAACAGCGGCGCGTCTCCGACGCCCATCCGCCCTTCGGCCGCGTCGACACGGAGAGCGCCGACCCCAAGCCGCCCGAGGGCATGGACTTCCCGATGTGGCTCAAGCCCGCGCTGTCCTACTCCTCGGAACTGGCGTACGGGGTCAAGGACCAGGAGGAGTTCTCCGAGGCGGCCGCCCGCATCCGCGAGGGGATGGGCCGCATCGGGCGGCCTTTCGAGGACATTCTGGCCCGCGTCGACCTGCCCCCGGAGATGGCCGACGTGGGCGGCCAGGTCTGCCTGGCCGAGGGCGCGCTCACCGGCATCCAGGTCGCGGTCGAGGGCTACGTCCATGAGGGCGAGGTGACCATCTACGGGATCATCGACTCGATCCAGTACCCCGACTCACCGTGCTTCCTGCGCCACCAGTACCCCTCGCGGCTCCCCGAGCCCGTGCAGGAGCGACTGCGGGACATCTCGGAACGGGTGATGCGTCAGATTGGCATGGACGCGGCAACGTTCAGCATCGAGTACTTCTACGAGCCGCGGTCCGACGAGCTCAACCTCCTCGAGATCAACCCGCGCCACTCCCAGTCGCACGCGGAGATGTTCGAGTACGTCGACGGGGTGCCCAACCACCACTGCATGCTGAGCCTCGCCCTCGGCAAGGACCCCGAGCTGCCGCACCGCAAGGGCGACTACGCCACGGCGGCGAAGTGGTACTACCGCTGGTTCGCCGACGCCACCGTGCACAACGTGCCCTCGCGCAAGGACATCGAGAGCATCGAGCGGCGTATCCCCGGAGTGCGCATCGACGTGGTGCCCGAGGAGGGACAGCGGCTCTCGGACATCTCCCAGCAGGACAGCTACAGCTACGAGGTGGCCCATATCTTCACCGGCGGCGAGAGTGAGGAGGACATGCGGGCCAAGTACGACCAGTGCGTGGCGGCCCTCGGACTCACCTTCGACGAGGCCGAACCCGGTGGCCGCGAGACGAAGAACGACTGAACGCCGAACACCCTCCCAATCACCCCCCCCACAAACACCCCCCACGAAAGCACCCCCGCAACACGAAGGAGCGTCTCGGCTTGCGCTATGTGAGCGACCTTCCGTACGAGACCAAAGAAGAGGAGAACGTCACCATCCCCGCGGCGGACGGAACCCGCCTCGCGGCCCGCATCTGGCGGCCGACGTCCTCCGACCAGGACCCCGTCCCCGCGATCCTGGAGTACATCCCCTACCGGCAGCGTGACCTGACCGCCGAGCGCGACTCCATCCATCACCCCTATATCGCGGGGCACGGTTACGCCTGCGTCCGCGTGGATTTGCGTGGCACCGGCGACTCCGAAGGGGTGCTCAAGGACGAGTACCTGGAGCAGGAGCAGACCGACGCCGAGGATGTCCTGGCCTGGCTCGCCGACCAGCCCTGGTGCGACGGCACCACCGGCATGATGGGGCTCTCCTGGGGCGCCTTCGCCGCGCTGCAGGTCGCCGCGCGGCAGCCGGAGAGCCTGCGCGCCATCGTCATCGCGTCCTTCACCGACGACCGGTACGCCGACGACATGCACTACATGGGCGGCCAGCTCCTGTCGGACAACCTCGCCGAGGCGGGCACCATGTTCGCCTACGGCACCATGCCCCCGGACCCGGTCATGGTCGGCGATCGCTGGCGCGACATGTGGCACGAGCGGATGGAGGGCACCCGCCCCTGGGTGCTGGAATGGCTCAGGCACCAGCGCCGCGACGACTACTGGCGGCACGCCTCGGTCTGCGAGGACTACCAGGCCGTGCGCACGCCCGTCCTCGCCTCCAGCGGTTGGGCGGACGGCTACTCGAACGCGGTGACGCGGCTGCTCGGCAATCTGGACGTGCCGCGCAAGGGCCTGATCGGCCCCTGGTCCCAC
This sequence comes from Streptomyces sp. NPDC051214, assembly GCF_040682375.1. Taxonomy (NCBI): domain Bacteria; kingdom Bacillati; phylum Actinomycetota; class Actinomycetes; order Kitasatosporales; family Streptomycetaceae; genus Streptomyces; species Streptomyces sp. NPDC051214. Next base: position 302,419 of record NZ_JBFBAT010000003.1, read on the forward strand.
AAGTTCCCGCACCTCGGTGAGCCGGGCCCCGCCATCGGCTACCTCCAGGAAGTGGTGCGCTGGTGGGACCACTGGCTGAAGGGCGTCGACAACGGCGTCATGGACGGGCCGATGCTGCGGACGTGGATGCAGGACAGTGTCCCGCCCTCCACGTCGTACGAGGAGCGTCCTGGACGCTGGGTGGGCGAGCCGTCCTGGCCGTCCCCGCACATCACGCCCGTCGTGCGGCGCCTCACCCGCCACGGGCTTTCCGAGCCGGTCTCGGAGACGGACGCGTCGCGCGATTCCCCCGAGGGGGAGCGGACGGGTGCGGGCGAGGGGCTGTCCGTCCAATCACCGCTGTCCGTAGGCCAGTTCGGCGGGAAGTGGGCCTCCTACAACGCGCCCCCCGACCTGCCCTACGACCAGCGTGAGGAGGACGGCGGCTCGCTGGTCTTCGAGACCGACCCGCTGACCGAGCGCACGGAGATCCTCGGCTCGCCCTCCGTCGACCTCGACCTGAGCGTCAACCAGCCGGTGGCCATGGTCGCGGTACGGCTGTCCGACGTGGCGCCCGACGGCAGCGCCACGCGTGTCAGCTACGGCCTGCTCAACCTCACCCGCAGCGAGGCCCACGGTGATCCGCGTCCCCTCGAACCGGGGCGCCGATACCGCGCCTCCATCCCGCTCAACGGCGTCGCCCAGGCCTTCCCGCCGGGCCACCGCATCCGCGTGTCCCTGTCCACCTCGTACTGGCCGCTGGCCTGGCCGCCGCCCAAGCCGGTGCTCCTGACCGTGTACGAGACGTCGAGCACCCTGACACTGCCGGTCCGCCCGGTCTCGGAGCCCGACGCCCTGCCGGAGCAGCCCTTCGGCGAACCGGAGGGCATGCGGCCGAGGTCTCCCGTCCAGCTGGTCGCTCCCGAGGAGCGCTGGCAGGTCAAGCGTGACCTGGTCGACTACGCCGCGGAGCTGGAGATCGTCAAGGACCGGGGGACGGTGCGCCTCGAGGACATCAACCTCGACGTCGGCCGCCGCGCCTACGAGCGCTACACCTCCAGGGCCGAGGACTTCACCTCCGCGACCGGCGAATCGGCCTGGACGATGTCCTTCAAGCGCGACGACTGGGACGTACGGGTGGAGACGCGCACGGTCCTCAGCTGCGACGAGGACACCTTCCGGGTGGACGCCACCCTGGACGGTTACGAGGGTGACCGGAGGGTTTTCTCGCGTACCTGGAATGAGACCGTGCCCCGCGACTTGCTGTGACACCGCGCTTGTCGTGACACCACGGCGGAATGCCGTGGTGAGACGGCCGGAATTTTCTGTTTGGCCCCTATGCGGCAGGGCACCCGGTGCGTTGGAGGTTGATCATCTCCTCCCGCCATGTGAATCCCTGCGTCTCGGGGAAAACGAATTGAGGAGTTCTCGATGAGCAACGAAATCTGGAGCTACGCTCCCACCGCCGGGCACGGCCCGGACGCCGATCTGACCGGTTACAAGGTCGAGGCCGCCGACGGCCACATCGGCAAGGTCGACAAGCACTCGAACGAGGTCGCCAACCAGTACATCGTGGTCGACACCGGAGTGTGGATCTTCGGCAAGGAGGTGCTGCTGCCTGCGAGCACCGTGACCGCCATCGACCACGAGGCGCGCAAGATCCTCGTCTCGCGCACCAAGGAGCAGATCAAGGACGCTCCCGAGTTCGACAAGGAAAAGCACCTGGGCGACCCCGCCTACCGTGACCAGCTCGGCGGCTATTACGGCGGCATGGGCCCGGGTCACTGAGCAGCACGGCGGCGTGAACATTCCGCCCCATGGACACCGATGGCGTCCGAGGCAGCATCTGCCTCGGACGCCATCAGGCGTTTATTGAGGCGTTTATGCGGGGGCGCGGGAAAAACCGGCCCGGCGCACTTCACGTCCGCCGGTGCTTTCGCTCAGCCGACGCGGGCGGCGATGACCCGGGCGCATTCCAGGGATTCGGTGTGCGTCGTGTCCACTTCCATGTCGTAGAGCACGCCCTGGTGGACCAGTTCGGCCTGGGACGCGGCCATCCCGGCGGCCCGGTCGCCCCGTGCCGTCTCCCGGCCCGCGGCGACCGTGCTGTCACAGCGGACGCCGACCCACAGCACCCCGACGTCCTTGAGGGCTTTGTGCCACCGCTCCTGGGAGGCCGGACCGCCGAGAAAGACCTCGTCGACGATGATCCGGGCTCCGGCGCGGGCCATCGAGGCGATCCCCTCGATCCAGGCCGCCTCAAGGGTCCGGAACGCGGGGCCGACGGCGACCTTGCCGTCGTCGGCGATCTCGATTCCCTCCGAAGCGGTCCGCATGGCCGCGGGCATGGCGTCGACCAGTGTGTCGCAGCCGAAGGTCAACCACGGATCGGGCAGCACCGCCTGCAGGCACCGCGCGATGCCGGACTTACCGGAACTGGACCCGCCGTTGAGGACGATCACTTGAGTGGTCACCGCGCCACAGTAGGAGCAGCACCGCGCCACCGGAAACGGATTTCGGCCCCGCCCCGGGTGCCGTCCGCGGTCCGCTTGGTCAGCCTCTGCCGTCGTACGGGCTGACCCGTCGGTAGGCGGCTCGCGCGTGCAGGACCCGGCCCGCCGTCGTGCCGACGAGGGCCGCGATCAGCAGACACGTGATCCACTCGGGGTCCCGGTGTCCGGCCCAGGAGATCTCGCCGATGGGATGCGCGGCAAAGAAATTCAGGAGCAGCCAGCACAACAGGGCCGTCCCCGGTGCCGCGACGAAACGGCCCCGCAGCCCGAGGAGCGCGGCAAGGACCGAGAGAGCCGCGAGCGCGATCCCCGTCCGGTCGAGCGCACCGAGCAGATCGAGCACCATCACCAGCACGAAGGCACCCGCATAGGCTCCCGTCCAGATGAAGGGCGTGGCAACAGGCTCGGGAACGACCCGCACCCCTTTGGCGATGTACCGCCACTCCACCACCATGGTTTCCTCCCCACCGCCGGTCCGCCGGGGCGCCGCTGCCCCGGGGACATCCGTGACCGGCGCCTCCCGCAACGGGACGACGCACCGGAGATCGGGCACGGGCGTGGTCCCGGGCAGATTGTCGCACCACATTCGACGGCCGCCGTCCCGACGGACATCGGCCCGGTGGTCTCCCGCTCGTCGTGTCCGCGTCATAATTTTCGGATGAACCTCGCCTCGGCTCCCGAGCCCTCCGCGCCCCGACGGCGTGCCCGCATCGTCGTCGTGGGGGCCGGACCGGCGGGCCTCGCCGTCGCCAACATCCTCCGCGCCGCCTCCGTCGACTGCGTGGTCCTGGAGACGGAGAGCAGGGAGTTCATCGAACAGCGGCCCCGCGCGGGCTTCATCGAGGAATGGGCCGTGCGCGCCCTGCAACAGCGGGGTCTGGCCGACCGGCTCCTGGCGCACGCGCAGACGCACGGCGAGTGCGAGTTCCGCTGGGCGGGGGAGCGCCACCGGTTCGCGTACGCGGAGCTCTCCGGGCACCGCCACTTCGTCTACCCCCAGCCCCTGTTGGTGACGGACCTGGTGGGCGCCTACGCCGACCGGGCGGGCGGCGACATCCGCTTCGGCGTACGCGACGTGGAACTGCACGGCATCGACACGGACCGCCCGTCGGTGTCGTACACCGACCCGGAGAGCGGCGAGCGTGTCCACATCGAGTGTGACGCCGTCGCGGGCTGCGACGGCGCGCGCGGCGTGACGCGGACCTACGCCGCGGCGCGGCGGGCCACCGTCGCCCGGCACGACTACGGCATCGGCTGGCTCGCCCTCCTCGCGCAGGCGCCGCCGTCCTCGGACTGCGTCGTCTTCGGCCTGCATCCGCGCGGCTTCGCGGCCCACATGGCCCGAAGCCCCGAGGTCACCCGCTACTACCTGGAGTGCCCGCCCGGCGACGACCCCGAGAACTGGCCGCACGAGCGCGTCTGGTCCGAGCTGCACGCCCGCCTCACGGTGGCGGGCGCGCCGCCGCTCACCGAGGGGCCACTGATCGAGAAACGCGTCCTCGACATGCACAACTACGTGGTGGAACCCATGGCGTACGGGCGCCTGTACCTGGCGGGCGACGCCGCACACCTCGCCGCCCCGATCGCGGCGAAGGGCATGAACCTCGCCCTGCACGACGCCCTGTTGCTCGGTGACGCACTCGTCGCCTACTGCGCGGACGGGGACGAGAGCGGTCTGAGCGGTTACTCGGAGGCATGTCTGCCGAAGGTGTGGCAGTACCAGGAGTTCTCCCGGTGGCTCTCGGAGCTGCTGCACGGGGCGTCGTCGGGTGACCCCTTCCAGGCGGGCATCGCGACCGCGCGGCTGCGCGGGATCCTCGGCTCGCCGGCGGCGGCGGCCGCGTTCGCCGAGGTCTACATCGGGAAGCGGGCCGATGGCTGAGGATCTGCGGGTGCGCGCTGCCCGGTTAGGGTGGGGGGACCCCCCGCCGTGTCGCAGCCGCCGAGCGCAGCGCTCCCGGCTCCTTCTTCCCGCACGCCCAGGGTGATGCCAGGCGCTGCCCGAGCATGACAGGTACCTCTCTTGTCCACGTCCGCACCGTCCCCGGCCGCCCGGCTGCGTGGCCTGCGCCCCGACTGGCTGTCCGACCCGAAGGTGTGGCGCACCGAGGTGCTCGCCGGTCTGGTGGTCGCGCTCGCGCTGATCCCCGAGGCGATCTCGTTCTCCGTGATCGCCGGGGTCGACCCCGCGATCGGACTCTTCGCCTCCTGCACCATGGCCGTGACGATCTCGATCGTCGGCGGACGCCGGGCGATGATCTCCGCGGCGACCGGCGCGGTGGCCCTGGTCATCGCCCCGCTCAACCGTGAGCACGGACTCGGTCATCTCGTCGCGGCCGTCATCCTGGCCGGCGTCTTCCAGATCGTCCTCGGCGCGCTCGGGGTCGCCAAGCTGATGCGTTTCGTGCCGCGCAGCGTGATGGTCGGCTTCGTCAACTCCCTCGCCATCCTCATCTTCATGGCGCAGGTCCCCGAGATGCACGACGTGCCCTGGCCCGTCTATCCGCTGATCGCGGCCGGGCTCGGCCTCATGGTGTTCTTCCCGAAGGTCACCAAGGTGGTCCCGGCACCCCTCGCGTCCATCGTGATCCTCACGGTCATCACGGTCGGCGCCGGGATCGCGGTGCCGACCGTCGGCGACAAGGGCGAGCTGCCGTCCTCCCTGCCGATGCCGGGGCTGCCCGATGTGCCGTTCACCCTGGACACGTTGACGACCATCGCGCCCTACGCGTTCGCCATGGCGCTGGTCGGCCTGATGGAGTCCCTGATGACCGCCAAGCTCGTCGACGACATCACCGACACCCCTTCCTCCAAGACCCGTGAGTCCATCGGCCAGGGCATCGCCAACATCGTCACCGGCTTCTTCGGCGGCATGGGCGGCTGTGCCATGATCGGCCAGACGATGATCAACGTGAAGGTGTCCGGGGCCCGCACGCGGCTGTCCACCTTCCTCGCGGGCGCCTTCCTGATGGTCCTGTGCATCGTCTTCGGGCCCGTCGTCTCCGACATCCCCATGGCCGCGCTGGTCGCCGTGATGGTGATGGTCTGCTTCGCGACCTTCGACTGGCACTCCGTCGCCCCCAAGACGCTCAAGCGGATGCCGGCCGGTGAGATCGCGGTCATGGTCGTCACCGTGGTGTGCGTGGTCGCCACGCACAACCTCGCCGTCGGCGTGGTCGCGGGATCGATCACCGCGATGGTCATCTTCGCCAGGCGCGTCGCGCACCTCGCCGAGGTCACCGCTTCCACCGACCCGGACGGCGGCCGGGTGACCTATGCCGTCACCGGCGAGCTGTTCTTCGCCTCGTCCAACGACATCGTCGGACAGTTCGACTACGCGGGCGATCCCGACCAGGTCGTCATCGACCTGACGGCCGCCCACATCTGGGACGCCTCGTCCGTGGCCGCCCTGGACGCGATCGAGACCAAGTACGCCCAGCGCGGCAAGACCGTGGAGATCGTCGGCCTGAACAAGCCGAGCGCCCAGATCCACGAGAAGCTCACCGGCGAACTCACCGGCGGGCACTGAGAGTCCGGCACGGATGACTTTTGTACCGGGGGACCGGCGACATCCGTCTCTGCCCCGCACCGCACCCGTTCCGTCACGCTGAGGTGAGTACCGCGGGGGTGTCCGAGCCCCCGCGGACGCCGGCAGAGGGAGGCGTCGAGGCCATGGTCCCGGCGAGTCCGACTGAACAGAGCGTGCCGAGGAGCGGTACGTACGAAATCGACGCGGCGGCCTCGACAGTGCGGTTCCGCACGCGCACGGTCTTCGGCCTGTTCCTGGTCCGGGGCACCTTCGGCATCACCCGGGGACAGATCACCGTGGCCGACCCCGTCGACACGTCCTCGGTGGACGTCACGGTCGGGGCGGCCTCGTTCGACTCCGGTCTGCGGCCCCGCGACCGGCACGTCACGTCCGCCGACTACTTGGACGCGGCCAGGCACCCGGAGATCGAGTTCCGCAGCCGGCAGGTGACGCGGTCCGCGACGGGCACGGCCGTGCTGCAGGGCGAGTTGACGGTACGAGGCGTCACGCGGCCCGTGGCCGTCACGGTCGGGGCGCTCCAGCTGAACGGAGGACGCCTGACCGTCGAGGGCACGGCCACCGTCGATCGGTACGCGTTCGGAGTGACCACGGCGAAGGGCATGACCGGACGCCGCCTGGACATCCACCTCGCGGTCGAAGCGGTCGAAGGGGTCGTCGGCGGATCAACCGGTCCCGGCGGCCCGTGAGGCAGGCGTCAGCGCGCTCTCAGGCGGGGCGTCCGTCGATCCGGGTGCGGCTCGTGATGGACTCGGAGCATGGCTGTAGAGGCTCTCATCGTCATCGACATGATCAACACGTACGACCACCCCGACGCGGAAATCCTCCGTAAGTCGGTCGAGGAAGTCCTGCCCAACGTCCGCAGACTGATCGAGCGGGCACGGGAGAAGGACGTCGCGGTGATCTACGCCAACGACAACTTCGGCCTGTGGCGCTCGCACCACGACGAGCTCCTCGACATCGCCCTGAGCGGTCCGCACGCCGATCTGGTCGCCCCCATCCGCCCCGAGGGCGACTCGCTCTTCGTGGTGAAGGCCCGGCACTCGATCTTCTACGACACCCCTCTGGAGTACCTGCTGCGCCAGCGCGGCATCGAGTCCGTGCTCCTGTGCGGCCAGGTGACCGAGCAGTGCGTCCTGTACTCGGCGCTCGACGCGCACATCAGACACCTGGACGTCGTCGTGGCCGAGGACGCCTGCGCCAGCATCCAGGGTGACCTCGCGGCGGCCGCCTTGCAGATGATGGAACGGAACATGCAGGCACGCCTGGTCCGCTCCACCGACGAGGCGCTGTTCGGGTCCGCATGAACCCGCTGGACGAACTGGACGCGCGGGTCACGGAGTGCTTCGCCTGCCCCCGCCTCGTCGAGTGGCGGGAGGAGGTGGGTCGGGTCAAACGGGCCGCCTTCATGGACTGGACGTACTGGGCCCGGCCGGTGCCCGGGTTCGGGCCGCCGGACGCCTCCATGCTCGTCATCGGCCTCGCGCCCGCGGCGCACGGCGGGAACCGGACGGGCCGGATGTTCACGGGCGACCGTTCCGGGGACGTCCTCTACCGGGCGATGTACGAGCTGGGCCTCGCGTCGAGCCCGCTCGCGGTGTCCGTCGACGACGGCCTGACGCTGCGCGGGGTGCGGGTGACCTCTCCGGTGCACTGTGCGCCGCCCGAGAACAAGCCCACCCCCGGCGAGCGCGACACGTGCAGGCCGTGGCTCGTACGGGAGATGGAGTTGCTGGGGCCCCGGCTGCGGTCGGCCGTGATCCTGGGGGCGTTCGGCTGGCAGGCCGCCCTGCCGGCGTTCGCGGCGGCGGGCTGGCGCGTGCCGAAGCCCCGGCCGCGGTTCGCGCACGGAGCGCGGGTGACGCTGCAGCGTGACGACGCGGAGGTGGCCGCAGGCCGCTCGGCGGCTGCCGAGTCCGGACAGGCCGGGCCGGGCCCCGTCACCCTGTACGGCTGCTTCCACGTCAGCCAGCGGAACACGTTCACCGGCCGGCTGACCCCGGACATGCTCAAGGACGTCCTGCGGGAGGCGGCGGGCGAGGCGGGCATCGCGCCCTACGCACGGGAGCACGGGCAGGACTGACCGGCGAGGCGGTCGCCACCCGTGGCCTCAGCCGCCCTCGACCCCGGTCGAGTCATGGGCCGAGCCGACCGGCTTCGACTCCGGCGAGCCCCGCTGGCGCAGATACACGGAGAAGATGGCCATCGACCCGACGGCCAGCAGTTCGGACTGCCAGTTCTGCAGCGTGCGGTTCCAGAAGTCGGCGGCGCCCAGGTACTGCAACCAGCTGATGGGCGCCTGGAGTTCCCGCAGGTGTTCCTCGTTGTACGCGGCCGCGCCGGTGACGGACTGCGCCAGCCAGGAGAACAGGAACAACGTGCACATGAGGATGCCGAGGGACCGGGAGTACCAGGCCTGCCGCGCGCCGCCGGCAGCCGCCCAGCGCGGCGAGTCGGCCTTCGCGTACGGCCCGACCTTCTGGTCCTTGTCCGCTTCGAGGCCCGCCTTGCCGAGCTCCTTGGACTCGGGCGATCCGCGCTGCAGCAGCCAGACCGTGCCGAAGATGTAGAGGAAGAACTGCAGGTACTCCGACTGCCAGTTCTCCGTCACGTCCACGGCGAAGTCGGAGGTGAGGAGATAGCCGCCGAAGCTCACCGGCCGCAGTTGCTCGGCGATGAGGTGATTGTTGAAGTCGGCGTGCCCGGCGATCGCCTGGCCGGCCAGGGTGAGGACGAAACCGGCGCCGAACACCAGGGTCAGCCCGTTGTCGCGCAGAAAGCGTCTCGCCCGCGTCATCGCTGCATCAGCCCCAGGGTGATGCAGTAGACAAGGCCTCCGGTCACCATCAGGAGATACAGCGTGAACAACGACCGCACCCGTCAACCGCCCTTGATCAGACACTGATACGGCATCTCCGGGCGCTCGGTGCAGCCGGCCGCCGTGATCTTCCACCCGCCGGGGAAGGACGACAGGAAGAGCGTGTCGCGGTTCGTCACGACACGGGCCTGACGCCCGTACACATCGACGGCGCGCACCTCGTCCGCCGTGCCCGCCTTGGGCAGCCCCGCGTCGGACAGGGCGCGCGTGCAGGGCAGTTCGGCGTTCTGCTCCAGCTCGTCGCGGGTCCCGGGGGCCAGCGCCGCGCAGCCGCGCGCGGTGTCCGTCATCCGCAGGTGCTCCTGGAAGCGGAGCACCACCGCCGACGCGGAGTCCTCGCGCTCCTGGACGCTGCCGCAGCCGCTCAGGGCGGCGGCCAGCAGCACTGCCGCGAGGGCACCCGCTCTCGCTCCCCGCATGGCGCGCACCAGATCTGCTCCTCTTCACGGACCGCCGGTCCGGGAGACGATGCCGCACACCTTCGCGGCCGGCTGCCCCCACGCGCCCGACACGCTGTGGCGAGCGGAACGATTCATCTCGGCGGCCTAGAAACGGCCGAGAGGGGGCCCGGAACGGCACGAAGCCCCCGCACGGGAGTGGGCGGGGGCTTCTGCGGAGTCTGGTCAGGCGTCGCGGCGCTTCATGGAGTCGCGCGCGTCCTCGGCACGGTCACGGGCGCCGCCCATGGCCTTCTTGGCCTCGCCCTTGGCCTGGTCCATCTTGCCCTCGGCCTGCTTGCCGCGGTCGCCCGTGACCTTGCCGGTCATCTCCTTGGCCTTGCCCTTCATCTTGTCCATGCCGCCCTTGTCAGCCATGACCACTCCTTTGTCGGTACAGCGCCCACCGGGTGTCACACACGGTGTGGGCCTCTGCGTTCAACGTAAGCGGGACACGGAGACCTCGCCCGTCCAGCGGTCACGCACCGTGACGTCGGGGCTCAGTCCAGGCAGAACTCGTTGCCCTCGGGGTCGGTCATCACGAGGTGACCGGCGCTCAACGGGGGAGCGGGCTCGTCGCGACGCACCCGCTTTGCCCCCAGCGCGACGAGGCGGTCGCACTCGGCCTCCAAAGCCGCCATGCGCTCCTCCCCCTGGAGGCCGGGGGCCGCACGGACGTCGAGGTGGACGCGGTTCTTGGCGGTCTTGCCCTCCGGGACCTGCTGGAAGAACACCCGCGGCCCGTCTCCCTGAGGGTCCTCGATGGCCGACCTGGTGTTGCGCTGGTCCTCCGGTACGCCGATCCGGGCGAGGAACTCGTCCCACGCCGCGAGCGCGTCGGCGCCCTCGGGCAGGTCGACCCCGGGCGGGCCGGGGTGGACGTAGCCCAACGCGTCGCGCCAGAAGGAGGACAGAGCCCGCGGGTCGTGGGCGTCGAAGGTGATCTGGAGGTGACGGCTCATCGGACTGCTCCGTTCGTGGCGGGACTCGTGGCCTTCACCCTGCCAGGGAAGGCGGACAGGATCGGTCCGCCATTCCTGGCAGGGTGGCCCTCATGGACGAGGGACTCGACGACGACCTGGGGACGACCGAGCGCGTGCTCACCCTGCTTGGGCTGCTCCAGCAGCGCCAGGCGTGGACCGGCCCCGAGCTCGCCGACCGGCTCGGGGTCACGACACGCACCGTACGGCGGGATGTGGAACGGCTGCGCACACTCGGCTATCCGGTGTACGCGGGCCAAGGCGTGGGCGGCGGCTACCGGCTCGGCCCGGGGCGCGAACTGCCGCCCCTGCTGCTCGACGACCAGGAGGCGATCGCGACCGCGGTGTCCCTGCTCGCGGGGGCGGGCGGCGCGGTCGCCGGAGCCGGTGACGCCGCGCTGCGGGCCCTGTCCAAGCTCGACCAGGTGCTGCCCGCGCGGCTGCGGCACGAGGTGCGCGCGCTCTCCGACTCGGTGGACGTCTTCGGGGGAGGCCGCGCGCCCGTCGATCCCGGGGTGCTCATGACGCTGGCCAGGGCGTGCCGCGACGAGGTCGAGGCCGGTTTCGACTATCCGTCCAGGGGCCAGGTGCGAGGGCGCCGCGTAGAGCCCTACCGCCTGGTCGCCTCCGACCGGCGCTGGTATCTCCTCGCCTACGACCTCGACCGCGACGACTGGCGCAGCTTCCGCGTCGACCGGATGACCGACGCGTCCGCGCGGACCTTCCGGTTCAGCCCGCGGGAGGCGCCCGACGCCGCCGCGTACGTACAGGAAGGTGTGGCCAGCCGGGTCTACAAGCATCAGGCGCGCTTCCTCGTGCACGCGCCGGCCGACACGGTGCGCGCGCAGATTCCGGCCTCGGCGGCGGTCGTACGGCCGCGGGGGAGCGGGTGCTGCGAGGTGCTCAGCGGCGCCGAGCGCCTGGACGCCGTGCTCCTGCACGTCCTCCTGCTGGGCCACGACTTCGAGGTGCTCGATCCACCGGAGCTGGGCGAACGCTGTCGTGCACTGGCGCAGAGACTTCGCTCGGCCGCCCCAACTGCCCCGCCGTCGCCGGACGTCGAGACACTCTGAGCCGTCGACACCCGCGGAAAACGCAACTCCCGTTCGATGAACACAACTCTCGTCGCACCCGTATCTAGGACCGGACATGTCCCCGGCTCCGGCCGGTGAGCGTATTCGGAAATCCCCCACAGGAGGCGACGAGTTGAGGCACAAGCGAATACCCAAGCGAAAGGCCGTGCTGGCAGGGGCTGCGGCATTGGGCATGGTCGCGACGGCCGTCCTGCTGCAGCAGGCCAACGCCTCGCAGTCGGGGTCGGAGACCGGTTCAGGGGCCGCTGCCAAGAGGCTCAGCGCGGCATCGGCGACGAAGCTGGTCAAGCCGTTGGCCTCGCAACTGGGTGACTCCTACGCCGGGGCGTACTACGACGAGGAGAAGCAGCAGCTCGTCGTCAACGTCGTGGGCGACAACAACGCGGTCGACGTGCAGGTGAAGAGAGCGGGAGCGGTGCTGCGCACCGTCGACAACAGTTCCGGCGAACTGGGCTCGGCCACCAAGACGTTGGCCAGTCGGGCCACCATCCCCGGCACCGCGTGGGCCACCGACCCCAGGACCAATCAGGTCGTCGTCACGGCCGACCGCACCGTCACCGGCGAACGCTGGGACAAGCTCGAGGCGACCGTCGACTCACTCGGCTCGGGCATGGCCCGCATCCAGAAGTCCGCCGGGGAGTTCAAGCCCTTCGCGGCGGGCGGTGACGCCATTTTCGGAGGCGGCGCACGCTGCTCGCTCGGCTTCAACGTGACGACCGAGGACGGCAGCCCCGGCTTCCTCACGGCGGGGCACTGCGGGGTGGCCGCCGAAAGCTGGTCCGACGCCCAGGACGGTGCGGCCATCGGAACCGTCCAGGCCGCCACCTTCCCCGGTGACGGCGACTTCGCGCTGGTCACGTACGACGACCCGGCGACGGAGGCCCCGAGCACGGTCAACACCGGCGACGGTCAGACCACGGAGATCGTGCAGGCCGCCGAGGCGGCGGTCGGGCAGGAGGTGTCCCGCATGGGCAGCACCACCGGCCTCCAGTCCGGCGCGGTCACCGGCCTCAACGCCACGGTGAACTATCCGGAAGGCACCGTCAGCGGACTCATCCAGACCGACGTCTGTGCCGAACCCGGGGACAGCGGGGGCTCGTTGTTCACCGCCGACGGCAGCGCGATCGGCCTCACCTCGGGCGGCAGCGGCGACTGCACCGCGGGCGGCGAGACCTTCTTCCAGCCCGTGACCACCGCGCTGGAGGCAGTCGGTGCCGAGATCGGCGCGGGCGGCAACTGAGGGGCGTACGCAGCCCTGACAGCCAGGAGCCCTGACAGACAGGAGCCCTGACCATCGCGGCGCCGACCGCCCCCCCCCGGGCGTGCGGCGCCGCGATGCGGTGAAGCCGGTCAGCGGTGAAGCCCGTCAGTCGACCGGCTTGCCGGGCTGGTCGTGGGTGGAGCAGTGGATGCCGCCCCCGCCGGAGGCGATGGTGTCGATCCGGACAGGCACGACGTCCCGCTCGGGGAAGTGCTCGCGCAGGATGCTCTGCGCGCGTCGGTCGGCCTTCCGGTCCCCGAACTCGGGCAGGAACACAGCGTCGTTGGCGACGTAGAAATTGGTGTACGTCGAGACGAAGTCGTCGCCCTCGCCCCTGATCCTGTCCGGGTCGGGCTGCGGCAGATCGACGACTTCGAAGGACCGGCCCCTGGCGTCCTTTGCCTCGCCCAGCACAGCCTTGGCCTGGTCGGCCGACCGCGACCAGGAGTCGGCGGGCATGCCGGGAACCGCGCGGTCGAGAAGCACCACACCGGGTGCGGTGAACCGCACGAGGCTGTCCACGTGCGCGTCGGTGATGTCCTCACCGCGCACGCCGGCCAGCCAGATCACCTTCTCGACGCCCAGCGTCCGCTTGAGCTCGGACTCGATCTGGTCCCGGCTCTTTCCCCGGTTGCGGTTGTCGTTGACGATCGAGCTCTCGGTGATGAGGAGAGTGCCCTCGCCGTCGGTCTCGAAGGAGCCGCCCTCGGCGACCAGGGGAGCCTTCCTGCGCGGGATGCCGTACTCCGGCAGGAGCGAGCGGCCCACGCGGGCGTCGTTGGTGTGCTCCTGCTTGTTCCCCCACCCGTTGAAGTTGAGGTCGATGCCGACCACGTCACCGTCCTGCTCCACGAACACGGGCACGGTGTCACGGGCCCACAGGTCGTCGACGGCCAGGGAGATGACCTCGACGTCGCTCCCGCAGGCCTTCTGGGCGGCCTTCCGCTGCTCGGGCCTGGCCAGCATCACGACGTACTCGTACTCCGCGATGGCACGGGCGACGCGCGCGATGTCCTCGCGTACGTACGGGAGGTCCTCCTCCCACACCGACTCCAGGGCGGGCCACGACATGAAGGTGCGCGCGTGGCTCTCCCACTCGGCGCCCATGCGCAGCCCCTTGGCTGTCGTGGCCTCGGCGCCCGGCCCGCACGCCGAGGCACCGAGGGCGGCGGTGCCGATTCCGGCGAGCGTCCGGAGGGTGGTGCGACGCGAGGGGAAGAGAGGGGACACGGTGTGCTCCGGACAGTTGAGGGGGGTCACACGGCTGTGATGATGTCCGACTCTGACACAAACTGAAAATTCAGTCAAAGAAGCGGGTGCATCCCGGAGCGCCGCGCCCGGAAGGGCCCGATAGGGTCTGGATCCATGGCGTCTCGCACCACTCAGATCCTCGAAGCGGCCGCACGGCTCATCGCCCGTCGCGGCGTCCGCGGCCTGCGCGTAGAAGAACTCGCCGCCGAGGCCGGGGTGTCGACCGGATTGATCTACTACCACTTCAAGGACCGCACCGGGATCCTGCGCCACACGCTGGAGTTCATCAACGACCGCGCCGAGCGGTACACCACCGACCGCGCGACGGACGCCGAACCCCTGTCCCCGCGTGCGGAACTGGACGAGACCCTCCTGCTCGAACTGCAGGACACCCAGGTGGTCAGGGAGAACAGCACCGCGTGGGGCGAGCTGCGGGCGAGCGCCGTCTTCGACGAGGTGCTGCGCGAAGACCTCGCCAGGGCCACCCTGGTGTGGGTCCAGGAGGTGGCAGCCCTCCTCGGTCAGGTGCAGCCGACGGCCCCGGCGCCCGCCCTGGCCGCGGCGGCTGAGCGGCTCACCGCCCTGCTCGAAGGGCTCAGCATGCGCTGGCTCAGCGGCGGCCTGCGCATCGACCACGCGCGTGAGCTGATGCGCGGAGCCGTCGACGCCGAGCTGGCGCTGCTGCGGGAGAAGTAGCGGATTGAAGGTAGAGCCCTACGCCACTGAAAATTAGGTCAGTGGGGGAGGCCGGTGGTCGACCCGCCTCACGCCATGCTCGTCGCACCGTCCAGGGACTCGCGGATGATGTCGGCGTGGCCCGAGTGCTGGGCTGTCTCCGTCACGATGTGCATCAGGACCTGCCGGGCCGACCACTGCGCGCCGTCCTCGGACCACGGAGCCTTCGGCAGCGGCCACGAGACGTCCAGGTCGGGCAGGGTGGCGACCACTTCGTCGGTCCGGCGGGCCACCTCGGCGTAGTCGGCAAACACGCCTGCCAGCGTCTCGCCGGGCAGCAGCCGGAAGCTGTCCGCGCGGGCGGCCCAGTCGGCCTCGGTCATGGCCGTGAAGTCCGGCATCGACGCCGGGCCGTCCAGAATGAAGCCCACCCAGGACTCCTCCACCGCGGTGACGTGCTTGATCAGGCCGCCGACGCACAGCGCACTGGCGGTGGTCCGCTGCCCGGCCTGCTCGTCGGTGAGGTCACGTGCGGTGAAGCGCAGGAAGTGGCGGTGCTTGGCCAGCGTCTCCAGCCACTCGGCGCGCTCGCCCGTGACGGTCGGGGCCGCTGCCTGGTCGGAGGTGGTGGTCGCTTCGGTCGCAGTCATGGTGCTTCGCCTTCCGGTGTGCCTGTCTCGCCGGTCGAGGAACACGTTAAGAGGCGTATAGGTCAGACGCTGTCCTAGATCACGGGCTGCCCGGGGGATATCCCTACCTCGGGCCGGGCGGCCAGCAGGATCGTGCCGGGCCGTCGCCCCCGGACATGCTGAGACCGGCAAATGCCGCTGGTTTTCTTCCATGTATCCCCAGGAGTTGGCGCGTGCGTGAGCAGGTATGGCAGAGGTCCCGTTCTTCCCGGCGGCAAGGAGGTCCGCGCAGAGCCCTTCCCGTCGCGGTCGCAGTGGCCGTCGGCGTCATGACGGCGGGCGCCCTTGCGCCACCCGCCGCAGCCGAGCCCAGGCCGGACGCCGTCGACACCGTTCAGCAGGGGCTCGACAGGCTGGTGCGCTCCGACGGACTGCCCGCAGCGCTGGCCGGCGTGCAGAGCCGCGGGGACCGCACCCGTGCCTACACCGCGGGGGTCGGCGACGTGGCGACCGGCTCGAAGGTGGCGAGGGACGGCCGGGTGCGCATCGGCAGCAACACCAAGGCCTTCACCGCGGTGGTCGCGCTGCAACTGGTCGGCGAGGGGAAGATCGGCCTCGACACCTCGGTCGAGACCTATCTGCCGGGCCTCGTCCGCGGCGAGGGCATCGACGGCAACCGCATCACCGTCCGCCACCTCCTGCAGCAGACCAGCGGTCTCCCCAACTACAGCAACTACCTCGGGGAAGAGGTCCGGTACTTCGCACCGCGTGAACTCCTCGACATCGCCCTGAGGCACAAGGCCGACTTCGAACCCGGGAAGAAGTGGGCGTACAGCAACACGAATTACGTGCTGGCCGGCCTGCTCATCGAGAAGGTCACCGGCCACTCCCTGGCCGAGGAGATGGACCGGCGCATCATCAAGCGCGTCGGGCTGCGCCACACCTACTTCCCCGCCCCTGGGGACGCGAGCATCCGAGGCCCCCACCCCCACGGCTACTACCGCGATTCGCCCGACGGGCCCCTGCAGGACATCACGGAGATCGACCCTTCCTGGGGGTGGGCCGCGGGGCAGTTGATCTCCACCAACTCCGACCTCAACCGCTTCTACTCCAAGCTCCTGGACGGCCACCTCCTGCCTCCGGCCCAGCTCGCCCAGATGCGCGGCTCCACCCGTCCCGCCGACGAGACCTTCGGTCCTGGCGCCCGCTATGGCCTGGGACTCGTGAGCAAGCCGCTTGCGTGCGGCGACGGCCTCTACTGGGGCCATGGCGGCAGCTTCCCCGGCTACGAGACCCGGGGCGGAGCCACGGACGACGGCCGCGCGGTCAATGTCGCGGTGACCATGCAACTGGACGACGCGGCGGGCAGAGAGCGCGTCGACAAGGTCGTGGATGCTGCCCTGTGCCGATGAACCGGCGCGCGCGCAGCGGTACTTGATGTCCCTCAGTCCCCGCAATCTGCGGCGGCCCTGCCCGCACTCGGTGAGCCCCGCTCGGCGTGAGCCGGGCGGGGCTGCTGCGCAACCGCCCGCCACTGCACACCTCTTGAGTTGCCCGCCGTACGCGACCTAGGCTTGCCGGGCCTTGAATGAAACGTTTCATTCGTGTTCTGGGCACTCGGATTCATCATCCAAGGGACGTGTGATGAGCGAAGAGCGTGAGATGGCGCGCGGCAGCGCGTGGAACCGGCGGGCCTTTCTGCGGACCTCCGCGGTCGGCGCCGGAGTGGGCGTCATAGGGCTGGGCCAGGGCATGGACACCGCCGCCGCGGACGAGCGCGGGGACCAGGGGGAGGGGGCAGGGGCGTTGAGAGTCGAGCGCACCACGGTCGAGTACGCGCCCACCCTGCTCGGTACGGACGTCGCCGAGCCGCGGCTGAGTTGGGAACTCTCGGCGCCTGGTCAGGGCGCCCGGCAGAGCGCGTATCAGATCCGGGTCTCGCTCGGCATGGGCGCCGGAAAGGGCAGCAAGGGCGCCTCAGCGGTGTGGGACTCCGGTCGCGTCGCCTCCTCGCGGACCCTCGGAGTCCCGTACGGCGGGCCCTCGTTGAAGCCTCGTACGCGCTATCACTGGCAGGTGCGGGTCTGGGACGCCGACGGCCGGGCCTCGGCCTGGAGCACCTCGCGCTGGTGGGAGACCGCGCTGGCCAAGGACGCCTGGCGGGGCCACTGGATCGGCGCGGACGCGGCGCCGAAACCGCCGGGCTTCGAGGGGGCGTCATGG
This sequence comes from Streptomyces sp. NPDC051214, assembly GCF_040682375.1. NCBI lineage: Bacteria > Bacillati > Actinomycetota > Actinomycetes > Kitasatosporales > Streptomycetaceae > Streptomyces > Streptomyces sp. NPDC051214. The sequence continues at coordinate 319,886 of NZ_JBFBAT010000003.1, forward strand.
ATCTGGTCCCCCGGCTCCACCGTGGAGAACGCGCCGGCGGGGGCCAGGTGGTTCCGCGGCGTTCTGGAACTGCCGGAGGGCACCGATGTCTCCGCCGCCCAGGTCGTGGCCACCGCCGACGACGACTTCACCCTCTACGTGGACGGCCAGGAAGTGCTGCACGCGCCGGAGCAGACCGACGGCTGGCGGTCCGCGCGGCTGGCCGACGTGACCGAGCACGTGCGAGACGCGGGCCGGCGAGTGGTGGTCGCAGCCCGCGCCACGAACCGCGGCAGCGCCTCGGTCAACCCCGGCGGCCTGCTCGTCCGGCTGCTGGTGCGATCCACCGGCGACGTCCACGAGTTGGTGACCGGCGCCGGGTGGAGATGCGCAGAGTCCGAGCAGGAGGGCTGGCAGGGGGCCGCCTTCGACGACAGCGGCTGGCCCGAGGCGAAGGTGCTCGCGCCCTACGGCCAGGGTCCCTGGGGCAGCGACGCACAGGTTCCGGCGACCGAGCAGCCCGCGCCGCTGCTGCGCCGCGAGTTCACCGTCCGCAAGCCCGTGACGCGCGCCCGCCTCTACATCAGCGGCCTGGCGTACTACGAGGCGCACCTCAACGGCCGGCGGGTCGGCCGTCACGTGCTCGACCCGGGGTTCACGGACTACGAGGAGACGGTCTTCTACGCCGTGCACGACGTGACGGACCAGATCCGTCGGGGCCCCAACGCCATCGGCGTCACGCTCGGCCGCGGCTTCTACGGCATGACGACGCCCAACGTGTGGAACTGGCACAAGCCGCCGTGGCACGGGGAGCCCCAACTCCTCGGCCAACTGGAGATCGATCACCCGGACGGCTCCCGCACCACCGTCGCCACGGACGGCTCATGGCGGATGACGGAAGGCCCGACCCGCACCAACTCCCTGTACGCGGGCGAGACGTACGACGCCCGCGAGCAGCCTGGGAAGTGGACCGAGCCGGGGTTCGACGACGGGGGCTGGCAGCGGTCCGTGCGCCGTGATCCGCCGAAGGGTGAGCTGCGGGCGCAGCCCCACGACGCGATCGAGGTCATCGACACCGTGCGTCCTGTGGCGGTGAAGGCGCACGGCGACGACTGGATCGTCGACATGGGACGCACCATGGCGGGATGGACGCGCCTACGAGTGCGCGCCGGCGCGGGCACCCTCGTACGGCTCGCGCACGGCGAGAAACTCAAGGACGACGGAAGCGTGCACGCCGAGACAGGGCATGTACCCGGCCGGTTCCAGACCGACGAGTACATCTGCGCGGGCGGCGGCGCCGACGAGGTGTGGGAGCCCCGATTCTCGTACAAGGGTTTCCGCTATGTGCAGGTCAGCGGGCTGCCGGGCAAACCCGACCTGGACGACGTGCTCGGCCGGCTGGTCCACACGCCCGTCGAGGACACCGGCACCTTCGCCTGCTCCGAGCCGTTCTACGAGCGGCTCGAGAAGGCCATGCGGCGCACGATCCAGAACAACCTGCACGGCATCCCCACGGACACACCGATGTACGAGAAGAACGGCTGGACCGGCGACGCGCAGGTGGGCGCGCCCGTCATGATGTACGCCCTCGGCATGCACCGGTTCCTGGGCAAGTGGCTCGGCGACCTGCGCGACAGCCAGAACAAGGACGGCCAGCTGCCGGTGATCGTGCCGAGCGGCGGCTGGGGGTACGGGGACCTGGGCCCGTCCCCGGAGTGGACGACGGTCTACCCGTTCCTCGTGCGCGAGATGTACCGGGTCTATGGCGACGAGCGGGTCATCGAGCAGCATCTGCCCACCCTGGTGCGGTACTTGGACTGGGAAACCGACCGGCTGAAGGACGGCCTGGCGGTCACGGCCCTCGGCGACTACCTCTCGCCCGGCTACGGGGGCAACCCGCCCGAGGACACCCGGCTCACCGCGACCGCGTATCTGCACCGGGCGCTCACCGACACCGCCGAGATGGCACGCGTAGCGGGTGACAACGATGTCCGACGGCGTTTCCTCGATACCGCCGAAGAACTGAAGAAGAGCCTCAACGCGACGTTCCTCGCCCCCGAAGGCCACTACCGCACGGCCAAGGACCCCGGATACCGCCAGACCAACAACTGCATACCGCTGGCCTTCGGCCTGGTGCCGCCCGGCGCGCGGGCGAGCGTCACCGCCTCGCTCCTCGACGACATCAAGAAGCGGGGCAACCACCTGAACACGGGCTGCCTCGGCACGAGCGTGCTGCTGCGCTGCCTCAGCGCGCAGGGCCACTCCGAGGTGGCCCACGCCATCGCCACCCAGCGCACGTACCCGAGTTGGGGTCACTGGCTCGACAACGGCGCGGACACGATGTGGGAGATGTGGCCGCTCGACTCACGCTCACGCGACCACTATTTCCAGGGCACCGTGGTGCAGTGGCTGTACGAGAACGTGGCGGGGCTGCGGCCCGGCGACGAGGGGTACCGCACCTTCACCGTGCGCCCCGACGCGCGTACGGGCGTCACCTGGGCGCGCACCGAGTTCCACACCGTGCGCGGACCGGCGGAGGTGTCCTGGTCCCGCGTCGACGAGACGGTACGCCTCACGGTGCGGGTCCCGGTGGGCGCGACGGCCGAGGTTCACGTGCCGGCCGCATCGCGCACGGCGGCACAGGCTCCCCAGGGCGCTGAGTTCGTGCGCACGGAACCGGGCTACGCGGTGTACCACGCGCCGCACGGGACGTGGAGGTTCAGCGGGCGCCCCTGACGCTCCCGGACATGTGTGACCCCGCCTCGGTGCTCTGTGCCGAGGCGGGGCCGCAGCAGACGGGTCGTCAGCTGGGCCATCTGTGCTGGGCGTCGGCGTCCACGGGCATGCGATCACACCCGGAAGGATCAGTGTGCCGGCCCCCGTCCGGGAGAGACGGACGCCCCCTGGCCTGCCGGTTCGCCCGGTCCTGTCCCCGCCGCCGGGCCCTGCCCCGGATCCTCGCGCTGCGCTCTCCAATAAGTCGGGTTAGTTTGTGCACGTTTTTCCGACTTGTGATTTTCGTCCTGCGCTCTGTGGGCCGAAAGGGGAGCCCTGCCGCGTGTAGGGGGGAAGGCAGGCGATGGTCAAGACCTTGAGTGCCCCGCTCGTCCCAGTGGAGAGCCGTGGCCCGACGCCGATCGTCCGTACGCCGCGACGCGCCACGGGTCAGGTGTGGCCGGCCGCCGTGGCGGTGGCTTTCGCGCTGGTCCAACTGGCCCTCGTACGGCCCGGGATGGGGCTCGGCTGGGACGAGGCGGTGTACGTCAGCCAGGTCAGCGGGCACGCCCCGGCTGCGTTCTTCAGCGCGCCGCGCTCCCGTGGGGTCTCCCTGCTGGCCGCGCCGATCGCCTCCTGGTCGTCGTCCACCTCGCTCCTGCGGGTCTACATGGCCCTGCTGTCCGGCCTCGGCCTCTTCCTGGCGCTGCGCGTCTGGCGCGGGCTCTTCCCGCAACGGGTGGTGGTCCTGGCCGGCGTCCTGTTCGCGACGCTCTGGGTGACCGTCTTCTACGGTCCTGAGGTCATGCCCAACTACTGGGTCGCGATCGGCGCCCTGGCCGTGGTCGGCTGCTTCCTGCGGGCCCAGGCCGACCGCCACGACCGGGCCGCGCTGTGGGGAGCGGGGGTGGCGGCGGCGCTGCTCGCCTGGATGCGGCCCACCGACGCCGTCTGGGTGGTCCTCCCGCTGTTCGTGCTGCTGCTGTGCGTACGCCGGTGGCGTCGGCCGCGGCTTTTCGCGGCGCTCGTCGCGGGCCTCGGGTCGGGGGCCGTCGGCTGGGTGGCCGAGGCGTACGTCAGCTTCGGCGGGCTCGACGCGCGCCTGGCCGACGCCTCCCGGATCCAGGGCGGCCTCGGCTGGAACATCGCCGTCCTTGACCAGCTGCGCGGTCTGGGCGGCCAGACCCTGTGCCGCCCGTGCGACAGCCCGGTTCCGGCCCCCGAGCTGATCGCGTGGTGGTTCGCCCTGCCGGTGCTCGCCGCGCTGGGCCTCGCCGTCGCGGTCCGGGGCCGGCGCACCGCGCGCACGCTGCTGCCGCTGGCCTGCGCCACGACGGCGGGCATCCCGTACCTCTTCATGATCGGATACGCCGCCCCGCGCTTCCTGCTGCCGTTCTACGCGCTGCTCGCCATCCCGGTCGCCGACGCCCTCGTCCACCTGGTCACCACCCCGCGCCGGACGTGGCGACCGGTGGCGGTGACGCTGGCGGCGCTGGTCTTCGCCGGGCACCTGGCCATGCAGTACGTGGTCCTTGAAGACACCGTGGCCCGCTCGACCGCCGGCCGCCAGGAGTGGGCGCGCACGGCGGCCGAGCTGCACCGGCTCGGCGTACGGCCGCCCTGCGTGGTGAACGGCCACGAGGCCCTGCCGATCGGCTTCTACGCCGGGTGCTCATCCGCCCAGACCCAGGGGCACAACGCGAGCATCAGCCAGGCGGACCTCCTCCGGACGGCCCAGCGGACACCGACGGCCACTCTGGTCCCGGAGAAGGACGGGCCGCCGGGCTACGCGCGCGACTGGCCGTCCCATCGGGCCGGTGACCTGCGCATTCATCTGGGCCCCGCGGTCCGGGCTGACAGCCGGGGGTGACGCGGGCCGAAAGCCCGTCTCTCGACGCGGTCATTCGCACCCTTTTTGGCATATGAACTGTTTGCGTCTCGCGGTGACGGGTACCCCGGGTTGGGGCCGGAACGCGTTGTTCCGCCGCCTGCCGTCACTCGTCGCTCTGGAGAGTTCATGCCGGATCAGCGCAAAAGTTCGTTCGCGACCGTGAGCCCGTACACGGGGGAGACCCTCGTGGAGTTCCCGGTCATCGAGGGCGAAGAGGTCGATGCGACGCTGGAGACCGCGGGCCACGCGTTCGACGCGTGGCGCGAGCGCCCGATCGCGGAGCGCGCGGCCGTTGTCGGACGCGCGGCCGACCTGATGAAGGAACGCAAGGAAGAGCTCGCCCAGCTCATCACCCTGGAGATGGGCAAGCTCATCTCCGAGGCGCGCGGCGAGGTCGACCTCGCCGCGTCGATCCTGGAGTACTACGCGCGCCACGGTCCGGACTTCGCCGCCGCGGAGCCGCTGGACTTCGAGGGCGAGGGCGAGGCGTACCTCGTCAGCGAACCCCTCGGCGTGCTCCTCGGCGTCATGCCGTGGAACTTCCCGCTCTACCAGGTGGTCCGTTTCGCGGGCCCGAACCTGGTGCTCGGCAACACCGTCCTGGTCAAGCACGCCGGCATCTGCCCGCAGTCCGCGCTGGCCCTGGAGTCGCTCTTCCGCGACGCGCAGGCCCCGGAGGGTGTCTACACGAACCTCTTCGTGAGCCACGAGGAGATCTCCCGCATCATCGACAGCCCGGTGGTCCGCGGAGCCTCCCTGACCGGCAGCGAGGGAGCGGGGGCCAAGGTCGCCGAACGGGCCGGGCGGAACATGAAGCCCAGCCTCCTCGAGCTCGGCGGCAGCGATGTCTTCATCGTCCTCGACGGCGAGAACCTCGAGCGGACGATCGGGGCGGCGGTGGCGGGCCGGATGGCGAACACCGGCCAGAGCTGCGTCGCCTCCAAGCGGTTCATCGTCGTCGAGGACGCGTACGACGCCTTCGTCGAGGGGATGCGGCGCAAGTTCGAGGAGCTGCGGCCGGGCGACCCCGCGGACGAGTCGACCACCCTGGGCCCGCTCTCCTCCGAGCAGGCGGCCTCGGACCTGGCCGACCAGATCCGCGAGACGGTGGAGCAGGGCGCGGAACTGGTCACCGGCGGCCACCGGATCGACCGGCCGGGTGCCTTCGTCGAACCGACGGTCATCACCGGCGTCAAGCCGGGCATGCGCGCCTACGCCGAGGAGCTCTTCGGTCCCGCCGCGGTCGTCTACCGCGTCGCCGACGAGGACGAGGCGATCGCCCTGGCCAACGACAGCCAGTACGGCCTCGGCGGATCCGTGTTCTGCGCGGACGTGGAGCGGGGCCGCAAGGTGGCGGAGCGCGTGGAGACCGGCATGGTCTGGGTGAACCACCCGACCTCGACCCAGCCCGACCTGCCGTTCGGCGGCATCAAGCGCTCCGGCTACGGGCGGGAGCTCTCGAAGCTCGGCATGCAGGAATTCGTGAACCGCAAGCTCGTCCGGGTCCTGCCGCCCGACGCGAAGCTGCACGGCATCGCCGGCTGAGCGAGCGAGCCGGCCCGCCCGTACCGCCCGCACATCCGCTGCGGGACAAAAGCTGACCATCCGTGTGTTTTGCGGCCGAGTGAACGGCAAGCCGTCCTGACGGACAGCTCATGGCGTCCTCCGCCCCGCGAGACCAGCAAAGCAAGGAGCCACCGTGACCGCAGTACCCGCCATCACCCTCAACAACGCCGTGCAGATCCCGCAACTCGGCTTCGGCACCTTCCAGATCGAGCCGGAGGAGACCCGGGAGACGACGCTGGCCGCCCTCGAGGCCGGATACCGCCACATCGACACGGCGCAGATGTACGGCAACGAGAAGGAGGTCGGCCAGGCGGTCCGTGACTCCGGCATCGACCGCGCCGACGTCTTCGTGACCAGCAAGCTCAACAACGACGCCCACGCGCACGACGACGCGCTCAAGGCGTTCGACCGGACGATGGACGAGCTGGGCCTCGACTACCTGGACCTCTTCCTCATCCACTGGCCGCTGCCCGGCAAGGGCGACTTCGTGGAGACCTGGAAGGCCCTGGAGGAGATCTACCGCTCGGGACGCTCCAAGGCCATCGGGGTCTCCAACTTCCAGCCGCACCACCTGCGTCGGCTTCTGGAAGGCAGTGACGTGGTCCCCGCGGTCAACCAGATCGAGGTGCACCCCTACCTCACCCAGGACGTCGTCAGGGCCTTCGGCGCCGAGCACGACATCGCCACCGAGGCCTGGTCGCCCATCGCCCAGGGCAAGGTCCTCGACGACCCGACGATCAACCGCATCGCGCAGCGCGTGGGCAAGACGCCTGCCCAGGTGACCCTGCGTTGGCACATCCAGCGCGGCGACATCGTCTTCCCCAAGTCGGCCACCCAGAAGCGCATCGAGGAGAACTTCGACCTCTTCGACTTCGAGCTCAGCCAGGGCGACATCGGTGAGATCTCCGCCCTGAACCGCGACGAGCGGACCGGCCCCGACCCGGACCGCTTCAACGGCTGAGGGCGGACCGGCTCACACCGTGGTGGGGAAGGCCTGTTCCGTCCAGATGGTCTTGCCGGAGCGGGAGTAGCGCGTTCCCCACCTCTGGACGAGCTGCGCGACGATGAACAGGCCGCGCCCGCCTTCGTCCTCCTCGCCGCTGTGGCGCAGGTGGGGCGAGGTGTGGCCGCGGTCCGCGACCTCGCACAAGAGGGTGCGGTCGCGGATGAGCCGCACCTGGATCGGCCCTTCGGCGTACCTGACCGCGTTGGTGACCAGCTCGCTGACGACGAGCTCGGTGGCGAACGCCAGTTCCTCGAGGCCCCATTGCCGCAGCTGCTGGGTCGCCAGCTCCCGGGCCTGGCCGGGGGCGACCGGCTCAGGAGGCAGCTCCCACTCGGTGACCTGCGCGGTGTCGAGTTCACGGGTCCGGACGAGCAGCAGGGCCGTGTCGTCGGCCGTCGAGCCGCTCGGCAGGAGCTCCGCCACGGCCCGGTCGCACAGTTCCTCGAGCGAGGCGTGCCGGTCGCTGAGCACCTGGCCCAGGGTGTCCATTCCGTGATCGATGTCGCGGTCGCGCGCCTCGACCAGGCCGTCGGTGAAGAGCGCGAGGAGGCTGCCCACCGGCAGCTCGATCTCCGCCGACTCGAACGGCAGACCGCCGAGGCCGAGCGGTGGCCCCGCCGGCAGGTCGGGAAAGATCGGCGGGCCCTCCGGGGTGACCACGGCCGGCGGCAGGTGCCCGGCCCTGGCCATGACGCAGCGCCGCGACACCGGGTCGTAGACCGCGTACAGGCAGGTCGCGCCGGTGGTCACGTCGGCGTACGTCCCGTCGGGTGTGCCCAGCTCGCTGCGCTGCTCCTCCGCGGACTGCGCCACCAGATCGTCGAGCCGGGAGAGCAGCTCTACGGGGTCCATGTCCATCTGGGCGAACGCGCGTACGGTCGTACGGAGCCGGCCCATGGTGGCGGCCGCCTGCAGGCCGTGACCCACCACGTCCCCGACCACGAGCCCGACGCGGGTGCCGGACAGCGGGATGACGTCGAACCAGTCGCCGCCGACGCCCGTCACGTCGTCCGTGGGCAGATAGCGGTGCGCGACCTCGACGGCCGACTGCTCCGGAACGTGCCGCGGCAGCAGCTGGCGCTGCAGGGCCAACGACGCGGTGCGCTCACGGGTGAATCGGCGGGCGTTGTCGATGGACACCGCCGTACGGGCGACCAGCTCGTCGGCCAGCGCCACCTCACCGCTGTCGAAGGAGGCCGATCCGGGGTCACGGACGAAGGTGACGAGCCCCAGCGTGCTGGTCCCCGCCCGCAGCGGCACGACCAGGGCCGCGTCGTCGAGCACGAGCCCGCCCGAGGAGAGGCTGCGATGCTGCGGCGAACCGGGCGGGTACTCCACCGGAGGGTGGTTCTCGACGGGAGCAGCGCGCCCCCGGTCGGCGGGACCGCGGGCACTGGGCCCGCAGTGGGAAGGATGACCGCCCGGCTCCAGCCGTTCGGCCTCGTCGGCCGAGCAGCGGGCGACCCGCACCAGCGATGCCGCCGCCGCGCTGATGGTGGCGGGCACCTCGCCCTCGAGGACGGCTCGGGCGAGGTCGACCGTCACCGTGGTGGCGAACTCCGGCACCGCCACCTCGGTGATCTTCTCGGCGGTGACCCGCACGTCGAGGGCGGTTCCGATCCCGCGGCCCGCCTCGACGAGCAGCGCCAGACGCCGCTGGGCCTTGTGGCGGTCGGAGATGTCGAAGGCGTCCTCGCACACCCCGATGACACGGCCGTCGGCGTCCTGGAGCCGGTAGTAGGCACACGACCAGAGATGGTCCGTTTCCGGGTCGCTGGGCGGCCTGCCCTTGAAATGCAGGTCCAGAAATGGCTCTCCGGTGTCCAGGACGTGCCGCATGACCGCTTCGAGCGTGGGCGGGTGCCCCTTGCTCACGAAGGTTCCGCTGGAGTACAGCTGATCGGCCCGAAGGCCCCGGAACTCGGCGAACGGTCGCCCTATCTCCCGTTCGTACGCCGCGTTGCACCAGGTCAGACGCAGGTCGGTGTCGTAGATGCCCAGACCGACGGGTGACTGGGTGGCGAGGCCCTGCAGCAGGGCGAGACGGGATTCCCACTCCCGCAGTTCCTGCAGCTCCGTCGCGACGAGGACGCGCGCGGCCGGGCCCGCGCCGGGCAGGGGGCACGACGCGGTGGCGACGATCAGGTCACGCCCGTCCTGATGCCGGGCCACGTGCAGCTCGTTCCCCCGGACCTGGGGAGGGAGAGGGAGGAAAGACGGCGTCGGGCCGGGGGACAGGAACGTGGTCAGGGGCCCGCCGACGACCTCCTGCGGCGGGTATCCGAAGAGCCGCTCGGCCGCGGGGCTCCAGCCGATGACCGTGTCCTGGGCGTCGACGACCATCGTGGCCGCCCTGGTGACGTCGAGGGGACCACGAAATTCAGCACCCTGCTCCTCGTTCCATGCCTTCATGGCGCCACACCAGCCCCGTTCATTCCCTACAGAATCCGCTGTCCCCGGGGCGGGCACAACCGCGGCGCACCCGCTCGGCGAAACCGTGGGGTCCGCACACCCGCAGGTTTGTCCTTTGACCGGCACAGGAAACGGGCCACCCCACTGCCGATCGGCCTGGTGCAGGCGGCCGCCCTCCATCACGCCGACGACAGCCTCGACACGTTCGCGGACCAGCTGCGCCGCCCCGCCCGCGCCTACCCCGGGGTGCGTCTTTTCGCGTTCCCGGAGCTGCACGTGTGTGGCCACCGGCCGGACGAGGAGCCCGAACGGGTCATGACCGCGGCCGCACAGGACCTCGACGGGCCCAGGGGTAAACTCTTTGCCGGCCTGGCCCGTGAACGAGGTCTTCCCCTGCCTTCCCTACGAGACGACGGCGGCGGGCGGCAGCTTCGTCGTCTTCGACCTGGAGGGGCACGGGCGGGTGGGTCTGTCGATCTGCTACGAAGCGTGGCGAACTCCCGCTGTACGAGGGCCGGATCGACCCGTCGCGCTGGCGCGACGGACCGCGGCAGACCTGATCGGGCGGACCCTGCGTCCCGGCTCCGTCGGCGGCGCCGGTGGCCGCGTCGATGATGCCGAGGGCGGGGCGTATCTGCCGGTGCGGGAGAGCCGACGGGGGTCCAAGATCCGGGGCATGGTACTCCGCGGTCCGATGGCCGAATTGACCCCCTGTGAGACCACGGCACCTAAGCGACATGTTTGCATGTGTCCATGATCATTAACGCACAGCAAACATCTGGACCGCAGACGTACGTGGACCGCGTCCTGGAACAGTGGGGCACGGACGAGGACGCCGAGGCGCTCGTCCAGGGTGACCGGCGACTGACCCGGGCGCAGGCGCGGCGGCAACTGTTCCGGTTGGGGCACGCGCTGCGCCGCCAGGGGCTCGCGCCCGGCGACGGAGTGGGTCTTTTCCTGGCCAACCGTGTGGACTCCGTCCTGGTCCAGCTCGCGGTCCATCTCATCGGCTGCCGCGTCGTGTTCCTGCCGCCCGAACCCGGGCCCGGGGAGCTCGCCGCGCTGGTCGAGCAGTCCCGGGCACGCGCCGTGGTCACCGACCCGCTCTTCGCCGACCGGGCCGCCGACGCGGCGGACCGCAGCGTCCACGCCCCCGTGCTGCTCAGCCTCGGGACCTGCGAACAGCGGTGCACCGACCTGCTGGCGGTGGCCGCCGAATGCCCCGCCGAGCGCCCCGAGGGGGTGCCCGCCCCGGGGCCCGACGACGCCGTCACCGTCCTCTACACCGGCGGCACCCTGGGCCGCCCCAAGCTCGCCGCCCACAGCCACCGGCTGTACGACGCACTGGTGGACCTGGCGGACGGCCGGGAGGGAACGAGCCCCGCCGTCTTCCCGACCGCGAACCCCGGCACGGACAGGGTGCTCGCCTCCACGCTGCTCACCCACGGCAGCGGCCACCTCACCTCGGTGCAGGCCCTGGTGACAGGTGCCGCCCTCGTCGTGCTGCCCGAGTTCGAGGCGGACGCGGCCCTGACGGTGCTGCGCGAGGAGCGGATCACCGCCACCATGTTCGTGCCGCCGATGCTGTACGCGCTGCTCGACCACCCGGAGTGCGTGTCGGGCGCCCTCCCCGCGCTGCGCCGGATCGTCGTGGGCGGCGCGGCCTCGTCGCCCAGCCGTCTGCAGCAGGCGGTCGAGGTGTTCGGGCCCGTCCTCAGCCAGGGCTACGGACAGTCGGAGGCACTCGGTATCGCCGCGTTCGGCGCGGACGACCTCGCCTCTCAGGGGGCTCGCCGCCCCGAGCTCTGGCGCAGCTGCGGTCGCGCGATATCCGACACCGAGATCGAGATCCGTGGCGAGGACAGCGCGGACGCACTGCCCGCCAGGCAGGTCGGCGAGGTGTGTGTCCGGGGCGAGACGGTGATGCTCGGCTACTACGAGGACCCGGAGCGCACCGCGCAGGCGCTGCACGAAGGCTGGCTGCGGACGGGGGACCTGGGCTATCTCGACGCCGACGGGTACCTCTTTCTCGTCGACCGCGCCAAGGACATCATCGTCACCGGCAGCACCAGCGACAACGTCTACTCCAGGGTCCTCGAGGACTTCCTGCTCACGCTGCCCGGGGTGCGCAACGCGGCGGCTCTTGGCGTGCCGGACGAGGAGTTCGGGGAGGCCGTACAGATCTTCCTGGCCACGGCCGAGGGTGCCGACGTCGACCCGGACACCGTCGGCGCGGCGGTGACCGCCGAGTTGGGAGAGCTCTACACACCCCGCAAGACCGTCCTGCTCGACCGGCTGCCGACGACCAAGGTCGGCAAGGTGGACAAGAAGGCCCTGCGCGCCGCGTGGACGGACACGGCTCTGGCCTCGAGGTAGCCACCGCGGTGCGTCTGCTTCAGGCGACCGTACCCCTTGACCTCGGTGGCTCCGGCCGACTAGTTTGCGGTGGCCATCGACCTGTCACGAATGAAAGGGGGCGACCCGGCGGATGAACACCAGCTCTGATCTCGGTCGCCTCGCCCAGCGCACTGTCTGGGTTCCGGGTCGGATCGCGCACGGCGCCTGAGTACGCCTTCACGGCGCCCGAGTACGCCCTTCTGATGTGCCCGTCCGTGGCACATGCGTGCCTGCTGACCGCAGCGCGTCAACGTCGGCCGTCTCGGGCGCCGTTCGCGTACCCCATCACCGCCTCATCACCTCACCACCGCCTTCCGGCACGTCACTGCCGCGTGCTGTCGTGCGCCCGTCTCCCGTGGCGCGTCTGAACACAGAAAGCTGCCTGAAATTGGCGAACTCGATGCATCAGATGAAGCAGATGAACCAACCGATCGCGCAACGAAGCGAAGGCCAGTCATGACAGCGGCGCGCATCACCGTCAACGGGAAAGAAACGCCGATCTCCCCGGCCGCGTCCCACACCTCGGCGCTGGACTTCCTGCGCGAGCGTGGTCTGACCGGCGCCAAGGAGGGATGCGCCGAGGGCGAATGCGGCGCCTGTTCGGTCCTGGTGGCCCGCCCCGGGGTGAACAAGCCGACCGACTGGGTGGCGATCAACGCCTGCCTGGTCCCGGCAGCGGCCCTGGACGGGCAGGAGATCGTCACCTCCGAAGGGCTGGCCACCGTCGGTGAACCCGGCACACCGCGCACGCTGCACCCGGTGCAGCAGGAGATGGCGGTCCGCGGCGGCTCCCAATGCGGTTACTGCACACCGGGATTCATCTGCAGCATGGCCGCCGAGTACTACCGCCCTGACCGGTGCGCGCACGCGGCTTCCACGGACTCGGCCACGAGCGAGGGGCCGATCGGCGACATCGACGCCGAGCACGGTGCGAACGGGTTCGACCTCCACGCGCTGAGCGGAAACCTGTGCCGCTGCACCGGCTATCGGCCGATCCGCGACGCCGCGTTCGCCGTGGGCACGCCCACCGACGAGGACCTGCTGGCGCAGCGCCGCGAGCAGTCCCCGCCCCCGCCGGTCGCCACCGCATACACCCGGGACGACAAGGCGTTCCTGCGGCCGGGCACCCTGGCAGACGTACTGCGTCTGCTGCGTGAGCGGCCCGACGCGGTGGTGGTCGCCGGGTCCACCGACTGGGGTGTGGAGGTCAACATCCGCTCCCGCAGGGCGGATTGCGTGGTCGCCGTCGACCGGCTGCCCGAACTGCGGGAGCTGCGCGTCGCGTCCGACCACGTCGAGATCGGGGCGGCGCTGACGCTCACCGAGATCGAGCGCCGCCTCGACGGCCAAGTGCCGCTGCTGGGCGAGCTGTTCCCGCAGTTCGCGTCCCGGCTCATCCGCAACAGCGCGACCCTCGGCGGCAATCTGGGCACCGGTTCCCCCATCGGTGACAGCCCGCCGGCGCTGCTCGCCCTGGATGCCTCGGTGGTCCTCGCCGACGCCGACGGCGAGCGCGAGGTCCCGCTGGCGGACTACTTCACCGGATACCGGCAGAGCGTGCGCCGTCCCGGCGAGCTGATCCGCGCGGTGCGCTTTCCGCTGCCGCTGTCACCAGTCGTGGGCTTCCACAAGATCGCCAAGCGGCGTTTCGACGACATCTCCAGCGTCGCGGTCGCTTTCGCGCTCGACATCGAGGACGGGCTCGTACGCAAGGCGCGCATCGGCCTGGGCGGCGTGGCAGCCACGCCGATCCGCTCCCTGGCCACCGAGGCGGCCCTGGAGGGCAACCCGTGGGCGGCGGAGACCGTCGAGGCCGCCGCCCGGGTGCTGCGGGCGGAGGGCACACCGATGAACGATCACCGAGCGAGCGCCCTTTACCGTTCCGCGATGCTCGGCCAGAGTCTGCTGAAGCTGTACGCACAAACCACCGAGGGTGTGTCGTCATGAGCCATCTGTCCGAGCGCCCCGAGAACCCCGTCGTCGGCGTTTCCGTGCCGCACGAGAGTGCTGTCCAGCACGTCACCGGCAGCGCGCTCTACACCGACGACCTGATCCACCGCACCAAGGACGTGCTGCACGCCTACCCGGTCCAGGCCACCAAGGCCCACGGCAGGATCACCGCGCTGCGCACCGCACCCGCACTCGCCGTGCCCGGAGTGGTGCGCGTACTGACCGGCGCCGACGTTCCCGGCGTGAACGACGCCGGAATGAAGCACGACGAACCGCTCTTCCCCGACGTGGTGATGTTCCATGGGCACGCGGTCGCCTGGGTGCTCGCCGAGACACTGGAGGCGGCCCGGCTCGGCGCGGCGGCCGTCGAGGTGGAACTCGACGAACGGCCCTCCCTGATCACCCTGCGGGACGCGATTGAGGCCGACAGTTTCCACGGTGCACGGCCCATGATGCTGGCCGGTGACGTCGAGGCCGGCTTCGCCGACTCCGCGCACGTGTTCACCGGCGAGTTCCAGTTCTCCGACCAGGAACATTTCTACCTGGAGACGCACGCGGCGCTTGCCCACATCGACGAGGCCGAGCAGGTCTTCGTGCAGAGCAGCACCCAGCACCCTTCGGAGACCCAGGAGATCGTCGCGCACGTGCTCGGCCTGCACAGCCACGAGGTGACCGTGCAGTGTCTGCGGATGGGCGGCGGCTTCGGCGGCAAGGAGATGCAGCCGCACGGGTTCGCGGCCATCGCCGCACTCGGCGCCAAGCTCACCGGCCGCCCCGTACGGCTGCGGCTCAACCGCACGCAGGATCTGACCATGTCCGGCAAGCGCCACGGGTTCCACGCCCAGTGGAAGATCGGCTTCGACGCCGAGGGCCACATCCAGGCCCTCGACGCCGAGTTGACCGCCGACGGCGGCTGGAGTCTGGACCTGTCCGAACCCGTGGTGGCTCGCGCGCTGTGCCACATCGACAACACCTACTGGATCCCCAACGCGCGTGTCGCGGGTCGCATCGCCAAGACCAACAAGGCGTCCAACACCGCCTTCCGCGGTTTCGGCGGGCCGCAGGGAATGCTGGTGATCGAGGACATCATGGGCCGGTGCGCACCGCTGCTCGGACTGGATCCCACGGAGCTGCGCGAGCGCAACTTCTACCGGCCGGGCCAGTCGACGCCGTACGGACAGCCCGTCACTCAGCCCGAACGGATCTCCGCCGTCTGGGAGCAGGTCAAGCACAACGGCGACCTCGCCGATCGCCGCCGTGAGATCGCCGCCTTCAACGCCGCGCACCCCCACACCAAGCGGGCACTGGCGATCACCGGCGTGAAGTTCGGCATCTCGTTCAACCTCACCGCCTTCAACCAGGGCGGCGCACTGGTGCTGATCTACAAGGACGGCTCGGTCCTGATCAACCACGGTGGCACCGAGATGGGTCAAGGTCTGCACACCAAGATGCTGCAGGTGGCGGCGACCACCCTGGGCATCCCGCTGCACAAGGTGCGGCTCGCGCCGACGCGTACCGACAAGGTCCCCAACACCTCCGCCACAGCGGCGAGTTCCGGAGCGGATCTCAACGGCGCGGCGGTGAAGAACGCCTGCCACCAACTGCGCGAGCGCCTGTTGCAGGTGGCCGCCACCCAGTTGGGTTCGAGTGCCGCGGACGTGCGCATCGTGGACGGCGTCGCCCGCAGCCTCGGCAGCGACAAGGAGCTGGCCTGGGACGACCTGGTACGCACCGCGTACTTCCAGCGGGTGCAGCTGTCGGCGGCCGGTTTCTACCGCACCGAGGGTCTGCACTGGGACGCGAAGTCCTTCAGCGGCTCGCCGTTCAAGTACTTCGCCATCGGCGCCGCGGCGGCCGAGGTGGAGGTCGACGGTTTCACCGGCGCGTACCGCATCCGGCGCGTGGACATCGTGCACGACGTCGGCGACAGCCTGTCCCCGATGATCGACGTCGGTCAGGTCGAGGGCGGGTTCGTGCAGGGCGCGGGGTGGCTGACACTCGAGGACCTGCGCTGGGACGCCGGCGACGGGCCGGGCCGCGGCCGACTGCTGACCCAGGCCGCCAGCACCTACAAGCTGCCGAGCTTCTCCGAGATGCCCGCGGAGTTCAACGTGGCGCTCATGGAGAACGCCACCGAAGAAGGCGCGGTGTACGGGTCCAAGGCGGTGGGCGAGCCCCCGCTGATGCTGGCGTTCTGCGTACGGGAAGCGCTGCGGCAGGCTGCCGCGGCGTTCGGACCGAGCGGGATCAGCGTCGAGCTGGCCTCGCCCGCGACCCCGGAAGCGGTGTACTGGGCGATCGAGGGGGCGCGCCAGGCACGGCGCGTGACGCGCGAGGCCGACGACCGTGAGGTCCGAGCCGGCGCAGTCGACACCACCGGCGCAAAAACGTTGAGCGGTGCCTGACATGACGTGGATCGCCGCGGTCGCGCGGTTGCGAGCACGCCGGGAGCCCGGCGTCCTCGTGACCGTCGCGTCCGTGCGCGGACACGCCCCGCGCGATGCCGGTGCGAAGCTCGTGGTGGGGGAGACGGAGGCGTGGGGTTCGATCGGTGGCGGCAATGTCGAGGCCGTCGCGATCGACCGGGCCCGGGAGATGATCGCCGCTTCCCTGTCCGGATCCCTGTCCGCGTCCGGTTCCACGTCCATGTCCACGCCGGAGCCGGAGCTGATCGATTTCGCCCTGAACGACAAGGTGACCAACCAGCACGGCGTGCAGTGCTGCGGCGGCACGGTCTCGGTGCTGCTCGAACCGCTCGCGGTGGTACGGGCCGTGGCGATCTTCGGCGTGGGACACGTCGGCCTGGAACTCGCGCGCATCCTGGCACGGCAGGACCTGGACCTCCATCTGATCGACACCCGCTCCGACATCCTCACCGAGGAGCGGCTCGCTGTGCTGGCGGACGCGGTGGGGCAGGTGCATGTGCACCACACTCCGCTGTTGC
The DNA here is from genome assembly GCF_040682375.1 of Streptomyces sp. NPDC051214. Lineage (NCBI taxonomy): Bacteria > Bacillati > Actinomycetota > Actinomycetes > Kitasatosporales > Streptomycetaceae > Streptomyces > Streptomyces sp. NPDC051214. The sequence continues at coordinate 336,746 of NZ_JBFBAT010000003.1, forward strand.
CCGAGGAGGTTCTGGAGGAGTTGCCGCGCGGCACCCACGTCCTGATCATGACCCATGATCATGCGGAGGACGCCGCCCTGTGCGACGCCGCCTTGCGCACCACCCATCTCGGTTCCATCGGGCTGATCGGGTCGGCGGCCAAGTGGGTGCGATTCCGCAACCGCCTCACCACCGAGGGCGGTCACGACGAGACCACCATCGGCCGGATCAAGACACCGATCGGCCTCGCGGACATCACCGGCAAGGAACCCGCGACCATCGCGGTGAGCGTCGCCGCGGATCTGCTGCGCACGTTCGAGGCCGAGGAAATCCCCTCGGGTCCTACGGCGACGGGAGCCGCCCCGGGGAGCGCAGCACGAGCAGGGTGATCTCGCTGGGGGCGAAGACCCGGAAGGGCGGGCCCCAGAATCCGGTGCCACGGCTCGTGTAGAGGAGGGTGCGGGTGCCGTGGCGGCTGAGGCCCGCGAGGGCGGGCTGGTCGATGCGCACCAGGTAGTGGAAGGGCCAGATCTGACCGCCGTGGGTGTGGCCGGAGAGCTGGAGATCGATGCCGTCGGCTGCCGCCCGGTCGATGAACTTGGGCTGGTGGGCCAGGAGCAGGACGGGCAGTTCGGGGTCGGCTCCGTCCAGTGCTCCGGCGAGGTGGGCGCGGTGGCCGGCCAGGCCGGAGGGCTCGGCGGTGACGTCGTCGACGCCGGCGACCACGAGCGTGTCACCGCCGCGTTCGAGCAGCAGATGGCGGTTGCGCAGCGGCTCCCATCCCAGCTCGTCCATCAGGTCGACCCAGCCTTGGGCCTCGCTGTAGTACTCGTGGTTGCCGGTGACGTAGACCTTGGCCCGGGAGGCCCGCACGGTGGCGAGCGGGGCGGCCTGGGCGCGACGGCGTTCGGCCGTGCCGTCCGCGATGTCGCCGGTGTGGCACACCAGATCGGCGTCCAGGGTGTTCACCGTCTCGCAGACCTTCGCCGACCAGCGTGCGCGGTCGAGGGGGCCGTAGTGGGTGTCGGTGATGAGGGCGACGCGGGTGCCGTCCAATCCGGCCCCGAGGCGCGGCAGTTCCACGTCGAGACGGCGCACCCGAGGCACGCGGCGGGCCTCGGCGTACCCCCAGGCGAGGAGCACGGCGGTGACACCGAGGACCACCCACGTGACGATCCGGGCCCGGTCCTGGCCCTCGCCGACGCCGGCCGCGGTCAGGGCGAGGCGCAGCAGGAGGCCGAGCAGGACGGACCAGGTGAACAGGACCCAACTGGCGCCCAGCAGGGTGTCCCCGACGATCGCCGCCCGGTCCTCCTGGCGCCGGCCGTGTCCGCGCGTCATCGCGATCGGCATGCCGACCAGTCCGAGGGCGAACAGGGCGGTGCCGCCCAGGGCGACGGGGAGCGGCCAGTGCTGGCCGGTGTGCAACAACACCCAGCAGGGCACGACCCACAACAGGACGGGTGCGATCAAGGGGATGTAGCGCATCAGGCGGCGCAGCGGACTGCGCTGAGTCGTGTGCGCCGCACGGTCGGCGGGTTGGGTTTCGCTGGTGTCGGTCACGCGTGCCCTTTCAAGCAACCAGGCTGCCGTCGCGCGCACTGTACCGGTACGGTCCGGCCAAGCCCCACCCGCGGATCCCGCCGCCGTCAACAGGGCTCAGGCGTTGCCCAGGCGAGTGCCCAGGGCGCGGACGATCTCGGTGCCGAGGACGGCCTGGCCCCGGGCGTTGAGGTGGATGCCGTCGGTGCTCCAGATCGACCCGTCGCGGTCCGTCGGATGGCTGCGCAGATCGACGTGGACGGCGTCCAGACGCTCCGACACCGATCGGATCCTCCGCGACAGGACGGCGAGACGCTCACGGGCCACATCCCGGTAACGCGCGTCGAAGTACGGGTTGCCGATGATGTCGAAGAAGCCGGCGGTCACCAACGTGCCGGCGGCACGCAACGGCGTGAAGAGGGTCTCGAGTTCGCCCTCCACGGCATCCGCGTCGAAAGCCTTGCGCAGGCCGTCGTTGCCCCCGCACAGCGCGATCACCAGGTCAGGTCCGAAAGCCAGCGCGGACTTCAGCTGCGTCTCGCGTACCTGCGCGGTCACCAATTCACGCTGTCCCAGGTTCAGATGTACCAGTTCCGGCCGCACCTCACGGAGAGCGGCGATCACCAGACTCGACCACGAGCCGGTGAGATAGCCGGGGCACGACTCGCTGACGCCCCGGGCGACGCTGTCTCCGACGATCACCAGCCGGGACCACGGAGCGCCCCGGAGCAGTGCCGCTCCCTCGGCCGGTGACATCACCTGCGGGTCGTCCCTCTCCGTCATCCGGATCGTTTCCACTGCCCCAACCCCTCCTGAGCCCGGTGCCTGTTCATCGACGTCATCGACGGTGGCATCCGGTGTCCGTGACCGCTGGCGGAAAAGCGCCATCACCGCGGTGCGGTGTCCCGGGCAGTCTCGGTCCCGCGGCAGCAGGGGGCCTGAGACGTCCGTGTCAGCGGGATCTCAGGGCGCTACCACCCGGCGCCTGAACGATGAGACAGCACTCCGTCGCACCGCCGGTGCGTTCCCAGCTCTCGGAAGGAGCGAGGTGTGGACAAGGCAGCCGGGACGAACCGGCACGGCACAGTCGTCGGCGGTCGAGGACCCGGCCTGGCGCCCGGCGTACCCTCCCTCACCCGGCAGCTCGCCGAGTGGTCCGCCGGTCTGCGCCACGCGGATCTGCCCGCGCGGATCGAGGAGTACGCCACCAGCCAGGTCATGTCGCATCTCGCGGTGCTGCGGGCGAGCCTGGCACACCCCCTGGGGCGAAAGCTGGTCGGGGCCTTCGGCACCCCGCTCATGACCGACCCCTGCCGAGCGGCGCAGGTCATGGCCGCGCTGTCCTCGTGCCTCTACTACGAGGACAGCATGTACGCGGGCCATGTCACCCACGCCTCCGTCGGCGTCCCGCTGGCCTACCGGCGGGCGCAACGGCTCAACGGGCGGGCCCTGCTCACGGCGGTCGTCGCCGCGAACGAGTGCGCCGCCCGGGTCACCGCCGCCTGCGCGCTGGGCCCGCTGCGGGGGCAGGGGACCTCGTACACCCAGCTCGTGGGTGCCGTGGCGGCCCGCCTGCACGGCGCCCGGGTCCCGGCCGGGTTGTGGACCAACGCCTGGGGCCTGGCCCTCGCGATGCCGCCATGGCCGCTGCGCAGAGCGCTGCTCGGCAGTGAGGCGAAGGTCCTCTCGGCGGCGACGCCGGTGCGGACCGCGCTGGACGCCTGCGACGCGGCGGCAGCGGGGCTGCGGGGCGCGGAGGACATCCTGGAGCACCCCGGCGGCTTGCTCGCCAAGTTCTCCGACGTGGCGTCGCCGGAGACGGTCACGGCCGGACTCGGCACGCGCTGGCACACCGAGACACTGACCTTCAAGCTCAACCCGGCCGGCGCGTACGTGGACGCCGCCGTCGACTGCGCCTCGCAGCTGCACGCCCGGCTCTCCCCGGAAGACCTCCACGACATCGAGGAGATCGTGGTCTCGGCGGCCCGGCTGACCATCGCCATGGACCAGGAGGGCGCGCCGTACGTGGACCGCGACCGGTCAGCGATCATGGCGCTCAACGTCTCCGTCGCCTACAACGTGGCGACCGCCCTCACCACCGGCGCCGTCGTCCCCGCGGACCTCGCGGAGCCGGCGACCGCGGACCGCCTGCGCTGGTCGCTCGCGGACCGGGTGCGGCTGGAGTACGACCGCGGGCTGAGCCGCGAAGTGCTGCGCGGGACAGCCCCGCTGGGCGAGGCGCTGCGGCAGGCCGGAGAGAACGGCAAACGGTGGCTCGTGGCCGTCATGGGCGAGGGCATCACGGCCACCACCGACATCGCGGGACCGCCGAGCACCACCTTCCAGGAGGCCGACAAAGCGGTGGGCGCCCGGCTGCGGGTCACCCTGCGCGACGGCCGGGTGCTGACCGCCTCGTGCGGGCGGCCGAAGGGGGCGGCCGGTCCCGAGACGCGGCACGGCCACCGTGAACTGGTCCGTTCCAAGCTCGCGTCGTCCGGAACCTCCACCGAGGTGATCGACGGCCTGGACCGCCTCGCCTCGCTGACCACACGCCAGGTCGACGCGCTCGTGACCAGAGCACTGTCCGAACCGCTGCCCACGCCCGAGGCCAATCCGGCCTCGATCCGCTGAACGCCAGCACGCAAGAACGCCAGAACGCCCTGACGTCAGAAGGGGAATCGCACGATGAGCGACCGCGAAGCCAACGACCGCGAAGCCAACGACCGTGAACGTTCTTGCCCCACACCCAGGTTCACCTATCCCACCAAGCGCACCGACCCGCTCGTACCGGCCGACGTCTACGCACAGGCGCTGCGCGAGGAGCCGGTCTGCCCGATCACCCTCGCGACCGGCGACCCCGCCTGGTTCGTGGCCCGCCATGAGGACGTACGGACCGCGCTGTCGGACCGCCGGTTCAGCAGGGAGGCGCTGTTCCGCCCCGGCGCCGCACGAGCGCAGGTGGTCGAGCCCGACCCGGACAGCATGATCACCATGGATCCGCCACGGCACACCCGGATCCGCAAACTCGCCAACCGGGCGTTCAGTCCGCAGCGCGTGCGGCGCATGCGGCCGTACGTGGAGGAGGTCGCCGCGGAGCTGCTCGATGCCATGGAGGCCGGCCCGCCCGCGGGCGACCTCGTCGAGACATACGGGCGCCCGCTCGCGCTGCGCGTCATCTGCCGCATCCTCGGGGTCCCGTTCGCGGATTACGACAAGTTCGGGGACTGGTGCGACCGGTTCTTCTCGCTCACCAAGTACCCGCCCGAGGAGCTCCAGCAGGCCAACGAGGACATGCGGGCCTACTTCGCCCGGCTGGTCGGCCACCGGCGCGAGGAACCCGGCGACGATCTGATCAGCGCCCTGGTACAGATCCACGACGAGGAGGGTGAGCCGTCCGAGCGCGAGATCGTCAGCCTGGGCGCGCTGCTGCTGTTCGCGGGACACGACACCACGGTGACCGTGCTGTGCGCCGGGACGGCGACCCTGCTCGGCAATCCCGACCAGCTCGCGCTGCTGCGGGCGGATCCCGCGCTCTACCCCGATGCGGTGGAAGAGCTGGTGCGGCTCAACGTCCCCGGCGGCGGGACCGCCATCCGGATCACGACGAGCGACGTGAAGCTGGGCGGCACGGTCATCCCCGAGGGGTCGGCGGTGCTCGCCTCCGTCGGCACCGCCAGCCGGGACCCCGAGGTCTACCCGGATCCCGATGACTGCGTCATCCAGCGTGAGCAGCGCACCCAGATGGCCTTCGGGCAGGGCCCGCACTTCTGCATCGGCGCCGGTCTCGCCCGCCTCGAACTGGAGATCGGCCTGCGCGCCCTGTTCGAGCGGTTCCCGCGGATACGGCTGACGGTGCCGGCCAGGGAGTTGCGCTGGAAGGACTTCGCGCACCTCGGAGGTCTGGAAGAGATGCCCGTGGCCTGGGACTGATCACGCGATGACCGAGCCCCCGCACGCGCACCCGGCCCCGACCCCGTCCTCGGCTCCGCTCGCCGCCGCCTTCTTCGACGTCGACGAGACGCTGATCTCGGTCAACAGCATGTCCCGCTTCCTGCGCCACCACTGGCGGGCCGCCGGCCGGCCGCGCCCCGCCCTCGACGAGGCGGTGCGCGACCTGCGGGCCCTCGCGGCGCGCGGTGCGTCCCGGTCCGAGCTGGCCCGCGCGTACTACCGCCTCTACGCCGGCTGCGACGCCCGGGAGCTCGCCGCCCAGGGGCGCGCCTGGTTCGCCGCGGAAGTCCGCGCCGGCGACCTCTTCCTGACCGCCACCGTGGCGGCGTTGCACCAGCACCGGCGCCGCGGTGAGACGGTCGTTCTCGTCTCGGGGTCCTTCGCGCCATGCCTGGATCCCCTCGTGGAGTGGCTCGGCGCCGACGAGGTCCTCTGCGCGCGTCCCGCGTCGGTCGGGGGAATCCTGGCCGGCGGGCTCGACGTCGCGATGGTCGGCGAGGAGAAGGCCGCCGCCGTACGCGCCCTGCTCCGTGCGCGCGCGATCCCCGCCGCCCGCTGCCATGCCTACGGCGATCACGCCTCCGACCTGGCGATGCTGCGCGCCGTGGGTCAACCGGTGGTGGTAGGCGCGGACCCGCTGCTGATCCGGCATGCCGAGCAGCATGGATGGCGTCGCATTCCCGCCAGCACCCGCCCCCGGAGCTTGCCAGATTGGAGCGGACAGCGGCGGCCACTCCAGGGCCGTACGACGAGGGGTGAAGACGCATGAGCCGGAACCCGAATTCGGCCGAACGACAGCCGAGTTACCCGGTCGTGGTGACGCTCGCGGCGGGCGCGATCTTCCTGTCGATCCTGGACACCACCGTGGCCAACCTCGCGGTGACCGACCTGCACAGCAGCTTTCCCGGCTCCTCGGTGACCGACCTGACCTGGGTCATCTCCTTGTACGCCATCGTGTTCGCCGCGTTCCTCGCCCCCGCGGGACGTCTCGCCGACGTCCTGGGGCGGCGCCGTCTCTATATCGCCGGCATGGGCCTGTTCACCTTCGCCTCGATGCTGTGCGCCGTGGCCCCCGCCCTCCCGGCGCTCCTTGTCGCACGGGGGCTGCAGGCGCTGGGAGCGGCGGCCATGATCCCGGCCTCCCTCGCCGTGCTCCTCGCCGATGTGGACCCGCGGCGCAGAGGGGCGGCGATCGGCCTGTGGAGCGCCGCGGCCTCCGCCGCGGCCGCGGCGGGGCCCAGCCTCGGCGGCATCCTCATCGACGCGGCCGGCTGGCGCTCGGTGTTCCTCGTCAACGTCCCCCTGGGCCTCGCCCTGCTCGCCGGGATCAGGGCCGTGCGCGCACCGGCACACCCCGAGCAGGGGCTTCCCGACCCGCTCGGCACCCTGCTTCTCACGGCCGGCACCGGGCTCCTCGTGCTCGGTGTCACCCAGGGGCGGGAGTGGCACTGGGACGACCCGCGCACCCTGGGCTCCCTCATCGCGGGCCTCGTCCTGTCCGCGTGGGCCCTGCTGCGCGCCAGGCGGCACCCGCGGCCCGCCCTGCAGACCAGGCTGTGGCGCAGCAGGCCGTTCGCGCTGGCCAACCTCGTCTCTCTGTTCTTCGGCGCGGCGCTGTACGCCTGGCTCCTCATCGGGGCGCTCTTCCTGGTGGACGTATGGCATTACCCGTGGATCTCGGCCGGTCTGTCGATGACGCCGGGGGCGCTGCTGTCCGCGGCGGTCGCGGCGATGGTGGGACGCTCCCTGAGCCGAAGCCGCCCGCACCTGGTGGTGTTCTGCGGCGCGCTGACGCTGGTCGCGGCCGGACTGTGGCTGGGCCTGACGCTCTCCTCGCAGCCCGCCCTGTGGAGCATGTGGATCCCGGTCGGCCTGCTGGCCGGTGCCGGCATCGGCGCCGTCAGCACCGGGGTGTCCAGCGTGGCGGCCCTGTCCGTGGAGCCCGCGGACTTCGCCGGTGCCACCGGACTCAACCTGGCGGTACGGCAGATCGGCGGCGCCCTGGGCATCGCGGCGCTGGCCGCCATCCTGCCCGTGGCGACCTCGTCCGACCCTGCCCCGTACCGCCATGTGGTGTTCTTCACCTGTGCCACGGCTGCCGTCGCGGGCCTGTTGGGCCTCGGCTTCGCCCGGCGCCGCGGCCACCCCGCGCCGCACACCACCGTGCGGACCACCGCGCCGACGCCCGCCGCCGGCACCGCCGGCACCGTCGGCACCGTCGGCGGCAAGGAAGCACGCCCGTGACGGAGTCCGACGACGCCCCGCCCTCCCACGAGCCGGACTCCCTCGCCCGCATGCCCTGGCGGCGCTTCATCGTGCTGGGCGGTGGCGCCGAGGGTCCCGGGCCCGCCCGCGGCTGCGGCCACGCGGACTGGGCGGACCATGTGGCCGAGGCATTGAGGTCGGTCCGGCCGGACCTCGCCTATCTCAACCTGGGTCGGCACGAGCTCTCGACGGCCCAGGTCCGGGCCGGCCAACTGGCCAGAGCGCTGGCGTTCCGGGGAGACCTGGCCGCGGTCGTCGCCGGTGGCCGGGAGGTGGTGCGCGAGCCCTTCGACATCGACGCCGTCGAGACGGAGCTGGGCCGGATCGTGGGTCCGCTGAGGAGCTCCGGGGCCGATGTGCTCACCCTCGGGCCATACGGGGCGGGCCTGTTCGCCGCGCCGGCCGAGGAGCAGCGGAGCGGGCCGCGGCGACGGCTGCGGATCCTGGCGGAGCGCACCCGCGACCTCGCTCTGCGGCACGGCGCGCTGTATGTCGACGTGCCGCCGCGGGCCGCCGAGGCCGACGGCCGCAGCGTGGCTGCCGCGGTGATCCACCGCCTGGTGCACCACCTCGACGCGACCCTGAACACCCGTTACTGAGCCTGAACTCGGGTTGGTTCAGTAGCCGCAGATCACCGGCCCCACCGCAGCCCTCTTGGTTTGACCGAAGTGTGTCTCCTACCAATCCGGGTGCGCCCGCACTACGAAGTAGGGGCGAGAACACACGTCAGTCACTTCCCATGTGGCAATAAAAAACCGGGGGTTCACATGCAGGTAAGGCTACTCGGCCCGCTCCATGTGATCGAGGAAGGCATTCCCGTCCAGCTGCCGGGCGAGAAGCTCAGAACGATTATGGCGGCACTGGCTCTCACACCTGGTACCCCCGTACCGGCCCTTGATCTGCTTGACGAGCTCTGGGGAGATCAGCCTCCGAAAACCGCGGACAACTCCCTGCAATCCCACGTCGCACGATTACGCCGCGTCCTCACGGAACAGACCGGCAAGCCTGAATCCCGTCATGTCATCCGCACGACGCGCTCCGGATACCTGCTCGACGTCGAACCGGCGGACGTCGACGCATGGCGCTTCTCGAACGCCGTGGAGGCGGCAGGCCAACGCCTGAACGGGGACTGCGAACTCGCCGTCAAGCTGCTCGCCGATGCGTTCTCCGAATGGCGGGGGCCGGCCCTCATGGATACGGGGCACGGCATGATCTGCCGCATCGCGTACACGCGACTCGAGGAAACCAGGCTGATCGGCCGGGAGTTGTTCGTCGAGGCACACTTGAGGCTCGGCCGGCACTGGCAGGTGATCCCGGAACTCGAGCAGTTGCTGACCCAGCACCCCTTGCGCGAGCGCTTCTGCGAACAGCTCATGACCGCCCTGTACCGCTCCGGTCGGCAGGCGGACGCCCTCAGTGCCTACCGCAGGGTCCAGCACAACCTGGGCGCGGAACTGGGGATCGAGCCTGGCCCGGGAATGCAGCGGAGGTTCCGGCAGATCCTTCAGCAGGAGGGGGCTCTGCTGCGCGGGGCCTGAGAGCGGACCGGAGGTGACCGCGATTCAGATGGACCTGGTCAGCCTGAGGATGCGCCATACGGCGCGCAGACTCGCGCCCCCCTCGAAGGCCAGGTACTCGGGCAGCACCAATTGCGGATCCCACTTGCTCTTGTACGCGAGCTGACTGGCGGCCGGGTAGACGGACTCCCCCTTTTCCGCGAGGAATCGCAGGAGTTTTCCCGTCAGGGCGCTGCTGGGCGTCAGTTCATGCGCGGCGTCCAGGCCGGTGAAGGGCGTGAACCCGAAGTGCAGCCACTCGGCGTGCTCACGCGTGAACGCCTCCATGGCGGTGGCGTTGATGGCCTCCATCACCCCGGGCCCGGCATCCGGCATGCGTCGGCTGAGATCGTGCAGCCAGCCGGGGCGGGATCCGTACGCGGGGGAGTAGGAGATATAGGCCAGCGGCCTGCCGTCGAGCATCCCCAGGAACAGCCGCCGGTGCCGCTGCACCGGCCCGCCGGTCTGCCCCACCAAGAACTCGATCTCCTTGACGTGCCTGCCCTTGCCGCGCAGCCACGCCTCGTCGATCAGCTCGACACTGCCCCGGTGTACGGCGAACGAGACCTCCTGGACGTCGAGTCCGTCACGCCTGGCCCGCGAGATCTTGTTGCGCAGCTTCATGAACCGCGTGCCGCGCAGCGTGAATTCGGGCAGCCGGACCGCATAGGAGGACCCGACCTGATTGAGGACGAACCCCGTCGCCGCATACAGTTCGGCATCGGCGCGTTGCAATTGAATACCGGCGATCACGCGTTTTCGCGCCCGCGCATACTCCTTGAAGTCGCGGAGCAACGTCGCCTGTTGCCCCGGAGGTCCGAACACCCCACCGAACTGAACGAAGTGGCCACCCGCCTTCCGGTATGCGATGAAGGCACCCCCGCCACCGAAGAACATCTTGTTCCCGGCGTTCAGTGCCAGAAAAGCGCTGGGGTTCTCCGCATACTTCTGAACGGCGGTCAGCGCCAGCTCGGCCGCCTCGGGGCCCTCCATGTCCGCTCGTAATTCATTCTGCACTCGGCTCATATGTCGCACGCTCTCCATTGGCGGACGCTATTTCCGGGCAACCTATCCGTCAGTAACCTGAATTGACTGACGTCGCGGTCTCAGTGGATTTTCAGCGGGCTTTCAGGCGCCCTTGCCATGCTCGCCGACATGTACCGCAACTATGCGTCCTATGTAAACGCGCAACACGTGTCCGGCAAGGAATGGGTCTACGTACTCAGCGCCGATTCCCTGCTGGACGACGTCTTCGCGAGCCTGGCACTCAAACGGAAACTGGAACAGGGCCGCATCCCACCGCACGACCTCCCGCCGACCGTCGTCGGACGCGTCGCCAAGGCCGACCGCGGCACGGTCCAGCGCGCCGTCGAAGCCGCGGCGGCGGCCGTACCCGCATGGAGCGCCGTTGCGCCGCACACCCGTATCGAGACCGTGGGCCGGCTGCTGCACGCCCGCCTCGCCGACCACGCCGAGGACATAGCCGCCATCCTGGTCGAGGAAGGCCACCCCCTGGCACTGGCGCGGTGGCAGGTCTCCGGCATGCTGGAGTGCTTCGGCCCGGAGTCGGTCAGTTTCTACCGGTCCCAGATGCTGCAGGAGTTCCATCGCGGCGAGCGCCGCCTTCAGGTGCGCCGGCAGCCCGACGGAGTGGTCTGCCTCAACCCGCCGCAGAACGCGCCCCTGTCCAGCGCCCTTCTCGGCGTGACGGCGCTGATGGCCGGCAACGCCCTGGTGGTGCGGGCCCCGCGCAGCGCGCCGTTGGGCGTCATGTACGTGATGCAGGAGATCGTGGCCCCCGTCCTCGCGGAGTGCGGCGCTCCACCGGGCACGCTGAACGTCGTCTGCGGCGATCCGGCGCCGATGCTGAGCTGTTGGCTGGAGCATCCCGCGGTGAACGACATCATCTATTTCGGCAGCAGCGACGCGGGGCTGAGGTTCGAGGCACGCTGCATCGCCGCCGGCAAGAAGCCGATCCTGGAACTGGCGGGCAACGACGTCGTCACCGTATGGAAAGACGCCGACATCGACCTCGCGGCCGAGGCCCTCACCGAGAGCTTCTACGGCTCCGGGCAGCTGTGCATGATTCCCAACCAGGTGCTGGTGCACCCCGATGTGGCGGACGCGCTCGTGGCGTCCCTGGTACGGCAGATCGGCCACATCCGGCCGGGCTATCCATGGGAGCCCGACGTGCTGCTGACGCCGGTGCTGCGCAACGAGAAATTCTTCAGCTGCCTGAAGGACGCCCGCGACAAGGGCGCCAAAGTGGTCTGCGGCGGCCACCCCATGCAGCTCGACGAGATCCGCGACCCGGGCGGCATCTTCCTGGAGCCGACCGTGATCCTGGTGCGCGGCGTCGAGGGCGCACGCGAACTCCACGCCGTGCGGCACGAGACGTTCTTTCCGCTGCTGCCCGTGATCGTCGCCGAACCCGCGCTGGACACCGAGCTGATGGCCACCTTCATCGGCTTCGTGAACTCCAACCGCTACGGCCTGCGCAACTCGCTGTGGGCCAAAGACCCGGCCGTCATCGACGAGTTCACCGCCCGCGTCCACACCGGCGGCCTGCTCAAGGTGAACGACTCGCACATCGGCTTCCTGCCGTACATGCCCACGCACGGCGGCACCGGGCTGACCGGCGGCGTATTCGGCGAGGCCAACTACCCGATCCTGCGGACCTCGCACCTCCAGGGCGTGAGCATCAGCCGGGGGTCCCGCCCCCGGGACGCGGTCTTCGGCGCCTGGCAGAACCTGGTCGACGAACGCCTCGGCAACGGCAGCCGCTCGCAGCCGGACGCCCCCAAGGAGACGACGCCATGCGTTCGATGAACACCGCCCGCCGCACCTGCGAGGAGTTCCTGCCCGGCCTTTTGGCCGCACTCGACGCAATTCCGCTCGCCGATCTGGAGCGGCCGGGCAGCCCGGCCATCAACCTCTTCCGGGCGCATGGCGGTCCAGGTCTCGTCATTCCCCGAACCTACTCGGGAAGCGGCGCCACGCCGACGCAGGCCCTGGACGTCACCCGGGCGCTGGCCGCCGTCGCCCCGTCCCTCGCGGTGGCCACCACCATGCACCACTTCTCCGTGGCCACCCTGTTCGCGCTCGCCGACAGCCCGCAGAGCGCCGGTGTGGAATGGGCGCTCCTTGAAGGGATCGTCGAACAGCGGCTCCTGGTCGCATCGGGTTTCGCCGAGGGACGCCCCGGCCAAGGCATCCTCAGCCCCACGGTCCTGGCACGGCCGGACGGAAAGGGCTACCGCATCAGCGGGTCGAAGAAGCCCTGCAGCCTCTCTCGCTCCATGGACCTGCTCACCGCGAGCGCCGCGCTGCCGAACGCGGACGGCACCAGCGACATGGCGGTGGTGCTCGTACCGCGGCAGGCGGAGGGACTGACCGTGGAACCGTTCTGGTCGAGCTGGGCACTGGCCGGCGCGGAGAGCGACGAGGTGCGGCTGCGGGATGTCTTCGTCGACGAGCAGCAGACGATGCGCACCAAGCCGGGGGAGGCGGGCGAGCTGGACGAACTCCAGACCGTCGGCCTCATCTGGTTCGAACTGCTCATCACCGCCTCGTACGTGGGCATGGCCGGCTCCCTGGTGGAACGCGTCCTGGCCGGCGGCCGCGGCACGAACACCGAACGGGCCGAACTGCTCACCCGCTGCGAGACGGCGACACTGCTCACCCAGGGCATCGCCCGCATGGTCCAGGACAAGGCGGTGGGCGACGAGGGACTCGCGCGGGCCCTGGTCGCGCGCTACGGCGCGCAGGACCTGATCCGCGACGTCGTGGCCCGCGCCGTGGAGCTGCTCGGCGGGATGGCCTTCATCGGCTCGCCCGACATCGCCTGTCTGGCGGCCGCCTCGCACGGCCTGTCCTTCCACCCGCCGTCCCGCTCCAGCTTTACCGACCCCTGGCTCGAGCACGCCGCCGGCCATCCGCTGCGGCTGACATGAGGAGCGCCATGACCACGACCGCCGGGCCCGCGCAGCCGCCGGACCGCGAAGAGATCGGCCGGCTGTACCGGACCCGCCTGAGCAAGGGCCGCGCCACCCTCGGTGAACTGCTCGGCGGCGAGCTGGAAACGGAGTCGCAGGGCGCCTGGGTGACCACCGCGACCGGACGCCGGCTGCTCAACTGCGGCGGCTACGGCGTCCTCCTGATGGGCGCCCGGCACCCCGTCGTCGTGGCCCACGTCACCGAGCAGCTGCACCGCAACCCGGTGGCCACCCGCGTCCTTCTCGAACCCCAGGCGGCGCTGGCTGCCGACGCGTTGGTGGCCAAGGCGCCGGCGGGACTCGACCGGGTGCACTTCGCCTGCTCGGGCGCGGAGGCCGTGGAGGCCGCCATCAAGATCGCCCGCACCCGGGGCAAGGACCGGCTGATCGCCACGTACGGCGGCTACCACGGCAAGACCATGGGCGCGCTCGGCCTCACCGGCGCGGACCTGTTCAAGGAGCCGTTCCGCCCCCTGCTCCCCGGCATCTGCCATGTGCCGTACGGCGACGCCGAAGCGCTGGCCGAGCGGCTCGACGCGGCGTCCGGCCGCGCCTGCGTGGTGATCGAGCCGGTCCAGGGCGAGGCCGGTGTGGTGCTGCCGCCACCCGGCTATCTGCGCACGGTCCAGGAGCTGTGCCACGCCCATGACGCGCTCTTAGTCCTGGACGAGATCCAGACCGGACTCGGCCGTCTCGGCTCCTGGTGGGGAGCGGACGAGGAACGGCTCACCCCGGACCTGCTCCTCGCCGGCAAGGGTCTCGGCGGCGGCATCATGCCCGTCTCGGCGGTCATCGCGGCGGCGGACGTGTTCGGCGCCTTCGACCGGGACCCGTATCTGCACACCTCCACCTTCTCCGGCATGCCGCTGGCGATGGCCGCCGTGCGCGGCGCGCTGCGGGCCATCGAGGAGGAGGACCTGGTGACCCGCGCCCGCGAGCTGGGCCGCACGCTCCTGGCCGGGATCGGCCGGATCGCGCGGGAGTGCTTCGGCGCTCTCGTACGGGAAGTGCGCGGCCGGGGGCTGCTCATCGGCGTCGAGTTCGCCGTTCCCGGACCGGCCGGCGACCTCCTAGTCGAGCTGATCCAGCAGGGCGTGGTGGCGAACCACTCGCTCAACTCCCACCTGGTGCTGCGTTTCACCCCGCCCGCCGTCCTCAGCCCCGCGGAGACGCAGTTCCTCCTCGCGGCGTTCGAACGTGCCTGCCGCGTGCAGGCAGCCCGCTATGACACGGACATCCAGACTCACGAAGGTGGCGCCGCCCATGCGCAGCGTTGATGTGACCATCGGCGTTCCCGGTATCGCCGCGGAAGCGGTGTACGACCGGGTCGCGGAATTCGCCCGCTATCCCGAACTCAGCCCGGTGGTCCTTTCGGTCACCGTCCACGACCTCAGCGATACGGAGGAGACCAGCGCCTGGGAGGTGTACTTCCGCAACGGCATCCTGCGCTGGACCGAATCCGACCACTTCGACCGGCCGGCGCTCACCATCACCTTCACCCAGCTCGACGGCGACTTCGAGGTGTTCGAGGGCACGTGGCGCATCACCGCCGCGAGCGGTGAGGTACGGGTCGGCTTCCGCGCGGCCTTCGACTTCGGCATCCCCAGCCTGGCGGGCATCCTGGAGCCGGTGGCCGAGCGGGTCATCAAGGAGACCATCGCCCAGGTGGTGCTCGGCCTGTTCCCCTCGGGCGCGGTCCTTGACGACCAGGCGCTGGCCCGCGCGGTGGGCGGCGGTCCGGCCGCGCCGTCGGCTCCCGCCCCGTCGCGGCAGGCCGGCTGATGGACACCAAGAACCTGTTCATGACGCCGGTGACCGCGCGGCTGATACGGGCGGAGTACGGGCTCGGCCTTGTCGTCGCCACGGTCTTGTTCTTCGTCCACCTCGATCAGGTGCGATGGCTGCCGGCCCTGGTGCTCTTCGCCTACATCGACCTGATCGGATACCTCCCGGGAGCCATCCAGTACCGGCGCCGCGAGGGCCGGATCGGCAAGGGCTATTACGTCGCCTACAACACCATGCACTCCATGGTCACCCAGGGTCTGCTGGCGCTGGGGTGGATCTGGCTGTGGGGTTTCGAGTGGGCGCTGCTCGCGCTGCCCATCCATCTGTGCGGCGACAGGGCGCTGTTCGGCAACTACCTCAAGCCTTTCGGTCTGCGCTTCGAGCCCGTCACGCACCAGGCGTACGGCAGCTTCCGCAGTGAGTTCGCGGCGGCGGACGCGGCGGGTGCGGCGGGTGCGGCGGACGCGGGGGCCGCCGACAGCGATGCCACGAGCCTGGGTCGGCTGCCATGGCGGTGACCACCCGACGCGCTCCCGCGACGGCGCGTGCGGCCGGCGACACCGCCGTCCTCACCGCGATGCGCCACTTCGTCACCGGCGTGACGGTCCTCATCTGCGGGGTGGGCGAGGCGGCCGAGGGGGTGACGGTCAGTACGTTCAGCACTGTCCCCGGCGACCCTCCGATGGCGTGCGTGGCGCTGCGCCGCGGCAGCAGGGGACTGCGCGCCCTGGCGAACAGCCCGGTCTTCGTCGCCAACGGACTGGCGGCGACGCAGGTGCCCCTCGCCCGGCACTTCGCCCGCCGCGGCAGGCCCCGCGGCCTGGGACAGCTGCCGCCGGACGCCTGGCTCGGCGACCCGGGCGACGACGTGCCCCGGCTCAGCGGAGCGGTGGCGTGGCTGGAGTGCCGGCCGGAGCTCACCCTCCCGCTCAACGACCACGAACTGGTGGTCGCGCAGGTCGTATCGGCGGTCCACACCGGCGCCGCCCCGCTGGTCAATTTCGCCTACGACCTGCACCCCGGCCCCGGTTCACCCGCAACCGCCGACCCTGCCCCACGCCAAATCGAAAGGGACTCCTCATGACTACACCGAGCACAACATCGACCACGAAACCGACCACTAAACCGGCACCGAGGACCGCCCCCGCGGCCGTTCCCGCCGAGGCCGACTGGGACACGGCCCCCTCGCTCCTGGACGGCGCGGAACGCCTCGAACTCACCCCGTCCGTCTGCAACTTGAGGTACTGGCTCAACGCCGTACCGCACGGCACCTTGCGCGGCAACGTCTCGGGCCACGACGGGCACGTACGGCCGCTGGCCGCGGTCAGTGCGCCCGGCCCGCTCAACAGTGCACTCACCCAGGAGCTCGCCTACCGCTCCGTCGCCGAGGAGAAGGCCACCCGGGCCATCGGCCATCTGACGGCGCTCGCGCCCGACACCGACAGCATGGAGTTCTACGCCACCCAGCTGCTCGACGAGGCCCGGCACGCCATGGTCTTCCGCGACCACCTGCTCGACCTCGGCGTGCCCCGTGCGGCGCTGCGCGACACCGTGGCCCGCCTCGCGGCCACCGACGAGGAACGGATCCTCCTCCCGCTGGAGGACTTCGGGCTGCGCGTTCTGCGCGACGAGCGCGACTTCATCGGCGGCGTACTGGTCCTCACCGTCCTGGTCGAGGGCGTCCTTGCGCCGGCCGCCGAGCTCAGCGAGCGCAAGTGGCGGATGTTCGACCCGGCGGCAGCCGACATCGAGCGGGGTGCCGGAATCGACGAGATCCGGCATCTCACGGTCGGCAGCACCATCGTCCGCGACCACCTCCGTGCACGCCCGCACGACAAGGCGCGGCTCCTGGAGCTGATCCGGGAGGGCTACGCCCTGTGGGACAAGCTGCCGACCACCGAGGTCCTTGCACGCCGCGAGGAGCTCTTCCAGGAGGGCATGGAGCGGCACGCCGGTCTCCTGGGCGACTACGAGATCTGGCCCGGCCGCCGCCTGGCGGACACCACCGCACGCGAACGCCTCGAAACCGCCCACGCGTGGGCCGCGCACCTGCAGCGGACCCGGCTGGCCTACATGGGCCTGAAGGAGGCGATATGAGCTCCCTGGACGGCACCCCCCGCCCCTTGGCCGCGGCGTCTGAAGGCACCGCGAGCATGCAGGAGATCACCCGCCTGGTGCGGGAAGCCGGCCTCCTGGACTCCCGACCCGGCTACTACACCTTCAAGATCAGCGCCAACCTGTTGCTCCTCGCCGTCGGCTGGACCTGCTTCGCGCTGCTCGGCGACACCTGGTGGCAGCTGGCCGTGGCAGCCTTCCTCGCGGTGTGCTGCGGCCAGACCGACCTCATCGGACACGACGCCGGCCACCGCCAGATCTTCCGGAACCGGCGGGCCATCGAGATGATCGGGTACACCCACGGCAATCTGCTCACCGGCGTGAGCTTCGGCTGGTGGGTCGGCCACCACACCAAGCACCACAACTACCCCAACCACCTTTCGCTGGACCCCGACATCCTCCGCCGACAGGTGATCTTCGACGCCAAGGACCGCACCAAACGCACCGGAGCCGTCGGCCGGTTCATCGTGCGGCATCAGGCGTGGATGTTCTACGTGCTCATCCTCATGGAAGGGCTGCGCCTGCACGCCTCCGGCTACGTGGCGGCACGCAAGGGCGCGCTGAAGCGGCACGTCGCCCTCGACCTGGGCCTGCTGACACTCCATCTGGCGGCCTACCTGACCGCCGTCTTCATGGTTCTTCCAGCGGCCATCGCCGTGGCCTTCATCGTCGTCCACCAGGCGCTCTTCGGCTTCTACATGGGCCTGCTGTTCGCCCCCAACCACAAGGGTCAGCCCGTACGCGACGGTGCGGAGGAGGAACTCGACTGGCTCACCAGGCAGGTGATCACCTCCCGCAATCTGGCACCCAACCGGATCACGGACTTCTTCTACGGCGGGCTCAACTACCAGATCGAGCACCACCTGTTCCCGTCCATGCCCCGCACAAATCTGCGCCGCGCCCAGCCGCTGGTGAAGGGCTACCTGGTGCGCGGCGGCCTGCCGTACGCCGAGGAGCGGCTGCTGCGCTCCTACCTCACGGTCGCCGACTCCCTCGGTGCGGTGAGCCGGGCCGCGGCCGGTCTCGACCACGCCTCGTCGGCCCGGGAAGCCCGGTGAACGCCGCGGCGGCGGTGCTGTGCGGCCTCGGCACGTGGCTTCCGCCACAGGCAGTCACCAATGACGACCTGGCCCGGGAACTGGACACGTCCGACGCCTGGATCCGCAGCCGTACCGGAATCGGGACCCGCTTCGTCGCCACCCCGACCGTCGCCACCTCCGATCTCGCGGTGGAGGCGGGCCGGCGGGCCCTGAAATCCGCGGGCCGCGATGCCGTGGACGGGGTGGTGCTTGCCACCACCACCCCGGACCGCCCCTGCCCGGCCACCGCCCCGCTGGTGGCGGCCCGGCTCGGACTCGGCACCGTGGCCTCCTTCGACGTGGGCGCGGTCTGCACCGGATTCCTGTACGCCCTGGCCGCCGGTGCCGGGCTGATCGCCGCGGGCACGGTGGACAGCGTGCTGGTCATCGGCGCGGACACGTACTCCCGCATCCTCGACCCCGCCGACCGCTCCACGCGCGCCATCTTCGGCGACGGCGCGGGAGCCGTGGTGCTGCGGTCCGGTGACGCGACGGAGCCCGGCGCGCTCGGCACGCCGGTGCTCGGAAGTGACGGCACGGGAAGCGAGCTCATCACCGTCCGCTCGGGCGGCTCCCGCGAGCCACTGCACACGTTCGGCACAGACACCGGCGCGGATGGTCGCGCGGACCCGTACTTCCGGATGGCGGGCAAGGCTGTCTTCCGCAGCGCCGTGGAGCGCATGGCCGATGCCGCGCTGAGCGCGGCGCGTCGGGCCGGCTGGACCACGGACGACATCGACCGGCTCGTCGCGCACCAGGCCAACCTGCGCATCCTGCACGCGGTGGCGGACCGGATGCGCATCCCGCGGCACCGCTGCCCGGTCCATCTCGACCAGGTCGGCAACACCGCGGCCGCCTCCATCCCGTTGGCCCTCGCGCACGCCGCGGCCACCGGCACGCTGGCGCCCGGTCACCGCACCGTACTCACGGCCTTCGGCGGCGGCCTCACCTGGGGCGCCTGCGCCCTCCGCTGGCCGGACCTCACCCCCGCCTGAGCACACCCGTACTGACTCGACAAGGAGATACGACATGACCGCCACCACCACTTACGACCGCTTCGTGGGCCTGCTGACCAAGGGCTTCGGTGTCGAGGCCGACGAGGTCTCACCGGAGAGCACCTTCGCCGATCTGGAACTGGACTCACTGGCCCTCGTGGAGCTGACCCTCGCCGCGCAGGAGGAATTCGACATCACCCTCACCGACGACGAGTTGCATGCGTCGAGCACCATGAGGGACGCGGCGGGGATACTCGACGCCAAGCTGGTGACGGTCCGATGACCGTCCCCGCAGACGGATACGGCGCGGCGGTCACGGGCATCGGCATGGTGACCGCCGCCGGTCTCGACACCGCCGCGTCCTGGGACCGCATCAAGGCCGCGTCGGGCACCGCCGCGGAGCAGGTGCCCGGACTCGCGGGCATCCCCGCCGACATCGGCTGCTGGATACCCGACTTCGACCCGGCCGCCGTGATCGGCGCACGCAAGGCGTGGCGCCTGGACCGCAGCAGCCAGTTCGCGCTCGCCGCCGCGGCCGAGGCTCTCGCGGACGCGGGCCTGTGTCCGGCGGACTGGGAGGGCACCGCGGGTGCGCGGGTGGGCGTGGTGCTGGGCAGCGGCATCGGCGGGGCCGGGACCTGGGAGAAGCAGCACAGCGTGCTCCTTGACCAGGGGCCGCGGAAGGTGTCCGCCATGCTGATCCCCATGCTCGCGGTCAACATGCCGGCCGGTTATGTCGCCATGGAGATCGGTGCCCGCGGGCCCAACTTCGTGACGGCCACCGCCTGCGCGTCGGGCGCCACCGCCGTGGGAGCGGCGCGCGAACTGCTGCGGGGCGGGCACTGCGACGTGGTGCTCACCGGCGGCACCGAGGCGTGTCTCGTCCCCTCCATCATCTCGGGTTTCCAGCAGATGGGCGCGCTGTCCGGGCGCCGCGAGGACCCCACGGCGGCCTCCCGCCCGTTCGACGTCGACCGTGACGGCTTCGTGCCGGCCGAGGGCGCCGCCGTCCTGGTCCTCGAGCGCCCGGAGAGCGCCCGTGCCCGCGGAGCGCGCATCCGCGCCCACATCAGCGGCTACGGGGCCTCGGCGGACGCCTACAACGCCACCGCGCCGGAACCCCGGGGCGCCGGTGCGGAGTTGGCCCTGCGCGCGGCCCTGAAGGACGCGGGAGTGGCCGCGCATGCGGTGGACCATGTCAACGCCCATGGCACCGCGACGCCCCTGAACGACCTGATGGAGGCCCGGCTGATCCGCCGGGTCCTCGGTGGCCGGCCCGCGGTGACCTCGGTCAAGGGCGTGACGGGCCACTCGCTGGGGGCTTCGGGAGCCGTCGAAGTGGCCGTCGCCGCCCTCACCATGGAGCAGCAGCTGATCCCGCCCACCGCGAACCTGGACAGCCAGGACCCGCAGATCGATCTGGACGTCGTCGCAAAGGAAGCCCGCCCGGCCGACGTGGAGGTCGCCGTCAGCAATTCCTTCGGTTTCGGCGGACAGAACGCCGTGGTGTTGCTGACGCGTCCCTGATGAATGCCGCCGCCGACCCAGCAAGGCTCCGCCGGACCCGGTCAACGGGTCCGGCGGAGCCTTGCTGGGCCCTTCGTCCGGGTTCGGCGGAGTGTGTGCCGCCATCGCATGTGTCACCATCGCAACGTCGCCCCGGAGCGGCTCGGTTCAGCCGTCGTCGCCGGCGGTGGTGGTGAGCCGCCCCTCGGCGATCGCGTGGTGGACCTCGCCCTGCCGTGCCTCGAGCTCGCGTCGCTCCGCGTCCAGCGTCTCCGCCTGGGCCTCGTCCGCCGCCATCAGCTTCAGCAGGTCGCGGTCCGCCATCTCCAGCACGCCCATGTCGGCGTAGGCCTGCTGGACCCTGCGCCCCCACAGCCCGATGTCCTTGACGCAGGGCACGATCCGGGTGAAGAGCCGTGACCGGAAGGCGCGCATGCGCGGGCCCCGGTTCATGTACTCCATGCATTCCTTCATGTCGAATCCCAGCGTCTCCCACACCTCCTGCATCCGCAGCCGATCGCGCATCAGATAGCAGCCCTCGACGATGAAGTCCTCGCGTTCCGCGATCTCCTTGCTGGTCAGCTCCTTGTAGTAGTCACGCAGCGCCAGGCGCCCGAAGGCCACGTGCCGGGCCTCGTCCTGCATGATGTAGGAGAGAATCTGCTTGGGCAGCGGCTTGTCCGTACGGTCGCGCAGGATCCCGAAGGCCGCGAGGGCCAGACCCTCGATGAGCACCTGCATGCCCAGGTACGGCATGTCCCATCGGGAGTCGTTCAGCGCCTCGCCCAGCAGGGACTTCAGATGGGGGCTGATCGGATAGCTCATGCCGATCTTTTCGTTCACGAAGCGCGTGAACAGCTCCGCGTGCCGCGCCTCGTCCATGACCTGCGTCGCGGCATAGAACTTGGAGTCGATGTCCGGCACCGACTCGACGATCCGGGCGGAGCAGATCATCGCGCCCTGCTCCCCGTGCAGGAACTGACTGAACTCCCAGGCCGCCATGTGCCGTCGCAGCTCCTGCTTCTCCCGCTCGTTCAGGCGCGAGTACTGTCGGGAGCCGTACAGCGCGAGGGTGTTCTCCGGAGTGCCGAGGACATCACAGGGGTCCACGTCCAGGGACCAGTCGATGCGCTTCGTGCTGTCCCACTGCTTGTCCTTGCCCTTCTGATAGAGGCTCAGCAGCCGCTCCCGATCCGTGTCGTACACCCAGGTGAAGGTGTTACGTCCCTGCATCGGGAAGGACCAGGCGGTGCTGGTGTCGGTCTGCGGGATATGGGCGCTGTTGCTCATGCGAAGTCCCTTGCGTGTTACGGATGTTGGTCGCCCGGCGGTCATACGGGCTCGGCCGGGGCCAGCACCGGCAGCACCGAGGGAAGGACGTCGAGCGCGTAGCGCGTGCGCCCGGCCTTGACCTCGCCGTCCCACTCGAAGGTGAGGGGGGCGCCGTCGGTGCGTTCGATCTCGACGCGGCGACCCCGCCGGTACAGCACCTCGGGCCGTTGGAGATGCCGTCCCTCCCGGGTGAGACCGGGAAGCTCCAGAGGATCGAGGTCGCCGGTCACCACACACACGTCGAGCAGAGCGTCGTCCAGCACGGAGTGGGGCAGCAGGAGGAACCCGCCGCCCCGGTAGCGGCCGCCACCGACGGCCACGAGGACCACGCTGCCGTCATGCACGACCTCGTCGTCCACCACGACCCTGGCCGGGTGCGGCGCGAAGTCGCGCAGGGTCGCGGCCACCGCCTGCTGATAGCGGGCCCGACCGCTGATCCCGGTGAGCCCGGCAGCCGTCTGCAGCGCCTCGGCGACGAGACCGGAGCAGGCGCCCAGCAGGACGGTCTCCCGCGTCTCCGCCACGCGCGCCAGGTCCAGCCGCCGCAGTCGCGGCCGGGTCGGGGTGAAGGCGGAGGCGAGCGCCACGCGCCACGGCCGGTCATGCCAGACCTCTTTGTAGAAGGAGTTGCCGGTGCCGGCCGGAACACAGAACAGGGCCGGGCCGACGAGACCCGGCCCGGCCGCCACGCACTCCCCGGCCGCCACGATGCCGCCCGCCACTTCGCCGGCGGTGCCGTCGCCGCCGACCGCGACCACGGCGTCCACGCCGTCCCGTACGGCCTTCGCGGCCAGTAATCGGGCGTGCCCGGGGTACGCGGTCCGCACTACGCTGACCTCTGCGACGAGCCTCTGACACGCCTCGGCGACCTCCGCGACCGGGACCGAGCCGGCGCCCCCCGCCCGTTCGTTCGCCACGATCACCGCATTGCGTGCCCAGTGGCTCATGCTCTGCATCCTTGTCCGCATCGGATCGGCCGCCGCCGCGCTGAGCGGAGAGAGCAGGATTCGAACCTGCGCGGGGCCTGACGCCCCTGACCGGAGACGGGCTCCGGCCCCCATTGGGCCGCTATGGGTATCTCTCCTCGCCGGCCTGAGCGGCCGACGTAAGGACGGTGCCACGCCGGACTTGCAGACTGCTGAAACGCACGTCTCAGTCCACTTCGCGCGGGGCGATGCGGGGCGGTGCGATGCGAACAGACGGTCTCTGTCGGAGGCGCCACGTTGTCTGACGTGGTCGCAGCGAAGGCGCCTGACCGGTGCGAGACCAGTTCAGGCGCCTTCTCCTGTGCTCCTAGAAGAAGCCCAGCTTCTGCGCCGAGTACGACACGAGCAGGTTCTTGGTCTGCTGGTAGTGCTCCAGCATCATCTTGTGCGTCTCGCGTCCGATGCCGGACTGCTTGTAGCCGCCGAACGCCGCGTGCGCGGGGTACGCGTGGTAGCAGTTCGTCCAGACACGGCCCGCCTGGATCGCGCGGCCCGCGCGGTAGGCGGTGTTCATGTCGCGCGTCCATACTCCGGCGCCCAGGCCGTACAGCGTGTCGTTGGCGGTCTTGATGGCGTCGTCGAAGTCGCTGAACGACGCGACCGAGACCACCGGGCCGAAGATCTCCTCCTGGAAGATCCGCATGCGGTTGTCACCCTCGAAGATCGTCGGCTGGACGTAGTAGCCGCCCGCCAGTTCACCGTCGTACGTAATGCGCTGACCGCCCGCCAGGACCTTCGCGCCCTCCTGCTGGCCGATGTCCAGGTAGGAGAGGATCTTCTCCAGCTGGTCGTTGGAGGCCTGGGCCCCGATCATCGTGTCGGTGTCCAGCGGGTGGCCCGGCACGATCTGCTCGGTGCGGGCGACCGCCGCTTCCATGAACTCGCTGTAGTGGCCGCGCTGCACGAGCGCACGCGACGGACAGGTGCACACCTCGCCGTTGTTGAGGGCGAACATCGTGAAGCCCTCGAGCGCCTTGTCACGGAAGTCGTCGTTGGCGGCCCACACGTCGTCGAAGAAGATGTTCGGCGACTTCCCGCCCAGCTCCAGCGTCACCGGCTTGATGTTCTCCGAGGCGTACTGCATGATCAACCGCCCCGTCGTGGTCTCACCGGTGAAGGCGACCTTCGCGACGCGAGGGCTGGAGGCGAGGGGCTTGCCTGCCTCGACGCCGAAGCCGTTGATGATGTTCACGACACCCGCCGGCAGCAGATCGGCGACCAGGCTCATCCAGTAGTGGATCGAGGCCGGGGTCTGCTCCGCGGGCTTGAGGACGACCGCGTTACCCGCCGCCAGAGCGGGCGCGAGCTTCCATGTCGCCATCAGAATGGGGAAGTTCCACGGAATGATCTGCGCGACGACACCGAGCGGCTCATGGAAGTGGTACGCGACGGTGTCGTCGTCCACCTCGCTCAGCGTCCCCTCCTGCGCACGGATGACCCCCGCGAAGTAGCGGAAGTGGTCGATGGCCAGCGGAATGTCGGCAGCCAGCGTCTCGCGCACCGGTTTGCCGTTCTCCCAGCTCTCGGCCACCGCGAGCTGTTCGAGGTTCGCCTCCATGCGGTCGGCGATCTTCCGCAGCACGTCCGCGCGTTCGGTCGCGGAGGTACGGCCCCACGCGGGCGCGGCGGCATGCGCCGCGTCCAGGGCTCGCTCCACGTCCTCGGCCGTGCCGCGGGCGACCTCGGTGAAGGGCTGTCCGTTGACCGGGCTCGGGTTCTCGAAGTACTGGCCACGGGCGGGCGGGACGTACTCGCCGCCGATGTAGTGGTCGTAGCGGGACTGGTAGGAGACGACTGCGCCCTCGGTGCCGGGCGCTGCGTAACGGGTCATCTTGGTGGCCTCCCGGGGAAGGCTGCCCGCCGTTGGGCAGCTCTCGCCCGGAGGCTAGGAGGCCGGACGTTGCAGGTACGTTGCGGGAGGCTGAGGTGGTGCTCGTCCGGCGCGGTGCCTCCCTGTCTCGCCTCTACCTCGCCTCGATCAGCTCCGCGTCCAGTTCGGCGAGTCGCGCCAGTACCGGCGGCGTCGACCGTACCTGCGCCAGCGCTCGCCACGCCGCCAGGTCGTCCTCACCCCACGGCGTGTGCACCCAGTCCGCCAGGAGATCCGGGTCGGCGCGTGCGATGAGAGCGGCCCGCAGCTGACCGGCGAGCCTGCGCCGCAACCGGGCCACCGCGGGTGCCTGCGAGGCGGGCAGGAGCGGACCCGCGTACGCGGCGGCGGCCGCCGTGACCGCCCCCGAGCCGAGCCGTCGCTCGACGGCGTCGACATCCGACTCGACCGGCACCGAAAGCCTGTACGGACGTGACCTCAGCAACTCCGGCCCCAGGAGCCGCCGCAACCGCGCCAACTCGGCCCGCAACGTCACCGGCGTCACCGACTCGTCCTCGTACAGCGAGCACAGCAACTCGTCACCGGTCAGCCCCTCCGGATGCTGGGCCAACAGGACGAGGATCTCGCTGTGCCTGCGGCTCAGCCGCACCTTGCGACCGCCGGTCACCAACAACGCCTCGTCACGTCCGAGCGCGGTGAGACCCACGGAGCCCCTGTTCTGCACCGGCGGCGTCAGCAACGCCAACTGTGACTCCGCTGCCCGAGCGACCGCCTGTACGAAGGCGAGGCTGTGCGGATGCGCGAGCCCGTCGCCCCCGGTGATGTCCACCGCTCCGAGCAGCCGCCCGGTTCGCGGATCGTGCACCGGGGCTGCCGCGCATGTCCACGGCTGGACGCGCCGGATGAAGTGCTCGGCCGCGAAGACCTGCACCGGCCGGTCCACTGCCACCGCCGTCCCCGGAGCGTTCGTCCCCATCGCGGACTCGGCCCACCGTGCGCCCGGCACGAAGTTCATCCGCCCCGCCTTCTGCCGGGTCGCGGAATGTCCCTCGACCCAGAGCAGCCTGCCGTGCGCGTCGCACACCGCGAGCAGATGTTCACCGTCCCTCGCGAACGTGCCCATCAGCTCACGGAACAGCGGCATCACCCCGGCCAGCGCATGCTCGGCGCGATATGAACCGAGATCCCCGTCGGTGAGCTCCACCGCCGCGCCGGTGTCCTCCGGGCTGACCCTGGCCCTGGCCGAGCGCCGCCAGGACTCGGCCACCACGGAACGCACCGGTCGCGTGAGCGTCCCCGCCTCGGTGAACCTCTCGTGCGCGCGCCGCAGCACCCGCACCCGCTCGGCAGGATCAGCGCCGGCTTCCAGGGCCACCCATGGTTCGGACAACTCTGCCTCCCGGGACGGCGATGGATGCAGCCATCGTCGCCCCGCGAGCCTGCCCCGACAAGCGCTGCGGCAACCGCCCCGCCAAGCGCATCGACACCTGCCGGGGTGCGAGCCGGCGATGGTCAGGCAGAGTTGACCAGCCGGATGTAGCGCGTCCAGTCCCAGTGCGGACCTGGATCGGTGTGGTCGGCTCCGGGCACTTCCGCGTGCCCGATGATGTGCTCCCTGTCCTTGGGGATGTCGTATTTCTCGCAGATGGCCGAGGTCAGCAGCGCGGACTGCTCGTACATCGCGGCGGTGAAGTACTCCGGCTGATCCACCCATCCTTCGTGCTCGATGCCGATGCTTCTGGTGTTGTAGTCCCAGTTGCCCGCGTGCCAGCCGACGTTGCGCTCGCGGACGCACTGGGCGATGTGTCCGTCCTTGGAACGCACCACATAGTGGGCCGACACCTTCTTCGCCGAGTTCTGGAAGATGGCGAGAGTGTCGGCGTAGGTCTCCTGGGTGACGTGGACGACCACGTAGTCGACGGGGTAGGTGCTGGGGCGGTTGGCGGTTGTGTAGTTGGAGCTGCTTGCCGGAGCCCACTCGGCGAGTGGGTAGTCGACCGCCTGGGGCCGGGCGGTGGCGCGGGCGACGGGGAGGAGCGCGGCGGGGACGGCGGCCAGGGCCGCGCCCTGCAACAGCCGGCGCCTGCTGGGGAAGCGTCTTGCTCGATCCATGGCTGGCCTGCCTCTCGGTGGGGGGAACAGCTGGACTTCTCAGTGGGGCAGCAGCGCCGCCGTCTCTCGCAGCCGCGCGTGGAGCCCCCGGTGAGTCTCGCGCGCAGGCAGCCACTCCTTGCGGAGCTTGGCCACGCACGTGTAGTTGGTGTCGCAGACATTGGCGAGCGGCGACTCGACGGTCTGGGTCGCGAACTGATAGGCGTCGAGCTCGCTGAAGCCGTAGTCGCGCACCAACCAGTGCACCAGGTCGAGTTGGGATATTCGGAAGGCGTCCTCCAGCGGGCGTGCCGAGCCGGTGGAGATGATGTGGGTGTCCGATTCCAGACGCGGCCAGGGTGTGGCGATACCCTTCAGGAGTTCGACGATCACGACTGTGTTCATCGCACACTCGACGGCGACTCCGCAGGTTTCTCCCTCGCCCTGCCGAGCGTGTCCGTCGCCCAGGCTCAGGAGCGCGCCCTCCACGTTCACCCCGAGGTAGCAGGTGACCCCGGCCCGCATCTCGGGGGTGTCCATGTTGCCGCCGTGCGCGTCGGGCACGAGAGCCGAGCGCACCTCCAGATTGGCCGGTGCGACGCCGACCGTGCCGTGCATCGGATCCATCGGCAGCGCGATGTCGAAGTCACCGTCACGCGCGCTGAACTGTGCGGTGCGCCGGCTCCGGTCGAGCTGCCATATCCATACGGTCTCGGGCAGCGGAGGCTGGAGTGACGCGGTGGCGTGAGTGGAGGTGAGCGCTCCGAAGAGAGGAACCGTGGTGGACGCCGCCCAGTCACGGGCCGGTTCGATGGACACGAAGTGCACGGCGACGGTGTCGCCCGGTTCCGCTCCCTCTACGTGGAAGGGACCGGTCTGCGGGTTCAGGAACGGGAACTGGCAGACCTCGGAGACCAGGTCCTTCTCCGAGCGCACGTTCCCCGCGAAGCAGTCCTCCGTGTAGAGATCGAGCACCGTGCCCGGAGCGAGCCGCGCCACGGGTGGCGCACCGCCGAATGTCCACGCGTACTCGCCGGGTTCTGGCCGCACGGTCAGGATACGAGGCTCGTTCATGGCTGGACCGCACTCCTCTGTCGCTCCGTGAGGGACTCGTAGGCCTGGTGCGGCCCGACGGCCCCGCGACGCAGCCCATGACGGCTTGCTCCCGACACCTGAATCCCCCGATCCGCGTGAACACAAAACCGCCGCCGAGGCGATGGTGTCCCGCGTCAATTACGTTACGGTGCAGGCTGGTTGAGGTGGAAGGGCCTGATCTGAATCTGTGTACGGCACCGTGATTGTGGATAACACGGTCACTCGTGTGGGTGCCGAGATTGCAGAGAATGCCGTAGCGCGCCGACGATGGCTGGGCGACGAACCGGCCCACCGCAGCTCAAGCCGGCCTGCCTCAGCCCAGAACAGCCGCCCCCGCGGCGGCCTGTTCCTCCGCACGGGCGCGGGCGGACTCCGCCTGGGCCGTGTCGCCAAGCCGGTCCGCCAGCCGGGCGCGCGCCCGCCAGTTGTAGGGGCAGATGGGACGCAGGTTGATGCGTTCGCTGAGCAAGGTGTGCGCCAGGTCGTGTCGGCCGGAACGGATGGCTGCTTCCACGAGCGTCCGCTGGATGGCGTCGCGCTGCGCGTGGCTGCCGCCGAAGGTATGGAGGTGGTGGCGGATCGGCGCCAGCAACTCGACCACGCGGGCGTACCGGTGCTGCCCGTAGGCGATGAGGGCGCGGCACACCGGGACACCGATCTCGCGTGTCATGGCGTGATTCGACACCGTCGGGCCGGACCGATCGAGCCAGTGTTCGCGCTCCTTCACCAGCCGCTCGGCGTCGGAGAGCCGCCCCGCCCCCACGTACGCCATCACCGCGTGGACATCGTTGAAGGCGTAGTGGGCACCGTCCTTGCGCCCGGCCCATGCCTGGGCGAGCGCCACCCAGCGGGATTCGACGTCGATGTCGACCAGGAGCAGCCGCCACAGCAGGGCGGAGGCGTCCAGGAGCTCCATGGCGACGGCCTGCGACGCCTCGTTGTGCAGGGTGTTGTCGTAGACGCCGAGGACCCGTTCGATGGAGCCCGCTTCCAGTGCGTACAGGGCGTAGTGCCACGCGTTGTGGACGGAGAGGTAGTTGCCGTCGGCCCAGTCCTCGGTCCGCGCGTCCAGGTAGCGGATGCCCTGGTCGAACATCCCGCGCATCTCGTATGTGTGGACGACCGCATGGATGCCCCACACATCCCGTGGGTGACGTCCGACCGCCTGAAGTCCGATCTCCTCGGCTTGACC
Source organism: Streptomyces sp. NPDC051214 (assembly GCF_040682375.1). Lineage (NCBI taxonomy): Bacteria > Bacillati > Actinomycetota > Actinomycetes > Kitasatosporales > Streptomycetaceae > Streptomyces > Streptomyces sp. NPDC051214. The sequence continues at coordinate 366,041 of NZ_JBFBAT010000003.1, forward strand.
GTAGTGCCCGGCCTCTTCGAGCCCGAAGGCGTACATCCCCAGCAGAGGGCCGAGATGCGGGTCGTCACTGTCCCATGCGGAGAGCGCGCCACCGATCCGGTCACGCAGCCGCGGTGCGTCTCCGGTGAAGAAGTCGATCTGGTGGCCGACGGCCAGGGCGAGCGCGTCGCGAGGGAACTCGGTGCTGATCTCGCCGAGGATCTGTCCGGCCCGCAGCATGTCCCCGTCCAGCCACGACTCGGCGGCCGCCGCGTGCATCGTCTCGCGAGGCGAGAGCCCGGAGGAATCGAACGCGGCTCGGAAGGCGCCGAAGGAACGCCGGGCATCGGCCGCGTCCTTCTCCTCGGTGCCGAGAAGGCCGAGATAGGCGTTGAAGACGTGCGCCATCGCCGAATCCGGAGATGCCGCCACCATCGCCTGTGCCTCGTCGGCGACTTCGGCACGGAAGAACAGCAGGGCGTCGAGCGCACGCTCGTAGTGACGCGCGGCTTCATCGCTGGTGCCACTCAGGACGTGGGCGTGCCGGTCCTTTTCCATCGCTGTCCCCTCGTCTGCCGGCTCTGTCCGGTCCATCCGGTTTCCACTCGTTCTGCTCAGCCAGTCCAGTTTCGGGGTTCTGCCCCTGGGATACGAGGGCGACGCTCGGTTCATCAGAACGACATAAAGCCGCACTGCTCGACGACGGCCCTGCCTGAGACCCCGTCACAGCGTCCGCGTACGTGTACTCCAAGTTCCCGTACGCGTGTGACGCCGCCCGGGGCGCTCTGCGAGCCGCCCGTGGAGCGGTGCCAGGCCGAGCGCATCATGACGGCGACGGGGGGAGCGCTCGCACCCAATGCCCCGGCGAGCGCGAGGACCGGCGCGACGGACCCACCATCGCGCCCCACCACGAGCAGCAAGAGCGTGACCGTCACGTACGTGGCCAGGAGGCCCAGCAGGACCGGGCGTGGCGCGTGTCGGTCGATGAGGCGGCCGCGCAGGGGAGCGGTCACCCCCTGGCCGACTGCCAACGCACTCACTGCGAGCCCCGCCGCCCCGTAGGAGTGGCTGCGCCCGACCAGGAGCAGCAGACCCAGGCCGACCATGCCCGACGGGAGTTTCGACGTCATGCCGACCACGGCGAGCCGCCAGAAGCCGGGTACGTCCCTCAGGTCCCGGTAGCCGACGAGGAAGCGCCGGGGCGCTGCGGTGGCCGTCTCGGTGGAGTCGATGCGGAACGCGTTGGTCCGGCCCACTACCGCGGCAGCCGAGCGCGCAGGGCCCGGCCGGTCCAGTCGAGCACCGGCGCCAGGCTCTCGGGCGCGGGCCACCCGTTGATGACCGCGAGCAGCAGCAGGTAGCGATCGCGCCGGGGGTCGTCCATGGTCGCGATGCGGGACAACAGACGTCGGCGGAGGTCGGTGTCGTCGGGGAGGCCGAGGATGTGCGCGTAGTGCCCGGCGAGCGCCGTGACGATCGGTTCCGCCTCTGGCGAGGCAGGGTCGGTGCCTGCCGCCAGGGCCGGCGCGACCTGCGAGCGAAGGGCCTCGGCGAGGACGCGGGGCAGGCCGGTGCTGTCGTCCGGGGCGCGGTCGGCCGCCAGATCTCTGGCCATGCCCTGCATGGTGGAGCGGAACCCCGAGTCCTGGAACAGCTCGGCCAGCTCCACCCAGGCCTCGACCTGCTCGGCGTCGGGGTCGTCCGGCAGTTCGGGCGTGAGGGAGCGGGCGACGCCCGCGAAGGCGGGGTGATCGTCCAGGCCGTCGAAGACGGTGCCCAGGAAGTCGTCGATCAGGCGATTGCGTTCTTCCTCGGAGAGCTTGGCCAGCTTGTGCATGAGATCCAACTCCTCAGGGGTGGAGCCGCGCCTGGCCACCGCCGTCAGGACCGCGCGCCGCAGGCGCAGCACTCTGATCTGCACCTCGAGCGCGTCCGCGTGCGCCGCGGCCACCTCAGGGAGCGAGACCTCCCGGTCGACGACCTTGCGGATGGTGGGCAGGTCGAGACCCAGGTCGCGCAAGGTGCGTACGAGATCGAGGCGGGCGACGGCGTCGGTGCCGTACAGGCGGTAGCCGGCCGGGCTGCGGTCGGTGGGCGGCACGATCCCAGCGTCGGAGTAGAACCGGACGGTCTTGACCGTCAGTCCGGTCCGCCGAGCCAGATCACCGATCGAGTGGAGCGTGTCGCCGTTCATGGCCCCACCTTCATGTCTCCCCCTGGTGGAGACTCAAGTCCCGCCGTCCCCGAGGGCCGGGCCCAGTACTTACTGCGCACGCGTGGCCTCCAAGGCGTCGAGCAGATGTCGCGTAGCTGGGGACAGCGGTCCCGGCCGAACGGCGAGGCTGACGGCTGAGCGTGCACCGAGCAGCGGCCCGAAGGCGATACGCCGGGCCGCCGGAAGCTCACCCACGAGGTCGAAGACCGTCCAGGAAGGCGAGCCGCTCGTCGAGTCCGCGGCGATCGCCGCCAGAGTCTCCTGCAAGGTGGTGAAGTGCGGGCCGGCCGGTACGTCGATGCCCGCGCGCCGCATCAGCCCCGTCACCAGATCGTGAAACGCCGGGTTGTGGTCCCGTGGTGCCAGCCGCAGCGGCAGGCCCGCGAGATCGGCGGGCTCGAAGCGAGGCAAGGCTGCCAGCGGATGCGTGGCGGGCAGTGCGACGATCAGCGGATCGTCCCAGACCGGCGTCACAGAGAGCCCCGGCAGCGGAGCGTCGCCTCGGACGAGCGCGGCATCCAACTCGCCGCTCCGTAGCGCCTCGATGCGCCGCTCACGCACCTCCTGGAGCAGCCGGACCCGTAGCCCCGGGACGCGTTCCGCCAGAAGATCGAGCGCCGGATGCACGCGCTCCGCGAACGCTCGGGTGGTTCCGAGGCGCAACACGCCCTCTGCGCCGGAGACGATCTCGTCGGCCACGTGGCGCACGCGGGCAGCGGCGGCGAGCGCGGCCCTCGCCTCCGGCAGCAAGCGCTCCCCGGCCGCCGTGAGCCCCACGCGGCGGGTGGTCCGGTCGAAGAGGCGCAGGCCCAACTGCCGCTCCAGACGCGCGACCTGCTGACTCACCGAGGCCTGGACGACGTGCAGCCGTACGGCCGCCCGACCGAAGCCGCCCTCGTCCGCGACCGCCACGAAGTACTCCAGCTGCCGAAGCTCCACTGTGTCCGCGCTCCTCCCCACATCCGGCCCCCGCGAGCACATCCATCGGCTCAAGTGATCACTGCCTTCATGAACGGCTTCTTGGACGCGCCGTGTTCCCGCGATGGACTGGTGCCTCACGAGCAGGCACACCACCCGAAGGAGTACGACGTGTCCCACGATCCGCACGCCCTGATCGTCCACGCCCGAGACGCGGAGGAAGTTCCCCTGCCCGGAGGGGGCCGGTTCCGGTTGCTGGAAGACAGCCGGGGGACCGGCGGGCTACTGGGGGCCAACCGTCTGGCCCTGCCCGCCGGCGCGGACGGCACGCGCCCGCATCACCACCGTTTGTCCACCGAGCTCTTCCATGTGCTCGACGGCACCATGGAGTTCCTGATCGACGGCGAGCTCACGGCCGTGGGCAAGGGCGGTCTCGTCGTGGTGCCACCGGGCACGGTTCACGCCTTCGGAGCCTCGGCCGACGGCCCGGCGGAGTTCTTCGCCGTGCTCACCCCAGGGATCGAACGGTTCGGTTACTTCCGGCAGCTGGGTCGCATCGCACGAGGCGAGGCGGACTGGGACAGCATGGACGAGCTGCACGACAAGTACGACGTGCACTTCACCGGGGAAGCGAAGTGGCGCTGAACAGGGAGGCGGCCCGCAATAGATGACGTCTACGTGGGAGGCCGTGAACGCACAGGCGGCCCTACGGTGCCACCCCTGCCGGATCATCCAGGACCGCCCGCACGACCGAGTGCGCCGCCCCCAGCAACGGCCCGTCGGACCCAAGCCCGGACACGGTGACAGCGCAGGCCGTGCCCGCCGTACGGCGCCCCAACTCGCCCTCCAGGGAGGGCAGCAACCACGGAGCGAGCCGGGACAGCGCACCGCCGAGCACCACCGAACGCGGATCCAGCAGATTCACCGCACCGGTGAGCGCGATGCCCAGCGCAGCCCCCGCACCTCGCAGCGCCCTGCGTACGTTCTCGTCGCCCTGCGCGGCGCGCTCCGCGAGCAGGCCGACGCGGTCCGTGCCCGGATCAAGACCCGCCGCGCGCCACACCGCTTCCTCGCCCGCGTACTGCTCCAGGCAGCCGCGGCCGCCGCACGGACACGGTGGGCCGTCCGGCCAGACCGGCACATGTCCCAGCTCGCCCGCGAAGCCGCGCGTCCCGCGCAGCAGCCGTCCGTCGACGACCAACGCGGCTCCGATGCCGATCTCCGCCGACACGTGCAGGAAGTCCTGGGGCACCTCGTCGCCGAGCCACAACTCGGCCAGCGCCCCGAAGTTGGCCTCGTTGTCCACCGTCAGCGGCAGCCCGCTCGGTACCAGGGCGCCGAGGTCGACGTCGTGCCAGTCGAGGTTGGGGGCGCGTACAGCCACCCCTGTGCCGCGGGCGACCAGGCCAGGTACGGCGAGGGCCAGGCCCGCGGGGCGCAGCCCTGCCCGGCGGGCCTCCTCGCTGACCTGCCCCACCAGCGCGATGAGTTCCTCGATGACGGGTTTCGGGGGCCGCCCGCGGTTGTCTCCTTGTCGCACGGCACGCGCGCGTACCTCCCCGCGCAGGTCGACCGCGCACACGGCGAGGTGATCGACGCCGACTTCGGCGCCGATGCCGGCGGGTCCGCTTCCGCTCACCGCGAGCGCGGAGCCGGGGCGCCCCACCTTGCCGGGGCGCTCGGGGCCCAGCTCGTCCAGGAGCCCGGAGCGGATCAACTCGTCCACCAGGGTGGAGACGGCGGCCCGTGTCAGTCCGATCCGGGTGGCCACGGCGGCACGGGAGAGCGGCCCGTGCGCCGCGACGGCGTGCATGACGCGCGAGAGGTTGCGGCGGCGCATCCCCTGCTGGGTGTCGGGCAGCGGAACTCCGGACGTGCCCCGGCGCGCGTCGTGCGGTGGTGCGGTCATGCCCCCGTCAGTCCCTGTTCTTCCGTCCTCATGGCCGTGCGTCCTCGTGGCCCCCGGCGCCGAGCAGCGGCGCCGCGTCGGAGACTACCCCGGCGATCCGCGCGAGCGCCGATTCGTCCCGCTCCACGGGCGGCAGCACGGGCCCCTCGGCCGTGCCCCAGCGGCGCGCGACGGCCGCCGGGTCCTCACCCGTGAGGAGACCCGCTGCCTGGGCGGCGGCACCGAGCGCGACCAGTTCCTTGGCCTCGGGCACCTGAACGGCACGCCCGGACAGCCGCCGCACGGTGTCCTGCCAGGCCCTGCCCCGCGCCCCGCCGCCGATGAGCAGCAACGGAGCCGAGCGGTCCGCGTCCGCGTCCAGGACCAGATCGAGGGCGCCGAGCAGCGAGTGCACGGCCCCGTCGTAGGCCGCCTGCAGCAGCTGTCCAGGAGTCGTGTCGTGCCGCAGGCCGTGCAGCAGCCCCGAGGCGTGCGGCAGGTCGGGGGTGCGCTCGCCGTCGAGGTAGGGCAGCAGGGTGACGGCGCCGCCGGCCTCCACCGCGTCACGGTCGAGGCTCAGCAGCGCGGCCACCCGGTCCACGGCCAGGGTGCAGTTGAGGGTGCAGGCCAGCGGCAGCCAGTCGCCGCGCGCGTCGGCGAAGCCCGCCACGGTGCCCGTCGGGTCCGCCTGGCGTCGCGTGGAGACGGCGTACACGGTGCCCGACGTCCCCAGGCTCAGCACCGGGGTGCCGGGGCGCAGGCCGAGCCCCAGTGCCGCCGCCGCGTTGTCGCCGGTCCCGGGGGCGACCAGGGTGCCCTTGGAGAAGGGAAGTTCGCCGCTCCCGCGGACGGTGCCCGCGACCTCGCCGGGCCGCACCACGCGCGGCAGCAGCTCGGGATCCAGGCCCACGAGCCCCAGGATCTCCTCGTCGTACGCTTCCGTCGCCGAGGCCCACCATCCCGTACCGGAGACGTCGCCCCGGTCGGTCGTGCCGCTCCCCGTGAGGCGTTCGGTGAGGTAGTCGTGGGGGAGTCGCACGGCCGCGGTGGCGCGGGCGGCCTCGGGCTCGTGTTCGCTGAGCCAGGCCCACTTGGTCACCGTGAAGGAGGGCCCCGGCACGCTGCCGACGCGTTCGGCCCACGCCTTGGGGCCGCCCAGGCGGTCCACCAGAGAGCGGGCCTGCGCCGCCGAGCGCACGTCGTTCCACAGCAGCGCGGGTCGCACCGGCCTGGACTGCGCGTCCAGGGTGACGAGTCCGTGCTGCTGGCCGCCGACCGACACCGCGGCGGCTTCGCGCGCGGCGGTGCCGCACTGGTCGAGCGCCGCGCACAGGGCGTTCCACCACTCCTCGGGGTCGCTCTCGCGGGCGCTGCCGGAGCTGACGCTGTGCGGGGCCTGACCGCTTGCCACGACCCTGCCCGTGGCGGCGTCGACGACCAGGACCTTGGTGGACTGCGTGGAGCTGTCCACGCCGACGACGAGGGGCCCGTCGGCTGCTGGCGCTGATGACATCGGGGGTCTCCGTTCCCGCGGCTCTTTCCGGGCACGCCCGGACTTCTTTCCGTCCGACCTTCCCAGGGATGCCTTCGGATACTAATTTGTTAAGCGCCATGACGAAATAGTCGCGGCAGCCGCACATGAGCGGGCGCGCAGCCGTGCCCGGCTCGGCCTCACGCCGTGCACCAGTCATCAAGGGAGCCGCACATGACGTACCAGCCCACTCCTGAGGACAAGTTCACCTTCGGCCTGTGGACCGTCGGCTGGCAGGGGAGGGACCCGTTCGGCGACGCGACGAGGGCGGCCATCGACCCGGCCGACTCCGTGCGGCAACTGGCCGAACTGGGCGCCTACGGAGTGACCTTCCACGACGACGACCTGATCCCCTTCGGAGCGTCGGACACCGAGCGCGAGTCGCACATCAAGCGCTTCCGGCAGGCGCTCGACGCGACCGGCCTCGTGGTGCCGATGGCGACCACGAACCTGTTCACGCACCCTGTCTTCAAGGACGGGGGCTTCACCGCCAACGACCGCGACGTGCGCCGCTACGCGCTGCGCAAGACCATCCGCAACATCGACCTCGCGGTGGAGCTCGGCGCCCACACCTATGTCGCGTGGGGCGGCCGAGAGGGTGCCGAATCCGGTGCGGCCAAGGACGTGCGTGTCGCGCTCGATCGCATGAAGGAGGCCTTCGACCTGCTCGGCGACTATGTGACGGAGCAGGGGTACGACCTGCGCTTCGCGATCGAGCCCAAGCCGAACGAGCCGCGCGGTGACATCCTGCTGCCCACCGTCGGGCACGCCCTCGCCTTCATCGAGCGCCTGGAGCGTTCCGAACTGTTCGGCGTCAACCCCGAAGTGGGCCACGAGCAGATGGCCGGCCTCAACTTTCCGCACTCCATCGCCCAGGCCCTGTGGGCGGGCAAGCTCTTTCACATCGACCTCAACGGCCAGACCGGCATCAAGTACGACCAGGACCTGCGCTTCGGGGCGGGCGACCTGCGCAGCGCCTTCTGGTTGGTCGACCTCCTGGAGAGGGGCGGTTACGAAGGGCCGCGGCACTTCGACTTCAAGCCGCCGCGCACGGAGGACTACACCGGCGTGTGGGCATCCGCCGCCGGCTGCATGCGCAACTACCTGATCCTTCGCGAGCGTGCGGCCGCGTTCCGCGCCGACCCGGAGGTCCAGGAGGCCCTGCGGGCGTCCCGCCTGGACGAGCTGTCCCTGCCGACCGCAGAGGACGGTCTGTCCGGGCTGCTCGCCGACCGCGGTGCCTTCGAGGACTTCGACGTGACGGCGGCGGCAGACCGCGGCATGGCCTTCGAGCACCTCGACCAGCTGGCCATGGATCACCTGCTGGGCGCCCGGAGCTGACCGGAGGCTCCAGCTCCGTTCTCACTCGGAAGGGAGCAACGTGCGCGCAGGGGTCGCGCCTTGACCCTTTCGAGGCGACTCTTGACGGTATGGCCATGCCGCCCGTACCACCGCCGCCTCCTCCTCCGCCGGGCGACCCACCCCCTCCGGGCGATGGGGGCTTCGGACCGCCCGGGGGCGGGTACGGGCCGCCGCCGGGCGACGGCTTCGGACCGCCCCCGGACGGCGGAGGGTGGCCTCCCGCGGGCGGAGGCGGTATGCCCCCTGGAGGCGACGGGTGGCCGCCTGCTCCGCCGCCGGGCGGGCCGTCCGGCCGAAGGGGCGGGATGTTCATCCTGCTCGCGGTGATCGTCGCGATCGGAGCCGTCGTGGCCGTGGTCCTGGTGGCCACCAGCGGTGACGGCTCAAGCGACAAGAAGGGCCCTTCCGAGAGCAGCGAGAGCTCGGACGGCAAGCCCAAGCCCTCGCTGAGCATCCCGTCTCAGATCCCCTCCGAGCTGCCGACAGGGCTGCCGACAGAGGTGCCGACGGAGGCCCCCTCGAACCTGCCGAGCGGGCTGCCGTCGGAGTTGCCCAGCGACCTGCCGAGCGGCCTGGACTCGTTGGTGCCCTCACGCGCGGACAACGAAGTGCCCTACTACTTCTTGAAGGTGAAGGTCAGCAAGGCGAGCGTCACCGTACCGGCGTCCTGAACGCCGCGTCGCACACGGGACCGGCAGCTCAGATGCCCTTCGGCAGCCGCACGTACGTCACCGTGGTCTCCACGTCGCTGTCCACGAGCCGGCCCTCCGCGTCGAACGCCTCCGCCCCGTCCGTCATCCCGAAGTCGTTGTCATTGATCAGGGCCAGAGTGTGACCGTTCACGCGGGCCACGCCTTCGATCTTGTCGGGTACGCCGTCGATGCCGCCCAGGTCGACCAGCAGGCGCTTCCTCAGGACGGGCACTCCGGAGGCCGCCGGATCCTCGAGCTGCTCCAAGGAGGGCTGCGTGGCGTCGTCGTCCCACCGCTCGCCGAGGATGTCGGACCTGCGGTCGAGCTTCACCGTGTGCAGTCGCGCGGCCTTGTCGGTGCGCTCTTCGACCATGAGCCGGTCACGGCCGACGGCCACCACGGAGGAGATCTTCAGCTCGGAGGTGTCGTCCTCGCCCGGGTCGACGACACCCACCGCGTCGAAGCGGTAGGCGTACTCGGCGGTGACCGCCTGCTTCTTCGGCGAGAAGCGCAGCAGCCGCGTCGTCCGCGACGCGTCGCCCGCGTCCTCGTCGGGCAGGGACAGGGGGCTTTGGACCGCCATCACCAGGTCACCGCCCGGAAGTTGCGCGAGACCCTCGAAGCCGCGGTTGCCCTTGCGGTGCAGCAGGATGCCCGGAAGTGCCTCGGCGACCGGGTAGTCGGCGCCCGACAGCTCGAGGCCCTCGGGGACGTAGCGCTTGAGCACCTTGCCGCGCGCGGAGACGTGGACCAGCGAGGGGCCGTATTCGTCGACCAGCCAGAAGCTGCCGTCGTGCGCCCGCACGATGCCCTCGGTGTCGAGGCCGTTCGGGTCGTAGGTCAGTGCCGTCTTCGCGTCGTAGGTGTACGGCGCCTCATCGCGTCCCTTCTGGTTGGGCAGGCCGGTGACGGGCTTGCCGGAGGAAGTCGTCAGCGGGAGCGCGTCGATGACCTTCACGGTGTCACCGGAGACGCGGATCTTCACGATCGCCGGATCGAAACCGGGCACAGGGAAAGTGCGACGCTTCTTGCCGTCCACCTTGATCTGGCCGTTGGGGCCGCGATCGGTGACCGTCCAGAACTCGCCCTTGCGGCCCGCCGGATAGATGTCGCTGCCTATGCCGCCGAGCTTCACACCGCGGTCGTCGCTCACCGTGCCGGGCATCAGGGAGTTGCTGAATCCCCCCAGGGGGATCTCCCCGAGCGTCGCCGTCGAGGTGATCCGAGGCGACTTCTCCTTGCCGCCGGTCGGGGCGCCCGTGGCGGTTCCGGTCACCGCGATCGCGGCGAGCACGGCGATCGGCAGGCCCGCGGCGACGGAACGACGGACGCGACGCTTACGGGCGGCGTGCGGGGACATGGGTGCCTCCTGGGGCGCGGGTGTTCGGTGACTGCGATCAGACTTCGCCGTCGCCGCGAACACAGGGAGGCAGAGAGGTGAACGGGAGGGGGCACACTGACGGCGCCTCCCACGAGGGGCGGGAAGCGCCGTCGTCCTGTAAGGGCCGGTCAGCGGCAGTTGGGCACCTGGCCCTGGTCGCCCCCCTTCGCCTGGATCGCGCTGACGTGCTCCGGCACTCCGGGGCCCTGCGGAACGGGGGAGTCAAGTCGCGGTCAGCACCCCCTGAACCGATGTGATCCACACTCGCGGATGTCATGCCCGCGCTCAATCGCTGGCCAGGGGGAGTGCTCGCGCCGGTGTTCCCGGCGCGTATGCGAGCGACGTGAAAACGCCGGTGGCCGCCGCGCTCCGTGAGCAGGTGAAGCGGCGTGAACGCTCGGGTCCGGTGCGGGCCTGCGCAAGGGCCGTTCGGTGCGGGCCCGCGAACGGCCCGCACCGAACAAGGGCGGGCTATTCGCCGCCGGTCGCCACGGCCAGAGCCGTCGCGGGGTCGTGGGCCGCGGGGCCCGCCGGGGTCCAGCGGCCGCGCTCCTTGCGGTAGGGCCACCAGCGGCCGTCGGTGCCGTGCCGCAGCTGGGCATCGCTTCCGACCACGGTCCAGCGATTGCGGGCGGCGCGCAGTTGGGGGCGCTCCTCGTCATCCCATGCGGCCTCCAGCGCCGCACGCGCGCGTGCCAGCGTGTCCGCCGCGGGAGTCCACTCCTCCTCCAGAACGGCCAGCGCTGCCGCGCCGCCGTACTCCCACGCCCGTACGGCCAGCGCGAGGCCGTCCTTGCCGCGGCCCGCGGCGGTCGCGAGGCGCTCGGTCACCGGCGCGGGTGCCGAGAGGGCGAGGCGGACGGCGTCCTGGTCCGGCGTCAATTCCTCCGCGACCGGATGGCGTTCGTGCCCGGGGGAGAGCGCTTCCGCCAGCATCTGGTGCGCCTCCACGGCCGCCTGCGCCGCCAGGAATTCCAGCGCGTCCACATCGAGGCCGGGCGCGGGCTCCTCCTCGGTGTCGAGCGAGGGCGGCAGACCCGGCTCAGGCGGCAGCGGAGGCAGTTCGGGCAGCGGGGGCAGGATGGCCCCCTCCGCGTACGCCTCGTCGGCGTCCACGCCCTCCTGGGCCCCCTCCTGCTCCTCGCCGGGCGTCTCCTCGACCTCCGCGTGCGCCACGCTGCGTACCTGCAGCTCGTCCAGCAGCTCGCGCTCCGCACGGCCACGCATCAGGAACAGCACGAACGGATCCTGGTCGAGCAGCCGGGCCACCTGGTAGCAGAGCGCGGCGGTGTGCCCGCAGTGGTCCCATGCGTCGCAGTCGCACTCGGGCTCCAGGTCACCGATGCCGGGCAGGAGTTCGACGCCGGCTGCCGCCGCGTCCTCCACCAGGTGCGGCGGCATCTCACGGTCGAGCAGCGCCGCGATGTGCCCGGCCCGCTCGACGGCCATGCCCAGGAAGCGGTCCCACTCGTCCTCGCTGAGCCGCTGCAGGAGCACGTCGGAGCGGCGCGGGGTGCCGTCGCGGTCCTGGACGACGGCGGTGATCCGGCCCGGGCGCACCGAGACCGCGCCCACGGCTCCCGCGCGCGCGAACCTGCGTCCGGCCTTCAACTGCTGCAGGTCCAGGGCCGTGTCCTCGAGGGCCTTGAGCCAGGCCTGGCCCCACCAGCTCTGCGCGAACCCCCGGCCGTGTGTGGCCGGCAGGGCGGCGAAGGTGCGCTCGTGCGCGGACGGGCCCTGTCCGGGCCGACTGTCCCCGCGCGTCTCGTCGATCGGCTCGTCATACATGTCGTCGCTCATCGAGTCCCCCCTCGAAGCTCCACCAGGTCCGACAGCTCGGCGTCGGTGAGTTCCGTCAGCGCGGCCTCGCCGGAACCGAGCACCGAATCCGCCAACTCCCGCTTGCGCACCAGCATGTCGGCGATGCGGTCCTCGATCGTCCCCTCCGCGATCAGCCGGTGCACCTGCACCGGCTGCGTCTGCCCGATGCGGTACGCCCGGTCGGTGGCCTGCGCCTCGACGGCGGGATTCCACCAGCGGTCGTAGTGCACGACGTGCTCGGCCCGCGTCAGGTTCAGTCCGGTCCCCGCCGCCTTCAACGACAGCAGGAAGACCGGTACTTCACCGTCCTGGAAGCGCTCCACCATCGCCTCGCGCGCCGCGATGGGCGTGCCGCCGTGCAGGAACTGCGACGGAGTGCCGCGGGCCGCCAGGTGCTGCTCGATGAGGCGCGCCATCTGGACGTACTGCGTGAAGATGAGCACGCTCGCGTCCTCGGAGAGGATCGTGTCGAGCAGTTCGTCGAGGAGTTCCAGTTTTCCGGAACGGCCCTCGATCCGCGGCTTGTCCTCCTTGAGGTACTGCGCGGGGTGGTTGCAGATCTGCTTGAGGCCGGTGAGCAGCTTGACGATCAGGCCGCGTCGGGTGAAACCGTCGGCGCCGGCGATCTCGGCGAGGGTCTCGCGCACCACGGCTTCGTAGAGCCCCGTCTGCTCCGTGGTGAGGGACACGGCGCGGTCCGTCTCCGTCTTGGGCGGCAGTTCGGGTGCGATGCCCGGGTCGGACTTGCGCCTGCGCAGCAGGAAGGGGCGTACGAGCTGGCCGAGCCGCTCGGCGGCTGCGGGATCCTTGCCGCTCTCGACGGCCTGGGCGTAGCGGGTGCGGAAGGTGCCGAGCTTGCCGAGCAGGCCCGGTGTCGTCCAGTCGAGGATGGCCCACAGTTCGGAGAGGTTGTTCTCCACGGGGGTGCCGGTGAGTGCCACGCGCGCGCGTGCGCCGATGGTGCGCAGCTGCTTGGCGGTGGCCGAGTACGGGTTCTTGACGTGCTGGGCCTCGTCGGCGACGACCATGCCCCAGGGGGTGTGCGCCAGGCTGTCCGCGTCGAGTCGCATCGTGCCGTACGTGGTGAGCACGAACTCCCCGTCGGCGAGGTCCTCCAGGCTGCGCCGAGAGCCGTGGAAGCGGCGTACGGGGGTGCCGGGGGCGAACTTCTCGATCTCGCGCTGCCAGTTGCCCATGAGGGAGGTGGGGCACACGACAAGGGTGGGTCCCGCGGTCTCGTCGTGGGTCTGCCGGTGCAGGTGCAGGGAGATGAGCGTGATCGTCTTGCCCAGACCCATGTCGTCGGCGAGGCAGCCGCCCAGGCCCAGGGAGGTCATCCGGGCCAGCCAGTTCAGACCGCGTAGCTGGTAGTCGCGCAGGTTCGCGGCGAGCGTCTCGGGCTGGCCGACGGGCTCCATGCCCTCGGGGTCCGCGAGGCGTTCGCGCAGCGTGGCCAGCCAGCCCGTCGGCTGGACGTCCACGCGCTGCCCGGCCAGTTCGGTGGTGCCCGTCAGGACGGCGCTCAGGGCGTCGATCGGGGTGACCTTGTGGTCCTGGTGTGCGCGAGCGCGCCGGGCCTCCTCGGGGTCGATGAGGACCCACTGGTCGCGCAGGCGCACCACGGGGCGGTTGGCTTCGGCGAGCTGGTCGAGCTCCGCGCGGGACAACTGCTGGTCGCCCAGGGCGAATCGCCAGTTGAAGGCGAGCAACGCGTCGGCCGAGAGATACGACGGGGTGTCCGATGCCGCCTTCTCGGGGCCCTTGGTGTCCTCGTCGGGCGGGCCGATGACCGCACGGGCGGTCAGATTGCGCGCCAGTTCCCTGGGCCAGTGCACCTCGACACCCGCGGTGGCGAGCATGCGGGACCCCTCGCCCAGGAGCGAGGTGACTTCTTCGTCGGCGAGTTCGATCGCGTCGGGGACGGTGGCCGAGAGCAGCGGGGCCAGCGGCGGCCACGCGCGCGTGGCGCGCCGCAGCGCGAGCAGGGCGTCCATCCGTGATCGAGCGCCGAAAGCCTGCCCCGACGCGCCGGAGCCGGCCCATGCCTCGGCCGCGTCCGCGACGAGCGAAGGGTCGCTGACACTGTGCAGTTGCAGTACGGCGCGGAAGGGCAACCGGGTTTCGTCGGGGGTGTCGGACACCAGGCCGGGCACTTCGACGCGCAGCGAGATCCGGACGCCTGCGTCGTGCCCGGCGGCGACGTCGGCGGCCCAGGGCCGCTGCTCGGGGATGCGTTGGGGCTGTGGCGCGGCGAAGGGCGCGGCGCCAGCGGCCAGCGACGCGGCGGGGGTGCGCGGCAGCGTGTCGGCCACCGCGTCGAGGAACTGGCGCAGTAGCCGCTCGGGTTCGGGCAGCCGCAGGGGTGCGGAGCCGCCCTCCAGTGCAAGGGCGTGCGCGGCGGGGGGCATCGCCGCGGCGAGGTCGCGCAGGCGTCGCAGGTCGTCGGCGCCCAGTGGGCCCGAGCGCCATGCATCGTGATCGCTCGACGTCAGTCCGGGCAGCAGCAGTCCGCGCGCGGCGAGTTGCAGCGCGAGCAGGCCCGCCGTGCCCCAGAACGCGGCCGTCGGATGAACGCCCGCCGAGGCGCGCGCGCGTGTCAGGACGGGCAGCGCCGCGCGCATCGGAAGCACTGTCGCGGGTACGTCGCTGAGCTCAGCTCCTTCGTCGCCGGGAACCGCGATGGCCAGTTCCTCGACGGTGCCCGCGGAGCAGGCGGGGGGCGCATCCCCCTCGGGGTGCCAGAACGCGACCCGGCCGACGCGTGCCGGGTCGGCGGGGACGAACAGGACGGAGCAGCGGGACAGTTCAGAGATCTCGGAAGGTGACGCGGCAGAAGGCCTGGGCACGGCGATGGCGCATTCCTCAAACTTGACTACTGGGAGTGGAGCGGCCGAGAGTACAACACGTCGGACCTCAGGCGTGAGCGATCACGGGGTGATCCGCGTCACGAAGCGCCGGGGGGTGTAGCTAGCCCCCCTTCCGGGCGGTGCTGTCCCCCTCCCGAGACGGGTGAGAGCGCCATGGTTGTCGCAGGTCACGGGCTCATACGTTGTGTCACGTCAGCCCGATCCAGTCAGAGACCGGAGACCTCACCATGTCCCAGGCCGCCGCAGCCGTCGCGGAACGTTCCCCAGGCACCACCACGAGGCAGCCCGCCGGGAGCGATTTCGCGCCTCTCCTGCGCACCGTCAAGGAGCAGGGGCTCCTGGGCCGCCGCACCGGCTGGTACGCCCGCACCATCGCGATCAACGCTGTGGCCCTGGCCGCCGTGGCGACGGGAATGTTCCTCGTCGGCGGCTCCTGGTGGGTGCTGCTCCTGGCGCCCGTCCTCGCCGCACTGTGCGCCCGTACGGCGTTCATAGGCCACGACGCCGGGCACTCCCAGATCACCGGCGACCGCGGCGTGAGCCGCGCCATCGGCCTCATCCACGGCAACCTCCTCCTCGGCATGAGCTCGGCCTGGTGGAACGACAAGCACAACCGCCATCACGCCAACCCCAACCACATCGAGAAGGACCCCGACGTCGCCGCGGACGTCCTCGTCTGGACGAGCAAGCAAGCCAAGGTCCGGGTGGGATTCCGACGCTGGCTCACCCGCAACCAGGCCTGGCTGTTCTTCCCGCTGACGCTGCTCCAGGGCGTCGCCATGAAGATCTACGGCTTCCAGGACCTGCGCCGCCAGGCCCCTCGCGAACGGCTGCTCGAAGGCTTCCTCCTGGTGGCCCACCTCGTCGGGTACGTGACGCTGCTGCTCGTCACCATGCCGGTGGGGCACGCCCTGGCCTTCGCCGCCATCCACCAGGCGCTCTTCGGCCTGCACCTCGGCCTGGCCTTCGCGCCCAACCACAAGGGCATGGAGATGCCCGACCCCGACGGCGAGCGCTGGGGCCACCTCAGCCGCCAGGTCCTCACCTCACGCAACATCCGGGGCAGCGCGCTGACCGACTGGTTCCTGGGGGGACTCAACTACCAGATCGAGCACCACCTGTTCCCGAGCATGCCCCGCCCCAGCCTGCGGCGCGCCCAGCCCCTGGTCCGCGCCCACTGCGCCGAGCTGGGCATGCCCTACACGGAGGCCGGATTCATCGACTCCTACCGACAGGTACTGCGCCACATGTACGAGGTCGGCGAGCCGCTGCGGGTCGAGTAGGCCCGCGACCCGCGAGGCGGCTCAGGGTTACCTCAGGGTCGTCCTCAGGGGTCTATCAGGGGAGCAGTCCGGAACCGTGGACGGCCGGAACCCGTTTCTCAAGACAGAGAGCGGCAGCAGCCGCGAAGGAGGCGACACATGTCGAAGAACGCGAAGATCGCCGCAGGAGGCGTGGCGGCCGGACTCATCCTGTTGATCTGGCTGCCCTGGTGGGTTGCCTTCCTGATCGTGGTCGGAGTCCCGGCCGCGGCCTATCTGACCCTCGACCCCGGACAGCGGCGCAGGCTGCGCCGCGTCTCGCGCAAGGAACTCGGGCGCTGATCCGACACCCCCGCAGCGGGCAGCACACCGGTGAGACGTTGCCCGACGAGCAGCGGCTGACGGCTTCTCCGCTCGCGGCCCCGCCCTGCGCGGGGCCGCGAGCGGAAAACCCCTTGCGCCCCGGCAGCCGCGTGGTGATCATGGCACCCATGACTTCCCGAAAGGAGGCCCAGCGATCCCACGGTGATCGCTGATGGCCGCACACGAGGTGTCGCAGACGCCCTCCCTCCCACCGCAGTCCATGCCCGCGCCGCTGACGGCGGCCTGGCTGTCGGCTCACTTCGACCCACTGCCCTTCCCGGCCCGCATGAGCGCCCTCGCCCGTTACGCCAGGGCGCTCACCGAAGACGCGTACGGCACACTCCGCGCGGCCCTCGCCGCCGGAACCCCTGACGACCGGCACACCGCCCTCTTCTTGGCCGTGGCCCGGCGTGACCTCACCACCATCGCCGAAGCCCTCGCCGATCCGTTCCAGCGCCGCCGCGCCCTCTCGGCGTCCATCCGGTTGCCCGTGCCGGAAACGGCCCTGGAACAGCTCGCGTTGAGTGACGTCGCGGCGGTACGCCGCGACACCTACCGCGTCCTGCGCCTGAGCCGGCGAAGCGCCCTCGCCGCACGCCTGCTGCCCGAGGTCCACGCCCGGTTCGGCGCACGGGACGCCGCTCACCTGCTGCCCGCATGCCCGGCCGAGACGGTCCGAGCGTGGCTGCCCCGCCTTGATCCACCTGCCGGCGTCCTGAGCGCGCTGACCCGCAGCGCACCACGGGCCGTGGCCCAACTGCTCGTCACCCGTGGCGAGAGCCGCGCCGATCACGACCGCCACCGGTTCGTGGGCCGCAACCGGGCGAACGCAAGCGTGGCCGCGCAACGCGACCCGGAGGCCGGGCTGCTGCTCCTGGCACAGGCCCCCGATCTCCTGACCCCGCGAGCAGCCCGAACGCTGCTGCTTCGCCCCTCCAGAGTCCTTGAGATCCTGCGCGCGGCCCCGCCCGACCAGGACGGCTCTCCCCGCGAGCTGCGGATCTCCGCCGGCGCACTGCCGCCCGCCATCCGACGAGCCCTGCACGCGCTCCCGCCCGCGGAGTTGCTGGACCTCACCCGTCGCTGCCCCGTGACGCAGTCACGACACCGTTGGCCGGGATGTCACGACATCGAGCCCGACGGCCTGGTGGCCATGCTGCCCGCACCGGAACGCCGCCGCCTCGTCGAGGAACGCACCGCCCGGCCCCGCTCGGTGCGGAGCCTGCCCACGGCCACGCTCACGGCCCTGGAGCCCGCCGACAGGGCGGAGCTCGTCCTGCCCTGGGTGGAACGCTTCTCGCGTCGCGAGTGGATACTGAGCCGCCTGGCTGTCGGCCTTCCGCTCGCCCTGGGAGAACCGCTGCTGCGCGACATGGCCGGACAACACCGCGCCCACCAGCGCCAGATGGCCTGGCCCGCGCTGCTGGCCTGCGCGGAACTCGAAGACGACCCGGCGCAGTTCGCGCGGATCGCGGAAGACTGCGAGCGGGCCTGGCACGACCAGGAGGAGGTGCGCAGGGCCGCCCTCCAGCAGCTCGCCGGGGCGCCCCCACGTCTGCTCGCGGCGCTGCCCGACCGGGTCCTGCGGGACGCGGCACTGACCACCGTCCAGTCCCGCGACACGACCACCCACACCCTGGCCGCGGCGGAACTACTGCTCCGCCGCGCCGCCGAGAGCGCCGCGGCGACCGGCAGGCTCCACCGCGCGGCCTACGCGGTGGAACTGCTCTGCCACGTCGTGTCCGACCCGGGCTCCCGCAAAGCCGTCACGCCGCTGCGCATCAGTGAGGAAGCGGCGCGTGCCGTCTGGTCCGCCACATCGCACAGCACACCGGCACCTCCCGGCCTCCGCAGCGCCCTCGCGGAACTCCTCGCGCCACACCTCACCGCACTGCCGGAACTCGACGCTCTGGTGCGTGCCATGGCGCTGGAATCCGACGACCCGGACATCGCCGCCCGCGCGGCGGCCGCCTGGGTGAGCCCGGTGGGGCTGCGGGAGCGGCGCAGTGCCGAACTGGTCGGCCATGACGCGTCGTTCGCGTCGGTTCCGGTCGTCCTGCGCACGATCGTCACCCGGCGCACCGACCTGCTGGACGCGGTGCTGATCGCCGCGCGGGACGGCCTCACAGGCCGCGTGCGCCCCCGCGCCGTCGCCTGGGCCGCGGGGCTGCACGCAGGTGTCATCGGCCGCTGGCTGCCGGCGCAACGCCGTGCGTGGGACGAGCACCACGCGCGCGTGGCGGCCGACGAGCTGGCTCACGTGCGTACCCGTGCCGACGCGGCAGCCCAGGTACGCGAAGCCGCGCTGCTGACCGCACTCGCGAAAACAGCGCCGCAACCTGTCGCCGCGGCGGCTCTCGGCGCACTGGGCGAGGTCCTCAGTGCGGCGTACGTCGGCGTACCGCCTGCCACCGAGGCCCTGCTGGACACCCTGCTGCGGCACGCCGCAACGGGCGGAGTCCGGGGTCGGGCCGCCATGGCATCCGTACGCCGACTCCTGGCGGTGGTGCCGGACCCGGAAGCGGTCACCCTGCTCCGCCCCGTGGCCTGCGCGGCGGACACCCCCGTCGGCTCCCGCAAGGAAGCCGTCCGCGCCCTGGGCGCGCTCACCGGTGACGCGGCGTTCGACGCTCTGGTGGCGGCCTGGGACGCGCCGCGCCAACACCGCGACGTACGCGCCGTGGTGGCCCGCCACCTCCTTGCCGCGATCGACCGCCCCGCCATCGCGGACCGCCTCGCCCGGGCAGCGGACCAACCCGCCATACGGGAAGCGGTGATCCACGCGCGCGTGGGGCGCGTGCACGAATCCGCCGGAGAGGCCTACGCGGACTTCCTGGCCCGCCTGGTGAGGGACGGTGACGAAGAGACCGTGGTCGCCGCGTGCCGCGCCCTGCCCGCCTGGTTCACAGCCCGGTCCGCCGACGCCATGAGGGCCGTCGCCGACGTCGCCACGGACCCGGGGCGGAGCCGACGGGAGTGGGACACGGCCGCACAGCAGTTGGCCCGCTTCCCTGCGGGGCCGGTCGGAGGGCCCGTCCTGAAGAGCGTCATCGAGCGGCTTCAGGGCCTTGCCGGCACGTCGGACCCACAGGTGCGCGCTGATGCGCTCCGCCGTCTCTCCGGCATCGCCGAGGCCGTGCGCGTCCGGCGAGGCTCCGCCCAGACGCTCCTCGTCGCCGACACCTTGGCCCGGTCGCTGCACGCCGTGGGCCTCTACCCCGATGCGGCGGCCCTGACCTGGGAGACGTCGCTGGCCGCCGTGCGCCACGGCCAACATGACGCGGCGCGCTGGGAGCGGCTGCTGGATCTGGTGGAAGAACGCCCCGAACGACTGCCCCTGGCGAGCGCACTGCAGCTCGACGTCCCGACGCCACGCGCGGGTGCGGCCCTGCTCGCGGCCGCCCGTCTGCTGCGCGAGCGAGGCACCCCGGTGGCCGGGGTGATGGCGCTCGCGCTGGTGCGGGCCGGCGGCCGGGCCACATCGTGGGAGGCGACCTGGCGCGCCGAACTGGTGGCGCTGCGCGAACACACGGACCACGACACGGCGATGGGCGCGTTCCTCCTCGCCTCCGAGCAGAACATCTGAGGAATCGCGGGCCCCGGAGACTCGCTCCGGTCGAAGGCGGGGCGAGGCGATCAGGTGGGGCGTACGGCCATCTTGTCGAGTGCGTCAAGAAGCGCGGGGAGCTCGGGGCCGCGGCCCACCGGCAGCACCTCGCCCGGCTCCTCGTCGAGCAGCACGAACGCGATGTCGTCGGTCCTGGCGACCATCGACCAGCCAGGACCGTCGGCGCGAAGAATGCGCGCCTCACCGGAGGCGAACGAGGAGCGCACGCGGCCCAGCGGCGGCGGGGTGCTCACATACGCCCGTACTTCGGCCAGCACGCGGCGCACACCGGTGAGGGGGGCTTGAGCGGCCTCAGCCTCGACAGCGACATCCGCCCCGGAGCCGTCATCGGCGCCGTCCCCCAAAAAGTCGGCGTCGTCGATCTGCTCGCGCCACGCCGCCCACTGCAGCGCGATCTCGTCGGCGCCCAGCCGGCGCTGAGCAGGACCCCAGGTATCGGACTGCGGCGGTGAGAGCGGCTTCTCGTCCGCTTCCTCGGGATCGGGATCGTGCGGAGCGGGCACGTTGGGCGCCGCGACGGCGACCGCCAGCGGCCAGCCGGGCAGTGCGGCGACCACCGTACGTTCGTCGGGCGACAGGTCGTACTCCATGCCGCAGTCCCAGGAGGCGATGGCGACGGCCACGAGTGACACGTCGTCGACGACGACGGTCCACCGGGCGCCCGCACCATCCTGACCGAGCACCAGACCGTAGCCGGTTGCCAGGGGCGCGAGCCCCAGGGCCGCGCACGCCTCCGGATAGTCGTCACCGAGCACACTCGGGAACTTCGCGGGTGTCAGCAGCACCGCGGTCAGCACGTACAGCGCGTCGTCCTCGGCGGCGACAGCGTCGTCCGTTCCGGCCATGCCAGCCTCCCCATCGCTTCATCTGTCGGCGCACCCTAACCACAGGTCCGGTTGATCGTCGAGGGGCGCGTGACCAGGAAGGGTGCTCACGGGCGTCGCGAAACTCGCTCGTGAGAGCCCGCGCCGGTCGCCTAGGGTGCGTGACATGCCGAGAGCCAGTGCGCACTACGTCTGCCTGCCGTGCCGTGCTTCTTTCAAGAAGTCGGCCGACTACGGCCGCGCGGGTGCCGAGATCTGCCCGCGCTGTGAGGGCCTGTTGCTCAACGCGGGATCGGCGCTCGCCGTGCCCAAGCGCCGCGACAAAGCGGCCTGGCGCGCCTTGAGCGTGGTCCTGCTCTCCGGACTGCGCTTCCGGCAGGGCTGCTGCGGCGACGGCCCGGGCTATCGCCCGCGCACCCCGCGCGAGGTCCGAGATCGCCTCGCGCACGCGGCCGAGACAGGCACCCTCCTCCATGAGGCACTGGCCTGCCCCGATCCCACGCACACGGACGTCAGGCGGCAGGCAGGCCGAGGAGCGTACGCGCCACGACCGCCGGCGACTCGTCGCGTTCCCGGGCGAGGGCGATGACCGCTCGGCAGGCGAGTTCGCTGACGCCGAAGGACAAAGCCTCCGGCGACACCCAGCCCGCGGCTTCGTCCGCGCGGTCCTGATCGTCGTCGGCGGACGCGGACACGTAGACGGCAGCCGCCTCGAAGAGGTTGTGCGGGCGGCGCCGCTCCTCCTTGCCGCGCACAGCTTCGTCCGTGCGCCACAGCTTGCGCAGCTTGTCGAACATGTGGGCCACCTTCCCCCGGTTGTCGTTGCCGCTGATGATCACTCATCTGCTCTACCCCAACGTAGAGTTGGAGCTCCGACGACAGAAGGGGGGCCGTGCGGTGAAGCGCTATGACCGGCTCAAGGAGATTCGGCGTCTCGATCCGGAGAAGGACGCCCTGGCGATCTACCGGCTCACCGCGACATACGAGTTCCCCTGGGACTATACCCGCGCTCTCGAGCTCGCGCTCTACCGCACCTACGCCGTTCCCAGCATCGGACGGCTCCTCGCCGAGACGGCGGAACTGACGGACCGTACGCAGAAGCGGTACGACGACACGGCCCTGCTTCTGGACACCGTCGTGGAGCACGGTTTCGGCACGGACGAGGGTCGCACCGCGATCCGCCGCATCAACCAGATGCACCGGAGCTACGACATCAGCAATGAAGACATGCGCTATGTGCTGTGCACGTTCGTGGTGATGCCCAAACGCTGGATCGACGCCTACGGCTGGCGCAAGCTGTCGCGCCACGAGACGACCGCGGCCGCCGTCCACTACCGCACCTTGGGGCGGCACATGGGGATCCAGGACATACCGGACTCCTACGAAGCCTTCGAGAAGTGTCTCGATGCCTACGAGGAGGCGCACTTCGCGTGGGACGAGGGTGCGCGCAAGGTCTCCGACGCGACCCTCGACCTCATGGCCTCCTGGTACCCGCGCCCGCTGGCGCCCTTGTTGCGCGCCTCGACCATCGCCCTGCTCGACGAGCCCCTCCTGCGCGCCTTCCGCTATGAACCG
Organism: Streptomyces sp. NPDC051214; assembly: GCF_040682375.1. NCBI lineage: Bacteria > Bacillati > Actinomycetota > Actinomycetes > Kitasatosporales > Streptomycetaceae > Streptomyces > Streptomyces sp. NPDC051214. Next base: position 388,347 of record NZ_JBFBAT010000003.1, read on the forward strand.
CCGAGCCCCGCGATGCGCACGCTGGTCAGGCGCGCGGTGCGATGGCGCGGCCGGGCCGTGCGCCTGATGCCGCCCCGCACCGCCCCGCACTACGCCCGGCAGAACTGGGAGATCAAGGGCTACCCGCGGGGCTACCGGGTCGGCGAGCTCGGCACCTTTCCCGTGCCCGGCGTCCGGGGCTGTCCGGTGCCGCACGGGGGCGGCTCGGAGGCCACCTCAGCGCAGTGATTCCAACGTGGCGCGCAGCCAGGCGAGTTCGGCACGGCTCGTCGCACGGGCGATGGTGAGGATGCCGCGTCGAAACGGATCGTCCAGATCCTCGGCGCGCAATGGGCGCTCGCCGTCGTAGAAGAAGCTGGCCGGCTCTTCGAGGAAGGTCAGGCGGCGCTTGAGGACCGCCGCCTGCGCCGCCTTGTCGTCGACGTGGCGGAGAAACGCGAGGACCGTGAACCACCGGTTCTCATCGCTGATGTCGGCCTGCTGCGGCTGCGTGAGCCTGCGGTGCAGCTCGCTCCTGCCTTCCGCGGTGAGGTCCAGGACATGGCGGGGGGCCGCCACGGAGCCGGGCTGTGTCTCGCGGGCCAGCAGTCCGGCCTTCTCCAGCCGTTTGATGGCGGGGTACAGCGTGCTCTCCGCGACCGGGCGCACGTGCCCGGTCAGGGCGGTGATGCGCTTGCGCAGCTCATAGCCGTGCAGGGGCGCTTCGTAGAGGAATCCGAGGATGGCCAGTTCGAGCATGCCGTGCATTGTGCCGTACCAGCGGTGTACATCCCACACGCAATACATCGGTGGCGATGTATTGTCCTCCCGGAGCAGGAGTGGACGAGCGAGGGAGTGGCGATGCGACAGGCACGGTTCGACGCGCAGGGCAGCTGTGTCCGCTGGACGGAGAGCGAAGGGGCCGACCCGGCCCGGGTGTACGTGCACGGGCTCGGCGCGGCGTCGTCGGTCTACCACGCTCACATCGCGGCCAGAGCCGAGCTGAGCGGATGCCGGTCGCTCTTCGTCGATCTGCCGGGCCACGGCATCAGTGACCGCCCGGCGGACTTCGGATACTCCCTGGAGGACCACGCGGACGCCTTGGCCGCGGCGTTGGACGCGGCCGGGGTGACCGGCGCGGAGATCGTCGCGCACAGCATGGGCGGCTCCGTCGCCATCGTGCTCGCGCACCGGCGCGGCGACCTGGTGTCCCGGCTCGTGCTGACCGAGGCGAACCTCGACCCCGACCCGGCCGCGACAGCGGGCAGCAGCGGCATCGCGGCGTACGAGGAGGAGGACTACGTCGCCGATGGCCACGCGCGCGTGCTCGACAAGGTCGGTCCCCTCTGGGCTGCGACCATGCGGCTGGCCGACCCCCGCGCCCTGCACCGCAGCGCGAGGGGACTGGTGAGGGGAACCAGCCCGACGATGCGCGCGATGCTCACGGAACTGCCCGTCGAGCGTGTCTTCCTGCAGGGCGCGCGCAGCGGCGAACTCCTGGGCACGGAAGAGCTGATGGCTTCCGGAGTGAAGGTCGTGACCGTGCCGAACGCGGGACACAACGTCATGTTCGACAACCCGGAGGCCTTCGCCTCGGCCGTCGCCGGACGCCGGTGACAGTCCGGCGCCGCGGCCCTAGCCCTCCCGTACGGCCAGGGCGAGAAACCGCGCGTCCTCGTCGACGTAGGAGGTCAGCCGCCAGCCGGCACCGGCGAGCAACGGGCGCAGGTTCGCCTCGGCGCGCAGATCGTCCGGCGTGATCTGGCGGCCCTGCCGCGCCGCGAGCGCCGCCCTGCCGATGGGATGGAAAAGGGCGAGGACCCCTCCAGGACGCACGACACGCCTCAACTCCCGCAGGTTCTCGGCCGGATCGGCAAGATGGGAGATCAGGCCCGCGCCGAACACCGCATCGAGCGACGCGTCGCGCACCGGGAGCCGGGAGACGTCCGCGAGCAGGAGTTGCCCTGCGCGGTCCCTGCCCGCCCGCGTGGCGGCCTCCAGCATGGCGGGCGTCAGATCGGCCCCGAGCACGACTCCCGAGGGCCCCACGGCGTCCCTGAGCGCGGGCAGGGCGCGTCCGGTCCCGCACCCGGCGTCCAGGACACGGCCGCCGGGACGCAGGCCGAGCTCGGTCGCGGCGGCCCGGTAGGCGGGGCCGTCGTCGGGGAAGCGGCTGTCCCAGTCGGCCGCTCGGGCGGAGAAGAAGTCACGGACGCGCGTGTGGTCATCGCTCATGTGGCCATGATTGCTCAACGACCGGCATGCGCGTCGGGGGCACACGTTCGAGCGTCACGCGATCGTTCAGGACCCTCTCTCAGTCATATTCCAACACCTTTCGAACTGCGCCCCCGTTGTGCGCCCCTGTTCGGACTAGCGTCCCGGAGCCATGGGACACCTGGACCACGCCACCTTCGGCTGGCTGACCCCCGTGCTGTCGTACGTGATGGCCTGTATCGGCGCCGCTCTCGGGCTGCGCTGCACCGTCCGTGCGCTCGGCGCCACGGGCACGTCGCGCCGCAACTGGCTCATCACCGCGGCCTCCGCCATCGGCGCCGGCATCTGGACGATGCACTTCGTGGCCATGCTCGGCTTCGGCGTCACCGGCACGCAGATCCACTACAACGTGCCCCTGACCATCCTCAGCCTCGTCGTGGCGATGGCCGTCGTCGGAGTCGGGGTCTTCGCCGTCGGCTACGGCCGTCACCGCGGACGGGCGCTGGCGCTCGGCGGTCTGACCACCGGGCTCGGCGTGGCATCCATGCACTACCTGGGCATGGCCGCCCTGCGACTGCACGGCAGCGTGCGCTACGACCCCGTGCTGGTCGGCCTCTCCGTGGTCATCGCCGTCGTCGCCGCGACCGCGGCCCTGTGGGCGGCACTCAACATCAAGTCACCACTCGCCGTCGCCGTCGCGTCCCTCGTCATGGGCGGTGCGGTGAGCAGCATGCACTACACCGGCATGCTGGCCGTGAGCGTGCGGGTCACCGAATCCGGCGCCGCTCTGGCCGGCGCGACGACCATGCAGTTCATCTTTCCCCTGGCGGTCGGCCTCGGGTCCTATCTCTTCCTGACCTCAGCGTTCGTCGCGCTCTCCCCGACCTCAGGGGAGCGTGAGGCCTCCGTGGCGGCCCAGCGGCCGGTGGAGGGTGCCGCCGGATAGCGGCGTATCCGGGCCGGACACGGCCGGGCGGACACACCCCGAAATCTCTCCGAGCGAGGAGGCCATGCCTACACCCCGCAGGACCACTGACCCGGCCGACGGCACAGCGCCGCCGCAGACCGGCGCCCCGGCACGCGGTCGACGCGCCCACGCGGGACCGCCCGCCGACGAACGTCCCGGCACCAACGCCCCCTCGGAACCCGGCCCGCCGACGGCCCCGGCCTCGCGAGACCGCTCGTGGTGGCCTCGCCCTCGCACCGTACGAGCCAAGATCGTCTGTCTGCTGATGGTGCCGGTCGTCTCCCTGATCGGTCTGTGGGGGTACGCCACGGTCAGCACGGCCCAAGACGTGGCGCACCTACGGCAGTTGCAGCGCGTCGACACAGAGGTGCGCGGTCCCGTCGACACGGCCGTCGCCGCACTGCAGGCAGAGCGCGTGACAGCGGTGCGGTACGCGACCCGACCCGCACCCGACGGGGGCAGCGAGCTCAACAGGCGCGCGGAACGCACGGACCGCGCGGTCGCGAAGCTGCGGCGCGGCGAGGGCGGGACGGTCGCCGACGGCGCCGATCTGCCCACCGGCGTGACCTCCAGGCTCGCGTCCTTCGTCACCGCCGCCGAAGGCCTGGACGCCCTACGGGCCGACGTGATCGACGGGCGCACGGGCTGGGACGCGGCCTACGGCCAGTACACCAAGGCCATCTCGGCCGCCTTCGGGGTCGGCGGCGCACTCACCGGCGTCCAGGACGCCGAACTCGGCTCCGATGCGCGCGTGCTGCTCGAATTCGCCCGGGCCGCCGAGATGCTGGCACGCGAGGACGTCGTCCTGGCCAGCGCGCGGCTCGACGGCTCCCTCGACGGTGAGCGCCTGCGGCAGTTCACCGGAGCCGTCGACACCCGGCGCACCCTGACCGATGCGGCGGTCGCGGATCTGCGTGGGTCCGAACGAGCAGCCTGGCAGGACCTCGCGGAGGGGAGCGCGTACGCCGACGTGCGCGCCGTCGAGGACAAGGTGCTCCTCGCGCCACCGGGCCGCAAGGCCGCCGACGCGGCTTCGGCCGCCAAGTGGGACAACTCCCACGCGGTGGTACGCGACGAGCTGCGCGCGATCGACGCGGGCGCCGACCGGGACGCCGCGGGCCGGGCCGACCCCCTGACCCGCGGGCTGCTCACACCGGCAGGTGCCGCCGTGCTGCTCGGGCTCGTGGCCGTCGCCCTCTCCCTGGTCATCTCCGTCCGCATCGGGCGCGGCCTGGTCGTCGAGCTGGTGAGCCTGCGCAACGGCGCCCTGGAGATCGCCCGGCACAAACTCCCGCACGCCATGCGGAGGCTGCGTGCGGGCGAGGAGATCGACATCCACGCCGAAGCACCCCCGGGACCGCCCGCGGAGGACGAGACGGGGCAGGTCTACGAAGCGCTCGGCACGGTGCACCGGGCGGCCCTCCACGCCGCCATCGAGCGCGCCGAACTCGCCAGCGGCATCTCGGGCGTCTTCGTCAACCTCGCCCGCAGGAGCCAGGTCCTCGTGCACCGCCAGCTCAGCCTCCTCGACGGCATGGAGCGCAGGGCGGACGACCCGAACGAACTCAGCGACCTCTTCCGCCTCGACCACCTCACCACCCGCATGAGGCGACATGCCGAGAGCCTGATCATCCTCTCCGGTGCGGCGCCCGGTCGCGCCTGGCGCCTGCCCGTGTCCTTGACGAACGTGGTCCGCGCAGCCGTCTCCGAAGTCGAGGACTACGCGCGCGTGGAGGTCCGACAGCTCCCCGCCGCCGCGGTCCTCGGGACGGCCGTCGCCGACCTCACCCACCTCCTGGCCGAACTCGTCGAGAACGCCGCCCAGTTCTCGCCGCCCCACACCAAGGTGCGCGTCAACGGCGAACCGGTCGGCAACGGCTACGCCCTGGAGGTCGAGGACCGTGGTCTGGGCATGGGCGCGGAGGCCCTGGCAGAGGCCAACCGCCGCATCGAGCAGTCCGAAGCGCTCGATCTCTTCGACAGCGACCAACTGGGACTCTTCGTCGTCAGCAGGCTCGCCGCGCGACACGGGATCAAAGTGCACCTGCGCACGTCCCCGTACGGCGGCACCACCGCGGTCGTTCTCCTGCCCACCGCACTACTGCAGAGCACCACGCCGGAGAGTCCCGGAGACCACACCATGGAACGTGACCGCGAACTGAACGCGCACGCACGCGTGCCCGACGCCGCCCCGCTGAACGGCAACTCGGTGCCGCCCCCGGCCTCCCGCCCCGCACTGGCCCCCTCGGCGGACGCTCCGCCGGCGACGCCCCCGGGCGTCACGGCCCTGCGCCCGCACAAGCCGCCGGCAACGGAACCCGAGGCCGCCCCAGGGCCTTCGGACGATCTTCCGCGCCGGGTACGCCAGGCCAGCCTGGCCCCCCAGCTGCGCGAGCGCCCGCGTGACGTGGCGGCCGGATCCGTGAGCGTCCGCGAAGAGACCGAACGCAGCCCCGAAGACGTACGGGACCGTATGTCCGCCTACCGCGAGGGCTGGGCGCGCGGCGGCGGCCGCAGGCCCGGCATCGTCGGCGCGGTCCCCGACATCCCAGGGCCCGCCCCGGCCAGTGACAGCACCGAAGGAGATCACGCATGATCCAGGATCAGAGCATCACCGCCGGCAGGGCCGGCGAACTCGACTGGCTGCTAGATGACTTGGTGCTGCGCGTCGGAGAGGTACGGCACGCCGTGGTGCTCTCCAACGACGGTCTCGCCGTCGGCGCCTCGACCGCCCTCACCCGCGAGGACGCCGAACACCTCGCCGCGGTCGCCTCCGGATTCCACAGCCTCGCCAAGGGCGCGGGCCGGCACTTCGGAGCCGGCGGAGTGCGCCAGACCATGGTGGAGATGGACGACGGCTTCCTGTTCGTGGCAGCGGCGGGCGACGGCTCGTGCCTCGCCGTACTCAGCTCCGTGACCGCCGACATCGGCCTCGTCGCCTACGAGATGGCACGCCTGGTCAAACGCGTGGGCGAGCACCTGCACACCCCTCCGCGCTTCGCGGCGCAGCCGCCGGCCGTCGGATGACGCAGGGCGGCCGACGCAGATGACCGAGGACAAGAGCGCCGCCCCGCGCGACGCGGGCAGCCAGTGGTACGACAACGAGGCCGGACCACTGGTCCGTCCCTACGCGATGACCGGCGGGCGGACCCAACCGGGCCCCAGCGGAGTGCGCTTCGACCTGATCGCACTCGTCGCACTCGACGCGAACGCACCGAGCCTCGGCGACGACACCGCGCTCGGCCCCGAACACCGGTCGCTCATCGAACTGTGCCGCACCGAGACCCAGTCGGTGGCCGAACTGGCGGCCGACGCAGATCTGCCCGTGGGGGTGGTCAGGGTGCTGCTCGGCGACCTGCTGGAAATGGGCTGCGTGAAGGTGAACCGACCCGTGCCACCCGCACAGCTACCCGACGAGAAGATCCTGCGAGAGGTGATCGATGGGCTCCGAGCACTCTGACGCCGACGGCGGCGACACGACCGCCATGGCGTTGAAGATTCTGGTCGCGGGCGGCTTCGGGGTGGGCAAGACCACCCTGGTCGGCGCGGTCAGCGAGATCCGCCCGCTGCGCACCGAGGAACTCCTCAGCGAGGCGGGCCAGTCGGTGGACGACACCGGCGGAGTCGACCGCAAGACCACGACGACCGTCGCCATGGACTTCGGCCGCATCACCATCAGGTCCGGCCTGTCGCTGTACCTCTTCGGTACGCCGGGGCAGGACCGTTTCTGGTTCCTGTGGGACGAGTTGTCCCAGGGCGCGCTCGGAGCCGTCGTCCTCGCGGACACCCGACGGCTCGAGGACTGCTTCCCCGCCGTCGACTACTTCGAGCACCGGCACATCCCGTTCGTCGTGGCCGTCAACTGCTTCGCGGCCGCGCGTACGTACGGCGCGCACGAAGTGTCACGGGCCCTGGACCTCGACCGCGGCACCCCCGTGGTGCTGTGCGACGCACGGGACCGCGATTCGGGAAAGGAGGTGTTGATACGCCTGGTCGAGTACGCCGGGCGGATGCATACCGCCCGGCTGCTCGACACGGTGGGCTGAGATCAGGCGCGGAGAGGACGTCAGTCGGCGACCGCGCCCTGCGCGATCACCTTGTCGATCTTGACGCGCACGAGCAGCTCACCCGGCACGCCATTGCGCTCGCCGAACTCCTCGGCGCGGCCCTCGCCCATATAGCGGGCGCCGAGCCGGGCGGCCCAGTGCCGCACCTCGTCGGGATCGTCGCTCAGCCGCGCCTGCCCCTGCAGGATCACGAACGTGAAGGGAGGCCTGTCGTCGTCCACACAAAGGGCGACACGCCCGTCTCGCGCCAGATTCCGCCCCTTGACGGTCTGTGCCCCGGTGTTGAACACCACCTCGTCCCCGTCCAACAAGAACCAGATCGGTGCGATATGGGGGCTGCCGTCCGCCCGGACAGTCGACAGCTTGCCGGTACGGGTGCCCTGCGAGACGAAAGCCCGCCACTGGTCCTCGGTCATCTTCTGTGCCATGTCCTCATCATGCTTGCCGGAGGGCCGATGGTGGGGAAGGCTGGCAGGTCAGTTCCACCGGCCAGGGGGAACAGAAGGCGGGGAGACGGGAACATGGTGCAGAACACGGGCCTCGGTTGGCTGCTCGACGACTTGACCAAGCGGATGGAGCCCGTACGGCACGCGCTCGTGCTGTCCAACGACGGCCTGGTGACCGGCGCGAGTTCGGAACTCAAGCGCGAGGACGCGGAACATCTGGCCGCGGTCTCGTCGGGTCTGCACAGCTTGGCCAAGGGCTCAGGGCGGCATTTCCGCGCGGGCAGCGTGCGCCAGACGATGATCGAGTTCGACGACGCGGTGCTGTTCGTGACGGCGGCCGGCGACGGCAGTTGTCTGTGCGTCCTCAGCTCCGCGGAGGCGGACATCGGCCAGGTCGCCTACGAGATGACACTCCTCGTCAACCGTGTCGGCGAGCACCTCGGCGTCGGCGCCAGGCAGCCGGAGCGAACACCGGTCGTAGACCTCTGACCCCCGCACCTGACCTGCTGAAACGTCGACGCGTCGAGAGTTATCCACAGGCTCGGCGCGGATCGCGGTGATCGCGCTACGGTTTTTCCCGAGAGCAACGACGCCTCACGGGGGAGAACCACCATGACAGGTCACACGATCACGCAGGAGACCGCCGAAACCGCCGCCACGGCGGCGCAGACCTCGGTCGCGCAGAGCCGAGCAGCACGGGAACTGGGGGTGAAGCGCGGCGAGTTCGAGCTCGCCGTGATGCTGGGGCGCGTCCGCACCGTCGCCGACACGCCCGGTGGGCGCCGTCGGGTCACACGCGAGGAGATCGAGCGCGTCCGTGCCGGGGACGGCTTCCCGGAGGCATGGCTCGAGCGCATCAGAGCCGTGGGCACCACCGAGGGCGCGGCCCTCATGGGCATCTCCACGGCCCGGTTCACCCGCCTCACACGCGCAGGCTTCGTCACCCCGGTGAAGTTCTATCTGAACCGCTATCGAGCGGTGGTCTGGCTGTATCTGGCAGAAGAGCTGAAGCACTTCGCCGAAGCCGAGGTCAACGCAAGCCTGCTCACCGGCCGAGCCCCCGGCACGATCCGCGCCCAACTGGAGGCGGGCGTCGACCTGCGGGCACGGAACTGGCGGGGCCGCCACGCGGGAGCGCTGCTCCGGCAGTCGGACGACCCCTGGGAGCGCGCGGCAGCCGTGGCCTCGCTGCTCGACCCGGTCCAGCTCGCGGGAATCATCCGGGATCCCTACGAACGCGCCTACGTACGAAGGCTCATGCCTGACCCCTTCGGCCAGAGCGTGCCGGAGTCACCCGCAGGACGGATCATCTACAAGATCATGACTGCGGACCATCCGGACGAGATCCGTTGGCTGCGGGCCAATCTCACGATCGGTCTCTCCCAGGCCCGAGGCCTGCGCCCGGCGCCACGGCCCGCGCCGCAACCCGGGACCGATGCGGTGGCGGGTGTTGTCCCCGGACCGCGGGCGGAGCACGCTGCCGAGCCGTCCCCGCACGACCCCGCGCCACAGCCCGCGACGCACCCCGAGGCTCCGCCCGCCGCGCTGCCCGAGGAAGGGAGCAACCGGAGGACGTCGGAGCCACGAGGCCTGCTCAAGTGGATGCGCCGCAGGGGAGCGTAGTCGCAGCCGCGGGGGAGCGTGGCCCCCCGCGGGCGCGACGGCGGACCCCGTGCGGCTCGCGTCGCTACTCGATGGCGTCGAGGTCCTTGGCGTAGTGCTCGATCGCGGGGCGGTACGCGGCGATGTCCGGGTCCTGACTCGTGGTGGCGAGCAGGGTCAGCAGGATCTCCATCGCGTCGTGTGCCCGGCCGGTGTTGTACAGAGCCATGGCCAGGAAGGTCTTGAGGGCGGCGTCGTCCGGGAACTCGGCTGCCGCGTCCCCCAAGGTCGTGACCGCCTCCGGATACCGGCCCAGGACGCGGTAGGTGCTGCCCAGACCCAGGAGCGCACCCCGGCGGTCATCCGGGGAAAGGCCGGGTTCCTCGACCGCGCGCACGTAGTGCGGCACGGCCTCGGCCTCCAGGCCGAGTGCGTCGTGCACCCACGCGGTCTGGTACGCCACCTCCGCGTCCAGGGGGAACTGCTCGCACAGGGCGAGCAGTCGATCCCGGGCCTCCTCCCGGCGGCCGTCCTCGCGCAGCCCGATGGCTTCGGCGAGCAGGCGGTCGCGGTGCGCGGCCAGGTCCCCGTCCTTCGTCAATGCCCCGTCCCTCTCTTCTGCCTTGTCTGAGCCCTGACCGAATGATCGGAGGCATCAATGTCATTCTGCCGGAAGTGGCTGCGCCACCTATGGGCGCTTCGGTGGCGGGCCCGTGGACCCTCGTGGCGTGAGGGTGGGTGTGGGCACCTGGTGAGGCGCGACGCGCCGGCCGGACAGGACCTCATAGAGGGAGCGGGCCACATCCGCACCGAAGGCGTAGATGTCATGGCTCATGGCGGAGAGCGTCGGGTGGGTCAGCTTGCACAACTGCGAGTCGTCCCAGGCAAGCAGCGAGATGTCGGCGGGCACCCGCAGGCCCATCTCGGCGGCGACGGACAGCCCGGCCACGGCCATCAGGTCGTTGTCGTAGATGATCGCGGTGGGCCGCTCCGCCGCGGCGAGCAGCGAGCGCGTCGCCCGGGCCCCCGCCTCTCCGGAGAAGTCCGTGGCCAGCTGACGGCCTTCCGGCAGCCCCAGGTCGGCCATGGCCGAGGTGAAGGCGGCGCCGCGGATCACGCTGTGTCCCAACTCGGCGGTGCCGCCGATGCGGGCGATGGAGCGGTGTCCCAGGGCGGCGAGATAGCGCACGGCTTCGGTGACGGCCGTGGTGTCGTCCGTCCACAGCGAGGTGAACGGCCCTGTCAGCGAGGGGTGGGCGACAGCGACCACGGGCATCCCGAGCTGCGAGAGAACGGGGACGCGGGGGTCGTGCTCACGGAAGTCGACCAGGACGGAGCCGGCGATCTGCCCCGACCGCCACCAGTGACGCTGCAGTTCGATCTCCTCGTCCAGGCTCTTCACCAGGCGCAGGAGCAGGGCGCTGGACTGGTCGGAAAGGACGCTCTCCAGGCCCGAGATGAACTCCATGTAGAAGGGTTCGAGGCCGAGTTGCCGTGCGGGGCGGCTGATCGCGAGCCCGATCGTGCCCGTGCCCTGTTTGTTGAGCGCCCGAGCCGAGCGGTTCGGCTCCCACCCCATCGACCGGGCGACCTCCATGATCCGGGTGCGCGTCGCCTCCGACACCCCTGGTTTGTTGTTGAACGCCAGCGATACGGCCGCTCGCGAGACGCCCGCGCGGGCGGCGACATCCCGGATGGTCAGTCTCTGCTCCGTCATGCGGGCTCCACCGCGAACAGGGCCGCCTTGACCTTGGCGAGGGTGCCTGCGTCGTCGGAGCTCGGGCTCCAGCCGCGTACACCGATCGTCACGCTCTCACCGGGCAGCAGCGTCACGAGTCCTCGATCCGCTGTGGCCGTGGGCGCGACTCGGTCGGCCTGCAGCAGCAGGTCTCGCAGCAGCGTGCGGGCAGTCACCACGACGTCGACCCTATCCTCGCGCCGGACCACGTCCACCTCGTACGAGGGAACGGGATACGCGAACTCCTTGTCCGGCACGGGAAGGTGCAGGGCGCGCAGCCCGTCGGCGTCGGCGATCAGGAGTTCCTTGCCCGAGCCGGCATCGGGAAGCAGTTCGTCGGGGACATCCGCGCACACCACCGAGCGTCCGGCGGCGCGTACCGGGAGGATCGTCTGGGCCAGAGTGCGTCCGTCCGCCGTCATCCTGCGCAGCCGCACGTCGGTGACCCAGGCAGTCGCCGATTGGTTGACGGCGGCCACGACCAGGCGGCCGTCACGCGACTGGACGGTGAGCAGGCGGTCCGCGTAGAGCCGGCGCAGCTCGTGGTAGAGCGGCTTGAGGCGGCCGTCGCCGTCGATGGCGGCCCAGGAGGTGACCGGCCAGCAGTCGTTGAGCTGCCAGACCACGGTGCCCGCGCAGCGCGGCCAGTGGGAGCGCCAGTGCTCGATGCCGGTGGCGATGGCGCGGGCTTGATTGACCTGGGTCAGGTAGTGCCAGCGGTCGAAATCGTCAGGAAGGGTGAAGTGATGCTCAAGTCCCCGTGCCAGCTTGCCGTTTCCGTCCTCGGCCTTCTGGTGGTGGAGCATGCCGGGCGAGTCGGCCCGCAGTGGTTCCCCGGGCAGGGCGCGTCGGAGAGTGGCGTGGGCGGGCGGTGCCTGCCAGCCGAACTCGGCGACGAAGCGGGGCACCGTGTCGAGGTAGTCGGTGTAGTCGGTGCGGTTCCACACCTCCCAGGAGTGGGTGGTGCCGTGGTCGGGGTCGTTCGGGTGGTGGTCCCAGCTGCCGGACCACGGGCTGCCGGCCCAGTAAGGGCGGGTGGGGTCGAGTTCGGCGACGATGCGGGGGAGCAGGCCCAGGTAGTAGCCCTCGCCCCAGGAGTCGCCGGCGAGTCGTTCCTCCCACTGCCAGTCGCGAAAGCCCCAGAGGTTTTCGTTGTTGCCGTTCCACAGGACCAGAGAGGGGTGTGGCATGAGCCGGGTGACGTTCTCGCGGGCCTCGGCCTCGATCTCGGAGCGCAGGGGCTGTTCCTCCGGGTAGGCGGCGCAGGCGAAGAGGAAGTCCTGCCAGACCATGAGGCCCAGTTCGTCGCAGAGGTCGTAGAAGGCGTCGGCCTCGTAGATGCCGCCGCCCCAGATGCGTACGAGGTCGATTCCCGCCTCGGCGGCCTGGGTGAGGCGGGTGCGGTAGCGGTCGGGGGTGACACGGGAGGGGAAGACGTCGTCCGGGATCCAGTTGACTCCGCGGGCGAAGAGGCGCTCGCCGTTGACGGCCAGGGTGAAGCCGGTGCCGTGCTCGTCGGCTTCGGTGTCGAGGGTGACCGTGCGGAATCCGAGCTTTCGCTCCCAGCGGTCGAGGGTCCTGCCTTCCTCGTCGATGAGCTGGAGCTGGGTCTCGTGGAGTATCTGTTCGCCGTAGCCCCGGGGCCACCAGAGGGTCACGTCCGGTACCTCGACGGTCAGGATGGCGCTGTCCCCGGAGAAGGTAACGGATGCGGTGTGCTCACCGATGCGGGCGCGGGCGGTGAGCGGGCCGCTGCGGGTGCGTTCCACCTCGATGCGCAGTTCGGCGCGGCCCGCCGTTCCGTCGACCGTGACCAACGGGCGGACCTGATAGAGCCGCGCCGTCGACCAGTGCTCCAGGCGCACGGGGCGCCACATTCCGGCCGTGACCAGGGTCGGGCCCCAGTCCCAGCCGAAGGAACAGGCCATCTTGCGGATGAACTGGAAGGGCTCCGGATAGGAGTTGGGGCGCTCGCCGAGGGCGGTGCGTACGGCTTGGGCCTCGGTGTAGGCGGAGGTGAAGTGGACCGACAGGGGCACCTCGGCGTCCGGGCTCGCATCCGCGAGCCGACGGGTGATGTCGAAGCGGTGGCTGCGGTGCATGTTGCGGGTGCGGCCGATGGTCTCGTCGCCGAGCGTGATCTCGGCGACCGTGTCCAGGCCGTCGAAGACCAGATCGGTGCGCTCGTGGGCGGTGTCGCGCGGGCCGAGCACGGTGACGTAGGTCCAGTCGGTGTGGCCGACCCAGGCGACCTCCTGCTCGTTCCGGCCGAGGAAGGGGTCGGGGATCCGACCTGCTGCCAGCAGGTCGGTGTGGACGCACCCGGGGACCTGGGCGGGTATCGCGGTGTTCTCGTGCCGCAGCGTCCAGCCTTCGGTCAGGGTGGTGACGTCCTTCATGAACCGTGCTCCATTCAAAACGGTTGAGGGGTCTCGCACATGCGGTGAGGGGCCTTGCCCGTCCGGGTGCGGAACGGTCGGTGCGGTCACGACTTGACGGCCCCGTCCACCAGGGCGTTCTCCATGCGGCGCTGCAGTGCGATGTACACGGCGTAGACCGGGGCGAGGGAGATCAGGCAGGCGGCGGCGAGGGTGCCGTACTGGATCATCGTCGCGGAGGTGAGGGAGGGCAGGGCGACCTGCACGGTGCGCAGTTCGGGGTCCGGGCCGAGGATGACGAGGCTGAAGAGGTATTCGTTCCAGAAGCCGAGGAAGTTGAGGATCGCCACGGTGATCACGCCGGGTGCTGACATGGGGACGTAGATCTTCCACAGGACCGTCCAGCGTCCGGCGCCGTCCATCATGGCGCTCTCCTCCAGCTCCGGCGGGATGGTGCGCATGAACTGGGTGAGGAGGATGACCGAGAGCGGCAGGGCGGTGGCGGGCAGGAAGAGGATGAGGAACGCCTGCATCTGGAACATGCCGAGTTCGATGGCCAGCAGCACGGTGGGCACCAGGGCGGCGAAGGCGGGGACGAGGAAGCCGAGTCCGAAGATCTTCTCCACGACGGCGGCGGTGCGGCCGCTGCTGCGGGCCAGGCCGTAGGCGGCGGGGAAGGCGAGGGCCAGGGTGATGGCCTCGGCGCCGGCGGTGACGAGGACGGAGTTGCCGAGGGCTGAGCCGAGCGAGGCCAGGTCCCAGGCGTTCGTGAAGTTCTCGAAGAGCCACTGCGAGGGCAGGGCGAAGGGGTGGTCGAAGACCTCGGGGTTGTCCTTGAGGGAGGTGGTGAGGAGGTAGTACAGCGGCAGGATGAGGAGCAGTGCGTAGAACCAGGCCAGGATATGGCCGGTCAGCAGGCCGCTGCTGCGGCGGGGTGCCATGGGCAGCCTTCCCAGGTCGTTCGGGCTTGTTGGTTGCGGCTGGTGGGCCGGCTAGTGGTTCTGGCGCAGGAGGCGGCGGATGACGACCATGCCGATGAGTCCGGCGACGAAGAGGAAGACGCCGACGGCCTGGCTGTAGCCGACGTCCTGCTGGAGGAAGGCACGTTGGTACATCAGGTACGAGAGGGTGGTGGATGAGGTGCCGGGGCCGCCCTTGGTGAGCATGAGGACGGTCGCGGCGGAGCTGAAGAGCGTCCACAGGAACTGCAGCATCGTGGCGACGCCCACGAACCCCTTGCACATCGGGTACGCCACCTGCCACATCCGGCGCCAGTGTCCGGCTCCGTCCAGGGCGGCCGCCTCGTACATGGCCTCGGGCACGCTGGCGAGGCGGGCCGCGAAAAGAACCGCGGTGTAGCCGATGCCGCCCCACACGTCGACGACGATCACGGTGGCCAGGGCCGTCGAGGGATCGGCGAGCCAAGGAGTGGTCGCCGAGCCCAGGCCGAGGGACTCCAGCAGGCCGTTGACGCCGCCGTCCGGCGCGAACATCCCCACGAAGATCATCGCCTTGGCGGAGATCGACAGCAGGCCGGGGGTGAAGCACAGGACGCGCAGGGTGCGGTGACCGGGCGGTTTGAGCTGGAGGTAGTAGCCGAGCATGAAGGCGAGCGGGATCATCAGCGGCAGGGCGACGGCCAGTTGGATCCCGGTGTTGTGCACCGCGTCCCAGAAGACCGGGTCGTCGAACATCCGCCGGTAGTTGTCCGTCCCGGTGAACGCGTGCGGCGAGATGAGGCTCGCCCAGTCGTTGAAGCTGATGACGAACATCGCCACGACCGGACCGAGCATGAACACGCCGTACCAGGCCAGGGCGGGCACCGCGAAGAGCGCGGGGCCCCGTCCGCGCCGCCGACGTCGGACGGCGGCGCGGACGGGCGGCGGGGAGGCCGGCGGAGAGGGCGCCTTCGCGGTGGCGGGCCCGGATCGGGTGAGTGCGTCCGCCATCACTGGGCTCCGGAGTACGCCTGGTCGAGGGCGCCGCAGATCTGCTTGGCGTCCTTGCCCGGTCCGAAGGCGAGCGAGGTGGCCTGGATGAGCGGGGTGTTCGCGGCGGCCGGGATGTGCAGGTCGGGCAACTGGGCGTCGGTCGTGGCCTGCGGGATGTCGTTGATGGCGCTGTTCAGCAACGGGTCGTCGCTCTTGCGGTGCTCGGCGTCGAGCTTGACGGCCGGGTAGATGCTGGCGTCGGCGACGAAGCGGCCGGCCACCTCGGGCTGGTAGAAGTGGCTGACGAACTGCTTCACCGCGTCCTGCTTCTTGTCGCCGTTCGGACTGATCCAGAATCCGGTGCTGGTGTAGCCGGTGAACACGGTCGGCTTGTCGAAGGCCGCGCCCTGCGGCAGCGGCAGACCGGCCAGCTCGGTGGTGCCGCGGACCTTGTCCGGGACTTCGCTGAACGCCCAGGAACCCTGCGACATGATCGCGGCCTTGCCGGTGTAGTACTGGTTCTGCATCGCGTCGAAGGTGAAGCCCTGTGCCTTGTCGGCGAAGACGCCCGCGTCGCGCAGCTCGGTGAAGAGCTCGATGCCCTTCATCGCCCCGGCCGAGGCGCAGTAGCCGCCCTTGGCGTCGAGTTTCTGCGCGGCCTGCTTGTTCACGTACGACTGGGATATCTGCAGGAAGAGCTTCTGGCCGCTCCAGTCGTTACCGCCCACCGCCATGGGCTGGATGCCCGCCTTGCGCAGCTTCTTCGCCGCGGCGATCAACTCGTCGGTGGTGGAGGGGATGTCGTCGACGCCGGCCTTCTTGAGCAGGGAGGTGTTGTACCAGACCGGCCAGGAGAAGCCGGCGAACGGAAAGCCCATGGCCTTGCCGTCGGGGTTGGTCCACTCCTTGAGCGCTTGCGGTTCGGCCTTGTCCCTGAGCCCCCAGTCGTCGAGGTATTGGTCGACGGGGACGGTGGCGTCGTTCTTCGTCCAGGCGAGGGTCTTGTCGAAGAGGTTGACGAAGACGACGTCCGCCTCCTTGCCGGCGGCCAGCGAGGTCTCGTACGACTCGTCGAGGTCCTCGCCGGCCTCGACGATCTTGACCTTGATGCCGGACTCCTTGGAGAAGGCGTCGACCTCGTCGTAGAAGACCTTGCCGCCCGGCGTCGCCTTCAAGTACTGCGAGAGCACGGTCAGTTGCTTGGGATCGTCGGCGCTCGCATCGCCGCCCTTGCCGCACCCGGTCGCCACGGCGAACAGAGAAAGGGTGCCGACGAGGGCGATGGCGGTTCTGCGTGTCATCTGCCTTGTCCTTCAGGGGAGTTGCGGGCGGCCCTGACGCGGCCCGCTGACCTTGGCGCACAACCTAGACAGGAATTCCGGGCCCCGTCCATAGACCGATTCAGTTTTCTTTTGCTTGGAACAGGCGCCAATTCACCATGCATTACTGAACCTTTACTTAACTCGACACACATATAGACAACGTTGTCTCCAATCGGCAGAGTGTGCGCTCGACCGCGGGCCGCTCCGGTCTCGCAACCCCGACAGAGGGGCTTTCCCATGCACAGAAAACGCATCACCGCGTTTCTCGCGGCGGCGCTCCTTGCGCTGTGCCTCACCCCCGACGCCCAGGCTTTCCCGAGCAGTTCCAAGCAGCAGGTGATCAACTACCTGCGTTCCGTATCGGGTTCGAACATCGTGTCCGGCCAGCACAACAAGGAGCCCGCGAGCAATCCGGGCCAGTACACCCAGCAGGTCAAGGACGTCACCGGCCAGTACCCGGGCCTGTGGGGCGGTGATCTGATGTTCCGGGCCGAGGACGTCGCCAACCGGCAGCGGGTGATCGACCAGGCGAAGACGGAGTGGGCCAACGGCTCACTCGTGTCGCTGACCTGGCATGTCTGCCCGCCGACGATGGGCAGCTCCTGCGAGTTCGAGGGCGGCGTCAAGTCGCGCATCACCGACGCCCAGTTCGCGCAGGTCGTCACCAACGGCACGGCGCTGAACAACGCCTGGAAGCGCCGCCTCGACGAGGTCGTCCCGTACCTGCAGCAGCTGAAGGCGGCCGGAGTGCCCGTGCTGTTCCGGCCGTTGCACGAGATGAACGAGCAGTGGAACTGGTGGGGCAAGCGTCCGGGCGCGAACGGCGGGGCCAAGCTCTACCAGATCACCCACGACTACCTCGCGGGCAAGGGCCTGAACAACCTCATCTGGGTGTGGAACGTCCAGGACAACCCGGAGGGCGGCTGGGCGAGCTACTACCCGGGGAACAGCTACGTCGATGTCGCCTCGCTCGACGTCTGGTACAAGAACTACCCGAGCACCTCCGACTACCAGCAGCTCCAGAGCATCGCGGGCAGCAAGCCGATCGCCCTGGCGGAGATGGGCAAGGTCCCCAACGCGGCACTGCTCAACAGCCAGACCCGCTGGTCGTACTTCATGATCTGGTCGGAGCAGCTCAAGGGGAACAACACCAACGCCGAGATCCAGGCCTGCTACTTCCACCCACGCGTACTCAACCAAGGTGAGGTGAAGCTCCCGGCCGCCTAGGCCGGCACCCCCACCCGGGCGCGCAAGCGGCCCCTCACCCCCCTGGCGCGGGGCACGAGGGGCCGTCACCCGTTTCGCCGACCCTGGGTGCCGGGTGTGCCGACGTTGCGTTGAATCCGGAGTGACCTATGCCTTCGGGAGCAAGCATGTCTGTGCCACACGGGCCGAGCGAGCCACGGCCGAGCGCCCCACCGCCGGGGTCGGGCGCTTCACCCTCCCGGCCGAGTGCCGCACCGCCCCGGCGCGGACGGCTTCGGGGGATCGGGCAGTGGTGCGCCCGGCACTGTGTGACCGTCATCGTGGTGTGGCTCGCCGCGCTGGTCGGGCTGCAGGTCCTGAACTACGCCTACGGCGGCGCGTACTCCGACGACTTCTCCCTGCCCGGCACCGCGTCGCAGGAGGGCCTCGACGTACTCAAGGCACACGAGCCCGCGGCCGGCGGCTACAGCGCCCAGGTCGTCCTGCACGACGCGGCCAAGCCCCTCAGCGACCAGAGCGACCAAGTCGGCTCGGCGGTCGGCAGCCTGCAGAAGCTGCCCCACGTGCTGTCCGCGCAGAGCCCGCTGCCCGCACAGCAGCAGCCCGCCGGCACCCCGAACCTGGGGCCGCTGTCCTCCGACGGCAAGACGGGCTACATCACCGTCCGCTTCGACGTGCAGCCCTCCACGCTCGGCGCCGACTACCTGAACGGCGTCGACAAGGCGGTGCAGCCGCTGCGTTCCGCCGGCGTGGAGGTGGACTACGGAGGCCCGCTGGGCGAGCTCGCCCGCCCCGAGGCGGACGACCGCACGAGTGAGGCCATCGGGTTCGGTGTGGCGATCGTGGTCCTCCTCATCGGATTCGGCAGCGTGCTCGCCGCACTGCTGCCCCTGGTCACGGCGCTGGTCAGCGTGTTGTGCGGCCTTGCCTGCCTGGGGCTGCTCGCGGCCGCCTTCACCTTCGCCACCGTGTCACCGACGCTGGCCACCATGATCGGACTCGGCGTCGGGATCGACTACGCCCTCTTCCTCGTCACCCGCCACCGGCAGAACATCCTCACCCAGGACCCCGTCACGGCGGCGGGGCACGCCACGGCGACCAGCGGCCGGGCGGTCCTGGTCTCCGGATGCACCGTGATCATCGCCCTGTCCGGACTGTGGGTCTCCGGGATCTCGTTCATCGGCAAGCTGGGCCTGGCCGCCGCGGTCACCGTCGTCACGGCGGTGCTCGGCGCCCTGACCCTGGTGCCCGCCCTCCTCGGCCTGATCGGGCGCCGCATCGACAAGCTGCGGGTGCGGACCCCGATCGCCGAGACGAGCACCGATCCGGGGTCCACGGACCAGGGCGGCTGGCATCGCTACGCGCAGCGCGTGGAGCGGCGGCCCTGGTGGTTCCTCCTCGGCGGCGCCGTCGTACTCGCCGTCCTGTCCGTCCCGGTCTTCTCCATCCAGCTCGGGCACATCGGCGACGGGGCCGACCCGAAGTCCTTCACCGACCGGCGCGCCTTCGACCTGATGTCATCCGCCTTCGGACCCGGCTCGAACGGCCCGATGACCCTCGTCATCGACCAGAGCGACGTACCCCAGTCGGACCGGGCGGCACTGAAGAGCCAGGCGCAGAAGGCCCTCACCGACGTGCCCGACGCGGCCGCCATCACGCCGCTCACGACCACGTCGGACGGCGACGTCCTGATCTCCACCGCCTACTCCGTGGCCGCCCCGCAGGACCAGCGGACCACCGACCTGCACGAGAACCTGAGCGACGACGTGCTCCCGCAGGCGGTCTCGGGGACGAAGGCGAGCACCTACGTCACGGGGACGACCGCCGCGCAGGCCGACTTCCTGGAGATCGTCTCCAAGAAGCTGCCACTGATCATCGCGGTGGTGGTGGCGCTCGCCTTCCTCGTCATCCTCGTCGTGTTCCGCGGCCTGCTCGTCGCGGTCAAGGCCGCGGTGCTCAACGTCCTGTCGATCGCCGCCTCGTACGGGGTCGTGGTGGCCGTCTTCCAGTGGGGCTGGGGCGGACCGGCGCTCGGGGTTTCGGGGAAGGTCCCGATCGAGAGCTACGTACCGATGATGATGTTCGCGATCGTCTTCGGTCTGAGCATGGACTACGAGATCTTCCTGCTGTCCCGGGTCCACGAGGCGTGGCTGCGCACCCGGGACGCCAGGGCGAGCGTCGCCCACGCCCTGGAGATCACCGCACGGGTCATCACCTGCGCCGCACTGATCATGGTGAGCGTCTTCGCCGCGTTCGTCATCAGCGACAACATCGTGGTCAAGATGCTGGGGCTCGGCCTCGCGGCCAGCGTGCTCATCGACGCCACCGTGGTCCGTCTGCTGCTTGTGCCCGCGGTGATGACACTCCTGGGTAAATCCGCCTGGTGGGCGCCGCGTTGGATGGACCGGCTGCTCCC
Source organism: Streptomyces sp. NPDC051214 (assembly GCF_040682375.1). Classification (NCBI taxonomy): domain Bacteria; kingdom Bacillati; phylum Actinomycetota; class Actinomycetes; order Kitasatosporales; family Streptomycetaceae; genus Streptomyces; species Streptomyces sp. NPDC051214. Next base: position 408,613 of record NZ_JBFBAT010000003.1, read on the forward strand.
GCACATCGATGCCGAGGGCGAGAGCCAGGCCGCACCACCGGTCGCCAAGCCCGACTGAGGCGGCCGCTCACGCCCCCGTGGAGGGCCGGCCGTCCATGTGGCGCTCTCCGTAGGGCCTGAAGAGACCCTCCTGGACGACCGAGACCAGCAGCCTGCCCTCGAGGTCGTAGATGCGGCCACGCGCCAGACCGCGGCCGCCCGTCGCGATCGGCGACTCCTGGTCGTACAGGAACCACTCGTCCGCGCGGAAGGGACGGTGGAACCACATGGCGTGGTCCAGCGAGGCCATGTCGAAGCCGCGCGGGCCCCACAGGGGTTCCACCGGGATGCGGACGGCGTCCAGGAGCGTCATGTCGCTCGCGTACGTCAGCGCGCAGGTGTGGACGAGCGGGTCGTCGCCGAGCGGGCCCACCGCGCGCATCCAGACCGCGCTGCGCGGCTCGGCGTCCTTGATCTCCTCGGCGGTCCAGCGCAGCCGGTCCACGTAGCGGATGTCGAAGGGCTGGCGCCTGGCCATGCGCTCCAGCTGCTCGGGGAGCACCCCCAGATGCTCGGTGATCTCCTCGACGACCGTCGGCAGCGTCTCGGGGTCGGGAGCTGTGATGCGCGGCGGCAGCTGGTGCTCGAAGGCCCCTTCCTCGGGCTGATGGAAGGAAGCCGTGAGGTTGAAGATGGTGCGCCCCTGCTGGACCGCCGTCACCCGGCGCGTGGTGAAGGAGCGCCCGTCCCGCACCCGCTCGACCTGGTACACGATCGGCACTCCCGGACGGCCGGGCCGCAGGAAGTAGGCGTGCAGCGAGTGCACCGGACGCTCGCCCTCCGTGGTGCGCCCCGCGGCCACCAGGGCCTGCCCGGCGACCTGCCCGCCGAAGACCCGCTGCAGAGACTCCTGCGGGCTGCGGCCACGGAAGATGTTGACCTCGATCTGCTCCAGGTCCAGCACGTCGACAAGACGGTCGGCGGGATTGTTCATGGCGGTTCCTCGACTCCTGTCCGGGGGGAAGGGCGGTCAGCGGTCAGAGCTGGCCGACGTCCGTGACGCGGACGACGGCGCGGCCCTCCTCGTCGGAGGCCGCGAGATCGACCTCCGCGCTGATGCCCCAGTCATGGTCGCCGTTCGGGTCGGCGAACGTCTGCCGGACGCGCCACAGACCGTGCTCCGGGTCTTCCTCGATGAGCAGCAGCTTGGGGCCGCGCGCGTCGGGACCGGTGCCGAGATCCTCGTACTCGTCCCAGTACTTGTCCATGGCCGCGCCCCAGGCGTCCGCGTCCCAGCCGGAATCGGCGTCGAGCTCGCCCAGCTCCTCGACGTGGTCCAGCGCGGCGAGCTCGACGCGGCGGAAGAGCGCGTTGCGGACCAGGACGCGGAAGGCGCGGGCGTTGGCCGTGACCGGCTTGACCTGGTCGGCGCGCTCCTGGGCCTCCTCGGCGGTCATCACCTCGGGGTTGGCGAGCTGCTCCCACTCGTCGAGGAGGCTGGAGTCGACCTGGCGGACCATCTCGCCGAGCCAGGCGATGAGGTCCTCAAGGTCCTCGGACTTCAGGTCGTCCGGGATGGTGTGCTCCAGTGCCTTGTACGCGCTCGCGAGATAGCGAAGGACGATGCCCTCGGTGCGGGCGAGCTCGTAGAAGGACGTGAACTCCGTGAAAGACAGCGCGCGTTCGTACATGTCGCGGATCACGGACTTGGGGGAGAGCGGGTGGTCGCCGACCCACGGGTGGCTCGTCTTGTACGTGTTGTACGCGTGGAAGAGCAGCTCTTCCAGGGGCTTGGGGTAGGTGACGTCCTGGAGCCGCTCCATGCGGTCCTCGTACTCGACGCCGTCCGCCTTCATCAGCGCGACCGCCTCGCCGCGCGCCTTGTTCTGCTGGGCGGCGAGGATCTGGCGCGGGTCGTCCAGGGTGGACTCGACGACGGACACCATGTCCAGGGCGTACGAGGGGGATTCCTGGTCCAGCAGGTCGAAGGCGGCCAGGGCGAACGTCGAAAGGGGCTGGTTGAGCGCGAAGTCCTGCTGCAGGTCGACCGTCAGACGCACGATGCGGCCCGAGGCGTCCGGCCCGTCGAGCTTCTCGACCACACCGCCGTCGAGCAGCGAGCGGTAGATGGCGATGGCACGGCGGATGTGCCGCAGCTGCTGCTTGCGCGGCTCGTGGTTGTCCTCGAGGAGGTGACGCATCGCCTCGAAGGCGTTGCCCGGACGGGCGATCACCGCCAGGAGCATGGTGTGCGTGACGCGGAAGCGGGAGGTCAGCGGCTCGGGCTCGGAGGCGATGAGCTTCTCGAAGCCGGACTCGGTCCAGCCCACGAAGCCCTCGGGGGCCTTCTTGCGCACCACCTTGCGGCGCTTCTTGGGGTCGTCGCCCGCCTTGTTGAGCGCCTTCTCGTTCTCGATGACGTGCTCGGGCGCCTGCGCCACGACCAGGCCCGCCGTGTCGAAGCCCGCACGTCCTGCGCGGCCCGCGATCTGGTGGAACTCCCGGGCGCGCAGGGTGCGTACGCGCGTGCCGTCGTACTTGGTGAGGGCGGTGAAGAGGACCGTGCGGATCGGGACGTTCACGCCGACGCCCAGGGTGTCGGTGCCGCAGATGACCTTCAGCAGACCGGCCTGTGCCAGCTTCTCGACGAGGCGCCGGTACTTGGGCAGCATGCCCGCGTGGTGCACGCCGATGCCGTGGCGCACGTACCGCGAGAGGTTGCGGCCGAACTTGGTGGTGAAGCGGAAGTTGCCGATCAGCTCGGCGATCTTGTCCTTCTCCTCGCGGGTGCACATGTTGATGCTCATCAGCGACTGCGCGCGCTCGACGGCCTGTGCCTGCGTGAAGTGCACGATGTAGACCGGCGCCTGCTTGGTCTCCAGGAGCTCGGTGAGCGTCTCCGTGATGGGCGTCAGGCGGTACTCGTACGACAGGGGGACCGGGCGTGTCGCGGAGCGGACCACGGAGGTGGGGCGTCCCGTACGGCGCGTCAGGTCCTTCTCGAACATCGAGACGTCGCCGAGGGTCGCGGACATGAGGATGAACTGCGCCTGCGGCAGTTCGAGGATCGGGATCTGCCAGGCCCAGCCGCGGTCCCCCTCCGCGTAGAAGTGGAACTCGTCCATCACGACCTGGCCGATGTCGGCGTGCTTGCCGTCCCGCAGCGCGATCGAGGCGAGGACCTCGGCCGTGCAGCAGATGACCGGGGCGTCGGAGTTCACGGACGCGTCACCGGTCAGCATGCCGACGTTCTCGGTGCCGAAGAGCTTGCACAGGTCGAAGAACTTCTCCGACACCAGCGCCTTGATCGGAGCCGTGTAGAAGGTGACCTTGTCCTGGGCAAGCGCCGTGAAGTGCGCGCCCGCCGCGACCAGGCTCTTTCCGGAGCCGGTCGGCGTCGACAAGATCACGTTGGCTCCGGAGACCACCTCGATCAGCGCCTCCTCCTGAGCCGGATAGAGAGTGATCCCCGTCTCCTCGGCCCACGAGGAGAAGGCTTCGAAGAGGGCATCGGGGTCGGCATCCGGCGGCAGCTGATCAATAAGGGTCACACCCCCATCTTGCCTTCCTTCTGTCCCGATCCGGGAACCGGCGGTCTGCACGAAGATCACGAACGCTACGCTGTGTGGCCAACGGGGCGTCAGCACAACAGAAATGGGGCGGGCAACAGCCATGATGGGTCCGGCACACTCACTGTCGGGGGCCGCGGCCTGGCTCGGCGTCGGAGCGGCCGCGGCGGCCGCGGGGCACACGATGCCCTGGCCGGTCCTCCTCGCCGGAGCCCTGATCTGCGCCGGGGCCGCGCTCGCACCCGATCTGGACCACAAGTCGGCGACCATCTCGCGAGCCTTCGGCCCCGTCTCCCGGGGCCTGTGCGAGATCGTCGACAAGCTGTCGGCCGCCGTCTACAAGGCGACCCGCAAGCAGGGCGACCCGCGTCGCGCCGGCGGGCACCGCACCCTCACGCACACCTGGCTGTGGGCCGTCCTCATCGGGGCGGGCGCCTCCGCCCTCGCCATCTTCGGCGGGCGCTGGGCCGTCCTCGCGCTGCTCTTCGTCCATATGGTGCTCGCCATCGAGGGCCTGCTGTGGCGGGCCGCGCGCGGGTCGAGCAGCGATGTCCTGGTGTGGCTGCTCGCCGCGACGAGCGCCTGGATCCTCGCCGGAGTCCTGGACAAGCCGGGCAACGGCGCGGACTGGCTGTTCACCGCCCCGGGCCAGGAGTACCTGTGGCTGGGTCTCCCGATCGTGCTCGGCGCCCTGGTGCATGACATCGGGGACGCGCTCACGGTCTCCGGCTGCCCGATCCTGTGGCCCATCCCCATCGGCCGCAAGCGCTGGTACCCCATCGGGCCGCCGAAGCTGATGCGGTTCCGGGCGGGCAGCTGGATCGAGCTGAAGGTCCTGATGCCGGCCTTCATGCTGCTCGGGGGAGTGGGCGGGGCGGCCGCCCTCAATTACATTTGAGGATCTGAGGATCTGAGGACGGATTCTCGTTCAGGTGCGCCCCGGCGATGAGTTCTGGCCGGGAGCGGGGTCTACACCACCATGACGACGCATACGCATACGCTCACGACCCCCGGCGCCGAGCTCACCTACGACGTGCACGGCCCCGTGCCGACGGCGGACGGGCGCCCCTTGCTGTTCATGATCGGCCAGCCCATGACCGCCGACGGATTCGCCGCCCTGGTGGCCCGGCTGCCCGACCGCACCGTGGTCACCTACGACCCGCGCGGCCTCGGCCGCAGCAGCCGCAGCGACGGCAGGGACGACCACGACCCCGAGGTCCAGGCCGGCGACGTGCACGCCTTGATCCACACACTGGGGGCCGGGCCCGTCGAGCTGTTCGGCAGCAGCGGTGGTGCCGTGGTCGCGCTGGCACTGGTGGCGGCGTACCCCGACGACGTGGTCACCCTGGTCGCGCACGAGCCGCCGCTGCTCTCCGCGCTGCCCGACGCCGAGGCCGCCGAGCGCGCGCGGGCCGGTGTGCGGGACGCGTACGACAAGAGCGGCTGGGGCGCGGGCATGGCCGCCTTCATCGCGATGACGTCATGGCAGGGCGAATACACCGACGCCTACTTCGCGCAGCCCGCCCCCGACCCCGCCGCCTTCGGCCTGCCGACCCAGGACGACGGCTCACGCGACGACCCGCTGCTCTCCGACCGGTCCTGGGCGGTCAGCGGCCATCAGCTCGACGTCGGCGCGCTCGCCGCGGCTCCTACGCGCATCGTGCTCGCGGTGGGGGAGGAGTCGGAGGGCGTGTTCACCTGGCGTACCGCGGAAGCGGCGGCCACGCTGCTGGGGCAGCGGCCGGTCGTGTTCCCCAGCCACCACGGCGGCTTCACGGACGCCAGTTCCGGATACCCGGGCAAGCCCGACGAGTTCGCGCTCCGGCTGCGCGAGGTCCTCGAAGCGTAGGGCGGGCCGGGCCCCCGGTGTCCGGGAGCGGCGGCACCTCTACCCGTGCCAGGACCGCCACAGCGCGGCGTACGCGCCGCCCGCCCCCACCAGCTCGTCATGGCTGCCCAGCTCGCTGATCCGGCCGTTCTCGACCACCGCGATGACGTCCGCGTCGTGCGCGGTGTGCAGCCGGTGCGCGATGGCGACGACCGTACGGCCGTCCAGGACGCGCGCGAGGGAACGTTCCAGGTGACGTGCCGCGCGCGGGTCGAGGAGCGAGGTCGCCTCGTCGAGGACCAGGGTGTGCGGGTCGGCGAGGACCAGACGGGCCAGCGCGATCTGCTGGGCCTGCGCCGGGGTGAGCGAGAAGCCGCCCGAGCCCACCTCGGTGTCCAGGCCCTCGCTCAGGGCCCTCGCCCAGGAGTCCGCGTCGACCGCGCCAAGGGCCGCCCACAGTTCGGCGTCCCGCGCCCCGGTCCTCGCGAGCAGGAGGTTGTCGCGCAGCGAACCCACGAAGACGTGGTGCTCCTGGTTGACCAGCGCGACGTGGGAGCGCACGTCCTCCGCGGGCATGGCCGACAACTCCGCGCCGCCCAGCGTCACATGACCGGCCCGCGGAGCGTAGATCCCGGCGAGCAGCCTGCCCAGCGTCGACTTGCCCGCGCCGGACGGGCCGACCAGGGCGACCCGCGAGCCCGGCTCCACGGCGAGGGAGACCTCCCGCAGGACGTCGACGCCCGCGCGGTAGCCGAAGTGCACGTCGTCCGCGAGCACATCGCGTCCCTCGGGCGTGACGGAGCCGTCACCCGTGTCCGGCTCGATGTCCCGTACGCCGACCAGGCGGGCCAGCGACACCTGAGCTACTTGCAGCTCGTCGTACCACCGCAGAATGATCCCCAGCGGATCGACGAGCATCTGCGCGATCAGTGCGCCGGTGGCCAACTGCCCGACATCGATCCAGCCCTGCAGGACGAACACTCCGCCGATCATCAGGACAGAGCAGAGCACGAGGGTGTGCGTGAAGGTGATGACCGGGAAGAGGACGGAACGCAGATAGAGCGTGTGCCGTTCCCACGCCGTCCATTCACGGATACGACGCTCCGACTGGTCCACGCGGCGCTTCCCGAGCCGGTGCGCCTCCACCGTCCGCCCCGCGTCGATGGTCTCGGCGAGAGCGGCGGCGACCGCGGCGTACCCGGCGGCCTCCGAACGGTAGGCGGAGGGCGCCCGCTTGAAGTACCAGCGGCAGCCGACCACGAGCAGCGGCACCGCGACGAGGATGGCGGGAGCCAGCGGCGGCGCGGTCACGGCGAGTCCGCCGATGAGCAGCGCGGCCCACACCACGCCGATCGCGAGCTGCGGCACCGCTTCCCGCATGGCGTTCGCGAGCCGGTCGACGTCCGTGGTGATCCGTGAAAGGAGGTCGCCCGTCCCGGCCCGTTCCAGCACGCCGGGCGGAAGCCCGACCGACCGCACCAGGAAGTCCTCGCGCAGGTCGGCCAGCATCCGCTCACCGAGCATCGCGCCGCGCAGCCGCACCTGGTGGACGAAGAGGGCCTGCACGACGAGAGCGACGGCGAACAGGCCGATGGTGCGGCCCAGATGAAGGTCGCGGGCGCCGTCCGCGACGCTCTCGACCAGATCACCCAGCAAGTAGGGACCCGCCATCGAGGCGATCACGGCGCAGGTGTTGACCGTGACGAGCAGGGCGAAGGCCCGGCGGTGCCGCTTGACCAGCTCGCGTACGTAGGCCACGACCGTCGCGGGCGCGCCGACGGGCAGGGTGTCCGCGGTGGTCGGGGCCGCCGGGTCGTACTCCGGTGGCGCCAGGCCGATCATGCCGTCTCCTCGATGTCGATGTTGATGCCGGTCCTGATGCCGGTCTGCGCCTTCGGCGCTCGTTCCTCGTCCGTCTCGCGGGTGACGACCGCCCGGTAGCGCGGCTCGGTGTGCACCAGTTCGCGGTGCACGCCCACCGCCGCGACCTCGCCCTCGTGCAGGAAGACCACACGCTCGGCCCGGTCGAGGAGCAGTGGCGACGAGGTGAGGACCACGGTCGTACGTCCCTTGCGCAGCCCCTTGACGCCGTCGGCGACCCGCGCCTCGGTGTGCGAGTCGACGGCGGACGTCGGCTCGTCGAGCACGAGGACGCCGGGGTCGGTGACCAGCGAGCGGGCCAGCGCGAGGCGTTGCCGCTGGCCGCCCGACAGAGAGCGTCCGCGCTCGGTGACATGGGCGTCCAGCGGGGCCTCGTCCACCGATGCCTGCGCGAGGGCGTCCAGGACGTCCGCGCACTGCGCGGCCTCCAGTGCCTCGTCGGCGCTCACCGCTCCCGACGACGGTACGTCGAGGAGTCCGCGGAGCGTGCCGGAGAGCAGCACCGGGTCCTTGTCCTGGACGAGGACGGCGGTTCGGGCGGTGGCCAGCGGGACCTCGTCGAGCGGTACCCCGCCGAGCCGCACGGACGGCAGCTTCTCCGCCTCGTCGAACGCGGCGTGCCCGCCCAGGCGTTCGGCGAGCCGTCCCGCCTCGTCCGGATCGCCGCACACGACGGCGGTGAGACGACCCGAGGGTGCGAGGAGCCCGGTCGCCGGGTCGTAGAGATCGCCGGCGGGCGTCCCGCCGTCGACACGCGGTTCGTCGTGCGGCTCGTCACCGGCCTGCGTCGTGCGCTGCAGGGAGAGCACCCGGGCGGCGCGCTTGGCAGAGGGGCGCGAGAAGCTGTAGGCCATCGCGATCTCCTCGAAGTGCCGCAAGGGGTAGGTCAGCAGCGTGACCGTGCTGTAGACGGTGACCAGCTCGCCGATGGTGATACGGCCCTCGCGGGCCAGGTTCACGCCGTGCCAGACGACCACGATCAGGAGCAGCCCCGGCAGCAGCACCTGGACGGCCGAGATCGCCGCCCACATGCGGGCGCTGCGCACGGCGGCCGTACGCACTTCCTGCGAGGCGTGGCGGTAGCGGTCGAGGAAGAGTTCCTCGCCGCCGATGCCGCGCAGCACCCGCAGGCCCGCCACGGTGTCCGATGCCAGCTCGGTCGCGCGCCCTGCCTTCTCCCGCTGGTGATCGGCCCGCCGCGTGGCGCGCGGCAGCAGCGGCAGCACGGCGAGCGCGAGCACCGGGACCCCCACCGCGACGACGACGCCGAGGGCGGGCTGGTACACGACCAGGCCCACGCAGACGAGGACGACCGTGAGCGCGGCCGCCGCGAAACGTGACGCCGCCTCGACGAACCACCCGATCTTCTCGACGTCACCGGTGGACACGGCGACCACCTCACCGGCGGCGACGCGCCGGGTGAGCGCCGAGCCGAGCTGGGCGGTCTTGCGGGCAAGCAGCTGCTGGACACGGGCGGCCGCGGTGATCCAGTTCGTGACGGCGGTGCGGTGCAGCATGGTGTCGCCCAGGGCGATGGCCATGCCGCACAGCAGCATCACCGCGCCCGCGACGGCGAGGCGTTCGCCGGACCGGTCGATCACGGCCTGCACGGCGACGCCGACGAGGTAGGGGAGCACCGCGATGGAGCCGAAGTGCAGGAGGCCCCAGGCGAGGGACTTCAGCTGGCCGTCGAGCTGGTTCCGCCCGAGCCAGCGCAGGAAGTGAGGGCCCGAGCGGGCATCCGGCATGCCCGGGTCGGTGTACGGAAGGTCGCGAATCTGCATGACGTGTGACGTCCCAAAGTCGGAGAGACGGAATCGTCGGTTCGGCGGAGCGTGCCGGCGTGAACGGACGACGGTGATCGGGCGTTGGCGGATGGGCGGGGAGCGGCTCCGCGGAGGGAGGCGGCCGACATCGAGCGGAGGTAACAGGCCGTGAAAGGTTCGCCTCGCACGGTGGCGCGAGGCAAACGATTTTCCGTCGGCGAGTAAAGATTCGGCCCCTTCTCGATCGCGGGCCGGGCGCCGGCGCGGCTCGCGTGAACCGAGTGCGACCATGGACGGATGCGTATAGCCGGTGCGGTGCGAGCGGCGGCCGCCGTCGCGGCCTGCGGTGTTCTTCTGACGTCCTGCGGAAGTTCGGACGACGGGGCGAGGGCCGGAGCCAAGAACGACCAGGGCGCGGGCCGCGCGAAGAGAGCCGAGGCGTCGCCGACGACCGACCTCAAGCGCATCCCCGACGTGGGTGAGCGCCTGCGGAGCAAGATCCCCGAGAACTCCCGGCAGGTCGTCGCGGTCTACGGAGAGGGCGTGGACTCGGCGAAGTCGACGGTCGTCCTGTACGAGAAATCCGGCTCGACCTGGGACAAGACGCGCACCTGGGCCGCGCACAACGGCAAGAAGGGCTGGACGACCGACCACCGCGAGAACGACAAGCGCAGCCCGGTGGGTGTCTTCACGCTCACCGACGCGGGCGGCGTCCTCGCCGATCCCGGCGCCGGCCTCCCGTACACCCGCAGCGCGTCGATGCAGGCGCCCCACTACTGGGCCAAGTCGCACTGGCACGACTTCGACTACGTCATCGCCATCGACTACAACCGCGCCAAGGGCACCCCGCCCAATGACCCGACCCGCCCCCAGGGCCAGTCCAAGGGCGGCAGCATCTGGCTGCACATGGACCACGGCAGCGGCACGTCGGGCTGCGTCAGCCTGTCGAAGGAGGGCATGCGCTACCTCCTGAAGAACCTCGACCCGAAGCAGCACCCGGTCGTGCTGATGGGCGACAAGACGAACTTGAAGGGCTAGGGCTTGACCGGGGCCCGGCGGTGCCCATGTGAGCACTGCCGGGCCCAAGCCCCTTACGCCTTCGGCTTCTCCGAGTCCACTCCCGGGCGGGCCTTCTTCCACATCCCGCGAGTGAAGTCCGGGATGGCCTGCGGCGCGCCCTTCGCCTTGATCGAGAGGTGGCTCAGGGGGACGGGTGACGTCCAGACCGCGGCGTCGTAGACGTCGAAGTCCGGGACGAGGCCGAGCTGCATGGTCTGCATCAGACGGAAGATCATGATGTAGTCCATGCCGCCGTGCCCGCCCGGCGGGTTGGAGTGCTCCTTCCACAGCCAGTGGTCGAACTCGGCCGCGTACTTGCCGAAGTCGCCCCACTCGTCGTTCGTGTGGTCCGGCTCGATGTAGATGCGCTCGGGGTAGTCCTCGAAGACGCCCTTCGTGCCGCCGAGGCTGTTGATCCGGGAGTAGGGGTGCGGGGTGCTGACGTCGTGCTCCAGGCGGATCACCCGGCCCTTCGCCGTCTGGACGAGACTGATCGTGCGGTCACTCTCGATGTACGTCTCCTTCCAGCTCGGGTCGCCCGCGGGCATGTGCTCCTTGCGGTACTCGGCCAGACCGAGGGCGGGCGTGCCGAAGCTGGAGATGTGCGTGACGCGGTCGCCGCGGTTGATGTCCATGTAGTTGGAGACGGGACCGAAGCCGTGGTTGGGGTAAAGGTCGCCGCGCAGCCGCGTGTGCCACAGGCGCCGCCAGGGGCCCTCGTAGTAGTCCGGGTCGAACATCAGGCCGCGCAGGTCGTGGTTGTAGGCGCCCGCTCCATGCAGCAGATCACCGAACTTGCCCGCGTGGGCCATGCGCAGGACACGCATCTCGTTCTTGCCGTAACAGCAGTTCTCCAGTTGCATGCAGTGTCTGCGCGTGCGCTCGGAGAGGTCGACCAGCTCCCAGAGCTGGTCGAGCTGAAGGGCGATGGGACACTCCACGCCGACGTGCTTGCCGTTGAGCATCGCCGTCCTGGCCATGTCGAAGTGCCAGTCCCAGGGCGTCGCCACGTACACGAAGTCGACGTCACCGCGCTTGCACAGGTTCTCGAAGTCGTGATCGCCCTTGGTGTACGTCGCCGGGGCGGGCTGGCCCGCGTCGGTGACCTTCTTCGCCGCGGCCGCCGTCTTGTCCTTGACCGGGTCGCAGAGCGCGACGACCTTCACTCCCGGGATCGCCAGGAACAGGTCGATCATGCTGCCGCCGCGGTTGCCGAGCCCGACGATGCCGACCCGCACCGTGGAACGCCGCTGGAAGGGTACGCCGACCATGGTCTTGCCCTTGCGCGGCGGCGCGTCGGCGGCCGTGGCCGCGCCCGCGGGCGCGCCCTGGGGGGCGTCGGCGTGTGCCGTGCCGCCGGTGAGTGCGCCGAGACCGAGCCCGGCTCCGGCGAGGCCGGCGGTGCGGAGCACGGCGCGGCGGGATGCGCCGTCCGCGGAGTCTTCAGGGGTCGCGGACTCGTCGGGGTTCGGGGTGGCGTGCTCGTCGTGCATCGGACCTCCGTGGCTTGGATGCCTGCGCTGGAACGGATGCCACCCTGATGGCGGGATGGGCGTGGCGCAAGGGACCGAAGTGGCCAGGGAGTTGGATTTATTTCATCCGGCGTGCGGTGCTGTGCTCACGGCCGCGTCGCGCGCTCCAGCTCCAGGAGCACGGAGTAGTAGGAGCGGCCCGTCGCGTGGTCCATGCCCACCTCGCACATGCGGTTCGCCGAGAGGTGCGCGTCGTAGGGGCGGGAGGTGACCTCGGCCGCTTCCTTGCGGGTGGCCGACTCCGTCAGCTCCTTGTGCAGCATGCCGCGGTCGCCCGCGAAGGCGCAGCAGCCCGCGTCGTCCGGGACGACCACCTCGTCCGCGCAGGCCTCGGCGAGGGCACGCAGCTGGGCCTCGTCACCGAGGTGGCTCATGGAGCAAGTGGGGTGCAGGACGGCGGAGCCGACCGTGCGGTGCACGGTCAGGTGCGCAAGCAGCTCGTCCGCGGCCCAGACGAGGGAGTCGACGACGGTCAGCTCCCGGTGCAACTCGCGGTTCTCGGCGGTGAGATAGGGCACGACCTCGTGCGCGATGCCGAGCGTGCAGGACGAGGCGTCCACCACCAGCGGCAGCCTTCCGCCCGCCGTCCAGGCCCAGGCCGCCTCGACGATGCGATTGGCCATCACCGCGTTGCCCTGGTCATAGCCCTTGGAGTGCCAGATCGTGGCGCAGCAGGTCCCCGCCACGTCGTCCGGAATCCAGAGGGGCTTGCCCGCACGCGCGGCGACGGCGACCATCGCCTCCGGCAGCGAGCGGTCACCGGGGCTCCCGAAGATGCGGTTGACGCACGCCGGGTAGTACACGGCGCTCGCGCCCCCGGGCTGCGTGCGCGGCAGTTTGCGGGCGGCCGCCCCCGGGATGTCCGGCAGCCATTCGGGGACCAGGTCGGGGCGGACGGCCTTGCGGGCGGCGCGCGTGACCGAGGTCAGGAGCCGGTCGCCGATCCGGTCGGCGGCGGCCACCGCGAGCCTGGCGGCAGCCTCGACCGCCTTGAAGTTTGTGGCGGCGACGGCGGCCGCCCTCTCCTCGCGCGGCGAGTGCCGTGCGTGCCGGAAGTCCTTCATCAGGGCTCCGGTGTCGATGCCCACCGGGCAGGCCAGCTTGCAGGTGGAGTCGCCGGCGCAGGTGTCCACGGCGTCGTATCCGTACGCCTCGACCAGGCCGTCCTCGACCGGGGAGCCGGGCCTCTGGCGCATCATCTCGCGGCGCAGCACGATCCGCTGGCGCGGAGTGGTCGTCAAGTCCTCGCTGGGACAGGTGGGTTCGCAGAAGCCGCACTCGATGCAGGGGGCCGCGATCAGCTCCACCTTGGGGATGGTCTTGAGGCCGCGGAGGTGGGCCTTGGGGTCGCGGTCCAGGACGATGCGCGGTGCGAGCACGCAGTCCGGGTCGATCACCTGCTTGGTGCGCCACATCAACTCCGTGACCTTCGGCCCCCATTCGAGCTCGAGGAACGGGGCGATGTTGCGCCCCGTCGCGTGCTCGGCCTTGAGCGAGCCGTCGAAGCGCTCGACGGTCAGCCGGCAGAACTCGTCCATGAACGCGGCATAGCGCTCCACGTCCGAGGGCAGGCCCGCGTCGAAGGCGAGCAGGAAGTGAAGGTTGCCGTGCGCGGCGTGACCCGCGACGGCGGCGTCGAAGCCGTGCCGTGTCTGGAGCTCGAGCAGGGCCCCGCAGGCGTCGGCGAGCCGCGACGGCGGCACCGCGAAGTCCTCGGTGATCAGTGTCGTCCCGGAGGGGCGGGAGCCGCCGACCGCTGTCACGAAGGCCTTGCGTGCCTTCCAGTAGCCCCCGATCGTCTTCGGGTCGCGGGTGAAGGCGTTGGTCACCGAGGGAACGGGCGCGACGAGTTCGAGCCCTTCGACGACCTTGGCGGCCGCGGCCTCGTACGCCTCCCGGCCTGCCTCGTCCGGTGCGCGGAACTCCACCAGGAGCGCGGCGGTCGACTTCGGGAGCCGTGCCCAGTCGGCGGGCACGCCCGCGACGCTGGTCGAGGCGCGCAGGGTGTTGCCGTCCATCAGCTCGACGGCCAGTGCGCCCGCTTCGTTGAACAGGGGGACGGCAGCCGCGGCGGCCGGCAGGGAGGGGAAGAACAGCAGAGCCGTGGTGAGGTGCCGGTCCAGCGGAAGCGTGTCGAAGACGACCTCCGAGATGAACCCGAAGGTGCCCTCGGAGCCGACCATCAGGCCGCGCAGGATCTCCACGGGCGTCGCGCCGTCCAAGAACGCGTCCAGGCGGTAGCCGTTCGTGTTCTTGATCTCGTACTTGGCGCGGATACGGGCCGTGAGCTCCTGGTCCGCCTCGATCTCGCGCTTGATCTGCAACAAGCCCTCGCACAGGGCCCGTTCGGCGTGCGCGAGCTGTGCGTCGGCGTCCGGGTCCGCGGTGTCGACGACCGTGCCCGTCGGCAGGACGAAGGTGAGTGAGGCCACCGTGCGGTACGAGTTGCGGGTGGTGCCCGCCGTCATCCCGGAGGCGTTGTTCGCGACGACCCCGCCGATCGTGCAGGCGATGGCGCTCGCCGGGTCGGGGCCGAGCACACGGCCGTGCCGCGAGAGTGTGGCGTTGGCCCGCAGGATGGTCGTCCCGGGGCCGATGCGGGCCTGCTCGCCGTCGCCGATGACCTCCACGCCCGCCCAGTGCTTGCGCACGTCGACCAGGATGTCCTCGCCCTGGGCCTGGCCGTTGAGCGAGGTGCCCGCCGCGCGGAAGACGACCTCGCGGCTCCTGCCGTGCGCGTACGACAGGACGGCCGAGATGTCGTCGATGTCCTCGGCGACGACCACGACCTGCGGCACGAAGCGGTAGGGGCTCGCGTCGGAGGCGTACCGCACGAGGTCGGAGATCTTCGTCAGTACCTTGTCCTCGCCGAGCAGCGCGGACAGCTCCGAGCGCAGGGGCTCGGGGGTGCCCTTGGCCTGCCGGTCCGGCACCCGGTCGTGCGCCGGTGCCTCCGGGTGCGTCACGGGGCGCAGGGCTTCCGGCTTGGGCTCCAGGAACGGCATGAGCTCTCCTCGGCGGGGTCGGACGGTCGGGCGGGTCGGTCGGCGGCGGGCGCCCGGTGTCAGCGGCCGGGGGCGTCCCGCACATCGAAGAGCGCGTTGAGCAGGCCGCCGAGCTGCGTGCGCTGCTCGGCGTCCAGTGGAGCCAGGATGTCCTCCGCGGCGGCCAGGCGCGCGCCGCGCAGCTCCCCGAGAGCCTTGCGTCCCGCGTCCGTGAGCTCGATGCGGATCACCCGGCGGTTGGTGGGATCGGGGACGCGCCGCACGAGATCGCCCGCCTCCAGGCCGTCGACCAGGCTCGTCACGGCACGCGGGACCACTTCGAGGTGCTGGGCGAGGTCAGCCATGCGCGGCGGGGTGTCGTACTGCACGAGGGTGCGCAGCAGGCGCGACTGGGCCGGGGTGATGCCGATCGGCACCAGATGGCGCTTCTGGATGCGGTGCAGCCTGCGGGTCAGCCGCAGCAGCTGTTCGGCGAGGAGTCCGTCGGCGTCCGGGGTGTTCATGCGGGAACATTATCAGGACCTTGTGCATTGTGAGTATAGGTAACAGTGAGCTATGATCGCTCAGCCATCGTCGGCAGTCACTGCCGACAGCCGTCCCACCCCCCGTAGGAGCCCATGCCTCACGACGAACCCAAGTGGACACCGCAGCCCCCGGCCCCCGGCCAAGAGGAACAGCCGCGGCAGATCCGCCGCATCCTGCGCCTCTTCCGCCCCTACCGCGCTCGCCTCGCGATCGTCGGCCTGCTGGTCGGCGCCGCCTCCCTGGTCTCGGTCGCCACCCCCTTCCTGCTGAAGGAAATCCTCGACACCGCGATCCCGCAGGGACGGACCGGCCTGCTGAGCCTGCTCGCCCTGGGAATGATCCTCAGTGCCGTCGTCACCAGCGTCTTCGGCGTCCTGCAGACCCTGATCAGCACGACGGTCGGGCAGCGCGTCATGCACGACCTGCGCACCGCTGTCTACGGCCGGCTGCAGAGCATGTCGCTCGCCTTCTTCACCAGGACGCGCACCGGAGAGGTCCAGTCCCGCATCGCCAGCGACATCGGCGGCATGCAGGCGACGGTCACCTCCACCGCCACCTCCCTGGTCTCGAACCTCACCAGCGTGATCGCCACCATCGTCGCGATGCTCGCCCTCGACTGGCGCCTCACCGTCGTCTCGCTGCTCCTGCTGCCCGTCTTCGTGTGGATCAGCCGCAGGGTCGGCCGTGAACGCAAGAAGATAGCCACGCAGCGGCAGAAGCAGATGGCCGCGATGGCGGCGACGGTCACCGAGTCGCTCTCCGTCAGCGGCATCCTGCTCGGCCGCACGATGGGCCGCTCCGACTCGCTCACCAAGACCTTCGCCGAGGAGTCCGACCGCCTGGTCGACCTGGAGGTCCGCTCGAACATGGCGGGGCGCTGGCGCATGGCCGTCATCTCGATCGTCATGGCCGCCATGCCCGCCGTCATCTACTGGACCGCGGGCCTGGCCTTCCAGATGGGCGGCCCGACGGTCTCGATCGGTACGCTCGTCGCCTTCGTCTCGCTCCAGCAGGGCCTGTTCCGGCCCACCGTGAGCCTGCTCTCCACCGGTGTGCAGATCCAGACCTCGCTCGCGCTCTTCCAGCGCATCTTCGAGTATCTCGACCTGCCCATCGACATCACCGAGCCCGAGCACCCGGTGCGCCTCGACAGGATCAAGGGCGAAGTCCGCTTCGAGGACGTCGAGTTCCGTTACGACGGGGAGGACGGCCGGAGCCGCCCGATCCTCGACGGCATCGACATCACCGTCCCCGCAGGCGGCAGCCTGGCCGTCGTGGGCCCCACCGGTTCGGGGAAGTCGACCCTCAGCTATCTGGTGCCGCGGCTGTACGACGTGACGGGCGGCCGCGTCACGATCGACGGCGTCGACGTACGCGACCTGGACTTCGACACGCTGGCCCGCGCGGTCGGCGTCGTCTCCCAGGAGACCTACCTCTTCCATGCCTCGGTCGCCGAGAACCTGCGCTTCGCCAAGCCCGACGCCACGGACGAGGAGCTGATCGCCGCCGCCGGGGCCGCCCAGATCCACGACCACATAGCGTCCCTGCCCGACGGGTACGACACGGTCGTCGGCGAGCGCGGCCACCGCTTCTCCGGTGGCGAGAAGCAGCGCCTTGCCATCGCCCGGACGATCCTGCGCGATCCGCCCGTGCTCATCCTGGACGAGGCGACCAGCGCCCTGGACACGCACACCGAGCATGCCGTGCAGGACGCCATCGACGCGCTGTCCGCCGACCGGACGACGCTCACGATCGCCCACCGGCTCTCCACGGTCCGCGGCGCCGATCAGATCGTGGTCCTGGACGCGGGCAGGACCGCCGAGCGCGGTACGCATGAGGAGCTCCTGGAGAAGGACGGCCGTTACGCCGCTCTGGTCCGCAGGGACGCCCAACTGGAGCCAGCGACATGAAAATATGCTCGGTATGTCCGTGTTTGCACGATAATGTGCCCGCATGCTGCAGACCAAGACTCCGCGCCGGGGCACGATTCGACTGACGCGTCGGGGCCGGATCGCCCTGATCGCGACCGGAACCGTCGCGGCGGTCACCGCCGTGGCGGTGCCGCTGCTGCTCCCGGACGACGACGCAGGCCCCGAATCGCTGACCATCCCGGAAGGCTGGCGCACCAGTCAGGTGTACGAGGCCGTCGACAAGGCCCTCGATGTACCGGCGGGCACCACGAAGAAGTCCCTTCCCAAGGCGCACCTCAAACTCCCCGGCGACGCACGCGGCAACCCGGAGGGTTACCTCTTCCCGGCGACGTATCCCATCGACGAGAAGTCGACCCCCGCATCCGTGCTCTCGTACATGGTGAACACGGCCGCCAAGAAGTTCGGCGGCAGTCAGGTCACGGCGGGCGCCGACCGCAACACCATGAACGTCTACCAGACCGTCACCATCGCCAGCATGATCGAGGCCGAGGCCGGCTCCAAGGCCGACATGGGCAAGGTGGCCCGGGTCATCCACAACCGCCTCGAGCAAGGCATGCCGCTGCAGATGGACTCGACGATCAACTACGCCCTGAACCGCTCCACGCTGAAGACCCGCGACAGCGACACGAAGATCAACAGCCCGTACAACACCTACACGCGCATGGGTCTGCCCCCCACCCCGATCGGCAACCCCGGCGAGGAGGCGCTGCGCGCGGCGATCAATCCGACGCCGGGCAACTGGCTGTACTTCGTGACGGTGAAGCCCGGCGACACCCGCTTCACCGCGAACTTCGAGGAGCAGCAGAAGAACGTGGCGGAGTTCAACAAGAACCAGAGCGAGAAGAAGGGCGAGGCAAAGCAGGCCGGCTAGGTCCCGGACGTCCCGGTCCCGGGTCTCACACCGTGATCGGGACGTCCTCGAGCAGTCGCTTGATGTCGCGTACCGCCGCGCGCCCCGCTCGGTTCGCGCCGATCGTGCTGGCCGAGGGGCCGTACCCCACCAGGTGGACGCGGGGGTCGACGGCGGCGCGGGTGCCCTCGATGCGGATGCCGCCGCCCGGCTCGCGCAGCCGCAGCGGAGCCAAGTGGTCGATGGCCGCCCGGAATCCGGTGGCCCAGAGAATGATGTCGGCGTCCACGCGGCGCCCGTCGTCCCACTCGACGCCGCTCGGCGTGATGCGGTCGAACATCGGCAACCGGTCGAGCACCCCGTCGGCCCTGGCCTGACGGATGGCGTCGTTCACGGGCAGCCCGGTCACGGACACCACGCTTTGCGGCGCGAGCCCCTGCCGCACCCGCTCCTCGACCATGGCGACGGCCGAACGCCCCCAGTTCTCGTCGAAGGGTCCCTCGCGGAAGACGGGCGGGCGCCGGGTGACCCAGGTGGTCTGCGTCGCGTACGGGGCGATCTCCATCAGATGCTGGGTGCCCGATGCCCCGCCGCCCACGACGATCACCCGCTGCCCCTTGAACGCCTCGGGCCCCGGGTAGACGGCCGTGTGCATCTGCCGTCCGCGGAACGTTTCCTGTCCCGGGTAGCGCGGCCAGAACGGCCGGTCCCACGTCCCCGTGGCGTTGATCAGCGCGCGCGCCGACCAGACCCCGGCCGACGTCTCGACGAGCAGCCGCCCGCCCTCGCCCTCGCGCACCTTGTGGACGTCGACGGGACGGTGCACCCGCAGGTCGAAACGCCGCTCGTACTCCTCGAAATACTCCTGGATGACCTCGGACGAGGGGCGCGCGGGGTCGGCGCCCGTCAGTTCCATGCCGGGCAGCGCGTGCATGCCGTGCACCTTGCCGTAGGTGAGCGAGGGCCAGCGGAACTGCCACGCGCCGCCGGGTCGGGGCGCGTGGTCCAGGACGACGAAGTCCCTATCCGGCACGAGGCCGGCCTTGCGCAGGTGGTGGGCGCTGGACAGGCCCGCCTGCCCGGCGCCTATGACGACGACGTCCACCTCGCGTGCCGCTTCGTCGCGTACCGCTTCATGTGCGGTCGCATCCCGCGCCGCCGCGTCCCGTACCCCGAGGTCGTTCACGCTTCTACTAACTCCATCGGGGTACGGGATCTTCCCGTGCGGGCCCGCGGGTCAGCGCCCGCCCGCCACCAAAAGCGGGGCGCCGCCCGGAGCGGAGGCCGGACGCCCGTTCGCCGCGGGCACGCCGGCGAGCCGGGATGCCGGAACCCGGGGCAGCAGACCGCGCGCCGCCAGGTCCGGGATGACGCCCTCGCCGAACCAGTACGCCTCCTCCAGATGCGGATAGCCCGAGAGCACGAAGTGCTCGACGCCCAGCGCGTGATACTCCTCGATCCGGTCGGCGACGTCCGCGTGGCTGCCCACGAGCGCGGTGCCCGCGCCGCCCCGCACGAGACCGACGCCCGCCCACAGGTTCGGCGAGATCTCCAGCTCGTCGCGGGAACCGCCGTGCAGCGCGAGCATCCGCTGCTGGCCCACCGACTCGCTGCGGCCGAGCGCCTGCTGGGCGGCGGCGATGGTGTCCGGGTCGAGGTCGTCCAGCAGCCGGTTCGCCGTGGCCCACGCCTCGGCGGCCGAGTCGCGCGAGATGGTGTGCAGCCGGATCCCGAACCGGACCGTGCGCCCCTGCTCCTCGGCGAGCCCACGAATCCAGTCGATCTTCTGCTTGACCTGCTCGGGCGGCTCGCCCCAGGTGAGGTACACATCCGTGTGCCGCGCCGCGACAGGACCGGCCGCCGCCGACGAACCACCGAAGAAGATCTCCGGCAGCGGGTCCGGCGGCAGCGCGGTGAGACCGCCCTCCACGTCGTAGTGCTCGCCGTGGAAGTCGAAGGGCTTTCCGCCCCACACGCCCCGCACGACGGACAGGAACTCGTCCGTGCGGGCATAGCGGCGATCGTGGTCGAGATGGTCGCCGAAGCGCCGCTGCTCGGTCGAGTCTCCGCCCGTGACGACGTTCAGGAGCAGCCGTCCGCGCGTGATGCGCTGATACGTGGCCGCCATCTGCGCGGCGAGCACCGGGGAGATGACGCCGGGCCGGAACGCGACCAGGAACTTGAGCCGCTCGGTGTGCTGGGCCAGGGCGACCGTCGTCAGCCAGGCGTCCTCGCACCAGGTGCCGGTCGGGGTAAGGACCGCCTCGAAGCCCAACTGCTCGGCCGCCTTGGCGATCTGGATCAGGTAGTCGATGTCGGGGGCCCGCACCCCGCTGACCGGTGTGACACGGGAGCGCTTGATGCCGCCGTCGGTGTACGCGTGCCGGTCCACGAGGGTGCGTCCGTCGCCGCCGGTGGGCAGGAACCAGTTGAGGTGGACGGTCATGGTCAGGACTCCTTGCGGTACGTGCGCGGCTTGCTGGTAGAGGGCGGCAGGTCGCCGTTGAAGCGGGTGTCGACGTAGTCGCCGAAGTCGATGCGGCGCGGAATGAGCTTCTGGTCGGCGAAGATGTCCGCGATCTCCTGCTCGGAGGCGATCACGTCCTTGTCGACGGCCACCGGGACCCGCGTGCCGTTGCTGCGCTTGACCGCGGCGAGCGCGACCTCGTAGGGCAGCCCGGTGTCCTTCGCCCAGACCTTCGCCCACGCCTCCGGGTGGTCGTAGACCCAGTCCTGGGCCTTGCGCAGCCGCTTGAGGTAGTCGTCGATCGCGGCGGACTTCTTCTTGTCCTTGAGCGCGCCCGGCGCCGCCACCTGGAAGGAGAGGCCGTTCACCAGACCGTCCCCGTCGGTCAGGACGTGCCCCTTCTTGCTCTCCAGAACCTGCGAGGTGTACGGGTCCCAGACGGCCCAGGCGTCCACCTTGCCGCTGGTGTAGGCGGCCAGCGCGTCGGCCGGCTGCAGATACTTGACCTTGACGTCCTTGATGCCGAGCCCGGCCTCCTTCAGGGACGCGATCAGCTGGTAGTGGGCCGATGAGCCCTGCGCCACGGCGACGGACTTGCCCTTGAGGTCCTCGGTCTTCTTCAGGGGGGAGCCGTCGGGCACCAGGATCGCCTCGCCCGAGGCGGTGCCGTGGTTCGCGGCCACCACGGAGATCTTCGAGTCGGCTCCGGCGGCGAAGACGGGCGGCGTGTTGCCGACGGCGCCGATGTCCACGGCCTTGGCGTTGACGGCCTCCAGGAGGGGAGGCCCGGAGGTGAAGGTGGACCAGCGGATCTTGTACTTCAGGTCGTCGAGCTCCCCGGCCGCGCGCAGCACGGCCTCCGAACCACCCTTCTGGTCACCGACGTTGAGGGTGAGCGACCCCTGGCCGTCGGTCCCGCCGCCCGCGCCCGCGGACGAGGTGCTCGCGGAGGGGGAGCCGGAGCAGGCGGCGAGCAGCAGGGCCAGGGGGAGGAGCAGGGCGGGGGCGGCGAGGTGTCGTCGCATGATGAGTCCGTTCGGTCTGGGCGGGCTGTTCGTACTGGACGTGCTGTGCGGTGTGTCCGTGCCGGTCATGAGGGAGGGGGCATGAGCTGGGTTCACGCCGCGGCGGCTTCCGCGCTGTGATCGGGAGCGTCGACGCCAAGGCGCTGCAGCAGCTCGGCACGCAGCTCGCCGAAGCGCGGATCGGATATGCCGCGCGGCCGGTCCAGGTCGATCTCGGTCTCGTACGCGATGACGCCCTCGTCCATGACGAGCACCCGGTCGGCGAGGAGCACGGCTTCCTCCACGTCGTGGGTGACCAGCAGGACGGCGCAGCCGCGCCGCTGCCACAGCTCGTCGACCAGGCGCTGGGCCTTGATGCGGGTGAGCGCGTCGAGTGCGCCGAACGGCTCGTCGAGCAGCAGCAGATCGGGCTCGCGCACCAGGGCGCGGGCCAGTGAGGCGCGCTGGGCCTCGCCGCCCGAGAGCGTCTTGGGCCAGGCGTTCGTACGGTGCTTGAGGCCGACCTCCTCCAACGCCTGCTCCGCGGCGCCGCGTCCGGGCTTGCCCGGCAGCCCGAGCAGGACGTTGCGCCACACCCGCTTCCAGGGCATGAGCCGGGGTGCCTGGAACGCGACGGCCTTGCGGCGCGGCACGAGGACCGTGCCCTCGATGTCCCGGTCGAGCCCGGCCAGGATGCGCAGCAGGGTCGACTTGCCGCAGCCGCTGCGTCCGAGCAGCGCCACGAACTCGCCCGGCCGCACGTCGAGGTCGAGGCGATCGATGACGGCACGCCCGTCGAAGGCGCGGGTCAGCCCCTCGACCCGTACGGCCGAACTGGCCGCGTGCGTGGGCGTGCTGGGGGTCACCGGCCGGTGAATGTCGGTCGCCATTGCAGCAACAGCCTTTCGAGGGTGCGGACGATGAAGTCGGCGATGAGGCCGAGGAAGGCGTAGACGATCAGGCAGACGACGATCACGTCGGTCCGCAGGAAGTCACGCGCCTGGACCATCAGGAAGCCGATCCCGGAGTCCGCGTTGATCTGCTCGGCGAAGACGAGGGCGAGCCACGCGATGCCCAGGGAGTAACGCAGCCCGGTCATCGCACCGGGCAGCGCGCCCGGCAGGATGACGTGCCGCACGAGCCCCCACCGGGAGAGACCGAGGGACTCACCGGCCTCGATGAGCTGCGAGTCGACCCCGCGGATGCCCGCGTACACGTTCAGGTAGAGCGGGAAGGAGACGCCGAGCGTGATGATGGCGATCTTGGGCGCCTCGCCGATGCCGAACCAGATGATGAACAGCGGGATGAGCCCGACGAACGGCACGGTGCGCAGCATCTGCACGCTGGCGTCCACGAGATCCTCGCCGACGCGGAACAGCCCGGAGACGAGCGCGAGCGAGGTCCCGACGACGGTGCCGAGCAGCAGTCCCACCGCGACCCGTTGCAGGGAGACCCCCATGGCGGAGGTCAGTGAGCCGTCGGCGAGGAGATCACGGGCGACGCCCGCGATGGTCCCCGGTGAGGCGAGGATGTCCTTGCTCAACGCCCCTGTGGAGCTGAGGAGTTGCCACAGGGCGAGCAGCGCGAGGGGGCCGGACGTGCGCCGCAGCCAGCGGGGGACGCGGGTGCGACGGGTGGAGGACGGGACGATGGGAACGAGATCGGGATCGGCCGGACGGGTGTCTTCGGCGCCCTTGGATATTCCCGAAATGTCGGATGGGGGATCCGGCGGGGCATGGGTGATGCTCATGGGTGCTCCAGGGCAGGAGGGAGGGATGCCCGAAAGGCCTACGCGCAGGACGGGGCGGTCAACCGCGCGAAGGCATCAGGACGGAGAAGAGCGAGAGAAAAGAAGTGAACTGAGAAGGCGTCAGCAGCCGCGACGACACGCAGCAGAAGCCACCCGCAGC
Organism: Streptomyces sp. NPDC051214; assembly: GCF_040682375.1. Taxonomy (NCBI): domain Bacteria; kingdom Bacillati; phylum Actinomycetota; class Actinomycetes; order Kitasatosporales; family Streptomycetaceae; genus Streptomyces; species Streptomyces sp. NPDC051214. Next base: position 431,919 of record NZ_JBFBAT010000003.1, read on the forward strand.
AGGTCGATGTGACCGCGCGTGGTGAGCAGGGCTGAACGCAACATGCCGCAGAACGTAGCCAGGTCGTCCGCGTACGGTCAATGCCGTCTCGAAAGGCGGACGCCGCAGCTCAGCGGGCGGACGATCCCTGAGGGAGGATGGACCCATGTCCGATGCTTTCACCACACGTGTCCTGAACATCACGACCGGGTCGTCCGAGAAGGTCTTCGACCTCACCGGCGACATCGAGGGTTTCCTGAGTGAGGCGGCGGCCGGCCGCGACGGTCTGCTCAACGTCTTCGTGCCCCATGCGACTGCCGGGGTGGCGATCCTGGAGACCGGCGCGGGCAGCGACAACGACTTGCTCGCCGCGCTGCACACCCTGCTCCCCGCCGACGACCGCTGGCAGCACCGGCACGGCAGCCCCGGCCACGGCCGCGACCACGTCCTGCCCGCCCTGGTGCCGCCGCACGCGACGCTGCCGGTGGTGGGGGGCCGCCTCGAGCTGGGGACGTGGCAGTCGGTGTGCCTGGTGGACACGAACCGGGACAACCCCCGGCGTGAGGTTCGGCTTTCGTTCCTGGGGTGAGGGCGCGGGTCTCGGGCGGTTTCCGGCCGGTTTGCGGGGGATCATGGCCGAGACCCGAGCGCTCCGTTGACAGGTGTCCGGGGCCTTCGTAGCTTTTCAAATCGTTGGGAACATCGATGATTTGAGAAGTAGATCATTTAGATCTCGGGGGAATGATGTCCGGACGAACGACCTCGGTGGGCGGGCGGGGGTGGACCCTGGCCGTGGTGTGTGTGGCCACGTTCATGCTGCTGCTCGACCTGACCGTGGTGAATGTGGCGCTGCCCGACATCAGGGATGCGTTCGACGCGAGTTTCACCTCGCTCCAATGGGTGCTCGACGCGTACGCCCTCGGTCTCGCCGCCGTGCTGCTGACAGCCGGATCGCTGGCCGACCGTCTGGGGCGCAAGCGTGTCTTCAACATCGGCTTCGTGGTGTTCCTGGTGGCCTCGCTCGCCTGCGGCCTGGCGAACGACGCCGTCGTCCTGTCCGTGGCCCGGGGGGTCCAGGGGCTGGGGGGAGCGGTCCTGTTCGCCGTCGGTCCCGCGCTGATCGGCCAGGAGTACCAGGGCAAGGACCGGGGCAAGGCGTTCGGCATCTTCGGGGGCGTGGTCGGGCTGTCCATCGCCTTCGGCCCGCTCATCGGGGGCGCGCTCACCGACGGGCTGAGCTGGCGCTGGATCTTCCTGGTGAACGTGCCGGTCGGGCTGCTCGCCATGGCCGTGAGCGTGCTGCGGATGCGCGAGTCCCGAGCGGAGTCGGCCCCGGCGGTGGACTGGTGGGGGATGGTGCTGTTCACCGGCGCGCTGACCCTGCTGGTGCTCGGGCTGTTGCGAGGGGAGGCCGAGGGCTGGGGCAGCGCCCCCATCGTCGGCATGTTCGCGGCGGCTGTGCTGCTGCTCGCCATGTTCGGCGTCGTGGAGCGGCGGCGGGGCGAACGGGCCATGTTCCAGCTGTCGTTGTTCAGGAACAGGACGTTCAACGGGGTCTCGGTGGTGACGCTCCTGTGCGCCGCCGCGACCATGTCCGCGATCTTCCTCCTGGTGTCGTACGTGCAGAACGTCCTCGCGTACTCGCCGTGGGAGACGGGCCTGCGGTTCCTTCCGCTGACCGGGACGTTGTTCGTGGCGGCCGCGATCTCCGGGTCGCTGACGACCCGGGTGCCGCAGCGGCTGCTGATGGGGACCTCCCTCGCACTCATCGCGGTCGGGCTCTTCCTGGTCGCGCTCACCGGTCCGGACACCTCCTGGACCGCGCTGCTGCCGAGCATGTTCGGGATCGGCCTGGGCATGGGTCTCTTCAATCCGCCGCGTGCCTCGCTGTCCATCGCCGTCGTGGAACCGTCCAAGGCCGGCATGGCCTCGGGGATCAACGAGACGTTCCAGCAAGTGGGCGTGGCCATCGGCATCGCGGGATTCGGCGCGGCGTTCCAGGGCAGGGTGACCGACCTCTTCACGCAGTCCGATGCCGGGCGGCAACTGGGGGCGTCCGCCCACGAGTTCGGTGAGGCCGTGGCGGCGGGCGGCGGCGCGGAAGCCGTCGGCCGTGCGCCCTCGGGGGCGGCGCCCGCACTCGAAGCGGCGGCGCGCGCCGCCTTCGTGGACGGGCTGACGGATGTGATGTTGGTGTGCGCGCTCGTCGCCGCCGTCGGTGCGGTGGTGGGCTTCGCCTTCATCCGTACGCGCGATCTGCACGAGAGCGCCCGGGGCGAGACCGTGGACGTGCAGAGCAGCCGGACTGTCGTCAACGCCGGCCAGCCACAGGGGCTCTTGGAGGGGGAGAGCGCCGGAGCGCCGGCCGTGGCCCAGTCCGTACATGCCGGGGGAGACGGGTGAGCCACCGGGTCGGGGGAGATGGGTGACCCGGTCGGAGACGGCCGGGCTACCCACCCCGAACAGTCGTGGCACCCTGCGTGACACCGGCCTTGGAGGCCGGTGTCAGCGCCAGTACCCTTGACGTGATCGACGATCGGCACGGGGGATGCTCGGCATGACCGAGCGACAGCATCCCCCGGCCCGGTCCCTTCACCGAAATGACAGCAGTAAAAGGGGAGCGGCCCGGATGACTGAGGCGACGCCCACTCCGGCGCAACCCGCCGGGCTCGACTTTCCCCTCGTCCGCAGGACCGGCTATCTGCTGAACAAGGCAGGATCGATCCTGATGGAGGACGCGGAGAAGGCGCTCATGGCGCAGGGTATGCGCCTGCGCTATTTCTACGTTCTCGCGGCGCTGGAAAGCGATCTGACCCTGTCTCAGCAGGATCTGAGCAGACTCCTCCACCTCGATCCGACGACCATGGTGGCCCTGATCGACGAGATGGAGCGGGCCGGGCATGTGGAGCGGCGGCGCAATCCGTCGGACCGCAGGCGCTACATCCTGCGTCTCACCGACGACGGCCGCGCGGCGCTCGAACGCGCGGGGCGCGCCGTCGACGCCGTGGAACAGGACTTTCTCTCCGCCGTGCCCGCGCAGGACCGCGAGCGGCTGCGGACACTGCTCGGCGATCTGCTGGCCGACCGCTGGCCGCGCGTGGTCGCCTGCGAGTGATCTGCGCATGTCCGGGTGTCCGGGTGTCCGGGCGTCCTGATGGCCCACCGAATTCCGTGAATTCTGCGGTGCAACTGGAGTTAAAGACTCCCTATTTGAGGTTTACTTTGGGTCGATCTGTGGAGGCCGTCACAGATTACCTTGACTAATTGCTTTCCCTCTGATGTGCCGGATAGTGTTTTTTCTGTCCGGGTCGCATGACTCGCGACATGGGGGAAGGTAAACGGGGAATGAGCAGCAAGGAATTAGTATACGGATCTCTGGAAAGTTGCCTCGGGCCCGGCAGCTCCCGCTTTTTCGGAAGCGGATACAAGCGCGTCACCCAGGGCCTCAAGGACATCACCACCGATGGCTCCGCCGACCCGGGTGCGCTGGTCACCGCGCGCGGCACGCTCACCTATCCGCGCGACTGGTCCCGCAAATCGGGCGCCGGTGAGCTGCGACCGCATCTGAGCAGCATCGACGCGCTGGTGCTCGCCGCGAACCTGGCGGAGACGCACCTCGGCCGGGCCTTCGGGCTCGGCGCCGCCGAGCGGCGCAGGATCTGGCTGCGCAGCGCGGACGTACGGGCCGGCAGCGCGCCGCACGAGGACCTCGCGGACTTTCCCGTACGCGGCAGGCTGGTCGCCGTCGAGGGTCCGACCGGGGAAGGGGGCTCCACCGGGGAAGAGGGGCCCACCGGGGAACGCGCCACGCTGGCCAGTACGTTCGACTGCCGCGTCGGGAGCCTGAAGGTGCGTTGCACGCTCGTGCACGGGCAGGGCAGCCGGGCGGGGACCCCGGTCACGTACGACGACGAGAAGCAGGCGCTCGGGCCGGCGCGCGCACGCCACTACGGGGTGGGCTACAAGCAGCGGGCCCAGCACGCCGAGCAGGTCCGCGTCGACCTCGACCGGCAGCAGATCCAAGGGCTGCAGCGCGTCGTCGCCACGGACGAGGACGCCCACACCCGCGGGGACGCGCGCACCTGCGGGGCGGAAGCGGCTTACGGGCCGTCGGTCTCCCTGGTCGACGCGCTCGTGGGCGTGGCCCAACTGGCTCAGGTCCTGCTCTACGCACAGGACGGGCTGTCCCGCGGCAGCACCGACACGCTCTGGATGCGGCGCTTCGTCATCAGCGCGGGCACGCCGGTGCGCCCCTTGGGGCACAGCTTCACCCCGACCGTGCGCACCGCGAACTCCCGGCTGCTGTCCATGGGCGATGCCCGCTGGCGCACCGCGGAACTGGCCGTCGACGACTTCGCGGGGATCGACGGCCGCTGCTGGCTGGCGCACCGTCTGCCCGCTGTCGCCGCATAACCACGCGGGCAGGCGCAAAAAAAGAATAAGACGCGTACAAAATGCGTGAGACGCAAGAAATGCAAGAAACGCAAGAAACGCAACGGGGGATAGAGATCATGCGCTTTACGCCCACGCTCCGATTAGGAGACGTGCTCGTCGTGCTCGAAGGGCCGGCCCGCCTGCTCTGGGAAGAGCACGGCCACGGAATGGGTCCCAGGCACTGGACACCGACGGCATTGTGGCCGAACGAAAAGGAGCGTGCCGAGGTGCGCGAGCACCTGGACGGGGAACGGCCGCTGCTCGTCCTGCTGGACGAGGCCCGATGCCGCGTGCCGATGCTGCGCGAGGAGTGGCGGGCCGCGCCCCGTCAACTGCTGCGGCACCAGGCGGACATGCACGTGGACATGCAGGCGGACATCGGCTTCGAGGGGGCCGCGGACGACGAGGTCGTCGAGGTCGGTCTGCCGTTCCTCGACTGGCTGCCCGAGGTACACAGGGAACGTGCGGCGCGCTTCCTCGCGGAGAGCGACGCCGAACTGGCCCGTACACCGATGGCGTTCCTGCCGTCGCTGCTGACGGAGGAACCGCGTGACGGAACACCGCTGAGCCCGCGCTTCGCCCGGCGGCTGCTGCCCAACGCGCTGACGGCCGACCGCCTCGCGGCGGCCGTCGAGCACCTGTTCGCCGATGCGTCGCGGTACTGCGTGGCGGCGACCGGCTCGGCGAGGTGATCCCGATGACCGAGCACGCGATGGACGAGCACCTCAGCCTGGGGGAGATCGGCCTCCTGATCGTCACGACAGCCGCCCGGAACCTGGCACTCACCGGCCGACGTACGGCGGAACTCCGCCGTACGTCGGGTCAGCGGGCCCGTCAGGCGCACGACGCCACCACCCCGGGGAGCCACTGATGGGACGCTCGGTCATGGTCACCGGCGGAAACCGCGGCATCGGACTCGCCGTGGCCACCGCCCTGGCGGCCGACGGTGACCGGGTCGCCGTCACCCACCGGGACACCGCACCGCCCGACGGGCTGTTCGGTGTCCGCGCGGAGATGACGGACGCCCAGAGCATCGACGCCGCCTTCACGGAGGCGGAGGCCGCACACGGGCCGGTCGAAGTGCTCGTCGTCAACGCGGGCATCACCCGGGACGCCCTGATCCTGCGCATGGACGAGCAGGACTTCACGGATGTCGTCGACGTCAATCTGCACGGCGCCTTCCGTACCGTACGGCGTGCCGTGCGCGGCATGGTCCGGGCGCGCTGGGGCCGGATCGTGCTGATCTCCTCCATGACGTTCGCGTACGGAGCGCCCGGCCAGGTCAACTACGCGGCGGCCAAGGCGGGAATGCTCGGCATGGCCCGCTCCCTGGCCTGGGAGCTCGGCCCGCGGAACATCACCGTCAATGTCGTCGCGCCAGGTCTGATCGACACGGACATGAGCCGCGAGATCACCGACGACCGCCGCGGACACCTGCTGTCCATCACTCCGCTCGGCCGCGTCGGGGAGGCGGCCGACGTCGCCGCCGCCGTGCGCTACCTCACCGGCCCATCGGGCCGCTTCGTCACCGGAGCGGTCCTGCCGGTCAGCGGAGGCCTGGGCCTGGGCGGCTGAGCACAGCCGACGACATCACTCACACCCGGCTGCGGCCGGGCCACCCACACCCGGCTGCGGCCGGGTCCCTCACCACGGGAAGAGAACACACCATGGGGAACACAAGCACCCCCACACCACACACCGGTCTGCACCTGGCGATCTCCGGGACGTACTCCAGCGGCAAGAGCACCACGACCGAGACGCTGTCGATGGCCACGGGCATCCCGCGCACCCACGCGATGACGTCGCGGGAGATCCTCGTGGACCTCGTTCCGGGCAAGCAGGTCCAGGAGCTCAGCGCGATGGAGCTGACGATGCTGGGGTTACGCCGGCTCGAGGAGCGGATCCACCACGAGGCCGGCGAGGGGCCGTTCATCTCGGACGGCTCCGTGATCCACGAGTGGATCTACGGCGAGGCCCGCATGCGGGTCGGCATCAACCCCGGGGCCAACCTGTTCCTGCGGGCGGTGAAGAACATGGCCGGACTCCCGGTCAAGCGGTTCTACCGCCAGTACATGGACGCCTACGGCGCGGTCGCCAAGGCCCGTGCCCAGCGGATCTACGACGCCTATGTGCACCTGCCGGTCGAGTTCGAGATGAAGGCGGACGGCCACCGGCCGGTCTCCGAGAAGTTCCGGCAGATGTCCGACGACCTGCTGATCGAGACCCTGGAGGAGCTGGAGATCCCGTACCACGTGGTGGGCGGCAGTGTCCGCGAGCGCGTGGAGCGGATCGTCGAGATCTTCGAACTGCCCCTGGTCATGCCCCTCGACGAGGCGATCGAACGGGCCGGGGCGAAGGTGCGCCGAGCCACCGAGATCCTCGAACAGGACGCCCGCTTCCACGAGGCCCAGCGAACCAAGTCCCTGCGCCGCCGCGCCGCTTACGCGGTGCGCTTTTGACCGCACCTTCCGGTGGGCGACTCCGCGCGCCCACCGGAAGGCGGTCCGGCCACTTCACGCGGTGAGCTCCTGCAGAACGGCCTGGCCTGCCGCGCGGTGTTCGGCCGCTGTGGTGGGGTCCGTGGTGTCGAGGATGGTCGCGATGCCCTCGTGTGCCAGTGCTTCCTGGTTGCGGTAGCCCAGGCGTGGGGCGAGTTCGAGAGCCTGGCGGTGCAGGCGCAGGGCCTCTTCGGGCAGGCCCGCCAGGCGGCAGGTCTCTGCGTAGCCGTTGAGGAAATGGATCTTCCAGTGTTCCTCGAAGAGCTCGTCGAGCAGTGCGAACGCCCTTCGGTGACTGGCCAGTGCCTCGTCGTGGCGGCCCATGCGCCGCAGCGCGACACCCAGGCAGTTGAGGCACCACGCCTCGTTGTGCAGGTGCCCGTCCTCGCGGGCCAGCGCCAGCGCCTGATGCAGGTGCTCCGCCGCCTCGTCGGGCTCCTCGTCGGCGATGGCCACGCCGAGGGTGATCCGGGCCGTCAGCGCGGGCGGCGACGCGGGGTCCGCACGGGGTAGGCCCAAGACCTCCCGGGCCCGCTGCGCCGCCTCCTCCCGGTGTCCCAGCTGCAGCATCGCCCAGGCCTCGGCCGCGGCCGCCGCGGCCCTGCCCGTCGGGCAGTCGGCCTGCTCGTACAACTTCCCGGCCAGCCGGAAGAGTTCGAGCGGCTCCTCGACGAACCCCTCGTCCCACTTCAGATAGCCGCGCCGCAGGGTCAGCTCGGCCTGCGACCCCGGGCTCCCCGCCCGGGAGGCGGCCTTGTACGACGCGGCGGCCTCCGCCATACGGCCCGCGTTGTAGCGGGCGAAGCCCAGGTCGCTGTGCGCGTCGGCCAGTTGAAGCGGGTCGCCGAGGCGCTCGGCGGCGGCCAGCGCCCGCTCGAAGAGAACATTGAGATGCGTCGTGCCGCACCGCCGGGCGAAGTACGCCCGCAGGAAACGCGGCAGCTCGCACACGTGCGCGTCGGCCCCGACGGCGGCCGCCGTCTCGAAGGCGGCCACCAGGTTCTCGTACTCCGCGACGAGCCAGGCGAACGCGGCGTGCTTGTCGGGGAAGCGGTGCAGGGCGGCGGGCGCCGGGCCCGCCGAGGGCGCTCGGCCGGGGGACAGGAACGGCATCGCGGCGTCGGCGGCCGCCGCGGCGTGCACGTAGTAGTCGAGGAAGCGGCCGAGGGCCCGCTGCCGTTCGGCCGGTGAGTCCTGCTCCTCGCCAGCCCGGCGCGCGTGCTGGTGCACCAGGTCGTGCAGGCGGTAGCGGCCCGCCGTCGACTCCTGTACGAGGTGCGCGTCGACCAGGTCCTCCAGCATCGCCCGCGCGCTGTGCAGCGGCACGTCCGCCAGGGACGCCGCCAGATACTCGTCGAAGGAACCTCCCGGCAGCAGGCCCAGCAGCCGGAACAGGCGGGCCTGCGCGCGGTCCAACTGCCGTACGGACATGGCGAAGGCGGTGTCGAACTCGTTCGCTCCCTCGGCCATCCGCTCGACCAGGATGCCCGCGGTCCAGCCGGGCCGGTGCCGCAGCCGGGCCGCGGCCAGGCGCAGCGCCAGCGGCAGGTGGCCGCACAGCCGCAGCACCTCGGCGGCAGACTCCGGGTCGCGGGCGAGCCGGCCCTCGGGACCGCTCGGGTCGCCGCTGGCACGGGCCAGGAGCTCCGCGCTCTCCTGCGGGCTCAGCACGTCGAGCGAGACCGGCGGCACCTCGTCCAGGCCGAGGAGCCGGTTGCGGCTGGTGATCAGGGCCACGGACGGACCGGCGCCCGGCAGCAGAGGGCGGACCTGATCGGCGTCGGCGGCGTTGTCGATCACCACAACGACCCGTCGGTCGGCCAACTCGGCGCGCCAGCAGGCGGCCAGTTGCTCGACGCCCTCGCGGGGCACCTTCTCGGAGGGGACATCGAGCGCGCCGAGCAGCATCCGCAGCGCGGAGTCGGGGTCGAGCGGCTCGCGGCCCTCGGTGAACCCGTGCAGATCCACATAGAGCTGCGCGTCCGGGTAGTCGGCGGCCAGCCGGTGCGCGGCATGTATCGCCAGACAGGTCTTGCCCACGCCCGCCATGCCGTCGACGGCGACCACGCGGTGGCTGCTCACCGCGTCGAGCACGGCAGCGAGTTGCGCCTGGCGGCCGGTGAAGTCGGGTACGTCGCGCGGCAGGTCGTTGCGGGGCCTCGGCCTGCCCTGGCGGCTGGACTTCGGCGGCGCGGGGAGGGGAGTCGAGGAGCGTTCCCACAGGGGGCGCAGGGGGCGGGGGTCGCGCTTGACGAGACGGCAGAGCGCGACCACCGCGGGCCATGGCGGCAGGGTCTGGCCGCTGAGGTAGCGGGACAGTGACGAGGAGCTGAGGCCCGCGTCGCGCGCGAGGGCCCGTACGCCGAGTCCGGACAGTTCCTGGATCAGGCGTAGTCGCGCCGCCAGTTCGTGCTGCGGATCCGCCTTCGCCGTGCGTTGCGGCTCATCCACCAGATACCCCCCAGTGTCCCGTGTCGCCAGAAACCTACCGGGCCACGTCGTCGCTGCTCAAGGGTGTTTCAGCTGTCCCACGGTGTCCCACGGGCGTGGTCGTGGCGAGCGGTTCCCGCTGATATGGAGTCACGCCCCGAGGGAACGGGGGCCGAACCGGAAGAAGGAGAACACCGAGATGCAGTCCCGTATGCAGAACCCCGCCGTCGTCCTGTCCGACGCCATGCCGGCCATCCAGACGCTCTTCAAGGCCGTGCACTCCGGAGGGGTGGAGGCGCAGACCCTGGAGCTGGTGCACCTGCGGGTCAGCCAGATCAACGGCTGCAGCGCCTGCGTCGACGGCGGCGCCAAGTCGGCCCGCAAGGCGGGCGTCAGCGACGAGCGGCTCGCCGCGGTCGCCGCCTGGCGCGAGGCCCCGTACTTCACCGAGGCGGAGCGGGCCGCGCTGGAGCTGGCCGAGGCCGCGACGCGCCTCGCCGACCGCGCGGACGCGGTGAGCGACGAGGTGTGGGACGCCGCCGCCACCCACTTCGACGAGAAGCAGCTGGCCGCGCTCGTCCTCATGACCGGTGTCACCAACCTGTTCAACCGGCTCAACGCCACGACCCGCCAGATCGCCGGCGCCTGGGGCTGACCCGCCGCCGGGGGAAGCCGCCACGGCGGCTTCCCCCGGGCACCACCGCTTCCCTCTCACCTACGTACGTAAGGACACCTGCCATGACTGCCACCACTGCTTCCGCTGCGAAGTTCGACGGATTCACCGACGAGGAACGCGGCGCGATGAAGGCCCGCGCCCAGGAGCTCAAGGCCACCTCGCGCCGCGGGTCGCGCGCCGACAAGGCGGCGGAGGAAGAGGCCGCCGTGGTCGCGAAGATCGCCGAGATGCAGGAATCGGACCGCGTCATGGCCGAGCGGATCCACGCCGTGATCAAGGAGAACGTGCCGGAGCTGGCGCCGAAGCTCTGGTACGGGATGCCCTCCTACGCCAAGGACGGCAAGGTCGTCTGCTTCTTCCAGAGCGCACAGAAGTTCAGCGCGAGGTACGCGACGTTCGGCTTCAGCGACAAGGCGGACCTCGACGACGGCGCCATGTGGCCGGCCTCGTACGCCCTGAAGGAGCTGACCGCCGAGGGTGAGGCGAGGATCGCGGAGCTGGTGCGGGACGCGGTGAGCTGATCCGATGACGTCAGGGCGACGTCGCGTACCGCGTGCCGACGTTCCCCGCATGCCATTCGTGACTGCCGCCGACCCAGTTCGTCAGACCCGTCATGAAGCGGGCGACGAGCGGATCGGTCGCGGAGAGCACGGCGGCCTGTTCCTCGAAGAGGTGGACGAGTTCGTTGTGCACCTCGATCGCCTTCTGGAAGGCGTCCTCGATGGAGCACTTCTCCTCGGCGGCGATCACGGTCGGCAGGCTGTAGTGGAAGCGTTCGCTCTGCTGCTCCTTGCGCAGCGAGTAGAGGTCGTTGCAGAGGGTCGCGCCGTTCGAGGACAAGGCAACAGCGCGCTGTACGGCGGGCTCGGCGAAGAGGTGTGCGGGCAGCTCGTATCCGCCGACGGCGTCGGTGATGGTCAGGCACGGGCGGAAGTTGTTGAACTGCCGCTGCACCAGGTACTCCCACACCGCCGGTGTGCGGCGCTGGGTGATGCAGTCGCCTTCCGCGTTGTAGCCGAGGTAGAGGCCGGCGATGTCGTGCCGGTAGCGGTGTGCCTGCGCCGGGGTGGCCAGGGCCCGGAAGTGGTCCATGGCCGAGCGCATCGCGCGCAGGGCGGGGTGGGATTCCACCCCGGACCGCCAATCGGCCTCGTAGCGGGGGGTGTTGTGAGCCGGGTCTATCGCGGACTGGGCGATCGCGAGTGCCGCGCCGCGCCGGTCCGCGTGGCCGCCGTACTCCGCTTCGCAGAAGTAGTCGTCCACGGCGTTCTCGCCGACCAGCAGGCGTGCCGCGGCCATGAGGTGGTCGATGTCCGGTGCGTCCGGGTGGCACAGGACCACCGACCGCCCCGGGTCGAAGCCGACGAGCGCCTCCCGGTGCTCGGTGCCCGGGTAGAGGCCCACCTCCTGCTCGGCCCACTCGACGAGCCGGTGGTTGATCTCGTCGGCGAGCGCGCGGTCGTCCCGTACGGCGGGCGGGCAGTAGAGGCCTTCGATCCGTCGAGAGGAGGGCTCGGAGCCAGGGTGGGTCTCCGCGGGCGACTCTGCTTCCGCTTCCGCTTCCGTGACGGGGGCGAGGCGCAGGGAGTCGGTCCCGATACCGGACGGGCCCGAGAGGATGCGTGCCAGCAGCCGGGGCGAGGGACGAGGGTCCGCAGGCCCGTCGGTCGTATGCGTTCCGGGAATGGGCGCCTTCATCCGCAACTCCGTCCACGGGAGGCTTCTCGCTCTTCGACGCAGGGATAGCACGGCCCTTGAGGTGCAACAAGGCGGTCCGCTCGATTTCCGGCCGTCCTCGGACGCGGAGGCTGCCGCTCCCACAGCGGGTCACGGGTTGTTCGTGCAGGCTATCCGGGATGCGGGGAATGTGGCGCAAACGCATGGTGTGGGCCTGAGGTCGCTCTCGACCGGCATCCTGGCGCGCTGCTTCACTTGCCGCGCAGCTCCTAGCAACGCACTGCCGTGGGAGGGGACCAGGATGGCGACCGCAGCGTCGGGCGAGCAGTCGGAGCAACCTGAACAGAGCGCCGGGCAGGCGCAGTTGAGCCTGGGCATCGCGGCCGCACGCAATCTGGCGACCACCACCAAGACCGTTCCGCAGATGCAGAACATCAGCTCCCGCTGGCTGCTGCGGACGCTGCCCTGGGTGGAGGTGGGCGGCGGCACATACCGGGTGAACCGGCGCCTGGTGTACGCGGTCGGCGACGGCAGGGTGACCTTCGTCCAGGAGGGCGCCGAGGTCCGCGTCGTCCCCGCGGAACTGGGCGAGCTCTCGCTGTTGCGCGGATACGACGACCCCGAGGTGCTGCGGGCGCTGGCCGAGCGGTTCCAGCAGCGGGAGCTGGCGCCGGGAGAGGTGCTCGCCCAGGAGGGGCGGCCGGCCGACCACGTCTACCTGATCGCACACGGCAAGGTGGAGAAGACCGGGACCGGCAAGTACGGCGAGGAGACCCGGCTCGGGATGCTCGCCGACGGCGCGTTCTTCGGCGGGCAGGTGGTCGCGGACGAGCCCGGCGACTGGGAGTTCACGACGCGTGCGGTGACCGCGTGCACCGTCCTTGTGCTGCCCCGGCAGGCGTACGAGGAGGTCGCGGGGCAGAGCGAAGGGCTGCGGACCCACGTGCGGCGGCGTCAGGCCGAGGGGGAGCGGCCGCGCAACAAGCGCGGCGAGGCCGACATCGCGCTCGCTGCCGGGCATGTGGGCGAGCCCGCGTTGCCGGGGACCTTCGTGGACTACGAACTCGCGCCCCGTGAATACGAGTTGAGCGTGGCCCAGACGGTCCTGAAGATCCACACCCGGGTCGCCGACCTCTACAACGACCCCATGAACCAGGTCGAACAGCAGCTGCGGCTGACCATCGAGGCGCTGCGCGAGCGCCAGGAGTACGAGCTCGTCAACAACCGGGAGTTCGGGCTGCTGCACAACGCCGACTACGGCCAGCGCATCTCCACCCACTCCGGGCCGCCCACGCCGGACGACTTCGACGAGCTGCTGAGCATGCGGCGCCAGACCAGGGCGTTCTTCGCGCACCCGCGCGCCGTCGCCGCCTTCGGCCGTGAGTGCAACAGGCGGGGCATCTACTTCGGCGACACCGAGGTCGGCGGCCACCGGCTGCCCGCATGGCGCGGGGTGCCGATCTACCCCTTGGGGAAGCTGGAGGTCTCCGCCGAGGGCGCCACCTCCGTCCTGGCCCTGCGGATGGGCGAGGAGGCGGAGGGGGTGGTCGGCCTGCGCCAGACGGGGATACCCGACGAGTACGAGCCGGGTCTGAACGTGCGGTTCATGGGCATCAACGACCAGGCCGTCATCTCCTACCTGGTCAGTGCCTACTACTCGGCGGCCGTACTCGTCCCCGACGCGGTCGGAGTCCTGGAGAACGTCGAGGTCGCCCGGACGCCCGCCTGACACCGAAGGAGCTCTCACGATGACGGTGACTCCGGATGCCTCTGCCCGCGTGGTGCGCACGGCCTACCAGCGGGCGGTCGCGGACTACTGGAACAACGAGCAGGACCCGGTCAACCTCCGCCTCGGCGATGTCGACGGCCTCTACCATCACCACTACGGGATCGGCGACTGGGATCCGTCGGTCCTCGACGGTCCCGAGGAGACCCGGGACGAGCGTGTCATCGAGGAGATGCACCGTCTGGAGTCGGCGCAGGCGGACGTCCTCCTCGACCACTTGGGGGCCATCGAGCCCGGCCATCGTCTGCTCGACTCCGGCTGCGGCCGGGGCGGCACCAGCATCATGGCCCATCAGCGGTTCCGTTGCCGGGTCGACGGTGTCTCCATCTCCGAGGCACAGGTCGCCTTCGCCAACGACCAGGCCCGTAAGCGGGGTGTGGCCGCCAAGGTGGGCTACCACTTCCGCAACATGCTGAACACGGGCCTCGCGTCCCACTCCTTCCAAGGGATCTGGAACAACGAGTCCACCATGTACGTGGACCTGTTCCCGCTGTTCGCCGAGTACTCCCGGCTGCTGGTCCACGGCGGGCGCTACGTCTGCATCACCGGCTGCTACAACGACGTGACCGGGGGCCGCTCCAAGGCGGTCAGCCGCATCGACGAGCACTACACCTGCAACATCCACTCCCGCGGCGCGTACTTCAAGGCACTGGCGGCCAACGGGCTGGTCCCCATCAACGTCGTCGACCTCACCGCCGCGACCATCCCCTACTGGGAGCTGCGGGCCAAGTCCTCGCTGGCCACCGGCATCGAGGAATCCTTCCTGACCGCGTACCGAGAAGGCAGCTTCCACTACCTCCTCATCGCCGCCGACCGCATCTGACCTGCCCCGCGTTCGCCCTGCTCGGGACTCAGTAGCCCGCAGTGAACCGGGCCCGGTGGTGCTTCGGGCGTTCGGCCTCGTCGAGGAGGGCCACCGCGAGGTCCTCCATCGAGAGTGCGGAGACGCCGTGGGCGTCGACGATCAGTTCGTCGGCGCCCAGGCGGAAGCGGCCGGTGCGCTCGCCCGGTTCGAGGAGGGACGGCGGACTGAGGTAGGCCCAGTCGACGTCATGGGCGGTGGTGCGGCACGCGTCGAGTTGTTCGTTGCAGGCCAGGGCGATGGGGCGCAGGGACGGCGGGAAATCGGGGGCGTTCACCACCAGGGTGCCGTCGGTGCCGGGGAGGGTGAGACCGGCGGCGCCGCCGACGAGCAGGAGTCGTACGCCGGTGGCGTGCAGTCCGGTGAGCAACGCTCGCGTGACGGCGGCCAGTTCGGGCTCGCGACCGGAGGCGGGGCGGGTCGCGGTGATCACCAGGTCCTGTCCTGTGGCGAGCGTCGCGACGGTGTGGGGGTCGGCGGCGTCGCCGGTGCGGATCCTGGCGGCGGTGGGCAGTCCGGATGCCTTGGCCGCGTCACGGACCACGGCGGTGACCTCGTGCCCGCGGGCCACGGCCTCGGTGACGACACGGCGGCCGACGTTGCCCGCGGCTCCGAAGACGGTGATGTGCATGGGTACTCCTCAATTACGTGGATACGAAGGTCACTTGGAGGGCCGGTAGCGGTCCCAGGCCCACACGGTCACGGCGCCTACGGCCAGGGTCGCTCCCAGTGCGCAGGCCCCGGACCAGCCCGCGGCCGCCCAGACGACGGAGGCGAGCGCGGAGCCGGCGGCGCCGCCGAGGAAGAGGCTCGTGGCGAACGCCGAGTTGATGCGGTTGCGTGCCTCGGCGTCGAGCGCGAACAGGATGGTCTGGCTGCTGTTGAGGACCGCCTGCTGGCCGATGTTCAGGGCGACCACACCGACCGCGAGCCAGACCAGCGACCGCTCTCCCGCCAGCAGGGTCAGCCAGCCGGTGAGCAGCAGGGCCGTCGCGACACCGGCCACGTGCTGGGCGTGGCCGCTGTCGCTCAGGCGCGCCGCGAACGTCATCGACAGGATGCCCACCGCGCCGACCAGGCCGAAGAGACCGATCGCGGGGGCCGCCCAGTGGAAGGGTTCACCGGCCAACAGGAAGGTGAGCGCGGTGAGCTGGACGCTGTAGGAGGCGAAGGACAGTGCGCCGAGGAGGGCGCGCCGGCGCAACACGCTCTCCTGGCGCATCAGGGAGAGCGTGGAGCGGAGCAGGGCCGGGTAGCGCAGGTCGGCGGTGACCGCGAGGTACGGCAGCCGGTGGTGGAGGACGACGGCGGCGCCCGTCATGAGGGCGGCGAGCACCCAGTACACGGTGCGCCAGCCGCCCAGTTCGGACAGCCCGCCCGCGACGGTGCGGGCGAGCAGGCCGCCGAGCAGCACGCCCGACATCACGGTGGCGACGGCGCGGCCCCGGGTCGCTGCGGTGGCGAGAGCGGCGGCATGGGCGACGACCACCTGGGCGCCGACGGAGGCGAGGGCGGCGAGGACGGTGCCCGCGAGGAGGACCGGGCCGCTGGGAGCCAGGGCCGAGACGCCGAGGAAGAGGGCGGTGGCCACGAACAGGGTCACCGCGAGGCGGCGCCGGTCGATGACGTCACCGAGCGGGACGAGCAGCAGAAGACCGAGTGCGTACCCGGCCTGGGACGCGGTGACGACGAGCCCCGCGAGCACGCTGCCGAGGTGGAGGTCGCGGGAGATGAGGTCGAGCAGCGGCTGGGCGATGTAGTTGCCCGCCGCGGACAGGCCGGTGGCGACGGCCATGAGGAGCAGCAGGCCGCGGCCCGGGGTCTCGCGCTCGTCCGGATCCCTCGCGCGATGGTGGTCAAGTCCCGTCTGTGTCATGGCAGTCAGCCTGCGGCCGGTCCCATTGATGAGTCCAACACATCCTTGTCATCCGAACGATCGCGCAGCACGATGGATCGCATGGAGCTGCAGCAGTTGCGCTATGTCGTCGCGGTCGCCGAGACGGGTGGGTTCACGCGGGCCGCCGAGCGGTGTCTGGTGGTGCAGTCCGCGCTCAGCCACCAGATCGGGAAGCTGGAGAAGGAGCTCGGGGCGCGGCTGTTCGAGCGGACGAGCCGGCGAGTGGCGCTCACGCCGGCGGGCGAGGCGTTCCTGCCCGCCGCGCGCCAAGCGCTCGAGGCGTCGGAGCGGGCACGGGCCGAGGTGGCGGCGGCGACCGGTGAGATCCGCGGCCGCCTGGCCATCGGGGCGATCTCGACGGTGACGGCGGTCGACGTGCCGGGCCTGATGCGGGCCTATCACGCCACGTATCCGCAGGTCACGATGCGGCTGATCGACGGAATGAGCGAGGCTCTGGTGCGCGGGGTGCGGGAGGGCGCCCTGGATCTGGCGTTCCTGGGGGTGCCGCCGTCGTTCCGTACGGACGAGCCCGGTCTGAGCAGCCGGACGCTCGTGGTCGACCGCCATGTGGCGGTGGTCGCCCCCGGTCACCCGCTGGCCGCCGCGGCTTCCGGGGAACCGCTGCCGCTCGAACGGCTGGCGGACGAGGTGTTCGTGGACTTCCCCGCGGGCATCGCGGCGCGGGCGCAGACCGACGAGGCGTTCCAGGCCGCGGGGCTGCGGCGCGAGGTGGCGTTCGAGGCCAAGGGGCTCGAGTTCTTCGCCGACCTGGTGCGTGGCGGGCTCGGCATCGCGCTGCTGCCCTCCCGCCTGGTGCCGAGGCTTCCCCGCCTTGCGGTGGTGCCGGTCGCGGACGGGCCCGTCCGCGAGGAGCGGCTGGTGTGGAGCCGGACGCGGAACTCACCGGCGGCGGCCGCGTTCGTGGAGTCGATGCCGGACTGACCCGCCGGCCGCCGCCGGGCGAATGGAGTGGCACCCGGGTGAGCCGTGTCTCACCAGGGCGGCGCCACTTGTTTATGCAACGAGTTGCATAGCAGGATCGGGGCATGGCGCTAGAGCACGCGATCCTCGTCTCGCTCCTTGAGAAACCGGGCTCCGGCTATGAGCTGGCCCGGCGGTTCGAGCGGTCCATCGGCTACTTCTGGACCGCCACCCACCAGCAGATCTACCGCGTGCTCAAGCGGATGGAGAGCGACGGCCTCATCGACGTCCGGGAAGTCGCGCAGCAAGCGCGCCCGGACAAGAAGGAGTACTCCGTCGCCGCCCTCGGGCGGTCCGCGCTCTCCCGGTGGCTGCACGAGCCGATCGAGCCCGAGAGCGTGCGACACGAGCTCGCCGTGAAGATCCGCGGCGCGGCCTTCGACGACCCGGCCGCGCTGATCCACGAGGTCGAGCGGCACCGCCAGGCGCACACCGACCGGCTCGCGCGCTACCTCGCGGGGGAGCTGCGTGACTTCACCGGACCCGACGCGCCCGCCACGCCCGACGCCGGGCAGGAGCTCCAGCACGTCGTGCTGCGCGGAGGCATCGCCTACGAACGCATGACGCTGGACTGGCTCGACGACGTGCTCGCCACCCTCCACCGGCTCGGCCCCCAGGGCTGACCGGCCTGCTCCACGAACCACCCCTCGTTTCTTTGAATCCGCCGAAACCTCCCGAGCCGGAAAGGCGAACACCCATGGCCGACCCGCTGCTGTTCAACCCGCGTACCTACGACCCGAAGCACTTCGACCCCGAGACCCGCAGGCTGCTGCGCGCCACCGTCGACTGGTTCGAGGCCCGCGGCAAGCGCCGGCTGATCCAGGACTACCGCGACCGCGCCTGGCTGGCGGACTTCCTGGAGTTCTCCGCCAAGGAGGGCCTCTTCGCGGCCTTCCTCACCCCGGCGTCCGCCGCCGGTGACAAGCCGGACGCGCGGTGGGACACCGCCCGGATCGCCGCCCTGAACGAGATCTTCGGCTTCTACGGGCTCGACTACTGGTACGCGTGGCAGGTCACGATCCTGGGCCTCGGCCCGGTCTGGCAGAGCGAGAACGAGACCGCCCGTGCCCGCGCGGCCGAACTCCTCGACCAGGGCGAGGTGTTCGCCTTCGGCCTGTCCGAGAAGACCCACGGCGCCGACATCTACTCCACCGACATGCTCCTGACGCCCGACGGCGACGGCGGCTTCAGGGCCAGCGGCTCCAAGTACTACATCGGCAACGGCAACGCGGCCGGACTCGTCTCCGTCTTCGGCCGCCGCACCGACATCGAGGGCCCCGAAGGCTACGTCTTCTTCGCCGCCGACAGCCGACACGAGGCCTACCACCTGGTCAAGAACGTCGTCGACTCGTCGAAGTACGTGAGTGAATTCCGCCTGGAGAACTACCCGGTGGCGCCCGCAGACATCCTGCACACCGGCCGCGCCGCCTTCGACGCCGCCCTCAACACCGTCAACGTCGGCAAGTTCAACCTCTGCACCGCCTCCATCGGCATCTGCGAGCACGCGATGTACGAGGCCGTCACCCACGCCACCGGCCGCATCCTCTACGGCCGCCCCGTCACCGCCTTCCCGCACGTGCGCCGCGAGCTGACCGACGCCTACGTCCGCCTCGTCGGGATGAAGCTGTTCAGCGACCGCGCCGTCGACTACTTCCGCTCCGCGGGCCCCGACGACCGCCGCTACCTCCTCTTCAACCCCATGACGAAGATGAAGGTGACCACCGAGGGCGAGAAGGTCATCGACCTGATGTGGGACGTCATCGCGGCCAAGGGCTTCGAGAAGGACAACTACTTCGCGCAGGCGGCCGTCGAGATCCGCGGCCTGCCCAAGCTGGAGGGCACGGTCCACGTCAACCTGGCCCTGATCCTCAAGTTCATGGGCAACCACCTGCTCAACCCCGCCGATTACGAGCCCGTGCCCACCCGCCTGGACGCGGCGGACGACGCCTTCCTCTTCCGGCAGGGCCCGGCCCGCGGCCTGGGCGCCATCCGCTTCCACGACTGGCGCACCGCCTACGACTCCTACGCCGAGGTGCCCAACGTCGCCCGCTTCCGCGAACAGGCCGACGCGCTCTGCGAGTTCGTCACCACCGCGGCTCCCGATGAGGAGCAGAGCCGCGACCTCGACCTCCTGCTCGCCGTCGGCCAGCTGTTCGCGCTGGTCGTGCACGGCCAGCTGATCCTGGAGCAGGCGCGCCTGACCGGCCTCGACCAGGACGTGCTCGACGAGCTGTTCGCCGTCCTCGTACGCGACTTCTCCGCGCACGCCGTCGAGCTGCACGGCAAGGACTCCGCCACCGAGGCGCAGCAGAACTGGGCCCTCGGCGCGGTACGGCGCCCGGTCGTCGACGACGCGCGCTCGGCACGGGTGTGGGAGCGGGTCGAAGCGCTGGCCGGAGAGTACGAAATGGCACCCTGACCCCTCCGGACAGGCGTCCGGGCGGATGGCAGAGGCGATCAGGCCTTACCATCCGCCCATGGGGCGGGACATGAGAGTGGTGCTGAAGGGGCGCGGGGGCGCCATGCGACTGGAGAGCGGAGAGGTGCGTGTGGTGCGGGGGCGCGCGACGTGGCGGATACCGCTGCGGGCCCTCGGCGCCGTGGAGAGCGACGGCATGACCTCGGTGCGGCTGCGGATCAGCGGCGACGCCTCGGGGGACGGCTTCCAGGTCAGCAGCGGCAACAGCAACGCGGTGGGCGCGTTCGCCGAGGGGCTGCGGCAGGCCATGGAGGGCGTCACGCCGGTGGCGGACGGCACGGCGCTGGTGACGACCGGGCCGACGCCCCGGACACCGCTCTCGCTGACCACGCGCGCGGCCCGGGTGAGCATGGGCGTGTGCGCTTATCTGCTGCTGCTCGTCCTGCTGTTCACGGTGGTGCAGGCACCGGACCAGGTGAAGTGGCTGGCTCCCACCGCGTTCCTGCTGCCCGGCGGCGCCGGACTGCTGGCGCTGGCCTGGAAGGTCTTCCTCCGCGACCCGTGGATCCTGCGGCGCCGTGGGGTGACGGTGCCCGGCGAGATCATCGACTACCGGACGTCGAACAAGCAGCAGGCCATGAACCCCGTCCTGCGGTTCACCACGACCGGGGGCGTGACGCTGACGCACGACTCGTCGGTCACCGTGCTGATGCGGCGCCGGAACCCGGCGGTGGACGTCACCTACGATCCGGACGATCCCAGCAGGGTCCGCGGAGGCCGGGCGCTGGCCCACCTGGGCGCGGGCCTCGCCCTCGGCGCACTCGGCGCGGCCGTGGCCCTGGTGCCCCTGACCGGATTCCTGATGACCGTGCTGGGCGATCTGCTGCAGGGCTGACGGATCAGACGGCGAACACCTGGGAGTCGTCGGCGAACGCCTTGAACTCCAGGGCGTTGCCGGACGGGTCGAGCAGGAACATCGTCCGCTGCTCGCCCTTCTCGCCCTCGAAACGTACGTACGGTTCGATGACGAACTCGACGCCCGCCGTGCGCAGGCGCTCGGCCAGCTTCTGGAACTCGGGGACCGGCAGGATCAGTCCGAAGTGCGGCACCGGGACGTCGTGGCCGTCGACCGCGTTGTGCACGCGCTGGGCGGCCTTCGGCGCGAGATGCGTGACGAACTGGTGGCCGTGCAGATTCCAGTCCACCCAGGTGTCCGCGCTGCGGCCCTCCTCCAGGCCGAGCACCTCACCGTAGAAGAGGCGCGCCGCGGCGAGGTCGTCGACCGGCATGGCCAGGTGGAACCGGGGGATGGGGGAGTCGGGATCGGTCATGGCGCTGCCTCCTGTGACGGGAGTCTTGGCGGACCTCGGGACGAGCCCCCGGTCACCCGCGGGCGCAGTCCGGGCACATTCCGCGGTACGTCACCTCGGCCGCGGACACGGTGAAGCCGTACCGCTCGGAGGCCGGCAGGGCGGCCAGGGGGTCGCCGCCGGGATGGACGTCGCGTATGGCGCCGCAGCCCGAGCACACCAAGTGCTGGTGGGGCTGGTGGGCGTTGGGGTCGTAGCGCTTCGCGCGGCCGGTGGACACCTCGATGACCTCGCCGAGGGTGACCAGTTCGCCGAGGGTGTTGTAGACCGTGGCACGGGAGATCTCCGGCAGCCGGTCGGTGGCGCGCGCGAGGACCTCGTCCGCGGTCAGGTGGACATGTTCACCGTCGAGTACCTCGGCGACCACCCGGCGCTGCGCGGTCATCCGCCAGCCACGTCCCCGAAGCCGTCCCAGAAGATCGCTCATGCTTACCAGCCTATCTGTGCTTTGTCTGACGACTGAATTCGTACGGACCCGTCTGTCGTATTGACTTGGACTTGGTCCATCGTAGGATCAGTTCCGGCCGACGGCCAAGGGACAGGGCAACAGCAGGGAACAGCACGTGACTTCAGGAGACGGGTCCGCTCGGCCCGGCATCCGGTACCCCGCTCGCGGAATCTCAATCCGGCGGGCCCTTCAGGCCGCCGAGGCCCGTGTCACCTCTGGGCGCCCCCAACTGTTCCGCCGTTCGCAGTTCCAGAGCACCGTGATCCGCCCCGTCCGGAAGGATTCCCATGACTGAGAACCATGACGCGCTCGTCACCGACCCGAAGCCGGAAGAGACCGGCGGCTGCCCGGTCGCGCACGGACGCGCGCCGCACCCGACCCAGGGCGGTGGAAACCGTCAGTGGTGGCCGGAGCGGCTCAACCTGAAGATCCTCGCCAAGAACCCCGCGGTGGCCAACCCGTTGGGCGAGGAGTTCGACTACGCCGAGGCGTTCAAGAGCCTCGACCTGCCGGCCGTGAAACGCGACATCGCCGAGGTCCTCACCACCTCGCAGGACTGGTGGCCGGCCGACTTCGGCAACTACGGCCCGCTGATGATCCGCATGGCCTGGCACAGCGCCGGCACCTACCGGATCAGCGACGGCCGCGGCGGCGCGGGCGCCGGACAGCAGCGCTTCGCCCCGCTCAACAGCTGGCCGGACAACGTCAGCCTCGACAAGGCCCGCCGGCTCCTGTGGCCGGTGAAGAAGAAGTACGGCCAGAACCTCTCCTGGGCCGACCTCATGGTCCTCACCGGCAACGTGGCCCTGGAGACGATGGGCCTGAAGACCTTCGGCTTCGCCGGTGGCCGCGCCGACGTCTGGGAGCCCGACGAGGACGTCTACTGGGGCCCCGAGACCACCTGGCTCGACGACGAGCGCTACACCGGGGACCGCGAGCTGGAGAACCCGCTCGGCGCGGTCCAGATGGGTCTCATCTACGTCAACCCCGAGGGCCCCAACGGCAACCCGGACCCGGTCGCCGCGGCCCGCGACATCCGCGAGACGTTCCGCCGCATGGCGATGAACGACGAGGAGACCGTCGCCCTCATCGCGGGCGGCCACACCTTCGGCAAGACCCACGGCGCGGGACCGAGCGAGAGCGTCGGCGACGACCCCGAGGCCGCGTCCATGGAGCAGCAGGGCTTCGGCTGGAAGAACACCCACGGCACCGGCGTGGGCAAGGACGCGATCACCAGCGGCCTCGAGGTCATCTGGACCACCACGCCCACGAAGTGGGGCCACGACTTCTTCAAGCACCTCTTCGAGTACGACTACGAGCTCACCCAGAGCCCGGCGGGTGCGAACCAGTGGGTGGCGACGAATGCCGAGGCGATCATCCCCGACGCCTTCGACGCGTCGAAGAAGCACCGCCCGCAGATGCTCACCACCGACCTGTCGCTGCGCTTCGACCCGGTCTACGAGCAGATCTCGCGGCGTTTCTACGAGAACCCGGACCAGTTCGCGGACGCGTTCGCCCGCGCCTGGTACAAGCTGACGCACCGTGACATGGGCCCGGTCGTGCGCTACCTCGGCCCGGAGGTGCCCGACGAGGTACTGCTGTGGCAGGACCCGCTGCCGACGGCCGAGGGCGAGCCGGTCGACGCCTCGGACATCGCGTCGCTCAAGGAGCAGATCCTCGCCTCGGACCTCACCACCGCGCAGTTTGTCTCCGCGGCCTGGGCCGCGGCGTCCTCCTTCCGCGGCAGCGACAAGCGCGGTGGCGCCAACGGCGGTCGCATCCGTCTGGAGCCGCAGCGCAGCTGGGAGGTGAACAACCCGGACAGCCTCGCGCAGGTGCTGCGTACGCTTGAGGGCATCCAGTCGTCCTTCAACTCCGGTGCCAAGAAGGTCTCGCTGGCCGACCTGGTCGTTCTCGGCGGCTCCGCGGCGGTCGAGAAGGCGGCCAAGGACGCGGGTGTCCAGGTCGAGGTGCCGTTCACGCCGGGCCGTGTCGACGCCACGCAGGAGCAGACGGACGTCGAGTCGTTCGCCGCGCTGGAGCCGACCCACGACGGCTTCCGCAACTACGTCGGCAAGGGCAACCGCCTGCCGGCCGAGTTCCTGCTGATCGACAAGGCCAACCTGCTGACGCTGAGCGCGCCCGAGCTGACGGTCCTCGTCGGCGGTCTGCGCGTCCTCGGCGCCAACCACGCCGGTTCGAAGCACGGCGTGTTCACGGACAAGCCGGGCACTCTGTCGAACGACTTCTTCGTCAACCTGCTCGACATGGGCACGACCTGGAAGTCGACGTCCGAGGCGCAGGACGCGTTCGAGGGCCGCGACGCGAGCGGCGCGGTCAAGTGGACCGGCACCCGCGCCGACCTCGTCTTCGGCTCGAACTCCGAGCTGCGTGCGCTGGCCGAGGTCTACGCGAGCGATGACGCCAAGGCGAAGTTCGTGAAGGACTTCGTCGCGGCGTGGAGCAAGGTCATGGACCTCGACCGGTTCGACCTGGTCTGAGTTCTCTGACGCACCCGTACGGGCCGGTCCTCGCGGACCGGCCCGTACGTCGTCTCACCCCTCCATGAGGCTTCGGACGTCGACCGGAAGCCCCGTGACGAAGGACTGGTTCGCCGCCAAGCCCGTGGCCAGCGAGCGGGCCCCGTCGCCGGCGTCCGCCGCGCGGCCCAGCGGGTCCGCGCCACCGGGAAGCCGTTCGCCGAAGAGATCGGCCAGCATGCGCACGTCCCCGCCGCCGTGCCCACCCTCACCCGCGGGCACCTTCACCTCCCGGGGCTCCTCCCAGAAGCGGCGCAGCTGGAGGTGCGTACGCCCTGCCTCGTCGCCGACCGCCGCTCCGTGCAGCACGGGGCTCGTGCCCTCCGTCCGTACGTCGGGGCGTGTCCAGGTGGACTCCTCCACGAGGAGTTCGAGGCGTCCCTCGCTGCCGTTGAGCGCGATCCGGTAGCCCTCCCAGGGCGCGTACGCGGTCAGGTGGTACGTGAGGGTCGCGCCGGAGGAGTAGCGCACCAGGACCGCCATGTCGTCCTCGATGCTCACCCCGGGGCCGAACACGTTCTGGTCGCGGTGATAGCCGTCCTCACCCTCCGCGTCGAGGTACAGGGCGCTGAGCACGGACGAGTCGGCCAGGCGGACGGCGAACGGATCGTTTTCGGCGGCGGGGGAGCCGTGGGCGCGGGTGTAGTCGCGGGCCAGGCCGCGCCGCTTGCCCGCCTCGTCGCCGTAGAAGAAGAGCCCGCCCTGTGCGTAGACGGTCTCGGGCCGCGCGCCCAGCCACCAGTTGACCAGGTCGAAGTGGTGGGTGGCCTTGTGCACCATCAGGCCGCCCGAGTTCGCCTTGTCGCGGTGCCAGCGGCGGAAGTAGTCCGCGCCGTGCCGCAGGTCGAGCAGCCACTCGAAGTGCACGGAGCCGATCTCGCCGATCGCGCCGTCCGCCAGGAGCTCACGCAGGGCCGAATGCGCCGGGTTGTAGCGGTAGTTGAAGGCGACCCGGACCTGGCGGCCAGTTCGGCGCTGGGCTTCGAGGATGCGTCGGGCGCTCTCGGCGGTCGTGGTCATCGGCTTCTCGGTGACCACGTCGCAGCCCGCTTCGAGGGCCCGCACGATGTAGGAGGCGTGGAGGCGGTCGACGGTGCAGACCACGACCAGGTCGACGCGCTCACGCCGCAGCATCTCCTCGAAGTCGTCCGCCAAGTACGCCGGTACGGGCGGGCGGCCGGGGTGAGCGGTCGCGAGCCAGGCGTTGTGGACGGCCATGCGGTGCGTGTTGACATCGCAGAATCCGGCCAGCTCGATCCGGTCCGCGTAGGGACCGGCGAGCGCCTCGGTGAAGAGCTGGGCGCGGGCGCCGAGTCCCACCACGGCACAGCGGCGGCGACGGCGCGCGGCGTCGATGGACATGCGTGACTCCTTCGAGGGGCTGAGGTGTGGGGGGGCCGGTGGGGGCGTCGTGAGGAGGCGGTGAACGCACGGCGACGGCCGCGAGCTGGCGCGCCGGACTGGCGCGTCCACATATTGAGTCGTTTCAGTTTTCGGCTCCGAGGTCTTGTCCTGACATTCACGCGGTGCCTAGGGTCAATCCCGGTGCAAGCGCTTTCTAAGCTCGTTCGAGGAGACCGTATGTCCTCCACCCCCACTCGTCCACGGGCCGCCGTCGTCGGCACCGGCGGCATCGTCACCGGAAGTCATCTGCCGGCCCTGCGCGCCCACTCCGACCGGATCGACCTCAGAGCCGCCGTGGACGTCGACCCGTCGAGGCTCGCCGCGTTCCGCGCGGAGGCCGCGGCGCTGGACATGGACGTCGCGGGCTACACGGACGTCGACGCGATGCTCGACGCGGTCCGCCCCGACCTGGTCCTGATCGGCACACCACCGTCGCTGCACCGTGCCCAGACCGTGGCCGCGCTGAAGGCCGGCGCGTGGGTGCTGTGCGAGAAGCCGCTGTGTCTCTCCCTCGCCGAGTACGACGAGATCGCCGCCGCCGAGGAGGCTTCGGGGGCGTACGCCTCGGTGGTCTTCCAGCACCGCTACGGCTCGGGCGCCGTCCACGCCCGCGAACTGATCGCCGGCGGCGAGCTCGGTGCGCCCCGGGTCGCGCACTGCCAGACCACCTGGCACCGCGACAGCGCCTACTACGCGGTGCCCTGGCGCGGCCGTTGGCAGAGCGAGGGCGGCGGCCCCACCATGGGCCACGGCATCCACCAGTTCGACCTGCTGCTTCACCTGCTCGGCGACTGGACCGAGGTGCGTGCGATGGCGGCCCGCCTCGTGCACGACACCGAGAGCGAGGACGTGTCGACCGCCCTGGTGCGGTTCGAGAACGGCGCGCTCGCCACCGTCGTCAACAGCGTCCTGTCCCCGGACGAGGTCAGCCGCATCCGCGTCGACTGCGCCGACGCGACGCTCGAACTCACCCACCTCTACGGCCACTCCAACGGCGACTGGGTCTACACCCCGGCCCCGCACGTGGACGCCGGACGCGCCGACGCCTGGCGCACCCCCGCCGCCGACGTGCCCAGCTCGCACGCCGCCCAGCTCGGCGCGCTCCTCGACGCGTACGAACAGGGCGTACGGCCGCCGGGCAGCGGCGCCGACGCCCGGCGCACCCTCGAATTCGCCGCCGCGCTCTACAAGTCGGCGTTCACCGGACGGCCGGTGCTCGCGGGCGAGATCACCTCCGGTGACCCCTACTACCCGGCCATGCACGGCAACCACCCCGACTGGAGCCCCACGCGATGACGATCCAGGTCACCCACACCCACGGCGAGCGCATCACGGTCACCTCCGGCGGCGTCGAGCTGCTCAGCTACGTCTACGCACCGGACCCGGACGCCTTCGAGGCCCGCAAGCCCTACATCCACCCCCTGCGGACCCTGGCCGGACACCAGGTCTCCGGGTACCGCCCGAACGACCACCGCTGGCACAAGGGCCTCCAGATGACCGCGAGCCATCTGTCCGGGCAGAACTTCTGGGGCGGCAACAGCTATGTGCACGGCGAGGGTTATCTGCGCCTGCCGGAACGCGTCGGGTCCATGCGCCACGACGGTTTCTCCGCCCTCGACGTCGAGGAGGACCGCCTCCACCTCACCGAGGAGCTCACCTGGGTCGAGAACGGCGGCCAGGAATGGGCCAGGGAGGAGCGCGACATCACGGTCCACTCCGTCGACCAGGACGCGGGGTCCTGGGCCGTCGACTGGTCGATCCGCCTGACCAACATCCGTGACGAACCCCTGCGCTTCGGCTCGCCGACCACCGCGGGCCGCGACATGGCCGGATACACGGGCCTGCAGTGGCGCGGTCCGCGCGACTTCACCGGCGGCACCGCCTTCGGCCCCGACGACGAGAAGGACGCGGCCGGCCTCATGGGCACCCAGGGCCCCTGGCTCGCCTTCACCGCCGAGCACGACGACGTCGACGCGCACTCCACGCTCGTCTTCGCCCACGCTCCCGAGAACCTCGACGGCAGCGCGATCAACGCATCGCACTGGTTCGTACGCTCCGAACCCATCCCCACCGTCGCCTTCTCCTGGGCGTTCTTCGACGAGTTCGCGCTGGCACCCGGCGCGTCCTTCACCTACCGCTACCGCGTCGTGGTCGCCGACGGAGCCTGGGACCGCGACCGCGTCGCCACGCACCTGAAGGGACTGACATGGTGAGCCTGCCGCACCCCCTGCCCGGAGCCGTCGGCCTCTCCCACCTGAGAGCCTACGACTGGGAGGCCGCCGACGGAGTGTGCGGCGGCAGCCCGCATCTGCACCTGGTCTGCACGGAGGCGTACGTCGTCACCGGCGGCCGCGGCGCCGTCCAGACCCTCAGCCCCGACGGCTACCGGGAGATCCCCCTGGAGGCGGGCTCCGTCGCGTGGTTCACGCCCGGAACGGTGCACCGCATGGTGCAGGGCGGCGATCTGCGGATCACGGTCCTGATGCAGAACAGCGGCCTGCCGGAGGCCGGGGACGCCGTCTTCACCTTCCCGCCCGACGTGCTCGCCGACCCGGAGCGGTACGCCGCCGCGGCACGCCTCCCCGCGAAGAGCGGACCGGAGGCGGAAGCCGCCGCCCGCAAACGCCGTGACCTGGCCGTCGAGGGATACCTGCCGCTGCGCGACGCGCTCGAAGCCGGGGACAACGGCCCCTACCTGGAGTTCCAGCAGACCGCGGCCCGGCTCGTGCGGGACAAGATCCCCACCTGGCGCGAGCTGTGGCGGGCCGGAGCGCTGGCCACCGCCGAACGCACGGGCGCCCAGCTCGACGCGCTCGAGTCCGGCCGCCCCGACCACCTCGCCGGTGCGCGCTCGTACGACAGCCGTCCATCGCGCCTGGGCGGCTACGGCATGTGCGGACGCCGCGACGAGTACGAACTGCCGGGGACCACGCTGCCGTACCACGGCGAGTAACTCCTCGTCCGTAGAAGCAGGCGTCAAGAACCAGAGGGGAGAGGTGTCATCGGCATGCCCGGAAACAGGACGAAGTGGTCCTGCGCGACGGTCGCGGCGCTCACGCTCAGCGCGCTGCTCACCGGCTGCGGCGGCTCGGACGAAGCGAGCGGCGGCGGCCGGACCGTGCTGCGCTACACCTGGTGGGGCAACCCCGACCGGGCGGCCCGCACCCAGGAAGCCGTCGCGCTGTTCGAGAAGGAGCACCCCGGGGTCACGGTGCAGACCTCGTTCGCCGGCTACGAGGCGTACAAGCAGAAGCTCGCCACCCAGGCCGCGGGCGGCGACGCCCCCGACGTGATGCAGCTCGACTACCGGCAGATCGACCAGTACGCGACCGGGGGCATCCTGCTCGACCTCGGCAAGCGGAAGAAGGCCCTGCGCACCGACGAGATCGACGAAGGTCTCCTCGCCACCGGGGTCGTGGACGGCACCCAGTACGCGATCCCGCAGGGCCGCGGCACCGAGACCGTCGTGTACGACGCCAAGCAGTGGAAGGCGGCCGGGGTGGCCCTCCCGCGCAAGGGCTGGACCTGGGGCGAATGGGCCGACGCCATGCGGGAGTTGGCGAAGAGGACCGGCAAGCCGGGCTCCGTCGACCCCGGACAGAGCGAGGACTGCTTCGAGGTGTGGCTGCGCGGGCAGGGCAAGACCCTCTACACCAAGGACCGCGAGCTCGGCTTCACGGCCGATGACCTGACCCGCTGGTGGACCTTCGCCGACAAGCTGCGGCGCGAGGGCGCGGTGTCGCCCGCCCAGCAGACCACCCAGCTCGACGGGACGGTGGAGAACCAGCCGCTGGCCCGAGGCAAGGCGACCTCCGACTTCAACTGGGACGCGCCCGCCAGCGGCTACACGCCCATCGTCGGCGAGGGGCTGACGCTGGCCCCGATGCCGTCGGGCGCCGACGGCACACCCGGCCAGTACTTCAAGCCCTCGATGTTCATGGGGGCGGCGGCCACCACGAAGCACCCCGAGGAAGCCGCCGAGCTCATCGACTTCATGATCAACGACGAGAAGGCGGCGGACATCCTGGGCGCCTCCCGCGGCATCCCGGTCAACGAGACGATCCGCGAGGACATCGGCCCCGACCTCAAGGACTTCGACAAGACGATCGCCGACTACCAGGACTCCGTCGACGGCAGCCTCAAGGCTCCGCCCCAGGCGCCGCCCCCGGGTGACACCTCCCTGCAGACCACCTTCGGGCGTGACTACGACCAGGTGTCCTTCGAGCAGATGTCACCGCGCGAGGCTGCCGAGGACTTCATCACCGAGGCGAAGGCGGAGCTGAGGTCATGACCACCACCGACATCCCCGCCAAGGCCGCCCGTGCGAAAAGCCCCGAGCCCGCGGTCAAGCAGCGCGGAAAGCGAGAACGCGAGGGCGCCGCCTGGGTGTTCCTCTCGCCCTGGGTGCTCGGCGCGGTCGTGCTGACCCTGCTGCCGATGGCCGTCTCGCTCTACCTCTCCTTCACCGACTACGACCTGTTCAACGCCCCGCGCTGGGTGGGCCTGCGCAACTACGTGCAGATGTTCACCGAGGACCCGCGCTACCGGCGCTCGGTCGGCGCGACCCTGATGTACGTCGTGATCGCCGTACCGCTGCAACTGGCGCTCGCCCTGGCCGTGGCTCTCGCCCTGAAGTCGATGAAGCGCGGCAAGGCCTTCTACCGGTCGGCCTTCTACGCTCCCTCGCTGCTCGGCGCCTCCATGTCGATCGCCCTGGTGTGGCGGGCGGTCTTCAACGACGGCGGCACCGTCGACCATCTCCTGTCGGACATCGGCATCCACACCGGCGGCTGGGTCAACAGGCCCGGCTGGGCGCTGTTCGCGGTGGCGCTCCTGACCGTCTGGCAGTTCGGCGCCCCCATGGTGATCTTCCTGGCGGGGCTTCAGCAGATTCCCGCCGAGCTCTACGAGGCCGCGGCCGTGGACGGAGCGAGCCGCAAGCGCCAGTTCGTCTCCATCACGCTGCCGATGCTGTCCCCGGTGCTCTTCTTCAACCTGGTCCTCCAGACCATCCAGGCCTTCCAGGTCTTCACCCCCGCCTTCGCGGTCAGCGGCGGCAAGGGCGGCCCCGCCGACTCGACCCTCTTCTACACGCTCTACCTCTACGACCGCGGCTTCGTCGCCTCGCACATGGGCTACGCATCGGCCATGGCCTGGGTCCTGCTGATCGCCATCGGAGTGGTGACCGCGGTGCTCTTCCGCACCTCGCGCTCCTGGGTCTTCTACGCGAACGAGGGGGAGCGATGACCACCACCACCGCCACCACCACCGCAGGCCGGCGGGCCTTTCCCTGGCGTCGTGTCGCCCTGC
This sequence comes from Streptomyces sp. NPDC051214, assembly GCF_040682375.1. NCBI lineage: Bacteria > Bacillati > Actinomycetota > Actinomycetes > Kitasatosporales > Streptomycetaceae > Streptomyces > Streptomyces sp. NPDC051214. The sequence goes on from NZ_JBFBAT010000003.1 coordinate 462,630, forward strand.
ACGCCGGATGCCTCGCCGCGCTCCTGGTGATGCTCTATCCGCTGGCCTGGCTCCTCGCCACGTCTCTCAAGCCCGCCGACGAGGTGATCGCGAGCCTGAACCTGCTGCCGAGCAAGCTGGAGTGGTCGAACTACTCGACCGCCCTCGACGGCGTGGACGACGTGTCCGTCGGACGGCTGCTCACCAACTCCCTGCTGATCGCGGGCGGCGCGGTCCTGGGCAACGTCATCAGCTGCTCGCTCGCGGCCTACGCCTTCGCCAGGCTGCGTTTCCGCTTCCGGGGCCCGCTCTTCGCCTTCATGATCGCGACGATCATGCTGCCGCACCACGCCGTCCTGATCCCGCAGTACATCATCTTCAACCAGCTCGGCATGGTGAACACCTACTGGCCACTGATCCTGCCGAAGTTCCTCGCCACCGAGGCCTTCTTCGTCTTCCTCATCGTGCAGTTCATGCGCGGCTTGCCACGCGAGCTGGAGGAAGCGGCCAGGATCGACGGCTGCGGGCCGTTCCGCAGCTTCTTCCTGGTCGTCCTGCCGCTCACCAGGCCCGCGCTGATCACCACCGCGATCTTCACCTTCATCTGGACCTGGAACGACTTCTTCACCCAGCTGATCTATCTCTTCTCGCCGGAGAAATTCACCCTGACGCTGGCACTGCGGTCGTTCGTGGACGCCTCCAGCCAGTCGGCGTTCGGGCCGATGTTCGCCATGTCGGTGATCGCGCTCCTGCCGATCGTGCTGTTCTTCCTGGCCTTCCAGCGCTTCCTGGTCGAGGGCATGGCCAACTCCGGGGTGAAGGGATGAGCGCGCGGGCCCGCGAGACGGGCGAGATGTTCGGGCCGCGGATGACCCTGTTCGCGGACGTCCTGGCACTCGGCGTGGTCACGGCGCTCGCCTCTCTGCCCCTGATCACCGCTCCGGCGGCGCTCTCCACCGCCTGCGCGACCGTGCGCGGGACCACCGACGACCGACCGGTGACGGCGCGGCGGTACGTGGCGCTGCTGCGTGAGCGGTTCCGCCCCGGCGACCTCGCGGCGGGCGCGCTCGCGCTCGCCGGAGTGCTGCTGTGCGCCGCGGACCTGGCCCTTGCCGGAGCCGGGCTTCCGGGGGCCCGCGTCTTCGCCGTGACGGCGGCGGCGATCGGGGCGTGCGCTGTCATCGTGGGCCTGCGCGCCTGCGCCCGGCCCGCGTCGCTCACCGACTGGCGCACCGCGCTGCGCGAAGCCGCCGGGGACGCGGCGCGGGACGTGGGCGGCAGCGCCCTGGCCCTGCTCGCCCTCGCGGCGACCGCGCTGTGCGCCTGGATGATGCTGCCGCTCGCGTTCCTGGTGCCGGGACCGCTGGCCCTGGCCCTCACCGCCATCGATGTACGCACCGTACGCCTGCCCCAGGGGGAGACCGCGTGATAGCCCGCAGGACCTTCATCGCCACCTCCGCCACGGCCGCGGCCGTGGGAATGGCCACCACCGCGGGAGGGCCGACCGCCGCCGCATCTGAACGGCCCCCGCAGGACGCGGACTTCGTCGGCTTCCTCACCCAGGCCGCCGACCGGCGCGCCGCCGACGTCCTCGACGGGTACGCCGCCACCCTCACCGAGCTGCGCGACATGGGCAGGGCCCGCGCCGCCGCCCGCGGCCTGCGCACCCTCACCTCCGTCTATGTGCACGCCGACTCCGCCCACCACCACGACGCCGCGCTCATCGGCCCGCTGGGCGAACTCGCGGACGCCCTCGCCGCCGAGCAGTACGACGACGGACTGTGGGACCAGGGCGCCGTCCACTCACCGCCGGACACCGCGTTCTCCGTCGTCGACCTCAACATCGCCTACGCCCTGCTCGACAAGGACGGCGAACAGGCGACCCGGAAGCTGCGCGGCACGGTCGAGCGGATCCTGCGCAAGGCGGGCCCCGGCCTCGCGAACGGTGGTGTCCACACGGCCAACCACCGCTGGCTGGTGTGCTCCGCGCTCACCCGCATCCACCGGCGCTGGCCCGACCCCTCCTATCCCCGGCGTATCGACGCCTGGCTCGCGGAGGGCATCGACCAGCTCCCGGGCGGCGAGTACAGCGAGCGCAGTCCCACCTACTCGGCGGTGGTGACCAACCCGTCCCTGCTGACCATCGCCCGCTTCCACGACCGGCGCGACCTGTACGCACACGTACGGGACAACCTGACCGCCTCGCTGTATGTCACCGAGCCCAACGGCGAGGTGGAGTCCGTCCATTCGCGCCGCCAGGACCAGGCAGCGCTGCGCCACCTGCCCGAGTTCTGGCTCCAGTACCGGGAGCTGGCGATCCGCGACGGCAACGGGACGTTCGCGGCCGTCGCCGCGCTGTTGCGGGAGCGCGGCGCGGGGCAGACCTTCGGCGAGACCCCGCCGGGCGACCGTCTCGCCGAGGTCCTTGACCGTCCCGAGCTGGCGCGTGAACTGCCCACCGTGAAGGAGCTGCCCACCGATTTCGAGCATCACGACACCAGCTGCGGTCTGGTGCGGGTGCGTCGCGGTGAACGGACGGCGAGCATTTTCGGCGGTACGGATCTGCCGGAGCTGCACGCCATCTCGTCGGGCCTGTCCACCAGCCCCACCTTCTTCAAGATGCGCAAGGGCGCCGCGATTCTCGACTCGTTGCGGCTCTCCCCGCAGTTCTTCTCGCTCGGCCCCTTCCGGTCCGAGGGTCTTGAGCGGCGTGGGGACGCGTGGCGGCTGCACGCGGAGGTCCGAGCGGCGTTTCACCAACCGCTGCCGCGGCGCCACCGGCGCAAGGACGGGCTCTACCCGCTCACCGACGACGGCCGCTTCTGGTCGGCGATGGACTTCCCGCACCGGCCCAAGGAGTACCGGGCCCTGCGCACCGAGATCCTGGTGCGCGAGAGGGACGGCGGCGGCTGGGAGCTGGCCTTCGACGTGTCGGAGTCCGCGGTGCCGCTGGCCCTCGAACTGTGTTTCCGCCGTGGCGGCGAGCTGTCGGGGGCGGGCCTCGAGCCGGTCGCCGGAGCCAAGGACACCTATCAGCTCGTCAGCGGTGAGGCGAGCTACACGGTCGGCGACGACCGGATCACCTTCGGCCCCGGCAACGGCAAGGGCGGCAAACAGCCTCCCGTGGTCGAGCCGGGGGAGCGGTACACCTGGATGAACGGCTCACTCACACCGGACGGCATCCGCGTCCTGATCACGGGCCGTTCGCCGCTGGCGTACCGGATGACCCTGCGCTGACGTGCCCGCGCGGCTCCGGCGGCGGGCGAGGAAGACGAACTCCCTGCCGGGGCGGTCAGGGGCGCCGCGGATCTCCTCCACCGTGTAGCCGTGCGCGGTGAGCGAGGTGATCACCTCGTCGCGCTCGCGGAAGCGCAGGGTGGAGTCGGAGGTGAGGGTCTCGCCCTTCGCGGTGAGGACGTAGGTGTGGCGGAAGCTCACCAGCGGCAGGCTGACGTCGGTGACCTCCACCCACGTCTCGACGTCGCCGATGCCGTCGACGGGGACCGTGCGCAGGGTCGCGGCGCGGTTCCATTCCTCCCATGCCCGCCGGGACGGGTCGCGGGTCTCGAAGACGAGGTGGCCGCCGGGCCGCAGCGCGGCGTGGACGGCGCGCAGGGTGTTCTCCCACGTCTGCGGGTCCACGATCGCTTGCGCGACGTTGGCGGTCATGGTGGCCAGGTCCACCCGCATCTCGGGGAGCGCCGTCGCGTCGCCGTGCATCCAGCGCACGCGTTCGCTGCCGGGTTTGGAGCGCGCGACGTCGAGGGAAGCCGCGGCCGGCTCGACGCCGGTCACGCGCAGCCCGCGGTCGGCCAGGAGCAGAGCGAACGTACCTGTGCCGCACCCCACGTCCAGGACCTGACGTGCCCCCAACTCCTCTGCCAGGTCCGCGTATACGTCCAGGTCTCCGCGGTCCGCGTCGAGCGGATCGTAGAGCGCCGCCAGTCTCGGGTTCTCGTACGCCTCGTCTGCCACGCCCGGGAGGCTAGCAACGGGAGCGACGGCGGGACACTTGTCATGGGTGCCCCACCGTCGCCGTCGCCGCTTCCGCCGTCCTCTATCGGTTGACGGTCAGCTCCTGGATGCCCGCGGGCTTCTTCGCGTCCTTGGACGTGAACGTCACGCGGACGAAGCGGGCCGTGCCCCCGTCCGGGTCGGCGGTCTTCCAGTGCCGCCCGTCGAGCGAGGTCCGCACCGTGCTCTTCACCGGCTTCACGTCGGTCCAGCGCGGGCGGATCTCCGAGAACCGGGCGGTCCTGCCGAGGTCCGCGGTGAGGGTGGCGCGGGTGGTCTCGGGGACCCAGGCGGTGGCGGTGCTGCCGTCGAGCGCGGCGTCCGCGTACTGCCCCGGCTGCTCCGAACTCGCCCTGGCGTCGCGGCACCGGGCGAGGTTGGCGGTGGGCTCCAGATCCGGGCGGCGGGTCTTGAGGTGCGCGGGCGCGCCCTGGCTGACGATCTGCTTGCCCTGCGGAGTCTCGATCTCGAAGGGCTCGCCGTGGGTCAGGCGCACGGTGGTGTCGTGGGCGCCGATGGCGATGTCGTAGGTACGGCCTTGCCAGTGCAGGCCGTTCAGCTTCACGCCCTGCGACAGCTGCGGCGGCAGCATCGGGTCGAGGCGCACGCTGTTCTCGCGCATCCGCTGCCCGGTCAGGCCGTTGGTGAAGACCTGCAGGAAGCCGCCCTGGCCGGTCGTGAAGTTCTGCGCGGGGGAGCCGGAGAGCGGGTCGGAGGCCCCCGCCTTCTCGCCGCGCGCCTCCGAGAACAGGTCGAACGGGCCGCGCACGAAGGGACGGATGGAGCGCGTGAGGTAGGTGTTCGCGGAGCAGCCGGGCTCGCCGATGGCGGCGGCGTCGATGGCGTGCACCGAGTCGGTCATGGCGGGGCCGTCCGGGTCGGTGCGGGCCGCGTAGTAGTCGAGGGTGTTCGTGGCGGCCTTCTTCGACATCGGCCACTCCAGCGGGTACATCAGGAGCACGGTGTCCGCCTGCTTGATCACCGAGCCCTTGTAACCGTCGTACTGCCAAAAGACCTGCTTCTTCTTGTCGTAGGGGATGCGCAGCTTGTCGGCGACGGAGTTCCAGTCCGCCGGGGCGTCCTTGCCGAGCAGCTTCGCGGCGCGGGCGGCGGTGCGCAGGGTGGTCGCGGCGCCGGCGTTGGTGAAGACGCCGTCGTCGACTCCGTTGCTGTACTCGTCGGGGCCCGCGACGTCCTTGATGGAGTAGCTGCCGTCGGCGTTGCGCGTGGCGCGGTCGGCCCAGAACTCGGCGATGCCCTTGATCACCGGCCAGCCGCGGGTGCGCAGCCAGTGGGTGTCCTTGGTCGCGAGGTAGTACTGCCAGGCCGCCAGGGCGACATCGCTCTGCAGGTGGTTCTGGGTGCGGCAGTGCGGCGGGTCCACGCTGTGGCACTCGGCCTTGAGATCGCCCTTGCTCGCGCTGGTCCAGGGATAGAAGAGGCCGGGGTGGCCGAGCTTCTTCGCGTTGGCGCGGGCGGCGTCCCGGGTGCGGTAGCGGTACTCCACCACGGACCTGGCGAGGTCGGGATGGGCGGCGAGCAGCGCCGGGTACATCCAGGTCTCCGCGTCCCAGAAGACGAGGCCGGCGTAGTTGTCGCTGCTCAGGCCGGTGGGGGAGATGCTGTTGGCCGAGCCGGCGCGGGAGCTGGAGAGCAGGCCGTACTGGGCGGAGCGCACCCACGACTGGAGTTCGCCCCGGCCGGGCACCTCGATGTCGCCACGCCACAGCTCGCGCCAGGCGGCGGTGTGCCCGGCGAACAGCGCGTCCCAACCCCGGTCGGCGGCGCGCTGCGAGGCCGCCACGGCGTCGCGCTCGGGGGAGCGGGAGGTCAGCGCGGTGTCGACGCCGACGTACTTGGTCAGCTCGTAGGTGTGGCCGGAGCGGACCGGCATGCCGACGGACTGGTGGGCGCTCAACGTGCGGGCGGGCGCGGAGGTTTGTTCATTTCCTGTACGCACGCCGTGCCCTGCGCGGAGTGTCGAGGCGACGGTCCCCTCGGTCTTCGTGCCGTCCGTGCGGAACCCCACGGACATGGTGCCCCCGTGGCGGGCGCCGCTACCGGTGGCGGACATGCGCCTCGCGCCGCGTCCGTCGATGCGGTCGGTGACCTTCGCCGCGCCGTCCCAGTGCGGGGTCATGCGCAGGCGTACGGCACCGACGTGGGGGTCGGCGCGGTCCGCGAGGACGTCGTAGACGAGGTCGGTGGCCCGGCCGTCGGCGGCCGTCCAGGTGAGCTCGGTGCGCACCAGGCCGCGGCGCAGGTCGAGGCTCTGGCGGTAGTGCGAGATGCGGGCGGCCGGGGTGGCGGAGGTGAACGTCTCGGAGCCGGGTCCGCCGGTGGCCACCGTGAGCGGGGTCCAGGTGGGGATGGCCGCCGCCACCTCGCGGTTCTCGGTGGTGTCCTTGTTGTGCGCGTAGAGCCCGGAGACGAAGGAACCGTCGTAGCGGCGGCTGAACAGCGGCCATCCGGTCTTGGCCTCGGACGCGGCGTAGCCGGATCCGTTGGGTGCGACACGCTGTCCGAGGTAGCCGTTGCCGACGAAGGCGTGGTGGGTGTCCTTCGGATCGATGCGGTGGGACGCCAGCGTCCAGCCGTCGTCGTGCGAGGACCGGGGCGTCGTCGCCCCGTCGTCTCTCGGGGACGTGTTGTCGGCCGCCGCGGTGGGGGGAACGGTCGCGGCAAGGACACCCACGAGAAGGGGTGCCATGAACCGGGCCGTGCGGGCGAGGGACCTCATGGTGCTCCGTTGCGGAATCGCCGGGCAAGGTCAGGCGACCATAAAGACGTGAACGGTCCGCGTCAATGAGTCGCGCCATGTGTTGAAGAATCAAACGAACCCAGGAGGAGGCCCTGGCCCATGAGCAGGCCTATGCCTTGGTGTCACGCGCCCAGAGTGAGCGCACATGCCCGAGATGTCGGGCCATGCACTGTTCCGCCCCTTCGGCGTCCCCGGCCACCATCAGGTCCAGGAGTTCGATGTGCTCCTGCGCAGAGGGGATCAGGCGGCCGCGCTCGTCCAGCGCCGTGAGGCCGTAGAGCCGGGAGCGCTTGCGCAGGTCGCCGACGGTCTCGACGAGCCGGTCGTTGCCGCCGAGGGCGAGCAAGGAGAGGTGGAAGCGCCGGTCGGCCTCCAGGTAGCCGATGAGGTCGTGGTCGCCGGCGGCGCGCACGATCTCCTCGGCCACGGGGCGCAGCTCCTCCAGGTCCGCGCGTGACGCGGACCGGGTGATGCGGCCGATCATCGGGACCTCGATGAGGGTGCGGATCTCGGTGTACTGGTCGAGGTCGCGCTCATTGACCTCGGTGACGCGAAAGCCCTTGTTGCGGACCGGTTCCACGAGACCCTCGCTGGCCAGGTCGAGCATCGCCTCGCGTACCGGCGTCGCGGAGATCCCGAAGTCCTCGGCGAGCACCGGCGCCGAGTAGACCTGGCCGGGCCGCAGTTCACCGGATATCAGGGCGGCCCGCAGATGGTGGGCGACCTGATCGCGCAGCCGCTCCCGGGGAGTGACGAGGGTGCGCTGTGTGAGGTGACCCATGGTGGTGATCCCTTCGTGACCCCGCAGGTCGTGGCCCACGCGCCCGCCCCGAGTGGTTCACCAGCGTACAAGGTCACCTACCTCTCGCCCCGGGTCCGGTGCAGGCCGCCCTGGCACGCGCACGGCGTGAACACGGCGGAGGCGCAGGGGAGTTGCGGCAGAGGACTGCGAGACACCGGGCGTCTGAGGGGTTGTCAGTGCCATTTCACATTACTACGTTACGCATCACATGGCGCGGCCCGCATGCCTCAAGTGCCCCTGACCGCACAGCGGTTGGGGCTCGTGTGGCCTCGCGGCGTGCGCACGCACCGCTTGCCCCACCTCCCACACATCAGGAGTTTGTCGTGCACCAGCCCCGTACCCTGCGCAGATCCGTGGCCGCCGCGGCGATATCCGTGGCCTTATGCGCCACGGCCGCACCGGCAGCCCAGGCCGGAGCCCCCGAGCCCGCCCCGCGTGCGGCCGCTCCCGCGACCGCCGCACCCGCGCCCGCAGCTGAGAAGCCGAACCCCTCCGACCACGCCGACCGCCGCGCCACGGCCCCGAAGTCCTCCACCTGGAAGCTCCCCGCCCCCGGCGGGCTCACCGACGGGCGCGTCCCCGGCCCGCACACGGACAAGCCGAAGGCCGCGGCCGACGTGCCCCGCGCCACCGTCGGCAAGCTGTCGGTGCCGTGCACCCTCGACGGGGTCACCGGCCTGACGCCCGCCCAGTTCGTCGAGTTCCTCGCCGATCCGGCGGTCACCGCCGACGGTTGTCTGCGCGGACTCGTCTGGACCTGGGACCGGCGCCTCGCCCCGGTCATGTCGGGCGCGCACATCCAGGCCGTGTCCCGGCGCGCCACCCAGCTCGCCGCGTCCCACGACGGCACCAACGGCAGCCACCTGCTGGAGATGTTCACCTATCTGCACGCCGTCTCCTACCAGGGCTTCTCGCACGACGAGGTCGACATCACCGACCCGGCGACCCTGGCCGCCATGCGACGCGCCGTGGACGCCTTCGGGACGGCCCCTCACGCCTTCGACGTCACCCGCTCCAACGCCGAGACACTCCGCGAAGCGCTGACGGCCGCCAGTGCCGCGGGGCTGCGGCAGCATCAACTCCCGCTCGTGAAAAGGGTCCTGGCGACGATGGACGCCGCCCACCCCGACACCGCGCAGGACAGCGGCTGGGCCGGCGCGGCCCTCTCCGCGCTCACCCTGAACTACCTCGGCGTCTACCCCGGCAACCAGGACACCGCCTTCCGCGCCGCGGTGGCCGCCGACCCCGCCTACCGCGCCGCCTTCAAGGCGTTCGCCGGGTACACCCATCTCAAGGGTCGGCCCAACGCCTGGGTGGTGCGCGACGCGGTGAGCGAGTACGGCAGGTTCGGCCAGATCGACGCCCTGCGCTCCGAGACCGTCGCCGGGCTCGGCCCGCTCCTGGACACCACCGCCCGCAACTTCGGTGACGGCAGCGCCCCGTGGGCGAAGGTCGCCACCTGGCTGATCACGTTCGAGGCCTGCGAGCCGTACGACGTGTGCCGGGACGACATCGAGCGCCGCCTCTTCCCGCAGACCTACGTGTACGACGCGGGCGGCATGAAGGTGCGCACCGCCCTCGACCGTGACACCGTCGACCAGCTCTACTACGCGAGCAAGCAGGTCAAGGCCCAGTTCCACCGTGTCGTGGGCACCCAGGAGCCGCTCAAGGGCGACCCCAACACGGCCCTGAACACAGTCCTTTACGCCTCCCGCGCCGACTACGAGAACTTCCACCCGCTCCTGACCGGCATGGGCACCGACAACGGCGGCGTCTACATCGAGCGGGGCGCGACCTTCTACACCTACCAGCGGCGCGTCCCCCAGGACTCCTCGCTGACGCTGGAGGAACTGTTCCGCCACGAGTACACCCACTACCTCAACGGCCGCTGGGCCGTGCCCGGCTTCTTCGGCGAGGGGCCCTGGTACCAGGCCGACCGGACGACCGCGATGGACGAGGGCACGGCGGAGTTCTTCGACGGCGCCACCCGCGACGACGGCATCAAGGTCCGCAAGTCCCTGATCCAGGGCATCATCGACGACACCGCGGGCGGCGGACCGCGCATGAGCGTGAACCAGCTCCTGCACGCCACCTACGACGGGGACGGTTTCCGCTTCTACGACTACGCGGGCGCGTTCTTCGAGTTCCTGTGGACCGAGCGCCCCGCGCTGATCAAGGAGATGTACCGCCACCTGCGCGCCGACTCCCCGAGTGCCTTCGACGCCTGGCGCGACCGCCTGGGCCGTGACGCGGGACTGCAGAGCTCCTACGACGCCTTCCTCGACCAGCAGATCGCGCACGTCGACGACCTGTTCGTCCCCGACACCACCTACGTCCCCGTCGACCGGCTGCGCGACAGCACGGCAGGCCAGGTCCGCTCCTCGTTCATCGCGACGACCGGCATCACACCCGATTGCCGCTCCGCCAAGGCGCCGGCCCGCCCGCGCTTCGTGTGCACCGGCCGGATCACCGCCAACCTCGGCGACGCGGCCGACCCCGACCTCGTCTTCAAGGACATGTCCGAGACCGTGGACGCCTTCATCCTCGACCGCGCCGCGAGCGGCGACAACAACCTCACCGACATGAACTGCGCCTTCGGCGAGGTGGACATCTGGACCAACGGCCGCGCCGGAACGTCCTCCTACACCTGCGAAGGCCCTCTGCGCGGCTGACTCCCGGGAAGTCAAAAGCCGTACGACACCGGTGATTTCGCCGATGTCGACACCCTGTCGGCACCGCCACGGTGGGGACCGCAACGAACACGGCGGTCTCCACCAGGGCGTATCTCCCTCTCCCGAGTGGCTCCGCCACGACCGAGAGGACCCCTCCGTGCGCCTGCACGTCTTCTCCCGCCCTGTGGCGCGGGCCTGCCTGGCCGCCGCGGTCGCCACCGCGGGACTCCTCGGCACCGGCCTCGCGCCCGGCGCCCAAGCCGCCGCAGACAACCCGTACGAGCGCGGCCCCGCCCCCACCGAATCCAGCATCGAGGCCTCGCGCGGCTCGTACGCCGTGTCGCAGACCAGCGTCTCCTCGCTGAGCGTGTCCGGCTTCGGCGGCGGCACCATCTACTACCCGACGTCCACCGCCGACGGCACCTTCGGTGCGGTCGTCATCTCCCCGGGCTTCACCGCGTACCAGTCGAGCATCGCCTGGCTCGGACCGCGGCTCGCCTCCCAGGGCTTCGTGGTCTTCACCATCGACACCAACACGACGCTCGACCAGCCCGACAGCCGAGGGCGGCAACTCCTGTCCGCGCTCGACTACTTGACGAAGAGCAGCTCGGTGCGGGGTCGCGTCGACGCCTCGCGGCTCGGCGTGATGGGGCACTCGATGGGCGGTGGCGGCACCCTGGAGGCCGCCAAGAGCCGCACCTCGCTGAAGGCGGCGATCCCGCTGACCGGCTGGAACACCGACAAGACCTGGCCCGAGCTGCGCACGCCCACGCTCGTCGTGGGCGCCGACGGCGACACCGTCGCCCCCGTGTCCTCCCACTCCGAGCCGTTCTACGAGTCGCTGCCCGGCACCCTGGACAAGGCGTACCTGGAGCTCAACGGCGCCACCCACTTCACGCCGAACTCCTCCAACACGACGATCGCGAAGTACAGCATCTCCTGGCTGAAGCGGTTCATCGACGACGACACCCGCTACGAGCAGTTCCTCTGTCCGCTGCCGAGGCCGAGCCTCACGATCGAGGAGTACCGGGGCAACTGCCCGCACGCATCCTGATCCTGATGACCCGTCATGGGGGCCCGTCGTCCGTCGCCGGTCAGCCGGCGGCGGACGACGTGTGTCGTGCCCCAGGGCCTGGATTGTGCTCGTGCACACCCGCGGGAGGCAGCCGCTGGTGGCCTGCCCAATGCGCCGGACGCAGGGCTTCCGGCCCGTGTTACGCGGAAGTAACGTGCCGGCGTGACCCTTTCGACGACCGAACCCGGCGTGCTCAGGGCCCCCGCGCTGCACGGGCGCCGTGCGGAAGTCGCCGCGGTGGAATCCCTGGTGGGGCGCGTGCGGGACGGCCGGGGCGGGGTGCTCGCGCTGACCGCGCAGCCCGGTCTCGGCCGCACCGCACTCGTGGAGCACGCGCGGGCGGTCTGCGCCCCGGTCCCCTCGGTTCAACCCACGGCCCCGACAGCACTGCCGCTCGCGCAGACGGGCCCGCTGCTCGTGTGTGTCGACGACGCGCACACCTGGCACCCCACGGCCAGGGCCGCCCTCCTGTCCGACCTGCGACGGCTGCCCGCCGAGCGACCCCTGGCCGTCCTCCTTACCGTGGCCGAACACCACCCCATGGCGGGGGAGTTGTACGGTCTGTCGACCCTGCGTCTGGGGCCGCTCGACGACAGCGCGGCCGCCGCCCTGCTCGACCGGCTGGCCCATGGCGCGGCCGACCCCGTCGTCGGAGCCTGGCTGATCCGCGAGGCGGCGGGCAATCCGCGCCTGCTCTCCGCGTTCGTCGCGGCCCTCACCCCCGACCAGCTGGCCGGCCGCACCCCACTGCCCGATCCGTTGCCCGGCGGGGAAGACGTACTCCACGACTTCGCCGCCCGCCTCGACGGGCTGCCCGGCGACACCAGCGCCCTGCTGCTGCTCGCCGCGGCGGCCGGGGAGCACGAACCCGAGGGCGCGGGCGCGGACCTCGCCCTGCTGCTGCGGGCCGGCGGTGATCCCGCGGCACTGGCACCCGCCGAAGCCGCCCGCGCGGTCGTCGGAGCGGGCGGGCGCATCCACTTCACCCATCCCCTCCTGCGCCGGGCCGTGCTGCACCGCGCCCCGCTCACCCGCCGCAGAGCCGCCCACGCGCGCCTGGCCGCGGCCTGCCGCGACCGCCTCTCCTGTCTGGTGCAACTTGCCTGCGCCGCGCAGGATCACGACGCGCGCCTCGCCGGGGCCCTCGCCGCCGCGGCGAGCACGCCGCGCCCGCACGCCGAGCGCTCCGCCGCCCTGGCCCGAGCCGCCGCGCTCACCGCCGACACAACGCTGCGCACCGACCGGCTCGCCGAGGCGGCGGAGGCGGCCCGGCAGGCAGGCGACCCCGTGCGGGCCCGCGCCCTGCTCGCCCGCACCGCCGGTGCCCCCGCCCACGGCGGCGTCCATCAGGTGCGCGGACTCCTGTCCCTGGCCGACGGTCCCGCCGCCGACGCGAGGGAAGCCCTGCTCACCGCGGCCGTGCTGCTTCCGCCCGAACCGGCCCGCCACGCGCTGATCGGCGCGGCCGAGGCGGCCTGGGCGATGGGCGACGCCGCCGCCTACAGGGAGGCGATGACGCGCGTCCCCGTGTGCGCGGACGACCCCTTGCTGGAGGCGTACCGCGCCGGGATGTGCGCGGTCCTCTCGGGCCGCATCGCCGAAGGCCACGCGCTGCTGCGCCGCTGCCTGGACGAACTGCCCGGCACGGACGAGCCTGCCGGGCTCCTGCGCGCCGGAGCCGCGGCGCTGGTCGTCGGCGAGGTCGAGAGCGCCTGCGGGGCGGGCGCCCGAGCACTGGCCGCCGTACGCGCCTACGGGCCCGAGGTCCTGCTGCCGCGCGCCCTGGAACACCTGGCCTACGGAGAGCTGCGCGCGGGCCGTCACACCACGGCCCGGGCGCACGCCCTCGAAGGGCTCAGGGCCGCGCACCGCACCGGACAGCCCAACGTCGCGGCCTGTCTGCACGCCGTCCTCGCGCTCGCCGCCTCCGTGGAGGGAGACGCGGAGGCCTGCGCCGGACACGCGCGGGCCGCGGCGGCGGGCGCGGGCCCGCACGGTCTCAACCAGGCCGCCACCCTCGCCGTCTGGGCGGTCGCCCGGGCGGATCTCGCGGCGGGGCGACCGGGCGACGCGGCCGCCCGCCTCGCACCCCTCGTCGCGCCGGGCCCGCGGCGCGGGCACTTCGCCGTGCGGATGCTGGCCGTCCCCTGCTTCGTGGAAGCGGCCGTCCAGGCAGGGCGCACGGCAGAGGCCCGCAGCGCCACAGCCGAGTTCACCCGCTGGACCGAGGCCACCGCCGACCGGCTCGCCCCGGCCCAACTCGCCCGCTGCCGGGCCCTGCTGGCCCCGCCGCAGCAGACGGCCGCCGCGTACGAGAGCGCGCTCGCGCACCACGACCGCTCACCCGGCGAGTTCGAACGCGCCCGTACGCAGCTGCTGTTCGGCCAGTGGCTGCGCCGCAGGCGCCGTACCCGCGAGGCGCGCGGCCCGCTGCGGGACGCGCTGGTCGGCTTCGAACGGTGCGGGGCACGCGCGTGGGCGGACCGCAGCCGCGGTGAACTCCGCGCCGCGGGCGAGGCCGTGGCCGGGGAGCCGGGTCCTGGACCGCTGGCGGCGCTGACCCCGCAGCAACAGCGCATCGCCCGGCATGTGGCGGAGGGCGCCACCAACCGTGAGGTGGCGGTGCGCCTGTCCGTGAGCCACCGCACCGTCGACCACCACCTGCGCAATGTGTTCTCCGCGCTGGGCGTGCGCTCCCGCGTCGAGCTGTCCCGGCTCCTGGCCGGCGACGGACGGTTGCCGGACCGTGATGAGGAGATTGCCGCCAACCTCTAGGTACCGACCGGGCGGTATGCCATTCTTCGGGCGTCAACCAGATCCGGCAGCGCGCACACTTCCCGTGGAGGCCTCATGCCACACGTCCTGCGGTCACGGGTCGGGCCCCTGCACGAAGTGCCCGCCATCGCCCCGTCCGCACCGGGCACCCGCTCCCTGCTCGACGCCGAGGCCGTCGCCGTACTGCACCGTGCGGCCCGCGCCCTGCTGAGGGATCTGCCCGCGATGACCGACCGGCTCGTGGCGGAGCTGCGCGAACAGGAGCCCGCCTACCGGGCGGACATCGAGACCCGCCCCACCGAGGTGTGGAAGGAGGTGCACCGCTCGCTGCGGTACAGCGTCACCTCGCTCCTCCAGCCGGGGGAGACCAGGGAGGCCGCCCACCGCACGTCCATCCAGATCGCCGGGGTACGCGCCGAACGAGGCCTGCCGCTCGACGCGCTGCTGCACGCCTTCCGGCTCGGCGGCGCGATGGTGTGGCAGGGCCTGGTCGAGGAGGTCTCGCGCGGCAACCCCGAGGACATGGGGCTGCTCATCCATGTCGCCACGGACGTCTGGAACTTCGTCGACGAACACTGCGGCGTGGTCGCCGACGCCTACCGCCGCACCGAGCGCCGCATGGCCTGGCGGCACGAGAACCGCCTGCGGCTGCTGACCGCGAGCCTCCTGGACGGCAGCGCCCGCCTCACCGACCTGCCCACCGCCGCCGACGTCCTCGGGCTGCCCGAGGACGGGTGGTACGCCGTGATCGCCGTGGCCGGAGAAGACACCCACCTCGCCCTGCCGCCGGGCACACGCACACTGCGCCACTGCGGCCCCGACGCCCAGTACGCCCTGGTCCTGCTCGGTGACGGCGAGGGCGACCCGGCAGCCGAACTCTCCGCGCTCGGCGCCGGTCTCGCCCTGCCGCCCGGGGCCCGCGCCGGCATCGGCTCACCCGTGGAGGGGCTGGCCGCCGTTCCGCACGCGCGCCGCCTCGCCGACACGGCGCTGCGGGCCTGCCCCCGCGGCGGCGGCACCGTCCTCCTCGACGAACGCCTGCCGGACGCCCTGGTCGTCTCCTCGCCCGAGCTCGCGGAGGCGCTCGCCGAGCGCGTCCTCGGACCGCTGCGCTCCCTCGACCCCGCCGACCGGGACCTGCTCCTCGACACACTCGTCGTCTGGCTGGAGGCCGACGGCTCCGCGCAGCGCGCGGGCACCCGCCTCTACTGCCACCGCAACACCGTCCTCAACCGGCTGCGCCGCGTCGAGCAGCTGACCGGCCGCAGCCTCACCCGGGTCGGCGACCTCGTGGAGATCTCGCTCGCCCTGGGGGCACGCAGATTGCTCGGGGGATGAGCGCGCGACAGCGGTGGGGCGGCAAGGGAATCCCTTGCCGCCCCACCGCCGGTTCGTGCCGCCGGGATCAGACCACCGGCACCGGGTACGTCGGGTACTCCACGCCGGAGACGTGCTGGACGACGCGGATGACCTGGCACGAGTAGCCGAATTCGTTGTCGTACCAAAGGTAGAGGATCGCGTTGTCGCCGTCGACCTTGGTGGCGCCCGCGTCGACGATCGAGGCGTGCCGCGAGCCGACGAAGTCCATGGAGACGGCGTCGGGAGCGGTCGTGAAGTCGATCTGGCGCTTCAGCGGCGAGTGCAGCGAGACGTCGCGCAGGTGCTCCAGGACCTCCTCGCGGGTGGTCTCGCGGCCCAGGCGCAGGCTCAGGATGGCGATCGAGACGTCCGGGACGGGGACGCGGATCGAGCTGCCGGTGATGGGCGCCTTGAGGTCCGGCAGCGCCTTGGCGACGGCGGAGGCGGCGCCGGTCTCGGTGATGACCATGTTCAGCGGCGCGGAGCGGCCACGGCGGTCGGCCTTGTGGTAGTTGTCCAGGAGGTTCTGGTCGTTGGTGAACGAGTGGACGGTCTCCACGTGGCCGCGCAGCACGCCGTACTCGTCGGCCATCGCCTTGAGCGGCGGGACGATCGCGTTGGTGGTGCACGAGGCGCAGGACAGGATCTGCTCGTCCGGCTTGATCGTGTCGTGGTTGACGCCGTGCACGATGTTCGGGACGTCGCCCTTGCCCGGCGCGGTCAGGACGACCTTGTCGATACCGGGGCGCAAATGCTTGGAGAGCCCCTCGCGGTCGCGCCACTTGCCGGTGTTGTCGATGAGGATGGCGTCCTTGATGCCGTACGCCGTGTAGTCGACCTCGGAGGGGTCGTTGGCGTAGATCACCTTGATCTCGTTGCCGTTGGCGACGATCGTGCTGGTCGCCTCGTCGACGGTGATCGTGCCCTGGAACTGGCCGTGGATGGAGTCGCGGCGCAGCAGCGAGGCGCGCTTGACGATGTCCTGCTCGCCGCCCTGGCGGACGACGACGGCGCGCAGGCGCAGGCCGTTGCCGGAGCCGGCCTTCTCGATGAGCAGGCGGGCGACGAGGCGGCCGATGCGGCCGAAGCCGTAGAGGACGACGTCGCGTCCCTCGCGGCTCTCGATCTTGTTGGCGCCCGTGGCACCGGCGACGGCCCCGGCGGTGAACTCCGCCACCGACAGACCGCGGTCATCGGTCCTGTAGGCCTCGGCGAGCAGGCCGACGTCGATCTGCGAAGGGCCGAGATCGAGGGTGGTGAGGGCCTGCAGGAACGGCAGCGTCTCGGTGACGGAGAGCTCCGCACCGGCTATCTGTCGCGCGAATCGGTGGGTCTTGAGGAGGCTGACCACCGACTTGTTCACCAAGGAGCGGCTGTGGAGCAGGACGGTCACGTCCCGCTCGCGGTGCAGCTTCCCGATGATCGGGATCATCGACTCCGCGATCTCCTCGCGGTGCTTCCAATTGGTGAACGAGTCGTCATTGACAGTCACAGGAGTATCTTTCGAGCTAGGCGGCGCTCATATGCTAACCCGACACCACTTTTGATCTTGCAATGGGTGCCGCCCGCCCGTGCTTCAGGGGTGATTCAGAGGGAAACGGCGACGGCGTTGAACGTCGTCCCGGGCTCCTGCGGGCTGGTGAAGCGGGCGTTGACCAAGTAGAGGCGCTCGCCCCAGCGGGCCACGGTGGTGGGGACGTCGAAGCGGGGGTCGGTGATCGTGCGGCGCAGGGTGGCGGTGCCTGCCGCGGCGTCGAGGTGGAACACGCTGACCAGGTTCAGCCGGTTCTGTACGACGTACAGGGTGCGCCCGATGCGCAGGAGGCCGTCGCCGTTGACCACGTTGTCGGCGCCGACCAGCGTGATCTCGGTGGCGTGCCCGGTCCTGAGGTGTACGCGGTAGAGCTTTCCCTGCGAGCTGTTGACGACGATCAGGGCGCGGCCGTCCGGTGTGCCGACGATGCCGTTGGCGTTGATCACGTCCGGTGTCTGCACCCAGTCGCCGCCGAGCGGCAGCGCGCGCACCGCGCCCTTGCGGCCGCGCGGCACCCCGTACAGCACGCCGTCGCGCGAGTCGGTGAACCAGGCGCGGTCGCCGAGCAGCGTGACGTCGTTGATGAAGTGACCGGGGGCTTCGGTCAGCTGATAGGTGTGCACGAGCTTGCGGGTGCGGGTGCCGAGGACCCGGGCCACCCCGGTGTTCCCGGCGATGTAGAGGAGGCCGTCGTCGTCCACCTTCAGGCCGACGGCGATCATGCCGGTCGCCCCCGGGTAGAAGATCTCGCCCCGGCCGGTGCGCAGGTCGGTGCGGTAGATGGCGCCGTTGGCGCGCGAGCCCATGTAGGCGTACGGCTGCTTTCTGCCGATGGCGATCCCCTCGGGCAGGAAGCCGTCGGGGAGCGGGAACTCGGTCGGCCATGCGGCGCCCCGCGGCGCGGGGGCCGCAGGGCCTGCGGTGACCGCGGCGGCCGTTGTGGCGCCGGTCGTCGCCGCGAGGGCGGCGAGGGTGGCGCCGCCGAGGACGGTGCGCCGGGACGGCTGGGGGTGGTTCCGGTGATCACGGGTCATGGTTCCGGGCCTCCGGGAAGGGCGGGGATGGTTGTCGGCGCCCCCAACTCGGGGGCGCGTCCAGCCAGTTGAGAACGAGACGCCGCGCGCCGGAGTTCCCTCGCGCCCCGGGGGCCTCTTCGTGTTCCGGAGGGTGACGCGGCGCCGCGCACGGCGGGTGGGAAACTCAAACCCTGCCTTCGCGCCCCCATAAGCCGTCCTTATGAGGTCATAGGTCCAGGCCGGGTACTAACTTAGGATTGCCTTAGTTTAGGCTTCCCCACGAGCCCCACGTCTTCGCTCGAAGGGAAACCTGATCATGTCTCGCCCTCTGCGGGTAGCCGTTGTCGGAGCCGGTCCGGCCGGCATCTACGCCGCCGACGCGCTGCTGAAATCCGCAGTGGCGGTCGAGCCCGGTGTGTCGATCGACCTCTTCGAGCGGATGCCCGCGCCCTTCGGCCTCATCCGCTACGGCGTCGCCCCCGACCACCCCCGGATCAAGGGCATCATCACGGCCCTGCATCAGGTCCTGGACAAGCCTCAGATCCGCTTCTTCGGCAATGTCGACTACCCGAACGACATCGACCTCGACGACCTGCGCAGCTTCTACGACGCGGTGATCTTCTCCACCGGTGCGACGGCCGACCGGGCGCTCGACATCCCCGGCATCGACCTCGAGGGCTCGCACGGCGCCGCTGACTTCGTCTCCTGGTACGACGGGCACCCGGACGTGCCCCGCACCTGGCCGCTCGACGCGGAGAAGGTCGCCGTCCTCGGCGTCGGCAACGTGGCCCTCGACGTGGCCCGCATCCTGGCCAAGACCGCGGAGGAGCTCCTGCCGACCGAGATCCCGCCGAACGTCCACGAGGGCCTCAAGGCCAACAAGGCGCGGGAGGTCCACGTCTTCGGGCGTCGCGGTCCCGCGCAGGCCAAGTTCAGCCCGATGGAGCTGCGGGAGCTCGACCACTCCCCGAACATCGAGGTCATCGTCGACCCCGAGGACATCGACTACGACGACGGCTCGATCGCGACCCGGCGCGGCAACAAGCAGGCCGACATGGTGGCCAAGACGCTGGAGAACTGGGCCATCCGCGACATCGGCGAGCGGCCGCACAAGCTGTTCCTGCACTTCTTCGAGTCGCCGACCGAGATCCTCGGCGAGGACGGCCGGGTGGTGGGCCTGCGCACCGAGCGCACCGAGCTCGACGGCACCGGCAACGTCAAGGGGACCGGCGAGTTCAAGGACTGGGACCTCGGCGCCGTCTACCGCGCCGTGGGCTACCTCTCCGACGAACTGCCCAAGCTCCCCTGGGACGTCGCCTCGGGCACGGTGCCCGACAAGGGCGGCCGGGTCATCGAGGAGACCGGCGAACACCTGCAGTCGACGTACGTCACCGGCTGGATCCGCCGCGGCCCCGTGGGCCTGATCGGTCACACCAAGGGCGACGCCAACGAGACGGTCGCCAGCCTCATCGACGACCACACGAACGCCCGCCTCCACACGCCCACCGCCCCCGGCCCGGCGGCCGTCGAGGCCTTCCTCGGCGAGCGGAACATCCGCTTCACCACGTGGGAGGGCTGGTACCGCCTGGACGCCGCCGAGAAGGCACTCGGCGAGGCCGAGGAGCGCGAGCGCGTGAAGATCGTCGAGCGCGAGGACATGCTCAAGGCGAGCGGCGCCTAGTACGAGCCGGTGAGGCCCGGAGCACCAGAAGGTGCAAGGGCCTCCTCGCGGTGGGCCGCCTGCGTACGCGCCGGGGCAGCGCCCACCTGAACGACCGGGCCTGACCGGGAACCAGAAGTGTCCTGCGGCCGACCACTGGTGAGCACGTTCCGAACGGCTCACTGGATCGAGGTTGCCGCAGCATGCACTGGTACGAGGACGACGGGTTCTGGTCCGACTTCTCCGAGACGATGTTCTCCGAGCGGCGGCGGGCGGAGACGGCGGACATCGTCGCCCGCTCGCCGCTCCTTGCCTTCCCGGCCGGCAGCCGCGTACTGGACCTGTGCTGCGGGCCCGGCCTCTACCTCGCGCCGCTGGCCCGCCGCGGCTACACGGTCACGGGAGTGGACCTCAGCGCCGCGCTGCTGAAGCGGGCCGAGGCCGCGTGCGCGGACGCCGGGGTCGATGTCCGCCTGATCCGGGCCGACATGCTCACCCACGTCGAGCCACGGTCGTACGACGTGGTGCTGAACGTCTTCACGTCCTTCGGCTACTTCGACGACGCCCGGGACAACGTCCAGGTGCTGCGCAACGCCTATGACTCGCTGGTGCCCGGTGGACAACTGCTGATCGACGTGATGGGCAAAGAAGTGCTCGCCGGCTGGATCGGCCGCCCCCAGGTCGTCGAGCTCGACGGCGCGTACGTCGTGCAGCGCGACACCGTCCTGGACAGCTGGACGCGGCTGCGGACCGACTGGACCCTCGTGCGGGACGGGATCGCGCGCGAGGCCTCGATCACCTCCTTCCTCTACAGCGCGGCCGAACTGCGCACCCTCTTCGAAGACGCCGGATTCACCGGCGTGGAGTGCTTCGGCGGCTTCGACGAGGAGCCCTACGACCAGCACTCACGACGCCTGATCGTCCGAGGGACCAAACCCCGCACGTGATCCGGCAGTCGAGCGCGGCCGTTCGCGAATCTCCGGGAACTTCGCGGCACCGCCCGCCGACTACTTCAGCGTGCCGCGCCGCGCGGGAGCGGCCGCACCACCGTGAACGGTCCGACGGGCGAAGGGACTTCATGACCGAGGCCACATCCGAGGCCCCCTCGGGGACCGCCACCCCAGAGGCGGCCCGCGACGGCACACCGGCCGGCACAGCAGGCCGCGGCCGGCTCCTGACCACGCTGACCGTGCTCTCCGTGACGCTGGTCGTCTCCGTCCTCGCCGGGATCGCCCTCGGTCCCACCGTCGTGCCGCTCGGAGACGTCGTGCGGTTCCTGACCGCCGCCCTCACCGGCGGCAGCATCGGGGCCGACGACGTCACCGGCTACTCCATCGTCTGGCATGTACGCACCCCACGGGTCTTGCTCGCAGCCGTGGTGGGGGCGGGGCTCTCCGTCGTCGGCGTCGCCGTCCAGGCGCTGGTGCGCAACGCCCTCGCGGACCCGTTCGTCCTCGGCATCTCCTCCGGCGCCTCCGTCGGGGCCACCGCGGTCGTGGTGTTCGGGGTGTTCGCCGGCCTCGGCGTCTACGCGTTGTCCGCCGCCGCGTTCCTCGGGGCGCTCGGAGCCACCGTGCTCGTGTATCTGGCGGCGCGTGGACCGCTCGGACTGACGCCGTTGCGCCTGGTCCTGACCGGGGTCGCGCTGGCCTACGGATTCCAGGCGCTGATGAGCGTGCTCGTCTTCCTCTCGCCCAACGGCCAGGCCGCCCGCACGGTCCTCTTCTGGCTGCTCGGCAGCCTCGGCTCGGCGTCCTGGGAGTCGCTGCCGCTCGCGGCCGGTGCCGTCCTGATCACGGTCGTGGTGCTGCTGCGCCAGAGCCGGTCCCTCGATGTGCTGTCGCTGGGGGACGAGACCGCCGCCAGCCTGGGCGTGGACGCGGAGGCGCTGCGGCGCGGGCTCTTCCTCCTCACGGCGGCGGTCACCGGGCTCATCGTCGCGGTCAGCGGCGCGATCGGCTTCGTCGGACTCGTCCTGCCGCATGTCGTGCGCATCCTCGTCGGCTCCACGCACCGCCGGGTGCTCGCCGTCGCTCCGCTCGCCGGCGCCGTCTTCCTGGTCTGGGTCGACCTCGTCGCCCGCACCGCCTTCGCCCCCGAGGAACTGCCGCTCGGGGTCATCACCGCGCTGATCGGCGTACCGGTGTTCATCGTGCTGATGCGCCGCCGCGGCTATCTGTTCGGAGGGCGGTAGATGACCCTCGTTCTGCGCGACCTCTCGGTCGAGGCGGCGGGGCGTGCCCTGGTCGACCGGCTGAACATCGAGGTGCGGGCGGGCCGGGTCGTCGGACTCGTCGGCCCGAACGGCAGCGGCAAGTCCACCGCCCTGCGCTGCGTCTACCGGGCGCTGCGGCCCACGTCGGGCGCCGTCCTCCTGGACGGCACCGACCTGACGACGCTCAAGCTGCGCGACAGCGCCCGCTCGATCGCCGCGCTCACCCAGGAGAGCCACACCGAACTCGACTTCACGGTCGGGGAAGTCGTGGCGCTCGGCCGCGCCCCGCACGCCGGCGGCAACCAGCCCCTGACCGCACGCGAACAGGCCCTGTGCCGACAGGCGATGGACCGCCTGGACGTCACCCACCTCGCCGCCCGCAGCGTGCTCACCCTCTCCGGCGGCGAACGGCAGCGCGTGCTCGTGGCGCGCGCCCTCGTCCAGGAACCCCGCGTCCTGGTCCTCGACGAGCCCACCAACCACCTGGACATCCGCCACCAGGTGGAACTCCTCTCCTTCCTGCGCGGATCGGGCCTCACCGTGCTCACAGCCCTGCACGACCTCAACCTGGCGGCCGCCGCCTGCGACACCCTCGCCGTCCTGAGCTCCGGCTCCCTGGTCGCCACCGGAACCCCGGCGGACGTCCTGAACCCCGAGCTGATCCGCAAGGTGTTCGGTGTCGACGCCACCGTCGTGCACCACCCCCGCACCGGGACGCCCCAACTCGTCTACGACCTCGCCCCCACCCGCGCCCCGGCACCCGCCGACGCCCTGGCAGAAGGACCGCACTCATGATCCGACCACCGCTGCCCCGCACCCTGGCAGCCGCCGCACTCCTCACGACCGGGCTCCTGACCACCGGCTGCGGCGCCGAGGTGGAGCCGACGGCGAAGAGCAAGGCCGAGACGGTCACCGTCTCCAACTGCGGCAAGGACGTCACCTACACCCGCCCTAAGCGGCCGGTGGCCTACGACGTCAGCGGCGCCGAGAAGATGTTCTCGCTGGGCCTCGCCGACCAGATGCGCGGCTACGTCATGAACAAGCTCGGCGACCCCTCCATCAAGGGCTCGCCCTGGCGCGAGGACTACGACGACGTGCAGCGCCTCGGCACCGAGCGCATCACCCGCGAGATCGTGGCCGACGCCAAGGCCGACTTCGTCCTCGCCGGCTGGAACTCCGGCTTCAGCGAGGAGCGCGGCATCACGCCCGCCCTCCTCAAGAAGGTCGGGTCCGCCAGCTACCTGCACACCGAGACGTGCTGGGACTACGGCGACAAGAACGTCGACGTCACCCCCCTTGAGGCCCTCTACACGGACCTCGACAACCTGGGCCGGATCTTCGGCGTGGAGAAGCGCGCCGACAAGCTCGTCACCGACCTCAAGGGACGCGTCAGCGCCCTGAAGAAGACCTGGCCCGAGAAGGGCGACCCGGCCAAAGTATTCGTCTACGACTCGGGCACCGACCAGCCCTTCACCGCCGGACGCCACGCCGCACCCAACGACATCATCAAGGCCGCGGGCGCCACCAACGTCTTCGACGACCTCAACAAGGGCTGGACGACGGTGGGCTGGGAGCCCGTGATCAAGGCGAAGCCCGAGGTGATCGTCATCATCGACTACGCCGACCAGCCGGCCAAGGAGAAGATCGCCTACCTGAAGTCGCTCGACAGCCTGAAGTCGGTCCCCGCCGTCAAAAAGAACCGCTTCTTCGTGATGTCCTACGGCGACGCCGTCAGCGGCCCGCGCAACGTCAAGGGCGCCGAGGACCTGGGCGGCTACCTCCGGTCGGTCGGACGGTGACCCCCTTGCGCACGGCCGCGCCCCCAGCGGCCACCGCCACCGTGCACGAACACATCACCGACGCGATGAAGACCCCCGACCTGCTGCGGCTCACCGACAACGTCGTCCTCGCGCGCTTCGAGACGATGAAGGTGTACGCGGCCCTCGGCGCGGTCCGCACCCTCCTGGAGCGCGGGACCGTGCGGCCCGGCCAGACCCTCGTCGACAGCTCCAGCGGCATCTACGCCCTTGCCCTCGCCATGGCCTGCCACCGCTACGGCCTCGGCTGTCACATCGTGGCCTCCACCACCGTCGACGCGGCGATGCGGGC
The DNA here is from genome assembly GCF_040682375.1 of Streptomyces sp. NPDC051214. Taxonomy (NCBI): domain Bacteria; kingdom Bacillati; phylum Actinomycetota; class Actinomycetes; order Kitasatosporales; family Streptomycetaceae; genus Streptomyces; species Streptomyces sp. NPDC051214. Next base: position 486,601 of record NZ_JBFBAT010000003.1, read on the forward strand.
CCAGTTGGAGATCCTCGGCGCCACGGTGGACCAGATGCCGCCCTCCGACAGCCTGCGGCTCGACCAGGAACGACGCGTGCATCGCGTGCGCCAACTGCTCGCCGGCCGAAGCGACGTGCACTGGATGCGCCAGTATCACGACGGCGTCCACTACGCGGGTTACGAGGAGTTCGCGGACCTGGTCGAGGCCGCGCTGCCCGACACCCCGCTGACCGTGGTCGGCGCCGTCGGCACCGGGGCGTCGACCGGCGGGCTCGTCCAGCCCCTGCGTCAACGCGGCCGCGAGGTAAGGCTGTTGGGGATTCAGCCGTTCGGCAGCGTCACGTTCGGGAGCGAGGACTTCCACGACCCCGAGGCGATCATCGCCGGGATCGGCAGCTCGATCCCCTTCGACAACGTCCGCCACGACCTGTACGACGCCCTCCACTGGGTCGACTTCCGGCACGCCATGGCGGGAGCCGTCGATCTGCTGCGGGCCCACGCGGTGTTCGCCGGTCTCTCCACCGGGGCGGCGCACCTCGTCACGGCCTGGGAGGCGGCCCGCAACCCGGACCGGACGCATCTGGTGATCGGCGCCGACACCGGACACCGCTACACCGAGCGGGTCTTCTCCCGGCACCAGGAGGCGCTCGACCCGCGCACCCTCAAGCCGCACCAGATCACGGACCTTGCCGACCTCGCACTGCCGTGGTCGTCGATGGAGTGGAACCGGCGGAGCTACGACGTACGCACGCGCACCGAGCACGAGACGCACGAACAGCACGAGAAGGAGGGACAGGCATCGTGACGATCGCCGCCCTGGAAGCACTCACCTTCGGCCTCGGACGCCTTGTGGAGGCGGCCGACGCCGCCGGGCACCGGCTCTGCCTGCTCACGGGCGACCGGGGCGTCTACCGGCACGAACTGGAGCGCCTGGAACCGGGAGCGCTCGACGTCGTCGACGTGGACACCCGTGACGCGGCCGCGTGCGCCGAGGCCCTTGCCGCCGTACCGGACCTGAAAGGACTCATCAACTCGACCGACACCTGGAGCGTGCCCGGCGCGGACCTCGCCGCCCAACTGGGCCTGCCCGGCCCCGACCCGGCAGCGGTCCGCGTCCTGCGGGACAAGTCCCGGGTGCGCAACCTCCTGCACGAACAGAACCTGAGCCGCGGCCCCGCCCTCTCGATTCCCGCCGAGCCCGCGGCGGCCGACGAGGTGCTCCGGCAGATCGGCCTGCCGACGGTCCTCAAGGACTCGGCGGGCACCTCGTCCCGCAACGTCTGGCTGGCCCGCGACGAGCGCCAGTTGCACGCGGCGCTCCGTGAGGCCTCCCGGCGCGCCTTCTCCGGGCGGCTGTTCGCGGAACCCTTCTTCGCCGGGCCCCTCTACAGCGCGGAGACGCTCGGCTGGGCGGGCGAGACGAAGCTCCTGGGTGTGCTCAGCCGCCAGATGTCCGCCGAGCCGTCCGTCCGGGAGGAGGCCGCCTCCTTCCCCGTCGCCTTGCCCGCGCAGGACTTCGACCTGATCCAGGACTGGGTGGGGCGCGTCCTCGCGGCCGCGGGCCATGACGAGGGTTTCGCGCACGTCGAGTTCGTCCTCACCACCGAAGGCCCTGAGCTCGTCGAGATCAACCGCCGCATCGGCGGCGCGCTCGTCGGCGAGGCGCTGTGCCGCGCCCTGCGCACCAATGTGTACGACGCGATGGTCGCCGTCGCGCTCGGCCTGCGTCCCGCCCTGCTCGACGCACCCGCGGCCGCCGGCCCCGCCACGGGATTCGTCCTCGTCTACCCCGACCGGCCCGGCACCCTCACCGGATGGACCGGCCTGGACGGCCTGACCGCCTTCCCCGGCTCGCCCGAGTGGTATCCCACCGCGGCCCCCGGCGACCGCCTGGAACACGTGAGTGATCAGCGCGGCTGCACCGGGATCGTCCTGGCCGAGGGCGCGACGGCCGAACTCGCCCTGCACCGCGCGCTGAGCGCGGCCGGGAGCATACGGCCGCTCGTCGCCGCCGACGCCCACGAGTGACGGTCCTGGGCAAGCCGCGCGGGCGCCTGCGCTCGGGCATCGCGCGGCTCACCGGGCCGCAGCGCTTCCTGCTCGCGGGGTCGTTCCTGATCCCGCTGGGCAGCTTCGCCGTCCTGCCCTTCATGTCGGTGCTGCTGCACGAGCGGCTCGGCATGGGGCTCGGCACGGTCGGCGTCGTCCTTGCCGTCGCCTCGCTGGTGCAGTTCTCGGGCGGAGTGGTGGGCGGCGCGGTCGCCGAGCGCATCGGGCTGCGGCACACGATGCTGCTCGCCCTGGCAATCCGTACGGCGGGCTTCGCCTGCTTCCTTCCCGGCCTGCGCCACCCGGCAGCCGCCGTCTTCGCCCTGTTCCTGGTGTCGGTCGGCGCCGCCCTCTACCTGCCCGCCAACAAGGCCTACTTGATCCACCAGGTCGACGCCGAGCAGCGCCCCTTGTTGCTGTCCGCGAGCGGCTCGGCCCTGAACGCGGGCATCGCCCTGGGGCCGCTGGCCGCGGCGCCCTTCGTCCTCAGCGCCTCTGCCGGGCTCTTCACCGCGGTGACCGCGCTGTTCGCGGTGATCACCGCGGGCCATGTCCTGCTGCCGGTCGAGAGCCCCGACCGCGCGCCCACTGCCGGGACCGGACAGGAACAGACGCCGCCACGCCGGGAGAAGGTCTTCGCCGGTCTCGCCGTGCTGCCCTTCACGACCACCGTGCTGAGCCTGTACGTGTTCATGTTCTTCCAGCACTACCTCGCTCTGTACGCGGTGCCCCGCACCTCGGCCACGTACTACGGACTGGTCCTCGCCCTCTACGCCCTGCTGCTCGTGGTCGCGCAGCCCCTCCTCTCGGACCGGATCGCACGCCTGCCCTACGCTCGGGCCCTGTGGCTCGGGTTCGGCGCGATGGCCGGGGGGATGGCCACGCTCGCCGTCGGCAACCACGCCGCGATCTTGGCCGGAGCCCTGCTCGTCTGCCTCGGTGAGATCGTCCTGTTCCTCAAGAACGATCTCGAGGCCCTCGACCGGTCGCCGCGTGCGCCGGCGGTCGTGTTCGGCCACCAGCGGCTCGCGGCCGGGATCGGGGCCTTCGCCAGCGGGATCATGGGAGGCGCGGGCTACCAGCTGGCCGAACGCGGCGGCGGCGCCGGTCTGTTCTGGGTCGCGGTGGCCGCGCAGTGCGTACTGCTGCCATTGCTCCTGAGCCGCTGGACCGCGCTCAGAGGCCGAGGTCGCTGAGGCCGGGGTGGTCGTCGGGGCGGCGGCCGAGCGGCCAGTGGTACCTGCGGTCGGACTCCTCGATGGGCAGGTCGTTGATGGACGCGTGCCGGGACCGCATCAGGCCGTCGTCGTCGAACTCCCAGTTCTCGTTGCCGTACGAGCGGAACCAGTGGCCGGAGTCGTCATGCCATTCGTAGGCGAAGCGCACCGCGATGCGGTGCCCGTCGTGCGCCCACAGTTCCTTGATGAGGCGGTAGTCGAGCTCCCGGTCCCACTTGCGGGAGAGGAAGGCGGTGATGGCGTCGCGCCCCGTGACGAACTCCGCGCGGTTGCGCCAGCGGGAGTCCTCGCTGTAGGCGGGGGCCACCTTCTGGGGATCGCGGGAGTTCCAGCCGTCCTCGGCGAGGCGGACCTTCTCCATCGCGGTCTCCCGGGTGAACGGCGGGACGGGGGGACGGGTGCTCATGGCTGGCTCCTCGGGTCGAGGGGGAGAGGACGGCGAGAACGGTCGTTCTCCGTCGCGGTCGCCCACGATAGGAGAACGTGCGTTCTCGCGCAATGGTGCGACGGCGTGCGGCCTCGTAGTAGCCTGCGAGAACGTACGTTCTCACCCTCCCGGGAGTCCTCATGGACCGCGCCGAAGCGGAAGTCAGGCTGCTCGACGCCGCCGACGCGCTCTTCTACGAGCGAGGAGTCCAGGCCGTGGGCATGGATCAGGTGCGCACGGCGTCGGGCGTGTCGCTCAAGCGCCTCTACCAGGTCTTCCCGTCGAAGTCGGAGCTGGTCCGCGCCTGGCTCGAACGACGCGACCGCCGCTGGAGGGCGCGTCTGGCCGAGTACGCCGACGCCCGGCCCGCGGGCGCGGAGCGCGTCCTCGCGGTCTACGACTGGCTCTACGAGTGGTTCGGTGAGCCGGACTTCCGGGGCTGCGCGTTCATCAATTCCTTCGGTGAACTCGGCGCCGTCGACCCGGCGGTGGCCGACACCGTCCGGGCGCACAAGCGCGCCTTCCACGCCTACATGGCGGGACTGGTGGCCGCCGCGGGCGAACCGGGGCAGACTGTCGGCCCGTTGGTCCTGCTCGCGGAGGGGGCCATGACCGCGGCCGCCATATCCGGCTCACCCGAACCGGCGCGCCAGGCCCGGCAAGGAGCGGTTCAGTTGCTGGCCGCGCGGTGATCGCGGGTCGGCCGACAGGAAGAAGGCTGATGGCGAAGACGTATCGCGTCGGATTCGGGACGCGTCTGATCAACGGCGTGTTCGGGGCGATGACCCGGCGCGGGATGGGCAAGAGCTACCGGTACATCCTGACCGTGCGCGGCAGGAAGTCGGGCCGCCTGTTCTCCACGCCGGTCGACGTGATGTCGGCCGGGGGCGAACGCTGGGTCGTCGGCGCCTACGGGGTGAGCAACTGGGTGCGCAACGCCCGCGCGGCCGGGGAGATCGAGCTCAGCAGGGGCGGCACGTCGCAGACCGTGCGCGTGATCGAGCTCGGCCCCGAGGAGAGCGTCCCCGTGCTGCGCCAGTACTGGCGCGAAGTGCCCGTCACCCGCCCCTACTTCGACGTGACGGGCGACTCGACGGACGAGGAGTTCGCCGCCGAGTCGCCACGTCACCCGGTGTTCCGCCTGGCCTAGGGTCAGCCCGCCTTCGCCCCGGTGTGCAGGGCGAGGGCGCTGCGGGCGGGCAGGGTGGTCCCGATCTTTCCGTCGTCCCCGACGGTGACCGTGTCGCCCTCGCAGTTGTCCGCCGGTGCCTTGGCGACATTGCAGTAGGTGCCGCCGGGCAGGGACGTCGTGAAGGTCTGGGTCAGCTCGCCGTCGCCGTTGTTGAGGGCCACGAACCCCTTGGCGCCGCGGCCGAAGGCGAGGGCGCTGCCGCCGTTGTCCCACCAGTCGGTCAGCTCGGCGTCACCCACCTCGTTGCGGAATCCGACGAGGCCGGTGACCGCCTGCCGGGTGTGGGTGTCCGTCCAGCCGTCCGCGCCGCTGGGCGGGCCCGCGTCCTTCTCGGACCACTCGTAGCCGGAGTACACGTTCGGTGAGCCGTAGGGGGACGCGAGCATGAAGACGTTGGCCAGGGTGTAGGTCGCGCCGTCCTTGTACGTGAGCGTCGAGCCGTTGCGCTCGGTGTCCCAGTTGTCGACGAACGTACGGGCCGATCCGCTGCCCAGTTTGCCGTCCGCGACCGTTTTCAGCTGCGCTATGTCGCCGCCCTGGAAGGCGCTCTTGAGGTGCCCGCCGTAGCGGAACTCGTCGACGTCCCCGACGTCGGTGTACTCGTCGGGCTGGACTGCCTCGCCGCCGCCGTGGATGACCTCCGACACCCAGAACCCGGGATCGCTCATCTTGCCCTTGACGGCGGCCACGTCATCGGCGGACATGTGCTTGGCGGCGTCGATGCGGAAGCCGTCCACGCCGAGGGACCGCAGGTCGTCCAGGTAGGCGGCGATGGTGGTGCGGACCGCGTCGCTGCCGGTGTCGAGGTCGGCAAGGCCCACCAGCTCGCAGTTCTGGACGTTGTCACGGCTGGTGTAGTCGTTGATGCTCGTGCGGCAGGTGTGGAAGTCCGCGTCCCGGAAGGAGCCGGGGTACTCGTACTTGCCGTACGCGGTGCCGCCGGTGCCCGTGCCCGAGCCGGCCGCCATGTGGTTGATGACGGCGTCCGCGATGACCTTGACGCCCGCCTGGTGACAGGCGTCCACCATGCTCTTGAAGGCGGCGCGGTCACCGAGACGCCCCGCGATCTTGTAACTGACGGGCTGGTACGAGGTCCACCACTGGTCGCCCTGTATGTGTTCGGAGGCGGGCGACACCTGGACGTAGCCGTAGCCCGACGGGCCGAGCTGCTCGGTGCAGGCCTTGCCCACGTCCGCGAACTTCCGCTCGAACATGGTGGCGGTGACGGTCTTCTCGCCGGGCGGTGTCGCCTGCGACTGCCAGGGCGCGAACGTCGCGAGACCGGCCGCGGCCAGGACCCCGGCCGACGTCGCGCCAAGCAGGCGGGAACGGTACTGCATGCTGCGGCTCCTTCGTGGGGGGATTCCGAAGGGGAGCCTGCCTTTCGCTCATGTACGCGTCAATGCTTTCTGCAAGATATTTCAACAACCCCCGATGTGCCCGGGTTTGTTGCTGCAAGAACTTGCGCGAATTCACTTCTTACTCAGGGGTAGGCTCGCCGCTTTCCTTGTTATACGGTCTGTCTAACAAGCGGGCCGCGGCGCGTTGCGGGACGGCGCCCCGGTCCGTTGCCTGAGCGAACAAGAGAACGTACGCATCAGAGTCAAGGAGCCGCAGCATGGCAAGCAGCACTGTTCGGCCGGCAGCGCAGGATCACCCCGAAGAAGACGACGTGGCCCGGCGGTTGCTCGACTCGGCCGCCGAGCTGGCCTACGACCCGGCCACCGAAGTGGACTGGGAGACCCCCCTCGACCGCGACTTCCACGGCGCGAGCCCGGAATGGTGCTCCCTGTACGGCACGGCCTACTGGCAGGAGATGACCGAGGCGCAGCGCAAGGAGCTGACGCGGCAGGAAGCCGCGTCGGTGGCCAGCACGGGCATCTGGTTCGAGATGATCCTCCAGCAAATGGTGCTGCGCGACGTCTACATGAAGGACCCGGCCAGCGACGAAGTGCAGTGGGCGCTCACCGAGATAGCCGAGGAGTGCCGGCACTCGATCATGTTCGCCCGCGGCGCCCGGAAGCTGGGTGCGCCCGCCTACCGCCCCAAGCGGTTCGCGATGGAGCTCGGCCGCGCGTTCAAGACGGTGGCCTTCGGCGAGGCGGCCTATGCCGCGATCCTCGTGGCCGAAGAGGTGCTCGACGTCATGCAGCGCGACTGGATGCGCGACGAGCGTGTCGTGCCGTTCGTCCGCACGATCAACAACATCCATGTCGTCGAGGAATCACGGCACATGAAGTTCGCCCGCGACCAGACGACCAAGCGGCTCTCCGGGGCGGGCCCGCTGCGCCGCCAGATCAACGCCTTCGTCGTCGCCATCGCCTCGTACTACATCGTCACCAGCATGGTGAACCCCAAGGTGTACGAGAACGCCGGGCTCGACGAGAAGCGTGCACGCGCCGAGGCGAAGGCCAACGAACACCACAAGTCCATGATGCGGTCCAGCTGTTCGGGCCTGATGGAGTTCCTGGCCTCATCCCGGCTGCTCACCAAGCCGGCCCTCGCCTTCTACAAGCGCGCCCACCTCATCTGAGCCAGCCTCACCGGACCCGAGCGAGTCGAGCCGACGACATGACCTCCTACGCCATCACCCAGACCTGCTGCAACGACGCCACCTGCGTCGCCGTCTGCCCGGTCAACTGCATCCATCCGACCCCGCAGGAAAGGGCGTTCGGCAGCACGGAGATGCTGCACATCGACCCGGCCACCTGCATAGGCTGCGGCGCCTGCGCCGACGCCTGCCCGGTCGAGGCGATCTTCCCGGTGGACAGCCTGCCCGCCTCCCAGCGGGAGTACGAGGCGATCAACGCGGCGTACTTCGCGGACCGGGCGCCCGAACCGGCCCCGGACGGGCCGAACTTCCACGCCTGGGACGAGCCGTCCTTCCCGCGGGTCCTGCCGTCGGACTTCGCACCGCTCAAGGTCGCCGTCGTCGGCACCGGACCGGCCGGCATGTACGCGGTCCAGGACCTGCTCCTGCACACCAGCGCCGAAGTGACCCTGATCGACCGGCTGCCGGTGACCGGCGGCCTCGTGCGCTTCGGCGTCGCGCCGGACCATCCGGCCACCAGGAAGGTCGGCGACACCTTCACGCGGTTCCACACCCATCCCAGGGTGCGGATGCATCTGGGTCTCGACGTGGGCGCCGACGTCACCGCGCAGGAACTGGCCGCCCATCACGACGCGGTCATCTACGCCGTGGGCGCCTCGGCCGACCGCACGCTGTCCGTGCCGGGCGAGGACCTGCCCGGCAGCATCTCCGCGAGGGCCTTCGTCGCCTGGTACAACGGCCACCCGGACGCGACGCCGGACGCGATCGACCTGTCCGCCGAGCGCGTGGTGGTCGTCGGCAACGGCAATGTGGCCCTCGACGTCGCCCGCATCCTGCTCGCCGACCCCGACAGCCTCGCCCGCACCGACATCGCCGAGCACGCGCTCGCGGCGCTGCGCTCCGCGAAGGTGCGCGAAGTGGTCCTGCTCGGTCGGCGGGGCCCCGAGGACGCCGCCTACACCAAGTCCGAACTGCTGGCCCTCAAGCACGTGCCCGGCCTGGATCTGGTCGTGGACGACCACGACCCCCGGATCGCCGCGGCTATCGACGAGGCGGACCGGGCGAGCGACCCGAAGGGCAGGGCAGCCCTTCTGCGCGGCGTCACGCGCGAGCCCGTCGACTGGGCGCAGGCACCGGCCCCCGGCCGGCGCATCGTGCTGCGCTTCCACTCGGCCCCGCTGGAGATGCTCGGCGAGGACACCGTCCAGGGCGTGCGCGTCGCCGAGGCGTCGGGGGAGCGGACGATCGAGGCGGGCATGGTCCTGCGCGCGATCGGCTACCGCGGAGTGCCGGTCGCCGGACTGCCCTTCGACGAGGCCACCGGGACCGTCCCGCACGAGGGTGGCCGGGTGACAGGCCGGCCCGGCACCTACGTCGTGGGCTGGATCAAGCGGGGGCCCAGCGGTGGCATCGGCGCCAACCGCACCTGCGCAGCCGAGACCGTCACCACGCTCCTGGCCGACGCGGTCGCGGGCGCCCTGCCCGCCCGGCAGAGCGCCCCCAAGGCCTTCCACCGGCTCGCCCGGCGCCGCAACGGAAAGGGCAGCGCCGTGCTGAGCCGGTAGGGCGGATCACTTCGCGCGGTCCTCGGCCAGCGTGTGCGCGACCAGGGCGTTGGCGTGTCCGTGCCCCAGACCGTGCTCGGTCTTGAGCCAGCCGACGAGGTCCATGTGCTTGGTCAGCGCCGAGGAACGGATGAGGTCCTTCCACTCCGCGATCGGGCGCCCGTACTTCTTCTCGATCGAGGGGAAGTAGCTGGCAGGGCCCTTGGTGGCTTCGGTCATGGTGACGCCGTCCCGTCTCGCGGAGTGTTGTTGCCAGTTAGACGGAAGGGACGCGATCAAGTCATCGGCCGGCCGGAGTGCCGTGGGTCACACTCCGGTCGGCGCTTTCCGCGATTGGCGGGGCCCGAGGGCCGGGATTAGCCTGAGAGCAGTGAACGCCGCCGTTCACCGCCCGACGGATCCAACGGCACTGCCATGACAGGCTCGCGTACGACACCCCCGGAGCCTGCCGCCTCCCCGAAGCGGGGCAGCGGCAGCGGTATCGCACTCCTCGTCATCGCCTCGTGCCAGCTGATGGTGGTCCTCGACATCACCATCGTGAACATCGCGCTCCCGCACATCCAGACCTCGCTCGGCTTCTCCACCGAGACCCTGTCCTGGGTGATCAACGCCTACACGCTGACGTTCGGCGGTCTGCTGCTTCTCGGCGGCCGCCTCGGTGACATCCTCGGGCGCCGCAGGGTCTTCATGTTCGGCGTCCTGCTCTTCGTCTTCGCCTCCCTGCTCGGCGGACTTTCCCAGGAATCCTGGCAGTTGCTCGCGGCGCGCTCGCTGCAAGGCGTCGGCGGCGCCATCGCCTCACCGACCGCCCTCTCGCTGATCACCACCACGTTCCGCGAAGGCCCCGAGCGCAACCGCGCGTTCGGCGTGTTCGCGGCCGTCTCCGCGGGCGGCAGCGCCATCGGACTGCTCGCGGGCGGCCTGCTCGTGGAGTGGCTCGACTGGCGCTGGGTGCTGTTCGTGAACATCCCCATCGGCCTGCTCATCGCCTTCGCCACCCCCCGCTACATCCGCGAGTCCGAGCGGCGCCCGGGGCACTTCGACATCCTCGGCGCCCTCACCTCCACGGTGGGCATGGTGCTGCTCGTCTACGGCTTCATCCGCGCCTCCGAGGACGGCTGGAGCGACAGCGTGACCATCGCGGCCTTCGCCGCGGCCGTCGTCCTGCTCGGCCTGTTCCTCGCCGTCGAGCGCCGCTCGCGGCAGCCCATCACGCCCTTGTGGATGTTCCGCGACCGCAACCGCGCCGGTGTCTACGGCATGATGCTGTGCCTGGCCGCGGCCATGTTCGGCATGTTCTTCTTCCTGACGCTCTTCGTGCAGAACATCCTGGACTTCAGCCCGCTCCGCGCCGGCCTGGCCTTTCTGCCGGTGAGCGCGATCATCGCGGTCGGCGCGGGGCTCGCCTCGCAGCTGCTGCCCAAGTGGGGGCCCAAACCCTTCATGGTGGTGGGCGCCGTGCTCGCCGCCGCGGGGCTCGGCTGGCTGACGCTGACCGACGTCGACAGCACGTACGTGGGCAGCCTGCTCGGCCCCGTCCTCGTCTTCGGCTTCGGCATGGGCATGCAGTTCGTGTCGCTGACGCTGATGGCGGTCTCGGGCGTGGAGGCGCGGGACGCCGGAGCGGCCTCCGGGATCCTCAACGCCACTCAGCAGGTGGGCGGTTCACTCGGCCTCTCCGTCCTGGTCACGGTCTTCGGCACGGCAAGCCGCAACGAAGCCACGGACCAGGTCCCCCGCTTCCTGGCCGAGGCGACCCGGGCCGAGCAGCTTCAGTTCCGCAGGACGGGGGAGCTGCCGGGGCGCTGGGGCGACCAGGTCCTTGCCTCGGGCATCTCCAGCTCCTTCATCGCCGCGGCCGTCTTCGCCGTCGTCGCCGCGTTGATCGCCCTGCTGGTCATCCAGGTGCGCCCCACCGACCTGGAGCGCCTCCAGGGTGGCGGCGGCATGCCGATGGCGCCCGTCGCGGACGCCCCGGAGCAGGACGCGGGTGAGGGTTCTCCTCCCCGCAAGGGTCCTTCCGCGCCCGACTGAGACCGCCTGTGCACAGGCCTGCGCGGCGCCCCGCCGACGGATGGCCTGATTCCCTTGGTGTGCACGCGAGTTGATTGCGGGCAGACGTAGTATGACCAGCCGATCGGGGGCGGGACGGTGGGGGCGGCGCGGGGCAAGGACCCATGGAGACGGGCTTGGACACGGACACCGACTACCGCTTGCTGGGCCCTGTCGAGGCGTGGCGTGCGGGCCGCCGCCTCAGTCTCGGCGGACCCAAGCCGCGAGCCCTCCTCGCGGCGCTGCTCCTGGAGCCGGGGCGCGTGGTGTCCGTCGACGCGCTGATCGACGCCATCTGGGGCGAGAGGCCGCCGGACACGGCACGTTCCCTGATCCAGTCGTATGTCTCCGCGCTGCGCCGCGCGCTGTCCGCCGATGCCATCGAGACCCGGCCGCCCGGCTATCTGATACACGCGGACGCCACCCTCGTCGACCGCGTCGCCTTCGAGCGCCTCGCCGTACAGGGCAGACAGGCGGCCGCCGAAGGGGATCACGGCACCGCCGCACGGCTGCTGGGGGACGCCCTGGCGCTGTGGCGCGGCCCCGCACTCGGCGGGATCGGCGAGACGCTGCGGGCCATGGCCGACCAGCTGGACGAGGCGCGGCAAGCGGCCCTGGAGGAGCGGATCGCCGCGCAGTTGGCCCAGTCGGGCCGCGAGACGGACCTGGTGGCCGAACTCACCGCACTGGTCTCCAGGCACCCCACCCGGGAGCGTCCGCGCGGCCAACTGATGCTCGCCCTCTACCGGTTGGGGCGTCAGGCCGACGCCCTCGCGGTCTACGCCGAGGGCCGCGACGTCCTGGCCCGGGAGCTCGGCATCGACCCCGGCCCCGACCTCAGACGGATGCACGAGGCGATCCTGCGGGCCGACGCGGAGCTGCTGCCCGCCGAGCCGGCCACCCCCGCGCCCGCCCCCGGTCTTCGGGAGGCCGTCGCCGTGCCCGTGGCGGCCCTCCTGCCGCCCAGCATCGGTGACTTCACCGGCCGGGACGCGCAACTGGCCGAGGTGCGGGCCGCGCTGTCCGGGCCCCGCGAGGCCATGCCGGTCGTCGTGCTTTCCGGACCCGGCGGCGTCGGCAAGTCGACCCTGGGAGTGCGGGCCGCGCATCAGGTCGCCGACGCGTACCCGGACGGGCAGCTGTACGCCGAACTGCGGGGCGCCACCGACCCGGTGGCCCCCGGCGAAGTCCTCGGCCGGCTCCTCTACGCCCTGGGGGCCGACCCGCCCGACGGGGACGCCGAGCGCCGCGACCTCTTCCGCAGCCTGGTCTCCGGACGCCGCGTACTGCTCGTGCTCGACGACGCGGCCAGCGAGTCCCAGGTGCGCCCGCTGCTGCCCGGCAGCGCCACCTGCGGGGTGCTCATCACCGCGCGGGCCCGCCTCGGCGCCCTGCCCTGCACGCACCGCACCGATCTGGACGTGCTGGACACGCAGCCGGGAACCGAGCTGCTCGGCCGTGTCGCGGGGGAGCGGCACGTCAGGGACGAGCCGGATGCCGTCCGGCGCATCGTCGAGCTGTGCGGCGGGCTCCCGCTCGCCCTCCGCATCGCGGGCGCCCGCCTGGCCACCCGCCGCCACTGGACCGCGCGCATGCTCGCCGACCGGCTCGCCGACGAACACCACCGCCTGGACGAACTCGCCGTCGGTGACCTGGAGGTCCGGGCCGGCCTCGGCCTGAGCTACCGGGCCCTGGACGCCCCCGCCCGCACCGCGCTGCGCCGCCTCGGCCTGCTCGCCGCCCCGGATGTCGCCGCGTGGGTGGTGACCGCCCTGCTCGACGTGCCGGAGGCCGAGGCGGACCGTGTCGTGGAGCAGCTCATCGACGCACAGCTCCTGCACTGCACCGGCGTCGACCGCGCCGGTCAGCCGCGCTACCGGCCCCACGACCTGGTGCGCGTGTACGCCGCCGAGCGGGCCGACGCCGAGGATTCGCCCGCCGAACGGGCCGCCGCCGTGGGCCGCGCCCTTGGCGCCTGGCTCTGGCTCACCGGCCTCGCCGCGTCCGCCACGCCATCGGGCGCCGTCGAACTGCACCGCGGCCTGCTGGACTCCACCAGTCCGAACGGCTCCGCCCGTTCCCTGCGCCGGCTCGTGCGGCCCGTCGGACCCGAGGCCACCCAGCGCGCTCTGGCCGACCCGGCCGCCTGGTTCGAGGCCGAGGCCGACGCGATAGCGGCCGCCGTCGAGCGCGCGGCCGCCCTCGACCTGCACACCCTCTCCTGCGAGGCCGCGGCGGCGCTGTGCTCCTCCGCGTACACCGTCGGCAACCGTTTCGAGGCGTGGTGGCGCACGCATGACGCGGCACTGGCCGCGGCCCGCCGCGCCGAGGACAGGGCGGGTGAGGCGCTGCTGCTCATCGGCCTCGGCCAACTCCGGTACGAGCAGGACCGGTTCCCCGAGTCCCAGGGCTACTTCAAGCAGGCGGCCGGCCTCTGCGCCGAACTCGGTGACGTGCGCGGGCAGGCCGCCGCCTTCGCCGGGCTCGGCAGCGCCCTGCGCGAGGCGGGGAGGCTGCGTGCGGCGCAGGAGACGCTCGTGCGCGCGGTCGACGGGTTCCGTGAGCTCCACGACGACCCGGGCCTGGGCCTGTCCTGCCGGTACGCCGGATCGGTCCAGCTCGAACTCGGCGACTTCGCGGCCTCCCGCTCCTTCCTCGACGAATCGCTGCGGGCCTACCGCAGGCTCGGCAGCCGCCGCGGCGAATCCCTCACCCTGCGCTCGCTCGGCCTGGTGCACCGCGCCCTGGGCGAGTACGCGGCGGCGGAGGAGCTGTCGGGGCGCGCAGTGGACCTGCTGAGCACCCTGGGGGACCCGCTCATGCTCGCGTACGCCATGCAGGCGCGGGCCAAGGCGCGTATCAGGCTGGGGCATTCGGCCGAAGCGGGCGCCGAGATCCGCGACGTACTCGAGATCTGCCGCGGCCAGCGCGACCGCTTCGGCGAGGCCCTCGGCCTGCGCACCCTCGGCGAGTGCGAGCTCGCCGCGGGGCGCCTGGAGGCCGCCGAGCAGCACCTCACCGCGGCCGCCGCCCTCTGGAACGACCTGGGGCTTCCGCTTCCCCGCGCCCGCACCCTGCGTGATCTCGCGGCGGCGCGCGAGGCCGCGGGGGACCGGGCGGCAGCAGGAGCGCTGCGTGCCGAGGCGCAGGAGGTCTTCACCGCGTACGAGGCGCGCGAGCGGAACGAGCCGGGGCTCTGAGCCGCCCGAAACGACGGTCCTGCAATCCGCTTGTCCCGGACTTGCAGAGAATTTGCAGCGGCCTGCGTCACGCTGTGGTTGTCGGCGGGTGAACACGCCGACGGCAACGGGGGATCGCAGGAAACAACGGGGGACTCAGCGGAATTCATCGGGGGATGCACGGGGGAAGGCCACTGATGCCTCGTACGGCCCACACCACCGACACCGTCGGTCGTGTGGGCCGCTCGTCGCGTGGCGCCCCTGCCAGGGCACGGAGGGGACTTCGGGGCCGGGCGGCAGCCCGTCCCCGGAGCTGTGCCCGCCGCAGTCGCCACGAAGGGGCAGACATGTCGTCGATCATCCTCATGAACGACCCCAGGGTCGTCGGCATACCGGTCCACGACTGCGGCGAAGCTCTCGTGGACCTGCGCCACCTGCCCTTCGTGGACGTGGACGACCGCCTCGCCGACCAGGACGGGGCCTACGCCCAACTGCGCGAGGGCGTCGCCTGGAGGCTGGCCCGCGCCGCCCGGCTGCTGCCCGAGGGGCTGCGCCTCCTGGTCACCGAGGGATACCGGCCGTTGGCCCTGCAGATCCAGTACTTCGAGGAGTACGCCGCCGAGCTGCGGAAGGCCAACCCCGACTGGTCGGACGCCCACCTCCAGCAGCAGACGAGCCGCTCCCTCTCGCCGCCCGACGTGGGTCCGCATGTCGCGGGCGCCGCCGTCGACCTCACCCTGCGCACCGCCTCCGGCACCGAACTCGACCTCGGCACCCCGGTGAACGCCAGCCCCGAGGAGAGCGACGGCGCCTGCTACATGGACAGCGCCCTGATCTCCCCGGCGGCCCGCCGCAACCGCCGCACCCTCACCGCTGCCCTCGCCACCGCGGGCCTGGTCAACTACCCCACGGAGTGGTGGCACTGGTCCTACGGCGACCGCTACTGGGCCCTCACGACACAGGCGCCCAGCGCGCGCTACGGGCCGGTGACGCTGGACGCTCCGGCGCCCTGATCACCGGCCCACCTCACCCGGAGTGGGCGACGTGCCGCGGGCCGCCGGATCGGAGGGTGCCCGGCAGGACAGTTCCCGCGACGAGAGGACACCGTCATGCCGATCGCCGGTGCGGCACGGCCGCTGACGGGGCGCGTGATCAAGCAGCTCGTACACGTCACCATCCTCGACATGTCGACACGGCTGGCGGCGCAGGCGTTCCTGGCCGCGCTGCCCATGCTCATCGCGGTGGCCTCCTTCAGCCCGGAGGCCGTCCGGCGCGAACTGCTGCGCTCGCTGCGCTCCATGGTGGGATCCGGCGGGCCCGTGGTGGCGCAGGCCGAGGGGGTGCTGGGGGGCGGGGACACCGCGACGCACAGCTGGGGCGCGGCAAGCGTGCTGGTGGCGCTGCTGTCGGCGACCGCCTTCACCCGGGCCCTGCAGCGCACCTGTGAACGCTCCTGGGACCTGCCACGCGCCGGTGTGCGGCTGGTGGCCTGGCGCTGGGCGGCGTGGCTCCTCGTATGGGTCGCGATGCTGATCGTGCAGGGCCTGTTGTACCGGGCCTTCGGAGCGGGCCCCGCCCTGGGCGTGCCGCTGCAACTGGTGGCATCGGTCCTGATGTGGTGGTGGACCCAGCACCTGCTCCTCGCCGGCCGCGTTCCCTGGCTGCCCCTGTTGCCGGGGGCGCTCCTCACGGGCGCCGGTGCCGTCTCGTTCTACGCCCTGTCAGGGCTGTGGCTGCCGCGCGCGCTACGGATGAGCGAGGGGCGCTACGGAGCGCTCGGCTCGGTCTTCACCGTGCTCTCCTGGCTGATCCTCTACTTCACCGTCGTCGTCTTCGGCATCGCGATCGGACGGACACTCGCCCAGGAGGACTGGGTACGACGACGGCTGGGCCCGGCGAACGGCGCCTCACGCTGACACGGCGGCCACCCGTCCCTTGCGCACCGCCGCGGCCAGCGCCCGGTGGTCGCGCTCGTTCTGGTCGGCGTACGTCTCCGCGAACCGGGCCAGGGCCTGGTCGAAGGTGTCGGAGTCGCCCAGGTAGGCGGCGACGGCGATCCGGTCGCCGGAGCGCGCGTGCGCGCGGGCGAGGGTCGCCCCGCACATCCGGCCGAACAGCCGCATGACGTCGGGAGTCATCAGCTCTGCCTGCGGTATGGCCTTCCAGTCCCGCAACTGCCGCAGATAGAAGTCGCGTTCACGGCCGTCGAGCCCCTCGACCCGCTCCCAGCCCAGAAACATGTCGCTGGTCGCCTGCATCAGACGCTGACCGGCGACGACCCGCTCCCCCTGATTGACGTGGCTGCTCGCGCCCGCGAACTCCGCAAGCACCGACGGCTGGGCCTCCTTCGCCTGCAGCAGGAGCGGGTCGGTGTCGTCGCGGCCCAGCAGCAGGATGATCCAGCAGCGGGTCCCGACGCTGCCCACCCCGACCACCTTCCGGGCCATGTCGACCACCCGGTACTGCGCCAGGAGCGCCCGCCGGTCGGCGGGCAGCGTCAGCGCGTACCGGTCGACCAGTTCCCGCAGCTGGTGCTCCAGTTGCTTGCGCTCGACCCCCGGCATGAGGTCGTCGAGGGGGGTGATCAGCGGCGGGTCGGGTGCGAGCCGCAACTGGCCGTCGACCATCCGGGCCAGTTTCTCCAGGGCCTGGAGATGGTCGCGGGTGCGGGCCTTGCTGAACGTCTTGGACACCCGTCGCCGCGTTCGCGCGTCGAGCTTGGCGGACATCAGGGTGTGCAGATCCGCCGCGTCGATCCGCGAGTACCACACGTCGAGCGTCCGCATCCGGGCGAACTCCCTGATCGACTCCCGGTACGAGCGGACGGTCGCGCGCACCACCCGGGCCCGCTCCGCGTGCTTGAAGCCGTTGTCGCGCCCCGCGATCACGAGGCTGACCACCAGGCGTTTGACGTCCCACTCCCACGGTCCGGGCAGCGTCTCGTCGAAGTCGTTGACGTCGAACATCAGATGCCGCTCCGGTGAGGCGAGCAGCCGGAAGTTCAACATGTGGGCGTCTCCGCACAGTTGGGCCCGCAACCCGCTGTCCGGTGTGTGGGCCAGGTCGGTGGCCATGATGGCGGCGGCTCCGCGGAAGAAGCGGAACGGCGACTCGAGCATGCGGCCGTAGCGGATCGGCACGAGCTCCGGGAGCCTGCTCGCCGACTGCCGCTCGATCACGTCGACCGGGTCGGGGCGGTCCGGCGCGGGGGTGAACCCGGCGTGGTCGGACCGCCGGGCGCGGGTCCGGCGGGCCCGTCCCAGGGCCGCCCGTTCCCGCGGGGTGAGGTGAAGATGCGTGGTCTCGGTCATGGCGCGCTCCCTCCAGGCGCTGAGGACTCTGGGGGCGGCCGGGCGGTCCGGCGTCACCCCACCGGTGTGAGGTCGCCTTCCAGGGGTGAGGCCCGACGGGCTCCGGGGCCGCAGACTGAGAGGCATGGAACCGACGATGCGAGGACAGCGATGGCTGGCCCGTGCGTCCCTGGCATCCGCCGCTGCCGCGGTGCTGGTGCTCGGAGTGTTCGCGGGTGTCAAGACCTTCGCCCTGCTGGGCGTGGGGCTCGCGGGCCTGGCGATCACGGCCGCCGCGGTCTGGTGGATCCTCAGCAGGCGGGGCCTGCCACGGATCCTCGCGGTGCTGCTTGCGATCACCGCTCCGGTCTGGGTGCTGGTGCAGTACACCCAGGCCCGGCTCACCTGGGTGGTCCTGCTGTCCGCCGGGTTGTGGATCCTCGCGGCCGGCGCGGGCCGTGCGGCCCTCGCCCGGCGCAAGGCCCCGGATCCGATGCCGGAGCGCCCGGCCACCGCGTTCCGCCATCCGGTCCTGATCATGAATCCGCGTTCCGGGGGCGGCAAGGTGGACCGGTTCGCGCTGCGCGAGCGGGCGGCCGCGGCAGGCGCCGAGGTCGTGCTGCTGGAGGGCGGCGGCGAGATCGATGTGGCGGCCCTCGCCCGCAAGTGCGCGGCCGAGGGCGCCGATCTGCTCGGCGTCGCCGGCGGGGACGGCACCCAGGCGCTGGTCGCCGACGTCGCCGCCGCCCTCGACCTGCCGTTCCTGGTGATCCCGGCGGGCACCCGCAATCACTTCGCCCTCGACCTGGGCCTGGACCGCGACGATCCGTCGACGGCCCTGGACGCGTTGAGCGACGGGGTGGAGCTGCGGGTGGACCTCGGCCGGGCCGGCGGGCGGCCCTTCGTCAACAACGTGTCGTTCGGCGCCTATGCCGAGGTGGTGCAGAGTCCCGCCTACCGGGACGACAAGACACGCACCACCCTCCAACTGCTGCCCGACCTCCTCGTGGGGCACAAGGGCGCGCGGCTCTCGGCGCGAGCCGGGGAGCACGACTTCACGGACCCGCAGGCCCTGCTGGTGAGCAACAACCCGTACGGCGCGAACGACATCGCCGGGCTCGGCCGCCGGACGCGCCTCGACGGCGGGGTCCTCGGCTGCGTCGGCATCCGGGTCACCAGCGGCGCGCAGGCCGCCGGGCTGCTGCGCGGCGGGTCGGCCGCCGGGCTGACGTGGGTGACGGCCACCGCCGTGGCCGTCGACGCCGACCAGGAGGAGATCCCGGTCGGCATCGACGGCGAGGCGGTGCGTCTGCCGACCCCCGTGCACTGCGAGGTGCGGCCGGGGGTCCTGCGGGTGGTCGTGCCCCGGCTGCGGCCGGGGCTGTACCGGGAGCGCCCGCGCCTCGACTGGCGTCTGCTTCTCCGGCTCGGGCTGACCTCCGCTACATAGGCGCCCCGTAGACCTTGTGCGCCTGCCGGTGCCCGTAGGTGGCCAGCGACCAGATCACCAGGACGTCCATGGCGATGATGATGGCGGACCACACCGGGTAGTACGGCGTGAAGAAGAAGTTCTGCAGGGCGCTGAGCGACGCGACGCCGATGCCGACCGCGCGGGCCCAGGTCTTGCCGGAGAAGATGCTGAACGCCGCCGCGAGGACCAGGGCGCCGATGAGCATCTGGATCCAGCCGCGGACGTTGACGTCGAAGTCGAAGGGGTAGTCGTTCTGCGACTGGTAGAAGTTGTCGTCGAGGATCGCGGTGAGTCCCGCGATCGCGTGGAACGCGCCGACGATGCCCAGCAAACACACCGCGAAGACGACACCGCCGACGGCGACCGGATTGACACGGGGCTGTGGTTCGGGCGGGTTGGAACGCGACTGGCCCGGTGACATCTGCTCAGTCATGTCGAACCTCCTCCTGGGTGGATCCGGAGCATCCCGCCCGGCACCACCGGGCCGGTTCACCCGCAAGGGATGACCCCGGGGCCCCTCATCGCGGCACCGTCACCCGCACAAGGTGATGCCGCGGGCCGTGCCGGCGCGAGAAGGTCAGCCGATGGCAGAGCCGTCGCACAGGAGGTGTCGCCATGGGCGGGGCACAGCAAGGCTCGGGGCCCGAACCGGCAGGGACACCACCTGGCGGCGCCGATTTCGAGATCCGCGTGCGGGGCCGGATCGGCGAGGCCTTCCGTTCGGCCTTCGGAGAGATGACGGTGGTGCTGCGCCCGGCCGAAACGGTGCTGATGGGCGCGGGACTCGACCAGGCCGCGCTGTACGGGATCCTCGACCGCATCCAGGCGCTCGGCCTCGAACTCATCGAGGTGCGCCGATTGCCGGAGGCGGGCGTCTAGAACGGGTTCCAGGCAAATAGATTCGAACAGCCTCTTCCGCAGCCGTAGCGGCGGACCCACGGTGTAGGGATGGCAAATATGCCCTGCACATGGGGAGGTGAGGGGCATGTCCGCGGCACTGTGCACGGAGCCGGGAAGTGGTTCGTCGAGAACGGTGGGTGAAGTCTGCGCCCTGCACGGGCGTTTGGGCCTACTCAGCCGGGAGGAGCGGGCAACCGACACGGCCATGACGACCTGCCTGGTGTGGGTCGCGGGCACCTTGGTGCGGATCGCCGGGGACGTGGGCGATGTCCGCAGCGCGGGCGCGCTGGTGAGCGAGGCGGCCGCGGTGCTCGCGCTGGTCCCCGCGCCGCCGGAGCGGCCCGGCGGGCGGCCCAGGCCCACGGAGCGATTGACGCAGCGTGAGCTGGTGGTCCTGAGCCGACTTCAGCAGGAGGTGCCGCTACGGCAGATTGCCGACGGCTTGTACGTCTCGGTGAACACGGTCAAGAGTCACGTCCGCTCCGTGTACCGCAAGCTGGGCGTGTGCTCCCGGGCCGAGGCCGTGCGAAGTGCCCGCACGCTGGGGCTCCTGTAGACGCCTGCCGGTCGCGCAAGTACGTCAACGCATGTACACATCAGAGGAGTTGGAGCTCGCGGGCGCGCCGGACCGCTGCGGAGCGACGGGTCACCGAGAGCTTGCGGTAGACGCTCTTGAGGTGGGTCTTCACCGTGTTCACCGAGAGGTACAGCTCCTCGGCGATCTCCTCGGTGGTCATCATCTGCGCCAGCCGGTTCAGGACGTCACGCTCCCGGGCGCTGAGATGCTCGGTGACCGTCGGCGTGGTGGCCGTGAGGGTGAGGGCCGGGTGGGTGGCCGAGCGCGCCGGCGTGGCGGCGGCCTTGTGGCGTGCGGAGTCGAGCAGCGGCGCGCACGCCGGTGCCAGGGACCGCAGTACGGGCCGGGGCAGCCGGGAGGCGGCCACCACCTCACCGATGGACGTGGAGGCCGCACCGTTCTGCTCGGCGGCCGTGGCAAGCGCGGTCACCAGGGCGCCGACATCGGAGAGGAAGGCGTCGGGCCGTGCCCGCAGCACGGCACGGGCGGCGCGGAGTTCGAGCTTGGCCCGGCCTGGCTCGGCACGCGCGAGCTCGACCCAGGCGCGCACCAGATGCAGGGACGCCTGCGCGCGCTCGGCCACGGCCCAGGTCGGCATGGACGGCTGGGTGGCCTGGGCGGCGAGTTCGTCGGCGGCGCGGAACCGGCCGCGGAGGGCTTCGAGGAGCGCGAGTTCGACCAGGCAGTCGCGGCGCAGCGCGCCGTTCCCGGCGGCTCCCGCGGCCTTGAGCGCTCCGGTGAGGGAGGCCTCCGCCGCCTTGAGGCTGCCCGCCCGCAGCTCGCCGCCGCCGCGGATCGTCAAGGTGAGCGCGATGATCTCCGGGTGGCGGGCCAGGGCCGTGTGCGGCAGACGCGCGAGGGCGGACTGTGCGTCGGCCGCCGCCGCACGCGCCTCCGGAGGGTTGGGCGAGCGCAGCTGTTCCATCCGGATCAGGGCATGGGCCAGGCGGCACCGGGCCGTGCGCTCCTCGTCCGCCGGCAGATCGGCCAGCAGCCCGTCGGACAGGTCGAGGTACCGGCGGCACAGTGGGTCGTCGTCGCGCGCGCGGGCGACCGCCGCGGCGAGCAGCGCGGGCTCGGGGTCCCCTGCCGACGGTGGTTCGGGCGGCCGTCCGGTCAGCTCGCCCGGCAGCCGCAGCTTGGTGAGGCCGAGTACCTGGCCGATCGCCAGCCGGTCCACGATCAGCCGGCCCGTCTGGTCCCAGTCGCCCGCGGCGAGCAGGTGCCGCACCGCGTCGGCCAGTAGACCGTGCTCGCCGAGCCAGGCCGCCGCGCGGCGGTGCAACGGGGCGACCAGGCCGGGCTTCTCGTGGCGCAGGCACATCCGCAGTACGTCGGCGAACATCTGATGGCAGCGATACCAGCCCTGGCCCACGGGCTGCAGGAACGAGTTCTCCCGGACGAGGGAGGCGAAGTGCCGCCCGGCGTCCTCACCCGAGAGCTCGACCGCCAGCTCGACGTTCACCCGGTCGAGGACGCTCGTCGTGAGCAGCAGCCTGCGCATCCCCGCGGGCTGCAGATCGAGGACCTCCTCGACGAGATAACTGGCGATGGCCTCGTCGTCACCGGCGAAGTGCGCCACGAACTTCTCGGGATCGCTCTGCTTCTCCATGGACATCGCGGCAAGCCGCAGCCCCGCCGCCCAGCCGTCCGTACGCCGTCGCAGCGCGCTGACCGTCTGCTTCGGTACGTCGATCCCGTGCTGCGCCAGGAGCGCCGCCGTCTCCTGGTCGTCGAAGGCCAGGTCAGAGGTGCGCAGCTCGGTGACCTCGCTGGTCAGCCGTCCGCGGTGCAGATGCAGGGGCGGGTCCCTGCGGGCCAGCACGA
This sequence comes from Streptomyces sp. NPDC051214, assembly GCF_040682375.1. Taxonomy (NCBI): domain Bacteria; kingdom Bacillati; phylum Actinomycetota; class Actinomycetes; order Kitasatosporales; family Streptomycetaceae; genus Streptomyces; species Streptomyces sp. NPDC051214. Next base: position 508,901 of record NZ_JBFBAT010000003.1, read on the forward strand.
TCAGGTGCAGCACTCCCGGCAGATGCCGCAGGAGGCTGCTGACGCCTTCCGCGATCGGGGAGCCGGGAGCGGGCTGGAAGTCGTCGAGGACCAGGACGACCTGCTCGCCGCACCTGTGCAGACCGGCGGCGAGCGCCGCCACGAGCAGCGGTTCCGCCTGTTCGCCGTGCGGTTCGGGCAGGTCCACCCCGGCCGCGCGCAGCGTGTTGATCACCCGCGGCCAGAAGACGCAGGACTGCTCGGACCGGCCGTCGCAGGTGACCCAGGCGAGCGGGCCGGGCAGCCGCCGGGTGTGCGCCCACTCCAGGGCCAGGGCCGTCTTGCCGGCGCCGACGGGGCCCACGATCACGGTCAGCGGTCCGAGGACGCCGCGCGCGAGGCGGTCGGTCAGCCGGGGCCGAGGGACGAGCCAGGACGGCACCGCGGGCGCTGTGACAACGGATGCCGGAGCCGGGCCCGTGTCATGCGAAGGGGGCGAGCACTCGACCATGGACGGCACCTCGCTCTCGGAGCAAAGTGGTGCGGCTTGCGGCAAGTATGGGGCGCATAAGGAGGCGTGAACGCACGGCAGGCGCCATCTCACCCGGGTGAAGTTCCCGGGGTAGACGGCGCCTGCCGGAGCGCCCGGTCCGGAGTGCCGGGCCGCTCGGGTCACTTCGGCTGCAGTGCCTCGATCAGCTCTTCCTCCCGGTCCTTGGTAAGGGAGGTGCGGATCACGGTGGGGTTGAAGGGGCGTACCGCGTCACGGACGCGGTCGGGCGTGGAGCGGCGGACGAGGGCGAAGACGGCGGCACGGCCGGGTTCGAGGGTGCCGGCGATCTCCTTGACGAAGGCGTCATTGATGCCGACGTCGCTGAGCTTCCCCGCGACGGCGCCGGTGGCGGCTCCCACCGCGGCACCGAACACCGGCATCAGGAAGAGCAGTCCGAACAGCGAGCCCCACAGCGCTCCGCCGACCGCGCCGGTGGCCGTGGTGCTGAAGGTCTGGCTCACATGGATCTTGCCGTCCATGGTGCGCCAGGCGAGCGCCGCGTCCTCCAGGTCGAGCAGCTCCTGGCGGGACAGTTCCTTGGAGAGCCGCAGCACGGCCTCCGCCTTCTCCTTGTCCGCGAATCCGAGTACGACGAGATCGGCCATCAGGACCTCCTGCGTTGGTTGCGGGTCGTCGGGTCCGGCCGTACCGAGGGAGTGACCGGGTCGCCCAACTTCTGTGCCATTGCCGTGAGTTCGGTCAGGACGGGGGACAGTGCCTCATCGGTGAGGAAGCCCTCGGCGACGGGGACGGCACCTGCGTCGCGCAGGGCCTTGCGCAGGTACTTGGCCCAGACGTGTTCCAGCAGGACGAAGGCCGCCGCGGCCCCCGGGTCGAGGGAGTCGGCCATCTCCCTGATCTCGTCCAGGGTCAGGCCGAAGGCGTTGCCCCCGGCCAGGCTCGGGTAGGCCTCCTCGGCGGCCCGGACCTCCTCGGTCGTGATGCCGAGCAGCGCGGCGACCGTCTCGCCCATCCCCTCCGCCTGGAAGTCGAGGGAGAAGAGAGTGCCGCCGGGTTCTTTGCGGACGAAGAGCATGTCGAGGACGCGGATCTGTCCGTTCGCCTCGAGAATCGCCAACTCCTCGATGATCCGGCCCTCGAACTTGGCGTCGGGTCCGAACTCGACCGTCAGGAGTTGTACCGGTCCGATCCCAGCCATCGTGTCTCCTCTCGGGGAATTGCCGCCGTCACGTCCGTCATCACAGCGTCGACACCCGGGGCGGCGCGTCACCCGCCGCAGGTGAGGGAAGCGGGCGCGGGCGCCATGACGGTGGGAGGCGGAGGTGCGACGCCCATGACGCAGCACGAGACGCCAGACGGTGACACCCAGGACAGCGGGACCGAGGCCGAACTGAGGCGCCTGCGTGCCGAGGTCGGCGAACTGCGGGCGCGCGCGGGCACCGAGCGGCGGCGCAGGGGCCGTCTGCTGGCCGTCCGGCGCGTCGTCGCGGCCGTGCTGATCGCCCTGGTCGCCGTCCTCGCGGTCACCTCGATCGTGGGGGTGTGGGGGGCGCGGACCACGCTCGACACAGACCGTTGGATCGCCACGGTGGGCCCGCTGCCCGAGGACCCCGACGTGAACGCCGCCGTCTCCACGTATCTGGCGCGCGAGATCTTCGACCAACTGGACGTCGAGCAACGGCTGTCCGGCGCGCTGCCCCCGCGCGCCTCCTTCCTCGCGGCGCCGGTCACGGGTGCGGTCCACGACTATGTGCGGGACTCCATCTCGAAGCTCATCGCACACGATCGATTCCAGGAGGTGTGGCGTGCGACGAACCGCCGCGCCCACGAGCGGATCATCGAGGTGCTGGAGAAACGCAACGAGAACGTGCGGGTGGACGGCGACACGGTCACCCTGAACCTGCTGCCGGTGGTCAACAACGTGCTGCGGTCCCTGGAGGAGCAACTGCCCACCATGTTCGGCAAGAAGCTCGACCTGCCGCCCCTCTCCTCGGGCGAGATCCCGCCGGGTCTGCACGAGCGCATCGAGGCGGCGCTCGGCGTGTCGCTGCCCGAGAACTTCGCACAGATCCGCATCTACAACCGGGGCGAGCTGAGCCAACTGCAGGAAAGCGTCCTGCTGTTCAAGCGCGCGGTGGTGGGCCTGGTGATCGCCGTGCCGGTGCTGCTCGGGCTCGCCCTGTGGATCTCGCCCCGGCGCCGGCGCACCCTCCTGCAGCTCGGGCTGTGGCTGGTGGTGACCGTCACGGTGCTGACGACCGTGCTGCGGGCGGTCAGGGACCAACTGCTCGGCCAGGTGCCGGACGGCGTCTACCGCGACGGCGCGCGCGCCGCGATGTGGACGGTCTTCGAGACCCTGCGCGAACGGGGCGACCAGCTGCTGTGGCTGGGGGTCGCCATCGCCGTCCTGGCGTATCTGGTGGGCCCGGGACGGCTGCCGAAGGCGCTGCGCCGGTACGCGGCGCAGGGCGCGCGGTCCACGGGCCACTTCCTGGCCAGGGCCGGCGACCGGGTGGACGGTGCGCGGGTGCGGCCGTGGGTGGCCCGGCACGCCGACGTGCTGCGGGTCGGGGGCGTCGCCGTGGCGGCCCTGATCGCGCTGCTCCTCTCGTCGTGGACCGGACTGTTCGTGGTCGGTGCGCTGCTGGCCGCGTACGCCATCGGGATCACCCTCGTCGCGCACGCGGCAGGTGGCGCCCCGGAGGGCTCACCCCCGGAAGGTGAGGCGGGTCGGGGGCCCCTTGCGAAGACTGGCGCATCCGGTTGACCGAGGCAGGGAGACGCGCATGAAGACGCGGACGCACGCCGGGCGGATCGGAGCGATCGGTGACGGCAGCGCACGGTCGCGCCTGTGGGGCCCGTATCTGAGCGAACGGCAATGGGGCACGGTGCGCGAGGACTACAGCCCCGGCGGCGACGCCTGGTCCTACTTCCCGCACGACCACGCGCGTTCACGGGCCTACCGGTGGGGCGAGGACGGCCTCGGCGGCATCTGCGACGACAAGCAGCGCCTGTGTCTGGCCCTCGCCCTGTGGAACGGCCGCGACCCGATCCTCAAGGAGCGCGCCTTCGGTCTCACCAACGGCGAGGGCAATCACGGGGAGGACGTCAAGGAGTACTACTTCTACCTCGACAGCACCCCCAGCCACTCCTACCTGCGGTACCTCTACAAGTATCCGCAGGCGGAGTTCCCGTACAACGACCTCGTGTCCGTCAACCGGGACCGCACGCGCCAGGAGTTCGAGTACGAGCTCATGGACACCGGAGTGTTCGACGACAACCGGTACTTCGACGTCACGGTGGAGTACGCCAAGGCGGACCACGACGACATCCTGATGCGGATCACCGTCGACAACCGGGGCCCCGACGAGGCGACCCTGCACGTGCTGCCCACCCTGTGGTTCCGCAACACCTGGTCCTGGGGCGATCAGCGCGACGAGCGGGGCGGGCCACGGCTGCGGGCCCTCGACGGGCCGCACCCGACGATCCGGGCCGACCACCCCGAGCTCGGCAGCTACGCCCTGCGGTGCGCCGACGAGGTTCCGCTGCTGTTCACGGAGAACGAGACGGACAACGAACGCCTCTTCGGCTCGCCCAACGCCTCCCCCTACGTCAAGGACTCGATCGGCCGGTACGTCGTCGAGGGGGAGGAGAGCGCCGTCAACCCGGCGCGGGAAGGCACGAAGGCCGCCGCCCACCACATCCTCAGTGTTCCCGCGGGAGGATCCCAGACGCTGCGGCTGCGTCTCGGCCCGGTGGACGCGAAGCTCTCCCTGTCGCGAGGCTTCGACACCGTCTTCACCGACCGCATCGCCGAAGCCGACGCGTTCTACGGCGAGTTGACGCCCGAGCGGGCGAGCGAGGACGAGGCACGCGTGCTGCGCCAGGCCCTGGCCGGCATGCTCTGGTCCAAGCAGTACTACGCCTTCGACCTGGAGAAGTGGCTGAGCGAGCACGACATGACCCCGTGGAGTCCGCCGCGGCCGGGGCTGCGCAACGGCGAGTGGTTCCACATGGTGAGCGACGACATCGTCTCCATGCCGGACAAGTGGGAGTACCCCTGGTTCGCCGCCTGGGACCTGGCCTTCCACGCCGTGGGCCTGTCGGTCGTCGACATCGGCTTCGCCAAGGAGCAGCTCGAACTGCTGCTGCGCGACGCCTACTTGCACCCCAACGGCCAGATCCCCGCGTACGAGTGGAACTTCGGCGACGTCAACCCGCCCGTGCACGCCTGGGCCGCGTACTTCGTCTACACGGTGGAGAAGGGCACGACCGGCCAGGCCGACCGGGCCTTCCTCGAACGCACCTTCCAAAAGCTCCTCACGAACTTCACCTGGTGGGTCAACCGCAAGGACCCCGGCGGCCGCAACATCTTCCAGGGCGGCTTCCTCGGCCTCGACAACATCGGCGTCTTCGACCGCAGCGCCCCCCTGCCCACCGGAGGCACCCTGGAGCAGGCGGACGGCACCGCGTGGATGGCGCTGTACTGCCAGTCGATGCTGCAGATCGCGCTGGAACTGGCCGAACACAACGAGGCATACGAGGAACTGGTCCTGAAGTTCGTCGAGCACTACATGTGGATCGCCGCCTCCATGGACCGGGTCGGCGACCTCCACGACGAGCTGTGGGACGAGGAGGACGGCTTCTTCTACGACGTGCTGCGGCTGCCCGGCGGGGAGGCGGTCCAACTGAAGGTCCGCTCCATGGTGGGGCTGTTGCCGCTGTGCGCGTCGACCGTCTTCCGGCCGGACCAGTTGGAGGGCCTTACCGGTCTCGGTGACCGGTTGCGGCGGTTCGCCGAGCGCCACCCCTCGCTTTCGGTGACGCTGACCTCGGCGCAGGCCGGCACGGCGGGCGGTCCACGGCTGCTGTCCGTCCTGGACGAGAAGAAGCTCGTGCGGGTGCTCGCCCGGCTCCTGTCGGAGGACGAGTTCCTGAGCCCGTACGGGATCAGGGCGCTCTCCCGCCACCACGCCGAACACCCCTACACGTTCTGGGTGCACGGCGAGGAGTACAAGGTCTCCTATCTGCCCGCCGAGTCCGACACCGGCATGTTCGGGGGCAACTCCAACTGGCGCGGCCCGGTCTGGATGCCGATGAACGCCCTGGTCATCCGCGGGCTGATCAACCTGTACGGCTTCTACGGCGACGACTTCACCGTCGAGTGCCCCACCGGATCGGGAATCCAGAAGAATCTGTACGAGGTCGCCGAGGACATCTGCTCCCGCCTCACCCGGATCTTCGTGCGCGGCGAGGACGGCCGGCGGCCCGTGTACGGAGGCCAGCAGAAGTTCGCCGACGACCCGCACTGGCGTGACCTGATCTCCTTCTACGAGTACTTCCACGGCGACAACGGCGCGGGACTCGGCGCCTCGCACCAGACGGGCTGGACCGGTCTGGTCGCGGCCCTGATGAAGATCTTCGGCGCGCTGGGACCGGACGACTTCCGCTCCGGTCCCGCGAGGAGGCAGAACCCATGACCCAGTTGCCCGCGCAGCCCGTCGTGCACGAGGTCAACACCCGCGTATGGCTGCGGGAAACCGCCGGGCGCACCGGCGCTCCGGCCGATCTGGCGGACGTGCCCAAGGAGGTCTGGGACGAGATCACGCCCGCCGGGGTCGACGCCGTCTGGCTGATGGGGGTGTGGGAGCGCAGTCCGCGAGGGCGCGCCATCGCCCTCGAGGACCCGGCGCTGCGCGGCGCGTTCACCTCGGCCGTCCCGGACATCGGCGAGGAGGACATCGCCGGATCGCCGTACTGCATCCGCCGCTACGAGGTCGACGCGGCGCTCGGCGGCCCCGCGGGGCTGGCCGCGGCCCGCACCGAACTCGACCGCAGGGGAGTCGGCCTGCTGCTTGACTACGTGCCCAACCACGTGGCCCCGGACAGCCCTTGGGTCACGGAGCACCCCGAGTACTTCGTGCAGGGGGACGCGCAGGACGCCCTGAGCGACCCGGCCGGGTTCCTCGACACCGGGAGCGCCGTGCTCGCCCGGGGCCGCGACCCGTTCTTCCCGCCCTGGCCGGACGTGGTGCAGCTGAACGCCTTCGCCCCCGCCCTGCGGCGGGCGACCGCGGAGGTGCTCGAGAACATCGGCGGGGTCTGCGACGGGGTGCGCTGCGACATGGCGATGCTCCTGATGAACGACGTGTTCGCGCGGACGTGGGGCGAGCGGGCGGGGCCCGTGCCGCAGGAGGACTTCTGGCCCGAGGTCGTGAGCGCCGTGCGCCGCCGTCACCCTCACATGGTCTTCGCCGCGGAGGCGTACTGGGACCTCGAATGGGCGCTGCAGCAGCAGGGGTTCGACTTCTGCTACGACAAGCGTCTGTACGACCGGGTGCTGAACGAGAGCGCCGAGTCGGTCAGGGCGCATCTGCGGGCCGACGAGCAGTACCAGCGCGGACTCGTCCGGTTCCTGGAGAACCACGACGAGCCGCGGGCCGCCCGGACCCTGCCCCTGGCCAAGGAGCGGGCGGCGGCCGTTCTGATCGCCACGCTGCCCGGCGCGACGCTGTGGCACGAGGGCCAGTTCACCGGGCGCCGGGTCCACTTGCCGGTCTTCCTCGACCGCCGTCCCGACGAGCCGGCGGACCCTTCCCTGAAGGCGTTCTACGAGCGGCTGCTCTCGAGTGTGCACCGCAGCGGCATGCGGACGGGGCAGTGGCGCCTCCTGGACGCCGACGGCTGGCCCGACAACGACTCGGGCCGTGACCTGATCGCCTCGTCCTGGACCGGCGAGTCGGGCAGGTTCCTGACGGTGGTCAACCTCTCGGAGCACCCGGCACAGGCACGCGTCCGGCTGCCCTGGAGCGATCTGGGCCAGGGGGCGCACGAGTTGGTCGGGCTCCTCGACGCCGAGCGGTACGAGCGCTCGGGGGCGGAACTGGCGGTGGACGGCCTCTATGTCGACGTGCCGCCCTGGGGCACGCACCTGCTCTCGGTCGTCCCGGCGAGCTGACCTGCATCAGCTCCCGTCGTCGGCGGGCGGCTCTGCCGGGGCCCAGTCCGTGCCGTTCTCCGTGCGGAACGCCTCCACGGCGGCCTCCACAGTGGGGTAGAAGCGGTACGCGTGGAAGGTACGGCCCAGGCCGTAACGCTCGACCTTGCGCCGTACCGGGTCCTTCAGCTCGGCGAAGACCAGGTCCACGCCCCGCTCCCGCAGAGCCGCGTCCAGCTCCTCCAAGACGTCCGCCGCGGTGGTGTCCACGTCCGTCACCGGTTCCGCGGCGATCAGCACGCGCCGCGTGGCCGGTGCGGCCTGGGCGTACCGCAGAACCTCTTCGCGGAACGACTTGGCGTTGGCGAAGAACAGCGGGGCGTCGAAGCGGAAGATCACCAGGCCCGGCAGCCGTCGGGCGGTCGGGTGCGACCGTACGTCGTGATAGCCCTCCAGATGGGGCACGCGCCCGAGGACGGTGCTGTAGGGCCACCACGCGCGCCGGAAGACGTTCAGGATGGACAGGCCCACCGCGACCGCGATCCCCGGCAGGACACCCAGCAGCGCCACCCCGAGGAACGCCGCGATGCAGAGCCAGAACTCCGCCTTGCGCTGACGCCACAGCCGCTGGGTGCCCGCGAGGTCGGCCAGCGACAGCGAGGCCGTGATGACCACGGCGGCGAGCGCGGGCTGCGGCAGATCGCGGAAGAGCCCCGGCAGCAGCACGAGCATGAGGACGATGAGACCCGCGCCGACGAGCCCGGTGAGCTGCGTCTTGGCCCCGGCCCGCTCGGCCACCGCCGTACGGGAGCCGCTGGTGCTCACGGGGAAGCCCTGAAAGAGGCCCGCGGCCATGTTCGCCGTGCCGATCGCGATCATCTCGTCGTTGCCGCGCACCTCCTGGCCGGTACGGGCCGCGAAGGCGGACGCGTTGGAGATGGTGTCGGCCAGGGACACCAGGGCGATGCCCAGCGCACCGACGAACAGCGGGCCCAGGTCCGTCCACCCGATGTGCGGGAGCGTGAACGGGGGCAGCCCCTCGGGAAGTCTGCCGATGGTCTTCACGCCGTGCTCGTCCAGGTCGAGGACGACGGAGACGGTGATGGCCAGCACGACCATGACGAGGACGGCCGGGACCTTCGGCATCCAACGCTGCAGCAGCAGGATGACGAGGATGCAGCCGCCGCCGACCGCGAGGGCGGCCGGCTCCGTCGCCCCCTCGGCCACCCCCCGGACGAAGCCCTCCACCTCACCGACGAGTCCGTCGGCGTCGACGGAGAAGCCGAACAGCTTGGGCAACTGCCCGATGAGGATGGTCAGGGCCAGGCCGTTCATGTAGCCGATCATGGTGGGCCTGGAGATGAGGTCGGCGACGAAACCGAGCCGCGCCACCCCCGCGAGCAGCGTGATCGCGCCGACCATCAGGGCGAGCACCGAGGCGAGCGCGACCGCGCGCCCGCTGTCCCCGTCCGCGGCGAGCAGGGGCAGGACCGTCGCGGCGATCATCGGGCCGAGCGAGGAGTCGGGGCCGAGCACCAGGACGCGCGAGGGACCTGCGACGGCGTACGCGAGCAGACACAGCACCGAGGTGTAGAGACCGGTGATCGGCGGCAGGCCGGCCAGTTCGGCGTACGCCATCCCCTGTGGCACGAGCAACGTGCTCAGCACGATGCCCGCGACCACGTCCTTGAGCAACCACTCCCTGCGGTAGGTCCGCAGGGTCCTGACCCCTGGTGGCGTCCCGCGCACACGCACCGGTCCCTCACCTCTGTCCGGCGCCCTGGTGCGCCCGTCCGTCACTCATGGGCCACTCCGGTCAGTACACGCTGTCCTTCTCCACCACGCACAGGGCCCAGATGATGAAGCCGTCCATCGCGATCAACGTGATGGACCAGATGGGGTGGTAGGGGAGGGACAGGAAGCTGGCGATGATCATCAGCGAGGTGATGCCGATGCCCGTGATCCTGGCCCAGGTCGCGGCCACGAACAGGCCGAAGGCGACGACCACGGCGATGGTGCCGATGGCCATGTGGATCCAGCCCCAGCTCGTCAGGTCGAACTCGAAGGTGTAACCGGGGGTGCGCAGGAAGATGTCGTCCTCCAGGACGGCCATCAGACCCCGGCAGAAGTCCAGGGACCCGGAGAGGAACAACAGCACCCCCGCGAAGATGGTCAGCCCGGCGGCCGCCGTCTGTTTGGTGCTGGGGGGATGGTGCTGAGTCGTCGAGGCGGTCATGACAGAACCTCCGTACCGAGGGTGCCGGTTGCACCGCGTTGCCCTGAGTGTTGCCCCCGACCGGTGCCCCCGGTCGTCACCCTCCGAGGGTGACGCCGTGGGGCGGGCCGCCCACGAGGCTGGCCGACGCCGACCCGCCAACGGGAGGCACCCGTCCACGGGAGGCAACGGGAGGCGAGGCGATGACCGTGCCGTCCACCCCTGAGGGATCACATGCCCGGCAGCCAAAGCGCCCTGGGCCCCGTCAGGTCCTTGCGCCGCTGGCCCTGGCGCAGTTCGTCTGCAGCTTCGCGGGCTCGAACATGACGGTCATGATCCAGGACATCAGCGAGGACCTGGACACGACGGTGCAGGGCGTGCAGACCGCCATCACCATTTTCCTGCTGGTCATGGCGGCACTGATGATTCCGGGCGGCATCCTGACCGACCGTTACGGCCGCAAGCGGTGTCTCCTCGTCGGCCTCACCGTGTACGGCATCGGCGCACTCCTCAGTGCTTTGTCGCCCGGCCTCGGCGTCCTCATCCTGGGCAACTCGATCCTGGAGGGCGTCGGAACCGCCCTGCTCATCCCGCCCGTCTACATCCTCACCACGCTCCTGTTCACGAACGTGACCGACCGCGCCCGTGCCTTCGGGACGATCATGGCGATGGGCGGCATCGGCGCCGCCGCCGGGCCGCTGATCGGCGGGCTCATCACCTCGGCGATCAGCTGGCGAGCGGCGTTCGTCTTCCAGGCCCTGGTGGTCGCGGTGATCATCGTGCTGGCCCGCCGCATCGACGACCCGCTCCCGCCGGACCCCGAGCGTGTCTTCGACACGGGAGGAGCGGTGCTCTCGGCCACCGGTCTGGTGCTCGTCGTCATGGGCATCCTCGCCGCCGACGAGAACGGCTGGCTGATGGGCGGCCTGCTGCTGGTCGGCGTGCTGGTCCTGGTGGCCTTCTTCCTCTGGGTGCGGGCGAAGGAACGCGCCGGGTCCCAACCGCTGTTGCGCACCGGGCTGTTCCACAACCGTCCCTCCAACCTCGGCCTGATCACCCAGCACACCCAGTGGCTGATGCTCATGGGGGTGTCGTTCGTGGTGGCCGCGTACCTCCAGGTCGTCCGCGGGTACGACGCGATCAGCACCGGCGTGATCTTCAGCGCCTCCACCATGGGTCTGCTCGTGTCCTCGCTCGGCGCCGCGCGCCTGGCCAAGCGGCGCGAGCAACGCACGCTCGTGATGGCCGGGTTCGCCCTGACGGTGTGCGGCATCGGGGTGCTGCTCGCCATGTCCCGAGGAGAGCCGAGTGCCTGGCACTTCGTCCCCGGGCTGCTGCTGATCGGGCTGGGGATGGGGGTGATGCTGACGCCCTCGGTCAATGTGGTGCAGTCGGCCTTCCCCGAGGACCAGCAGGGCGAGATATCCGGGCTCTCGCGCAGCGTGTCCAACCTCGGTTCGTCGGTGGGCACCGCGATCGCGGGCACCATCCTCGTCGCGGATCCGGCCGCGGGACCGTACGCCGTGGCTCTCGTGGTCCTCGCCGTCATCGGGCTCGGCGGATTGTGGGCCGCCACCATGCTGCCCCGGAACGCGGCCCCCACCCGGCACGGGTGAGGGCCGCGTGGACCGCCTCGCGGGCGGCGGTCAGAGCCGGTCGTAGCGCACCGTGCTGGCGACCAGCAGATCCTGGACGGACGCGCGGCGTCTGCTGAGCGGCACCCAGTACAGCCCCAGCGGGAACGTCACACACAGCGCCGCACGCACCAGGGACCGGGGCAGCCCGAGCAGCGCGCCGGCGCGGTCGGTGACGCGCAGCCCCATCAGGTGGTCCCCCGCCGTGCGCCCGATGGCGGACCACGCGCAGCCGAAGTACAGGACGGCCAGGGTCCAGCCCGAGAGGCCGGTGAGCCAGCCGGGAAGGTCGGGGAACCGGAACGGCGGCCCGAGGAGCAGTAGACGCACACATCCCGCGCCCGCCTGCACCGTGAAGCCGACGGCGGCCAGGACCAGCACGTCGAGGATCGCCGCGACCCCGCGCGTGACGAGCCCGGCGTGCTCGGGCTCGGCCCCGGCCCGCTGCTCGGTCACCGCCCGCGCTCCGGTGGCGGGCCGGCGCCGTTGGCCCGCGGCGGCCCCGTACGCCCGAGCAGCCGGTCACTGAGCCGGTTGACGCCCCGGTCGCCGCGCCGGCCGAGCAGCCGCACCGCGTCGGCGGTCTCCGCGGCCATCCCGCCCCCGGTGTCGCGGACGACCCGCCCGAGATCTATCTCTGACAGCACGTCACGGGTGAGCCCCACCAGATCGACCCGCACGATCACCGCGTCGACGTCGACCCGGCCCGCGACCCGGTCGACATCGATCCGGTCGGCGATCCGGTCCGCGTCGACCCGCTCCGCGACGCGGTCGACGTCGACACGGTCGGCCACGCGATTCACGTCGATCCGGTCGGCGATGCTCTCCACGTCCACCCGGGCGGCGACCCGCCGTACGTCGACCCGGTCCGCGACGCTGTTCACGTCGACCCGTGCGGCGATCCGCCCCACGTCGATCCGGTCGGCGATCCGGTTCACGTCGACGCGGGACACGAGGGCGTCCAGGTCGATGCGGTCGAGCACCACGCCCGCCAGCACGCGGACGACCGTGCCCGCCGCCTCGTCCACGAGTCCCAGCACACTCCGTGCCCGCCGGGTGACGAAGGCCAGCGGGCCCCATGCGTCTTCTTCAGCCATCCGGTGATCGCAGCGGTAATCGGCGGCCCTGACATCCTCCGCCGCGGGTGAGTCACCCGCGGCGGAAGATCCCTCAGTAGTGCGGCACGACGACGACCGGGCATTTGGCGTGGTGGATCGCCGCGTGCGCGGACCGTCCCAGGTGCGGCCCGACGGGGACACGGCGGCCGATGACCAGCAGGCAGGCCGTCGAGGCCGCCTTGACCAAGTGGTGGCCCGCCAGGCCGTGCACGAGCCGTTCGGTGACCTGCGTCCGGGGGAACTTCTGCCGCCAGGGCGCGAGTTCGGCCGCCAGCTGCTGCACCTTCTCCGGCATGGGGTCGATGGCGTCGGCCGAGGGGACCAGGGGGGCGGTCCAGACGTGCACGACGTGCAGCGGTACCCGGCGGGAGGCCGCCGCGTCGAAGGCGTACTCCAGGAGTTCGTCGCCGGGGCGGGCCAGGTCGATGCCGAGCACGACCGGATGCTCCGCGTCGCCCAGCGGACCCTGGTAGGTGTTCTCGGTGTGGTGCCGCGCTCCCACCAGAGCGGTGGGGCAGGAGGCGCGAGCCGCGACGGACTGCGCGACCGAACCGACCAGCGCCCCGGTGATCGCGCCCGCGCCGTGCGAGCCGACCACGAGCAGCGCCGAGGAACTGGCCGCCGCGAGAAGCGCGCCCACCGGTGACCCGGTGACCTGCTCGTCGAGGATCCGCAGGGTGGGATGGGTGTGGGACAGATGCTGCACGGCGCGGCCGAGTGCGCCGCGCTCACGGTCGTAGGGGGCGTCGATCTCCGGCAGGCGGCTGCGCTCGGGCGGCGGGGCACTGGCGTGCAGGAGGTGGAGGGGCAGGTCACGGCGCAGGGCTTCGTGGGCGGCCCAGCCGGCGGCGCCCAGGCTCCCGGGTGAGCCGTCGACGCCGGCGGTGATGGTCTGCTGCAGGGTCATGGTGCGCACCTCCGCGTTGCGGTCGGGGCGTGCCGGGAGCGGGTGTCGGCCAGGGGCCGGCGGACGGCAGTGGCGCGGACGGCGTGGTGGCAGTGCCGTCGTGGGGCAGACGCCAATTTCCCGGGCGGGACGGAGCCAAACGTGGCCGACGGGCCGCGAGGCGCACTCGCCCCCATGCCACCAGCTCCGGCGCGCCCCCGGCGGTCCCACATCACCGCATCGTCGTACTGCCGCGTCACGGCTTGGCCGTACGGCCTCCCATGGCCACGTCGACTTCCGGTCGGTGCGGAGGACCACTGTGGCCGGTAGACGCCTGTTCGACGTTCTGGACCGGATCTATGGTGACGGAAGCCCCAGACCTCGGCGTTCTACCTTTCTGTGCTGTTTTCAACTGACAGTGGGAGAGCCTGGATGTCACGTCTCGGAAAGCGGACGGCCGCGGACGGCAGCAGAGGAGCCGCGGCATGAACATCCTGGTCGGCTACACCGGGGTGCACGGCTCCACCCACGGCATCGCGGAACGCCTCTCGACCCGGCTCGCGGAGTGCGGGCACATCACGGTCATCGTGCCGCTGGCGGCGGAGCAGAAGACCGGAGGCTACGACGCGTTCGTGCTGGGCAGCGCGGTGCACAACGGCGCCTGGCTCCCGCAGGCCACCGACTTCATCCGCAGCCATCCCAGCACCTTGGCCACGCATCCCACGTGGCTCTACAGCGTCGGCGTGCCGCCCCACGCGGGCCGGTGGCCAGGGCGTCGCCGCGCCGAGCCCAGGCAACTGCCGGGCATCCGCTCGCTCATCCGGCCCTGGGAGCACCAGATGTTGGCGGGGGCCGTCTACCGCGACCACGTGCCCCGGTGGCGGCATCTGGCCTTCCGGACACGCGGCGGACGGTACGGCGACCACCGGGACTGGAAGGCGGTCGACAACTGGGCGGAGCGCATCCACCGCGGGCTCGCCCTGGCCGACCGCTCCGACACGGGCCTGTGACGCCGCGGGCCACGACCGGTGGAGGCGGCTCCCGTCCGCCCGCTCCCGACGTGCGCACGGACTCTGCCCTGGGCGGGACACGCAGCTTGCTGGAGGCGGTGCTGCGCGAACTGAACCAGGGCCTGCACAGCCATCAGGTCAGGGCGACACCCGTAACACGGAAGCGGCCGGGACGGCAACAGGGCTGACACCAGCGGAAGTTGACGCCCTTGTGGCGTCCGCCGCCATTCTGCCCCGGTCACGGTGGCTCCTACGGTTGCCCGCACCCCAGCGTCCAGGACCGCAGCAGACGGCGTGGACGAACCCTGGGGTCGCGTGATCCGCCCCGGAGACCGCGCAGCCCTCCGTCGGGAGCCGCCATGCCGTCGTACGAGAGACGCCTCACCCCGCAGCCGTTCGCAGGGCACCCTCCCCGCGCGACACCGAGGGCGAGGGGGAGGTGGCGCCGGGCCCTGGGACGCGTGACCGCGGTGGTAAGCCTGGTCGTGACCGCGGCGGTGATCGCGCCCGCACCCTCGGCGCAGGCGGCCGTCGCCCTGGAGAAGGTCGGCAACTTCGGCGCCAACCCCGGCAGCCTGAACATGTACGTGTACCGTCCTGCGGCCCTGGCGGCGGACCCCGCCGTGGTGGTGGCCCTGCACGGCTGCAGCCAGAGCGCGCAGCTCTACGCCGACAACGCGGGCCTGACGAAGTTCGCGGACCAGCACGGCTTCCTGCTCGTCTTCCCCGAGCAGACGTCCGCCAACAACAGCAGCAAGTGCTTCAACTGGTTCCAGAGCGGGGACACGCGACGCGGCCAGGGCGAGGCCGCCTCGATCCGCCAGATGGTCACCCATGCCGCATCCGCGTACGGCGCCGACCCCCAACGGACCTACGCCACCGGCCTTTCCGCAGGCGGAGCCATGACGTCGGTGATACTCGCCGCCTACCCCGACGTGTTCAAGGCCGGCGCCGTCGTCGCGGGCCTCCCGTACGGCTGCGCCGACGACGTGCTGTCCGCGTACAACTGCATGAACCCGGGCGTCGACCGGACCCCCTCCGCCTGGGCCGGAGCCGTGCGCGACGCAAACCCCGGCTACACCGGCCCCTGGCCGAGGGTGGCGATCTGGCACGGGGACAACGACCCCACCGTCGCCAAGAAGAACGCCGACGAACTGCGTGACCAGTGGACGGCCGTCCACGGCCTTGACCAGAGCCCCGACCGCACCTCCACCATCGGCCCCAACTCGACCCGCCGGGAGCAGTACCTCGGGGTGGACGGGACCGTCGCCGTGGAGGTCGACCGGGTGCCCTCCATCGGCCACGGCACCCCGGTCGACCCGGGGGCGGGCGCGACGCAGTGCGGGGCGACCGGGACGGCCCATTTCATCGACTGCATCTGCTCCAGTCACTGGATCACCGGCTTCTTCGGCCTGGACGGCTCCGCCCCCGACCCCGGCGGACTGCCCGCCCCGGCCGGTCTGGCCGCGACCGGCGCGACCGACACGTCCGTCACCCTGAACTGGAACCGCGTCCCCGACGCCGCCTCCTACGCCGTGTACCGGGACGGCACCCGGGTCGCCACACCGGCCGGCCCTCCGTTCACGGACACCGGCCTCAGCCCCGGCGGCAGCCACACCTACAGCGTGGCAGCCCGCGCCGCGGACGGCACGGAAGGGGCGCGGTCCTCCCAAATCAACGCCTCCACCACGGGCGCCGCGGCCAAGTGCTGGACCGCGAACAACTATCAGCAGGTCCAGGCCGGACGCGCCACCACCAGCGGCGGCTACACCTACGCCAAGGGCTCGAACCAGAACATGGGCCTCTACAACCTCGCCGTCACGCACACCCTGAAGGAGTCGCCGACCGGCTACTTCGTCATCGCCGACGGCACCTGCCCCTGACACCACCGCAGCTCCCCGCAGCCGCCGTAAGCCTGCACGCCCACCGGAGGAAACTCGTGCCCGCCGTAGATCCGCCCAGACGCATGCCTCGCATGCCCCGCATGTTCCGCGGCGCCCTTGCCCTGACGGCGCTGCTCGTCACGCTCGCCGCGGTCCCGGCCGCCGCCGGACCACCCGAAGCAACCGGGGGCGGCCCAGGGCACTGCGCGTCGGCGGCGAAGCTGAAGGTGCCGGGCGCCGAGCGTCAGAAGACCTCCTGCCTGGCCGAGTTGACCACCGCGGGAACCGTCTCCTCGGGTCACACCGACCCGGCGGACTACGCGGGGCTGACCCCCGCCGCGCTCCCGGCACCGCGCGGTGTGCCCGGCATCCAGATCGACGGCTACTTCCCCGACAGCTCGACGACCAACACCAACCACGGCTGGCAGCACGACGCGCAGTTCGTCATCCGCCTGCCCGACCGCTGGAACGGCGGCCTGGTCGTCGCCGGCACACCCGGCGTCCGTGAGCAGTACGCCAACGACCGGGCGATCGGCGACTGGGTGCTTTCCCGGGGCTACGCCTTCGCCTCGACCGACAAGGGCAACACCGGCGCCGCCTTCCACCGGGACGGTGCCCGGCCGGGCGACGCGATCGCCGAATGGAACGAGCGCGTCACCCAACTCACCCGCGCGGCGAAGAAGGTGGTCGTGCAGCGGTATCACCGGCCCGCCGCGCGCACGCTGGCCACCGGCATGTCGAACGGCGGGTATCTGGTGCGCTGGCAGTTGGAGAACCACCCCGAGCTCTACGACGGGGGAGTGGACTGGGAAGGCACGCTGTGGCGGGCCAAGGGGCCGAACCTGCTCGACTTCCTGCCGCCCGCGCTGCGCGCCTATCCGACGTACGCGGCAGGTGGCGAGGGAGCGGACAAGGCCCACCAGGAGATGGTCGCGGCCGGGTTCCCGGCCGGTTCGGAGTTCCTGTGGCCCTATCACCATCAGGTCTACTGGGACGTGACGCAGCGGATCTACCGCGAGGAGCTCGACCCGGGATACGACGGCGCGACCGAGGCCGGAACTCCCTTCTGCGCACCGGGAACACCGGCGTGCGACGCCGACTACACCTACGCGTTCCGGCCACGGGAAGTCCACGCGGCCGTGCGGAAGATCGCCTTGACCGGACGCATCGGCAAACCGCTGATCACCGTGCACGGCACTCTCGACGTCCAGTTGCCCATCACCAAGGACTCGGACGTCTACGCGAAGATGGTGCGCGACGCCGGCCGCGGTGGCCTGTTCCGCTACTACCGCATCGAGGACGGCACGCACGTCGATTCGCTCGTCGACACCTACCCCGACCGACTGCGGCCCCTGGTGCCCTGCCACCGCTCCGCCTTCGAGGCGATGGAGGCCTGGACCGGTGGCGGCGAGCAGCCCCCGGCCAGCCGCACCGTCCCGCGCCCGGACACCGCCGACCCGGCGGCCCTGCTCGCCCAATGCCCCCTTGCCAAGCGGTAAATCCGGCCGGGCCCCGGCGTGAACCCGTGCGCCGGAAGCCCGGCTTCCTCAACGGCCAGCCAAAAAACGCCGAGTTGACCTAAGATCGCCTCGCTCCCCATTCGTAAGGGAGTTCGGTGCGTTCGGGGAGGGTTCGTTCGTCGTGGTGAAGGTGTGCACGATCGCCGGGGCAAGTAAGCCGTGGTGAGCCGACTCAAGCGCGGGTCCGTGGGCCGCGAGGCCGTGGTCTGGCTGATGGCCGTGATCCTCGCGATCACCGGCGCGGTGCTCGCCGCACTGGACGCCGCGGCGCAGTGGCGGCAGGTCCTGGCCGGCGGCTGCGCCGCCGTCGCGGTGCTGCTGCTGGCCTGGGTCCTGGTGCTCGTCCGGCAGTTGTCCGCCGAGCGGGCCGACCGGGCCCGCCAGGAACGGCTCGCCGCGGCCCGGGAGGCCGAGGTCGCGCACCTCGCCGGCGTACGGCTCCCGGCGATCGCGGAGCGTGTGCGCGCCGGGCAGCGACTGGAGGGCGTGCCGGGGCCGTTGGCGGCGCCGACGGAGACCGGCGAGGAGTTCTCGCGGGCCCTGTCTGCCGTCGCCGTGGCCCTCGGGTCGGACGAGGCGGTGCGCCGCGAGCGCGGCCTGCGCGACTCCGTGCAGGCCGCCTTCGAGTCCGTCGCCCGCACCATGCACGCGATGGCCACCGTGCAGCAGCAGGTCCTCGACCGGGTCGAGCGCTCCATCGACGACCCGCATCTGATGGGCGAGGTGATGAAGGCCGACCACGCGGCGGCGCAGATGACCCGTAAGGCCCAGACGCTCCTCGTGATGTGCGGGATCTGGCCCGCCCGTCGGGAGACACGGCCGGTCTCGCTCTACGACTGCGTACGCGGCGCCCAGTCGCGGATCGTGGAGTACAGCCGGATCGAGGTGCACGGCGGCCAGACGCTGTACGCCGTGCCGCCCGCGGTCGAAGGGCTGATGCACGCCATCGCCGAACTCCTGGAGAACGCCACGGTGTTCTCGCCCTCGCGCTCCCAAGTCGTCGTCACCATCCGCGAGGTGGGAGCCGGCGCGGTCCTGGAGATCGACGACGCCGGCCTTGGGATGCCCCCGGACGTCCTGCACCGGGCGATGGGCCAGCTCCGCGACGACCAGGACCTGGCAC
The DNA here is from genome assembly GCF_040682375.1 of Streptomyces sp. NPDC051214. Taxonomy (NCBI): domain Bacteria; kingdom Bacillati; phylum Actinomycetota; class Actinomycetes; order Kitasatosporales; family Streptomycetaceae; genus Streptomyces; species Streptomyces sp. NPDC051214. The sequence goes on from NZ_JBFBAT010000003.1 coordinate 527,720, forward strand.
GGCTCGGCGCGGTGCCGCGCCTGGGGCTGGCCTGCGTGGGCCGCTGGAGCCGTGAACTCGGCTTCAACGTGGAACTGAGCGGGGCGTCGGCCTACGGCGGCACGCGTGCGGTGACGTTCGTGCCGTTCCGCCTGCTGACCGAGCCGCCTTCGCAGCTCACGGGGTCGCATCGCCTCGGCGGCCAGACGTCGCAGCAGCCCGCCGAGCCCGAGCCCGCCCCGATACCCGTACGGCAGCCGACGGCCCCCGGCGGGCCGTCCGCCGAGTTCGCCGAGGCCCAGCACGCGCGGCACGCCCAGCACGCCCGGCAAGAGCCGCACGAACAGCACGACCCCGCCGAGCACGCGGAGTTGCCCTTCCGGAGCGCACCGGCCGCACCTCCCGAGCGCGAGACGCCGGCCGGCCTGCCCAAGCGCCGCAACCGCCGCCAGGCGGCCACGGGCGCTCACCGCCTGCCGGTCCCGGAGCACCACCAGGCACCTCCGGCTCCACCCGCGACCCCCTGGACGCCCGAGGCGGCACGCGCGTCGATCGCCAGCGTGGTCTCCGGATCGCTGCGTGGCCGCGCGGCCCTCGACGCGGACCAGCCGGAATCGCGCGAGGCACACCCCCCGACCCAACCCCCCACCCCTGACGAGCAAGACGGAGGCCGGCAGTGACCGGAATCATCACCCCCCTTCCCGACCTGGGCTGGATGCTCCGCCCGCTGATCGAGATCCCCGGGGTCCGGCACAGCGTGGTGGTGTCCGAGGACGGACTGCGGCTCGGACACGCGTCCGCCGAGAACCTCTCGGGCCCGGTGTCCGAGCTGAGCGTCGCCGAAGCCGAGTCCCTCTCCGCCGCCTGCGCGGCGATGACCATGACGGGCCGGTCCACGACCTCGCTGCTCTTCGGCTCCGGAGCGGGCGTACGGCAGTTGATGCTGGAGTCCGACCACGGGTTCGTGCTGTTCACCCACGCCGGCGTCGGCGCGCACCTGGGGGTCGCCACCGATCTGCAGGCGGATGTCGGCCTGGTGGCCCAGCAGATGCAGCTGCTCGTGGTGAAGATCGGCTCGCACCTGAGCAGCCAGCCGCGGGATCCGGCCACCGCCGCGTCATGACGGACCCCCGGCCGGAGGAGCCGACGGCCTCGGCGATCCGCCCGTACGTGATCACTCGCGGGCGGGCGGCCGCCGACACCGAGGCGCTGGCCTGGGAGTCCCTGGTGATGGCGACGGACGCGGCGTTCCCCGCGTCGCTCCAGCCCGAGCACCAGACCATCCTGGCGCACTGCCAGGGGCTCCTCTCGGTGGCCGAGGTGGCCGCCCACATCGGCCAGCCTCCCTCGGTCGTCCAGGCGTTGCTCTGCGATCTCCTCGAATGGGGGCTCATCGTGACCCGCCCGCCGGTGCCCCCGGCCGAATACACCGATGTGACCATGCTCAGAAAGGTCCTCCATGGTCTCGAAAGCCGCCTCTGACGCGCCGTCCCCCGCGCCCGGAGCCCCGCGACCGACCGGGTCAGGGAAGTACCTCACCTCCAGCGTCGCGGGCGCCGCCAAGATCCTGGTCGTCGGACCGCTCGGGGTCGGCAAGACCACCCTGATCGGCACCGTCTCGGAGATCAAACCCCTGTCCACCGAGGCCGTCATGACCCAGGCGGGCGCCCGTGTGGACACTGTCGTGGCCGGCGGCAAGACGACCACGACCGTGGCCCTGGACTTCGGCCGGATGACCATCGACGGTGAGCTGGTGCTCTACCTGTTCGGCACCCCCGGCCAGCAGCGCTTCCTGCCCGCGTGGCGGGACCTGGCCAAGGGCGCGCTCGGCGCTCTGGCCCTGGTGGACACGCGTGACCTGGAGGCGTCCTTCGACGCCCTGGGCAACCTGGAGGACCTCGGACTGCCCTTCGCGGTGGCCGTCAACATCTTCCCCGGCAGCCCTCAGCACAGCGTCGACGACCTGCGCTCCGCCCTCGACCTGCTCCCCGGCACCCCCGTGGTGACCTGCGACGCACGCGACCCCGCGTCCTCGGTCCGGGCGCTGATCGCCCTCGTCAAGCACCTCATCCACCTCGCCACGGAGACCCCATGACCTCGCCCCACGCCGCGGCCGGGCTGCCGCCGACCCGCTGCCCGGTCGCCGGAGCCCCGGCACCGGCCACCGCGCTCTACGGACCGCACCTCGACGGCGACGCCATGTCCGCCCTCTACGAGCAACTGCGCGGCGCCCACGGGCCGGTGGCACCCGTGACCATCGCCCCCGGCGTGGATGCCTGGCTCGTCATCGGCCACCGCGAACTACTCCAACTGACACGCGACGAGCAGGACTTCTCGCACGATCCGCGCCGCTGGAGCCTGCTGCGCGAAGGCCGGGTCCCCGCCGACTCACCGATCCTGCCCATGGTCGGCTGGCGTCCCGCCCTGCTGTTCGCCGACGGACAGCAGCACCGCAGGATGCGCGCCGCCGTCTCCGCCGCGCTCGCCGGGATCAACGGCCACGAACTGCGCCGCACGGTACGGGCCGAGGCCGAGCAGGTGATCGTGTCGTTCGCGGAGCGCAGCGAGGCCGACCTGGTCGCCGACTACGCCCGCAAGCTCCCGATGCGCGTCATCACCGCACTGCTCGGCGTGGACGACACGACCGGGCGGCAACTGGTGGAGGCCGTCGCCGGAACGGTCGCCGCCACCAGCGCCTCCGCCGACGCCAGCAAGCGCATGGGCGCGATCCTCCTCCAGCTGATCGAGGAGAAGCGGCGCCGCCGCGGCAACGACATCACATCCGCCCTGCTGCACCACCCGGCCCAGCTCACCGACGAAGAGGTCCTGCACAACCTCGTCGTCATGTTCGTCGCGGGCAACCAGACCACCGTCAACTGGATCGCCACCACCCTGCGCATCCTGCTCTGCGACCCGCAGTTCCGCTCCTCGCTCACCGGCGGCCACCTCAGCGTGGACGACGCGCTCGACCTGGTCCTGTGGCGCTTCCCGCCCACGCAGAACTTCCCCGCCCGCTACGCCACCCGCGACATGACCTTCGGCGGGCAGTCCATCCGCACCGGCGACATGCTCATCCTCGGCCTGGCCGGCGCCAACGCCGACCCGCAGATCCTGCCCGACGACGGCACCCCGGTCGTGGGCAACCGCTCACACCTGGCCTTCGGCGCGGGCCCGCACATCTGCCCCGCCCAGGACCCGGCCCGGCTCATCACCCGTACCGCCGTGGACACGATCCGCCACCGGCTGCCCGACCTCGAACTGGCCATCCCGCAGGCCGACCTGGAGTGGATCAAGTCACCCTGGAGCAAGGGACTCGCCGCGCTGCCGGTCCGCTTCACCGCCCCGGTCCTTTCGCAGCACCCCGCCCCGTCGCCGGAGCCGCACGCCGTGCTCTGACCGGACACACCGCAAACCCCGCAGCAGCCCGCCCCTGGACCAGGAGAGCCCGTTGAACACGTCACCGGTGAACACCGACGCCGCAGCAAGCCAGCCGCACCGCTTCGACCCCTCCGGCGGCTGCCCGCACGCGGACAACGCCCGGCTGCTCGCACGCGGCGCCGTCGCACCGGTGGTCCTGCCCGGTGACGTACAGGGCATGGCGGTCCTCGGCCACGACGCGCTCAAGGAATTCCTCGCGCATCCCGATGTCGCCAAGAACGCCGCGCACTTCGCCGCGCTGCAGGCCGGGGAGATACCCGACGGCTGGCCGCTGAAGACCTTCGCGACGGTGCAGGGCATGACCACCGCCGACGGCACCGACCACCGCAGGCTGCGCTCCCTGATGGGCAAGGCGTTCACCGCCCGCAGGGTGGCGGAACTGCAGCCGCGGATCACGGCCCTGACGACCGAGCTGCTCGACGGCCTGGCGCGGGCCGCCGCCGAGGGTGACGGCGTGGCGGACCTGCGCAAGCACTTCGCGCTGCCCCTGCCGATGGGCGTCATCTGCGAACTCCTGGGCGTGGACGCCGAGTACCACGACCGCCTGCACCACCTGTCGAACCAGATCGTCGCCACCGACATCGGCCCCCAAGAGGCGATGGCGGCCAACAAGGAAATGGTGGAGGTGCTCGGCGCGGTCGCCGCGGCACGCGCCGCGAACCCGGGCGACGACCTGACCACCGCCCTGATCGCGGCCCGCGAGGAGAACGGCGACCGGCTCAGCCCGCACGAACTGCTCGGCACCCTGATGCTCACCATCATCGCCGGGCACGAGACCACACTGAACCTGATCACCAACGCCGTACGAGCCCTGTGCACCCACCCTGAGCAGCTCGCCCTCGCCAAGGCCGGCAAGGTGAGCTGGGCGGACGTGGTGGAGGAGACCCTGCGCTGGGACAGCCCCGTCAGCTACTTCCCCTTCCGGTACCCGACCCGGGACCTCACCCTCGACGGCACCGTCATCCCCCAGGGCACCCCCGTGCTGGCCGGCTACTCCGCCGCGGGCCGCGACAAGCAGGCACACGGCCCCGACGCCGACCGCTTCGACATCACCCGCGACAACACCGCCACCCGCCACCTGTCCCTCGGCCACGGCGCGCACTTCTGCATGGGCGCCCCGCTGGCCCGCATGGAGGCCACCATCGCCCTGGAGCAGCTCTTCGGCCGCTTCCCCGACCTCGACCTGGCCGTCCCGGAGCCCGAACTGCCCCGGCACGCCTCCTTCGTGGGCAACAGCGTGCAGAAGCTTCCCGTGCGCGTGGGCGGCCGACAGGCGTAGCGCCGGTCAGCCGCTCATGCCACCGCTCATCCCACCGCTCAGGCCAGGACCTTCCCCTTGGCCTTCTCGTACTCCTCGGTGGTGATGTCGCCGTTCTTCCTCAGCTCGGCGAGCCGCGCCAGTTCGTCGACGTGACCGCCGCCCGGTTCCGGGCCGGCCGCCTTGCGTACGTAGGCGCGGAACGCCTGCTCCTGTTCCTTGGCCTGGGCCACATCCCGATCGGTCATGCTGCGGCCGCGCGCGATGAGGTACACGAGGACGCCGAGGAACGGGAGGACAAGGACGAAGATGAGCCAGCCCGCCTTCCACCAGCCGCTGAGCGTGTGGTCGCGGAACAGGTCGGTGATCACCTTGAACAGCAGGAAGAACCACATGATCCACAGGAAGAGGTAGAGCATCGTCAGGAACAGATTCAGCAGCGGGTAGTCGTCCATGGCGGGTGCCCCTTTCACGGAGTCCACGAGGTCGCGGAATCAATCCCGGTGCATCAGGCATATCCCTCAAAACGAGCGACCGCATCTCGGGCGGCCGGGGCCCCGCGGTCAGGGGCCGAGGCGGTACTCGGCGCGGTCCCGCCAGCGTAGGCCGTCGAAGCCGATGAGGTGTACCTCCTGGACGCGGCAAGTCAGCGGTAGCAGGGGCTCCAGTTCGGCCTGCAAGGCGTCGTAGGCGGCGTCCTGGGTCGCGGGGCCCTCGTCGTTGGCGACCGTCAGGTGCGGGGCGAGCGGCGGGTCGAATATCCCCCGGTAGGGCACGGCTTGCGGCCAGCGCCCGGTGAGGTCCTTGGCCAGGGCCGTGACCGGGGCGTGCGGCCACGGGTCGAGGTAGAGCACACCGGGATAGCGGGCGAACTCGGCGAAGGCCAGGGTGAAGGGATCGTGCCGGGCGAAGAGAGCGGAGAGATCGCGTCGGGCGGGGGCGTCGAGGCGGCTCTCGTGCACGAAGGGGTAGAGCACCGTCACATGGGCCGGGACCCCCGCCCGGACCAGCGGGTCGGCCTCGGGAACCTTGATCGTGAGGGCGGTGTCACCCGGTGCGTCCGGCCACCCGTCCCCGGCGGGCTCCCGCTCGGCGCTCTCTTCCTCGGCATTCATCACGCGCAATGATCGCACCGGGCGCGGATTTGCCTGCGCTCCGTCGGAATGGGCGGGCCCCGACCGGAGTTCGATCAGACATGACGACAGATCAGCGCACCATCACCAACCCGGACACGCTCCACGACCCGACGCCGTTCGGCTACAGCCACGCCGTGTCGGCGCCCGGCGAACTGGTCTTCATCGGCGGCCAGTACGCCTCCGACGCCACCGGCGCCCCGGTGCCCGGCGACTTCGCCACGCAGGTGGACCTGGCCTTCGACAGGCTGCTGTCGGCCCTGGAGGGGGTCGGCCTCGGATACGAGCACGTGGTCCGGCTCGGCACCTTCATCGTCGCCCACGACCTGGAAAAGCTGGAGATCCTGGGCAAGGCACTGCACGCCCGCTTCGGCGACCGGCTCCCCGCGCAGACGCTGAGCGGTGTGGCCTCGCTCGCGCTGCCGGGCATGCTGTTCGAGGTCGACGCGGTGGCGGCGCGGCCGTGAGAGCGGAGGGGACATCGAGCATGACGAACAGCGCACTCCTCGTGATGGACGTCCAGCGCGAGATCGTGGACCTCGCCGACGACGGCTCGGGGTATCTGCCGCGGGTGCGCAGGGCGATCGACGGCGCCCGCGCGGCGGACATCCCCGTGATCTACGTGGCCATCGCGTTACGGCCGGGCCCTGCGGGCGTCAGTTACCGGAACAAGGCGCTGACCGCCGTGGTGCGGGCGGGCCTGCACGCCGAAGGGGGGCCCGGCGCCGAGATCCACCCCGACATCGCGCCGCAGCCGGGCGACACCGTGATCACCAAGCGGCGCGGGAGTGCGTTCTCGGGCAGCGACCTGGAGCTGGTGCTCAGGGCACGCGACATCGATCACCTCGTGCTCACCGGCATCGCCACCAGCGGAGTGGTGCTGCACACCGCCTGTCACGCCAATGACCACGACCTCGGGCTCACCGTCCTGTCGGACGCCTGCCTCGACCTGGACCCCGAGGTGCACGACGTCCTGATCGGCAAGCTCTTCCCGCAGTGGGCGGAGGTCGTCACGGTCGAGGAGTGGCTCAAAGGCCCGGAAGCGCGGTAGCGCGTCAGCCCCTGGGAGCCGGCTGCTCAGACCTCCGTGACGGCCGTCAGCACGACGGCCGAGTCGTCCAGCGCGGTCAGGCCGTGGCGCTCGTGCGGGATGGGCGCGAACTCACCCTCGCCCAGTTCGAGGGTGTCGCTTCCCGTGGTGAGTCCGACTCGGCCGCGCAGGACGAACAGGGTCGCGGCCGTGGGCGTCTCGTGCTCGCTCAGCTCGGTGCCGGTGGTGAGCACGATCAGGCTCTGCCGCAGGGGACCGTCGTGCAGGAGCAGCTCCGCGCTGCGCCCGTGTGCGGCGGTGCGTGCCTTCTCGAGGTGCTCGCCGACGAGGGCGTAGAGGTCGGCCACTTCAGATCCCTTCGACGGGGCGCGTGCGCACCCGCGGTACGGACATGCGTCCCCCAGTGTTCCCCTTGCCCGCGTGGGCCGCATCCGGCGGCCGGAACCTGATCACCCGATGGTGGCGTCCTACCGGCCACGCGACGCTCACGGCCGGGGAGCGGGGGAGACGGGAGCGCCGAGTGGAGCGAGTGGACGGCGGGGCGGGGCCGCAAACGCGGAGCGCGCGCCCGTGGCAAAGGCTGGGGCGCGGTGACTGGCTGCGGTGGGGAGAGGCCGCGACCGGCCGGTCGCCCTGGGCGCGCGGCCGGATTCTCGCCGCGTCGGCCGCCCTGACCGCCGCCGTGCTGGTCTTCCACTCCGCGGTGCCCAACACCGTCGGGCGCATCGGCAGCCTCCTGGAGACGTTCCTGCCGTGGCTCGGCCTGGCGGTTCCCCTGCTGCTCGTCCTGGCCCTGCTGCGCCGCTCCGCCCTGGCGCTGGTCGCCCTGATCCTGCCCGTGGCCGCGTGGGGGTTCCTCTTCGGCGGGCGCGCGGCTGGAGGGGGCGGCGGCGGAGGTGCCCACGACATCAGGGCCGTCCAGCACAACGTCAGCGACGTGAACGCCGACCCCGCGGGCACCGCACGCGCCCTGAGCGAGTCCGGGCCGGACCTGATCGCCCTGGAGGAGGTGACACCGGCCGCGCTGCCTGTGTACGAGAGGGAACTGGCGCCGGAGTATCCGCACCGGGCCGTGCGGGGCACGGTCGGACTCTGGTCGAAGCATCCGCTGACGGACATCAGGGCGGTGGACATCAGGCCGCAGGACGTCGGAAAGGGCTGGAACCGCGGGGTGCGGGCGACGGCGCGTACGCCGTGGGGCGCTGTCGCGGTGTACGTCGCCCACCTGCCCTCGGTGCGCGTGCAGTGGAGCGGCTTCAGTTCCGGGCGCCGGGACGAGAGCGCGGGCCTGCTGGGCGCGGCGCTGGCCGCCGAGAAGCTGGAGAAGATGATCCTGCTGGGCGACCTCAACGGCACGGTGGACGACCGCGGCCTCGACCCGGTCCTCACGCGCCTGGACTCGGCGGGCCGGGACTTCGCCTTCAGCTGGCCGGCCTCCTTCCCCGTCTCCCGGATCGACCACGTCATGACCCGCTCGGCGACGGTCACCCGCGTCCGGACACTGCCCGCCACGGACAGCGACCACCTCCCGGTCTCCGCCGACGTCACGTTCGCTCCCTGACCAGGGGGTTCCGACGCTTCGGCCCGACCCCTGCGATGACAGGATGCGGCTATATGCAGTCCATGGAGGGGGCGTTGGGATGGGATACGACCTGCAAGCGGCGATCGGTGGCGAAGCGCTGCGCGCGGCGGCACGGGATCTGCCGGCAGCGCGGTTGGCTCCGATCGGTCAGGGCCTGTCGCTCCTGCCGATGACCGAGGCTCTGCTCGACTCCGTCGCGGACGGCGACGGCGACGGCGACGGCGGTGACGATGGCGTACTGGGTTTCTGGCGGCTGTCGGACAGATTCGCGAAGACTCTCGCCGACTGGTCGACTGCCGGACCGGTGGCCTATGTGGAGGCCGAGTACTTCGGCGGCGTGGGCGAGCAGACTGCCGTGGTCTGGGACGGCGGCACCCTCACCCTCGGCTCTCTCCACGAGCCGGAGAACACCCCCTCCCCACCCGCGGGCAGCCCCATCTCCCAGGCGCTGCGACGGCTGGGCGCGGTGGCGGCCGGCGGCGAGGACGAGTTCACCGCCGTGGAGCTCGGCCGCCACCGAAGCATCGAGGGATGGCTCACCTGAAAGCCTGCGGTCAAAGGAAGCTGACGTTCTGGGCCAGAGCCAGGTGGCCGGAGTAGTTGATGGTGTTGGTGGCCGGCCGCATGTACGCCCGCCAGGCGTCGGAGCCTGACTCGCGGCCGCCGCCCGTCTCCTTCTCGCCGCCGAACGCACCACCGATCTCGGCGCCGGACGTACCGATGTTGACGTTGGCGATTCCGCAGTCCGAGCCCTCGCTGGACAGGAAGAGCTCGGCCTCCTGCTGGTCGCGGGTGAAGATGCTGGAGGACAGCCCCTGCGGGACGTCGTTGTGCAGCGCGATGGCCTCCTCCAGGGTGTCGTACGTGAGCACGTACAGGATGGGCGCGAAGGTCTCCTGGCGTACGACGTCGGTCTGTTCGTCGACGCGGACGAGAACCGGCTCCGCGTAAGCGGCCGACGGCGCCGCGTCCGCCAGTCGCCTGTTGCCGCCGGCGAGGACCTTGCCTCCTTGCGCCTGTACGCGGGTGAGCGCATTCCGCATGCCGTCGAGGGCGGCGGGGGAGATGAGCGGGCCGACGAGGGTGCTCTCGTCGAACGGGTCACCGACGGGGAGTTTGGTGTACGCGGCCGTCAGGCGCGCGACGAGGGTGTCGGCGATGTCGCGGTGGACGATGAGACGGCGCAGCGTGGTGCACCGCTGGCCCGCCGTGCCCGCCGCCGCGAAGACGATGCCGCGCACCGCCAGATCGAGATCGGCCGACGGCGCCACCACCGCGGCGTTGTTGCCGCCGAGTTCCAGCAGGCTGCGCCCGAACCGTGCCGCCACGCGCGGGCCGACCTCGCGGCCCATGCGCGTGGACCCGGTGGCGCTGACGAGCGCGACGCGCGGGTCGTCGACGAGCCGCTCGCCCACCGCGCGGTCACCGAGCAGAAGACGGTGCACATCGGCCGGGGCGCCGGTCTCCTCCGCGGCCCGCGCAAGGAGCCGGTCGCAGGCCAGTGAGATCAGCGGGGTCAGCTCGGAGGGCTTCCAGACGACGGTGTCGCCGCAGGCCAACGCCACCGCGGTGTTCCACGACCAGACCGCGGCGGGGAAGTTGAAGGCGGAGATCACTCCGACCACGCCCAGCGGATGCCAGGTCTCGGCGAGCCGGTGGCCGGGCCGTTCGGAGGCGATGGTGCGGCCGTAGAGCTGGCGCGAGAGACCGACCGCGAAGTCACAGATGTCGATCATCTCCTGGACCTCGCCCAGCGCCTCGGAGCGGATCTTGCCCGCCTCGATCGTGATCAGGTCGGCCAGATCGCTCTTGTGGTCGCGCAGCAACTCGCCCAGACGGTGCACGAGTTCACCTCGGCGCGGGGCCGGTGTGGTGCGCCAGACGAGGAACGCCTCGCGCGCGGCGGCGACGGCATCCTCCGCATCGGCGGCGGTCGACACGGCCAGGCCGAAGAGATCCTCGCCGGTGATGGGCGTACGCGCCTGGAAGTCGCCGCCCTCCGGGACGTTCACGCCGATGCGCCGCAAACTCGCGTGGGCACGGGTACGCAGGTCGTCGGTGGTGGGCAGGGCGATGGTCCCGGTCATGACGCTCCCTGGGTGAGGTGTGCGGGTGGAGGGGTGAGGGCGGAGGGGGTGAGGGTGAAGCGGTTCAGTGGCGCGGGTCGTCGATGTCCTCGATGTCGAGGCCCAGTTCGCGGCCTGCCCGGTCGATCGAGAGGCTCCGCTGCCGCGCGTACAGGGCGTACGGGTCCAGAACCTCGCGGCCGATGGCACCCGATAGCCAGTCGCTGTCGTACGCGGCGCCTTGCTGCCCGCTGTTCCGGGAGCCCTCGCCGCTGAGGTTGGACTGGAAGATGCCCGCGGCGGAACGCGGCAGGAAGTCCTCGTAGACGACGGGCTCGGCCCGCACCCAGCCCCGGCGCTCCAACTCGACGATGCTGGTGGGAGGTTGTGTGCCGTTGCGCGGACGGTCGGGCGCGGCGTGGTAGGTGAAGTAGGCCAGCCCCTGTGCGGCGAGCTCCCGCTCGGTGGCCGGCACGTGCGTGGTCCACAGGGCGCGGGCCACTTCGGTGCGGTCGGCTGCCGGGTGGCGGGCCGTCTCGTCGTCGACCAGCGTGAGCAGGCGGTCGTAGAGCGCACGGCCCGCCGGGGTGAGGGCGATGCCGCGGGCCTCGACCTCGCCGAACCGCACCCGCAGGGCCCCGCTGATGACGCTGCCGTCGGGCAGGCGCAGGGCACGCGGTTCGGCGAGGGCACGGAAGGACGTCTGGCGCAGCAGCAGGTCGGGCCCCTTCCAGCCGGGCGGGCCCTGGATCGCGTCGATCATCTCGATCCCGCGGCCGGTCATCCGCCGGTACAGCTCGTCGATGTCCAGGACGCGCGGGGTGAGGTGGTTGATGTGGGTGGAGCGGACACCCCCGATGTCCGCGGCGACCGCCGACACCCTCTCCAGCTCCTCGTACCAGGCTCGGTCGATCGGCTCGGCCGACAACTCGAAGGCGCGGACGGCGAGATGCAGGAAACGCCCGGCGTCCGCCTCGGGCAGTTCGCGCTCCGCCTCGGCTCGGTCGGCCAGGGCGAGCAGCTCCGGCGGGAAAAGCTCGCGACCGGCAAGGAAGGTCTCGAGGCGGGAGCGCAGGCCGGCGTCGAAGAAGCGCGGGTCCGCGGTCGTGAGCAGCGAGGTGAAGACCCGGAAGGGATTTCGCGCCAGCTCATCGGCGTCCACTGGGCGAAAGGCCGTCGACACGACCGGCACCGCGCTCGCCGCCGCCTCCCGCAGGTCGTAGAAACCCACGGGACGCATGCCGAGAGCGCCGAACACCCGGGCCACGTCGCGCAGTTCGGCGGGAGTGCCCACGCGGATGGCGCCGTGCCGCTCCGCGGTGACCCGGCCGATGGAACCGAGCCGTTCGGCATCGGCGCCCTGCGCGCGTAAAGTGTCCTCGTTCACCTCGCGTGAGACGTCCACGAGCGTGTTGTACGCCGGGACTTCCCGCCCGTACATCTCCGAGAGCCGCGCGGCGAAGGCGGCCCGCAACTGCCACTGGCTGATCATGGAAGGTCTGCCTTTCGGACTGTTCGGGTGCGGATACGGGTGGAGGTACGACAGGGTCGCGGCTCACACGACATGTGCCTCGGGGCGCGGCGCGGACCCGGCCCGGAAGCGGTCGGCGCTCATCGGTGCGATGCCGACGCATGGCTCACGCCCCAGGTGCAGGTCGCGCACGATCTCGCCGACCGCCGGCGCCTGGAGGAAGCCGTGCCCGGAGAACCCGGTGGCGTAGAGGAAGTTGGGGATGTCGCCGGAGCGCCCGATCAGGGCGTTGTGGTCGGGCGTGACCTCATAGAGGCCCGCCCAGCCGCCGACGGTCGGCGTGGTGGCGAGGGCGGGGGCGCGACGGCGTACGACGTCGCGGAACAGGTCGAGCCACTCCGGGGTCCAGGTGGTGTCGAAGCCGTCGGGCTGGCGTGGGTCCGCGAGGCCGAGGAGCAGGCTTTCGTCGCTGTTGTGGAAGTACGCCGACGACGTGAAGTCGATGGTGAAGGGGATGCGTGGGGCCGGCGGGGACAGCCGTTCGGTGAAGGCGAGTTGCCGGCGGACGGGCCGCACCGGCAGGTCCACGCCGACCATGGCGCCGATCTGCTCGGACCACGCGCCCGCGGCGCAGATCACGGTGGAGCAGGCGACACGGCCGTGGTCGGTGTGCACGGCACTGACGCGGTCGCCGATGGTGTCCATGCCGGTGACGCGCGTGTGCGTGGCGAAGCGGACACCCGCGCGGGCCGCCGCCTCGGCGTAACCGTGCACGACCAGGCCGGGTCGGGCGTGACCGTCGGTGGGCGAGTGCACGGCGGCCACCAGGCCCTCGGTGCTCAGATACGGGCACAGACGCTGGGCCTCGTCGGCGCCGATCATGCGGCTCGGCACGCCCAGACTGTTCTGCAGCCGCACGCTCTCGGTGAACTCCGTGACCTGCCGCTCGTCGGTGAGCAGGAAGAGATAGCCCACGGTGTCCAGACGGATGTCCGCACCGGGCCGGTGCGAGAAATCCTGATAGGCGCGCAAACTCCGTCGGCCGAGCTCGATGTTGAGCGGGTCGGAGAAGTGGGCGCGCACGCCGCCGATGGGTTTGCCGGAACTGCCACAGGCGAGGTCGCCGCGTTCGACGACAAGGATGTCCCGCACACCCGCCTCGGCGAGATGGAAGGCGATGGAAGCGCCCATCACGCCCCCGCCGACGATCACCACGTCGGCGGCTGGCGGAAGGGCGAGTAAGGCCGGAGCGGTAGAGGGACGCGGTACGGAGGACGGACGCGGTGAGCGGGACACGTGAGGCCGATCCTTTCCAGAGGCCGGTGCCCGGAAGAAATGATGCGAGGGGGACGTCAGTTCACGGGCATGGCATGGCCGTCAGGTACGTGTGCGCACAAGCTCAGGGGCGTGCGGGGAGCCGATCAGCCGGCTGCCCGCCATCGTGACGCAACCCCACCGTTGACGTCCATGAACAGTTCCTGCTCCTGATCTTTGACGGTCTCTATACGGTCGCCTCATGGACTGGACGAGTTCCCAGCTGCGCTCCCTGGTCGAGCTGACCCGGCGCGGCACCATCACCGCCGTCGCGCACGCCCTTGGCTACACCCCGGGCGGCGTCTCCCAGCAGATCGCCGCGCTGGAGAGAGCCGCGGGCACGCCGCTGCTGCGCCGGGCGGGCCGCCGGGTGGAGCTGACCGATGCCGGGATCACGCTGGCCCGGCACGCCGAGCGGATCCTGGCCGCGGAGGCCGAAGCCGTCGAGGAGCTGGAGCGCGGCAACGGCGTGGTCCGCGGCACGCTGCTGGTCGGCCTGTTCGCCACGGCCGCGGCCGAGATCCTGCCGCCCGCCTTGCGCCAGGTGCACGCGGCCCACCCTGAACTCTCCGTGCACAGCCGTGACATGGACGTGGACGAGGTGTACGACGCAGTCGCCTCGGGAGGCGTCGACCTGGCGCTCGGCCTGGACTACCCGGACGTGCCCATCCCGCGCGACGCCGCCCTGCACGTGACCCGGCTCTACGGCGAGCGCTTCGCCCTCGCGGTGCCCACCGGCTGGATGGGCGGGCGAGAGCGTGCCGCCCTCGTCGACACCCGGGACCTGGCGTGGATCCTGCCGTCGGCCGACAGCTACTACGGCAGAGCGATCCGCACGGCGTGCCGCCGCGCGGGCCTCGAACCCGACGTGCGGCACGAGGTGACCGACACCGCGGCGACCCTGGCGCTCGTCGAGGCGGGCATCGGCGTGAGCACGGTGACCGAGCTGATGCTCGGCCTGCGCGCCTCGCGCTTCGACGTGGTGCGGCTGCGCGAGCGGATCGAGCGGCACATCGTCGTGGTGTGCCGCACCTCCGCCGAACGGCGCCCGGCGGTGGCCGCCCTGGTCGAGGTGTTGCGGACGGTGGCCGACCAGCGGCGCGGGCCACACGCGTAGGGCCTGCGCCCCGGGCGTGCGCCCGCTCCCGCTTGGCTCCTCCGACCGGGCCCGTCACCCCTCGCGCAAGGGTCACCCCTCGCGCAAGGCCAGGATCAGGTCGCGCGGCAGACCGTGGGTGTCGTGGAGGTAGTGGAAGTCCTCCTCGCCGAGCGGGCCGCGGAACCGGGGCCTGGCCAGTACCTGCCGCCCCCGCTCCAGGAGCCGCCGGAACCGCTGCTCCTCCTCGACCAGAACGCGGTGCACGTCACTTGGGTCCACGTCCTGACGGAAGTGATCGAGGGTGTGTACCACCAACTCGCGCGGCAGATCGCCCAGTTGACGCGAGTGGTCGTCCCGCCACAGCACGGTCAGTACACGCCGTACGAGTCGGCGCAGCACGTAGCCGCGGCCGGTATTGGCGGGGCGTACTCCGTCGCCGATCACCACCATGGCCGAGCGGAGGTGGTCGCAGACCACCCGCAGCGATGTCTCGTCCAGCTGCCACAGGCCCGGCACGAGCCGGCGCCAGGGATCGAAGAGGTCGCATTCAAACACCGATGTCTTTCCCTGCAGGCGCGAGGCCAGCCGCTCCAGGCCGAGCCCGGTGTCGATGTTGCGCTGGGGGAGCGGCACGAGTGACCCGTCGTCGAGCCGGCGGTGGCGCATCATCACGTGGTTCCACACCTCCACCCAGCGCTCGTCACCCGTCGGCGTGGACTCGGGCGGGGTGTCGCCGGTCCACAGAAAGATCTCCGAGTCCGGACCGCACGGACCGGTGGGCCCGTTGGACCACCAGTTGTCCTCGACGGTGAGCTCCACCGGAACTCCGCGGTCCTGCCACAGGCCGAGGGAGTCGGTGTCGGGCCCGACCTGCTCGTCGCCGCCGAAGACGGTGGCGTGCAGGAACCGCGGGTCGATGCCGAACCCTTCGGTGAGCAGGTCGTATCCCCAGTCAAGGCTCTGCTGCCCTTCGTAGTCGCCGAGCGACCAGGTGCCGAGCATCTCGAACACGGTCAGATGGGTGGGGTCACCGACCTCGTCCAGGTCCGTGGTCCGCAGACAGCGCTGCACGTTGACGAGCCGCCTGCCGAGCGGATGCGGCCGCCCCTCCAGGAACGGGGTGAGGGGATGCATGCCCGAGGTGGTGAACAGCACCGGGTCGCCGGGCGGGGGCATCAGCGTCGAACCGGTGATCCGGCGGTGTCCGCGCTCCTCGTAGTACTCGACGAACGTACGGACGACGTCCTCGGTGGTCATCTTGTTGATGTTCATGGGTGGCTCCTTCGCGTGCACGGCGGGGGAGGCGCCGGACATCCGGTCCGCCACAGGAGCCGGGCGCTTGGGCCACGGAAAAACCACCGGCGGACCGTGTCCGGTCGCCGGTGGAAATGGGGAGGTACGTCAGGCGGCGGCAACCGGCGAGCTGGGCGCTCGCGCGGTCGCGGTGGTGAAAAGGCCGGTGACGTTCATGCGGCCGAGGATAACGCGCACAGATCTTGGGGGCACGCGATTTATTTGCCGGGCGTCGGGCCGCGGGCGGCGGGCGGCGGGCTGTGGTCCGACGGGCGGTGAGCCGGCGGGCGGTGAGCCGACGGTCGGGATCGTCGGGCCAAAGCCCCCGCGCCGCTCTGAACCCGGTCCTCGGCCACCGTTGGGGCCGAGGGGAGTTGCCTGTGAGTACCACGGACGGAGTACCGCGGCCGTGGTAGCCACCTCCGAATAGTGCCTTCGTACGCACGTCGACGCGGCAGGTCCTGATCACGAGGATTGAGTGCAACGCTCAATGACTCGAGGAGAAGACGATGCCAACCGAGACTCCCCGTACGGATGGAGCTCTGGCGGGACTGGCCCGATTCTGTTTCCGGCGCCGCCGGCTGGTCCTCCTGACCTGGATCGTCGGCGTGATCGCCCTCGCGTTCGTCGGTTTCGGGTTCGGCGCAGCATCCGACAACGACTTCACCGGCGGAGACTCCGGGTCCGCCAAGGCGCAGGTCCTGGTCGAGAAGCACTTCCCCGAGCAGCAGGGCGACACGCTGACGCTCGCCATCAAGGCGGAGAAGGGCATCGACGACCCGGCGGCCCGCAAGAAGATCGAGAAGGTTGTCGCCGAACTGTCCGACTACTCCGTCACGGGCCCGGTGACCTCGCCGTACGAGGACAAGGCCCTGGTGACGGAGGATCGGCGCATCGCGCGCACGACAATCCCGCTCACCGACAAGGACGTGGCGAAGACCGACGTCAAGCCCTTGGTGGACACGGTCAAGGACGCCTCGGGCGACGGCGTGGTCCTGGGGCTCGGCGGAGACAAGGCGGAGAAGGCCGAGACGCCCAAGCAGGGGCCGGCCGAGAGCGTCGGGGTCCTGGCGGCAGCGGTGATTCTCTTCATCGCCTTCGGGTCGCTCGTGGCGATGGGCCTGCCGATCGTGACCGCGCTGATGGCGATCCTCGGCGGCATCGCCCTGATCAAACTCGTCGGGCACCTGGTTCCCTCGCCCGACTTCACCGTGCTCGTCGCCGCGTTGATCGGTCTCGGTGTCGGCATCGACTACGCATTGTTCATCGTGACGCGCTACAAGGAGAGCCTGCAGGAAGGTGACGAGCCCGAAGCCGCCACCGTCAAGGCCATCACGACCGCGGGTCACGCGGTGCTGTTCGCCGGAACGACCGTCGTGCTCGCCCTGCTGGGTCTGGTCACCATGGGCCAGCGGCTGATGACCGGTGTGGCCATCGGTGCGTCGGTGACGGTGCTGGTGACGATGATCGCCGCGGTGACCCTGCTGCCGGCATTCCTCGGGTTCACCGGCCACAAGATCAGCTCGTTGCGCCTGCCCCGCCGCACATCCCGCAAGAACCGCGACAGGCCCGCTGGTGTCCCGTCCCGCGAGCGCCGTACGCCCGCCGAGCGCTGGGCCGGCGTGGTCCAGCGAAAGCCGCTGATCGCCGCGGTGCTGGCCGGAACGGGCCTGGTCGTGCTCGCCCTTCCCGCGCTGTCGATGCGGCTGAGTCTGCCCGACGCCAGCGTCCAGCCCCGCGACAGGAGCAGCTACACCTCGTACGAGATCGTCTCCGAGGGCTTCGGCCCTGGCTACGGCGCACCCCTGATCTTCGCCACCGAGATCGACTCCAAGGACGCCGACCTGAGCCCCGTCGTCGAGGCGGTCAGGAAGACAGAGGGCATCGCCTACGCCACGCAGCCCCGGGTCAGCAAGGATGAGCGGGCCGCCACCTTCATGGCCTTCCCCAAGACCGGGTACCAGGACGAGGCGACCACGGATCTGGTGCACGAGCTTCGCGACGACGTGCTGTCCAAGGTGGCCGGTGACCAAGAGGTCTATGTCGGCGGCCCCAACGCCGGTGCGATCGACTTCGCCGACGAGACCGGCTCCCGCCTGCCCTTCATGATCGCCATCGTCATCGTGATGTCCCTGCTGCTGCTGATCGCGCTGGTCAGGTCGGTCACGATTGCGCTGCAGGCCGCCGTGATGAACCTGCTGTCGATCGGTGCTGCCTACGGGGTACTGGTGGCGGTCGTGCAGTGGGGCTGGCTCGGCTCGGCTCTCGGCTTCCCCACCGAGATGCCGATCACGACGTGGGTGCCGATGATGATGTTCCCGGTGCTCTTCGGCCTCTCGATGGACTACGAGGTCTTCCTGATCTCGCGGGTTCGTGAGGAGTACGAGCGAACCGGTGACACCCGGATCGCCGTGACCCGCGGCCTCGCACGTACGGCCAAGGTCATCACGGCCGCGGCCGCCATCATGATCGCCGTCTTCACGACCTCCCTTCTCGGGCCCGATGTCTCGATCAAGCAGATCGGTCTGGGCATGGCCGTGGCGGTGTTCATCGACGCCACCATCATCCGGATGGTCCTCGTGCCCGCGGTGATGGAACTGTGCGGCAAGGCCAACTGGTGGATGCCGGGCTCCCGGAAAACCACACCGACCCCGGCTTCGCCGGCCGGGGTGGAGGAAGAGGCCAGGGTCTGACCCCGGCATCGTGCCGGAGTGCGGGAAACTCTCGGTCTGAGTTTCCCGCACTCTTTTTCGCGTTTTCGCGCCGCGCATTCTGTGCCCCCGTTCCAGGTGGACGGGGGCTTTCGAGTTGCTGCTCGACGGTGACTATTTAAGGTGCCGACCCATTACGTTTGTCATGGTCGACGCCGGTAGCACGTAATGCCGGTAAGCGTGAGGCGGGCACTCTCATGCCATGACAAAAGTTCTATGGAAACAACTGAAAATTCAGGCCATGATTTCGCTATGCTGTCTGGAAAGCTCCGGTGGAATTATCGCAGGGTCAGCAGGGTTGGTAGCCACGGTGAGCGGCAAGTTTTCCGTACGTTCGGTGTTCGGTAGTCGATCAACTTTCGAGTGTGCTCTCCAGTCGCACGAGCATAATCTGAGTGAGGTTATGGCAATGAGACCGACGATAGAGAAGCAGAAGCAAGAAGCCGTGTCCGGAGTCGGAAGTTCCACCAAGTGGTCGGCACAGGGAGTGCTGAACGAAGAGGATAAAAACCAGCTCTTGCGGGACATGCTCAGGGCCGACGTGGACGATGAACTGCTCGACTTCGCGGCCGGGGCCAGCGGAAACCCTCTGTTGCTCGCCGAACTCGCGCTCGGACTCGTGGAAGAGGGGATTATCAAGGAACGCGAGGGGACGGTACGCCTGCTGGGGCGGAAGGTTCCACGGCGTGTACTCGTGTTCGTGAAGAATCGGCTGCGCGATCTGAGCCCGAACTGTCAGCAGTTCCTGAAGGTCGCCGCGGTGCTGGGGAAATCATTCATGCTGGAGGACGTGTCCAGAATGCTGGATCAATCCTCGGCGACCTTGCTGCCGGTGTTGGACGAGGCGATGGCATCGGGCTTCATCATCGCAACAGAGCACCAATTCTCTTTCCCGAGTGACTTCCTTTTGCAGGGCGTCATGGAGTCCATTCCCGTTCCCGCCCGTAGCGCCTTGCAGCGCGAGGCGCTGGGAGAGTCCGGAAGGCGGGCGCAGGCGTACGATCAGAAATTCTGGGTCACCGAGCGTCCGGCCGAGCCTTCCGATCGGTTCAAGGAGGAAACCGATGGAGCGTGCTCACGCGCACACAGCCTGATAATGAACGGGAAGGCGACAGCCGGGATACGGGCCGCGGAGCGTGTTCTCTCCGACCCGAGTGCGTCCGCTTTCGATCGGCTGGACGCGGAGGCGTCCGTAATTCTGGGTCACTGCCTCCTCGGCCGGGAGGAAGCCGAAGAGAATGCCGTGCGGATCTTACGAGAAAGAGGGACCGGGCAAGGCGACGTCGCCGCACTGATGGCCCTGACGAGCCTGTCCAACGCTCGCTGGCGCACCGGGGAACTGGCCGAGGGGCTGAGCCTGGGGCGCACCGCGGTACGGCACAGCGACGGCGTCGACCCCGTCTGGCGCCTGCACTTCCGGCTCGCCCTGGCGGGGAAGCTGGCCAACCTCCGGGAGTTCGACAAGGCCGAGTCCCTGATCAACGACGCGGAAGTCGGCCTGCACGAACTGACCACGCCTGTCTGGACCGCCGCGCCCGCGGCCATGCGCGCCCGCCTGTTTCTGCAGGCCGGGAGGTTCGGAGACGCCCGTCGGCAGGCGGATCTCGCGACTGCCGCGGCAGAGGGGGAGGCCGTTCCCGTCCTCAGGCCCCTCGCGTACTCCGTGCTCAGCACCGTCTCCCTCTACATGGGAGACCTGCCCACCGCCACCGAGTATTTCAAGCGCGTGCAGGGCGAGTTGGCGCGCGATGAAGTGGTCTTTCACTCCGCGCAATATGCCTGGACGGAATTGCGCATCGCCGTGAAGAGGGAAGGCCCGCAGGCGGCCGTCGATCTGCTGGCGGAGAGATACAGCCACCTCCCGACGCAACGAAGTCTGTACATCGAGGATCCAGGCGCCGCTGCCTTCCTGGTCCGCCTGGCGCTCGACGTGGGCGACACCAACCTCCTGCACCGCGTCCTCGAGACAGTGGACGGCCTCGCGGGGGACAACCCCGGTATCTCCGTGATCAGCCTGGGCGCCATGCACGCCTACGCGCTGGCCAACAGTGATCCGGCCGCACTGGCGCGCGTCATCGCGCAGTCGCCGGACCCCATCTCGGTCGCCCTGGCCACGGAGGAACTTGCCAAGCTCTATGCGGCGGCGGCTCCGGGTAAAAGACGTCAGGCCGACTCGATCTACTCGGCGCCGCAGCCCACGTCCTCCGACGACGTGGGCTCACAGCAGAGCGCCATGTGCTGGGCCGGGCTCTCCGACATGGAGCGACGTATCGCCTATCTGGTCAGCGTGGGAATGACGAACCGCCAGATAGCCAATCGCGTGCATCTGTCGGCGCATACGGTCAATTACCACCTCAGGAAGGTCTACAAGAAGTTGGGCATCAACACCCGTGTCGAACTGGCGCGTGGGGCCGCACTCTATTCGAGCAGAGCCGCGATCTATTCCCTGGACGACGAGGGAAACCAAAGTGCCGGACACCTCGGTGGTGAGGCATTCTGACGTCGTATCAGCCGGCCGAACCATGCTGACGCGAGGCGGTCATCTCGGGTGAGCAGGGTTCATTCGCAATGAAGTGCTTGGTCAATTCGACACGGCTGTTGATGTCGAGCTTCGAGAACACGCGCCGCAGATGGCTGTCGACGGTGTGGGGCGACAGGAACAGGATGCTCGCTGCCTCCCTGTTGGTCCGGCCGTCGACGATCGCCCGTACGACGCGTAGCTCCGCACTCGTGAGGCTTTCCCAGCCCGATCTGATGTCCGCGCCCAGGCCGCGCACATTGTGCACCCCCAGGTGGCGCAGCTTCTTCTGTACCCGGGCCGCGTCACGCTGCGCCCCGCAGTCCAGGTAGAGATCCATGGCGGACTCCAGGAGGCGAACCGCTCGCGGCCGGTTCTGCATGCTCTGTTCCACGTGCGCCGCGTCCTCGAGCGCGCTGCCCGCTGCCAGCGGGCGTCCGGCGAGGCGATGGAGTTCCACCGCGCGGTGCAGGGCGGCGGGGTCGCCGCGCAAGACACCCTCGGCGTGTTCGGCGGCACCCGCCGCCGACTGCACGGTCGGGTTGCCCTCGCAGAGGCGACGGGCGAGGTCGGCTGCCCGCTCCGCTTCCGCACCGAGTCCCACCTGCTTGGCCAGGCGTACAAGGGTGGCTGCCGCTGTCGGGGCCTCGGCGAAGAGCAGCGGGTCGGGGGCGTCCTGGCGCTCGGCGTCGACCAGCACCTGGACCGCCGTCGCCGGACGCCCGCCGACCGCATGGAGTTGCGCCAGTGCCCAGTCCAGAGCGGCCTTGTCGGCTGCCCCGGCACCGGTCACCAGACGTTGGGCCGTACGCACATGCTCGCCGGCGGTGGCGAGATCACCACGGTGCATGCTGATGCGGGCCAGGACCAGACGGGCGGGTACGGCGTCCTGCGGTGCGGAAGGGTCGGTCAGGCGCAGCGCGGTGTCGGCTTCGGCACGTGCTTCCTCCAGGCGGCCCGCCGATGCCAGGAGTTGGGCGTGGTGGCCGTACCACAGCGGCTCCGGCCAGGGCGTCCCGCGCTTCTCCGCCTCCTGCTTGATCGCGGCGCAGACGGCGCTTGCCTCCTCGAACCGGTCGGCGGCGACGAAGGCCCTGAGCAGCCACGTCCACAGCGGGCGCCCGC
Source organism: Streptomyces sp. NPDC051214 (assembly GCF_040682375.1). Taxonomy (NCBI): domain Bacteria; kingdom Bacillati; phylum Actinomycetota; class Actinomycetes; order Kitasatosporales; family Streptomycetaceae; genus Streptomyces; species Streptomyces sp. NPDC051214. The sequence goes on from NZ_JBFBAT010000003.1 coordinate 549,758, forward strand.
CTGCCTCACCACACTCTCCGCATGCCGCCCGCGCCGGGATCCGTCCGGCGAACCCCTCGGAGTTGTTGCCGCAGGCCGCGTCGCGGCCGCCCGGGCCGTGGAATGACGGCAGGCCGACCGGCTGCCCGCGCCACGGGCCCGGGACGGTGAGAGCGCTCACGCGCTTTGCCGTGCCCGCGATGGCCCCCTTCAACTTGGCGCGGTCCAACTCGCAGACGTCGTGGCGCGCCAGCGTCCGCTGCAGCAACTCGGCCGACATGCCGTGGCGGCCCGCGTCCCGCAGGCCGTGCCCCAGCTCGAGTGCCAGATGCGTCTCGGCCGCCGCCTCGATGCCGGGGCGTACGGCGAGGTCCGCGAGACGCCCTGCTTCGGCGCTCCGCCCCGCAGAGGCCAGCAGACGCACGGCAGGCGCCAGCGCCCGAGGGACTTCGTCGAAGGGATCTCCCAACGCCGACAGGGCGCGAGCCGTCAGATCGTCGCAGTCACATCCGCGATCGGTCGACCCAGCCCGCGGAGAAGCTGCGGATGTGACGACTGAAGGGGCGTCGCCCGTCGGGTCGGCAAGGGCATCCGCCACACTCGTCAGGGACCGGAGCGTCTGCGGAGCGGTGGTCGGCACGGCAGAAGGGGCGAGGGCGGAGACGGCCGTTGGCGCGACCGCGGCGGTTTCCTCATGAAGCGCGGTCTGCTGAAGTGCCTCTTCGATCACTTTCTGGGCGAAGCCCAGATCCGGACCGTCCCTGTGCAACAAGCCCGCCTGCACCAACTCCTCGACCTGCGCGGACACCTCGGCGGCCGGCGAGTCGAGCAAGGCTGCCGCCTTCTCGACCGTGAACGTGCGACCGATCCTTTGGCCGCATGTGAGCAGGCGCCGAGCCGCAGGCGGCAGCGCGTCCAACAGACCACCGACAGCGGTATGGAAACCCTCCGGCAACCGGTCGGCCACGACCGAAGCCGTACCCTTCACGACGACCACCTCCCCCGCCTGGACGAGCGCGTCGAGCAGGCTCTCCACCAGCCAGGGATTGCCTCCGCAGCGAGCCGCCCAACTGAGCACGGTCGCGTCGGGCTTGGCGCCGAGGAAGCTTGTGCACAGCGAGGCCACCGCTTCGTCGTCCAGTGCCCCCAGGCGCAGCCTCACCGCGGCGTGCTCGGCCAGCCAGCCGATGGCGTGGTGGGCGAGCGACCGTGTGGGCATCGGCCGGCGGGCGAAGATCCACAGCACCGGGGATGCGGCGAGCGACTGCACGAGTCCCCGCAACACCAGGGCACTGGCGTCGTCGATGGCGTGGACGTCGTCCAGCACGATCAGGAGCGGATGCCGACGGGACGCGTGCTCGACCAGTTCGCCCATGCGGTCTGTCAGCCAGAAGGGATTCCCGCCAGGGCGGACGAGATCGTCCAGGCCGGCCTCCCCGGGCATCACGTGCCGCAACAGGTTGATCAACAGCTGCGTGGGAGCCGGTCGCTCGGTCCCGTTCACCCGTCCGGAGACCGCGGCCAGGCCACGTTCGGCGCCCTCCAGGACCGCGGCCTTCAGCAGACGGGATTTTCCCGCACCGAAAGGCCCTTCCACGATCACACAGTTGCCGGAGCCGCGTGCGGCGGCATCCAAATGGCCGCTCAATGCAGCCAGTACCTGTTCACGTCCTGCCAACGTATTCACTATTACCCCCCGTGTGGACCCGAAGAATCATCCAACGCATGCCGTGGGCATGGCAATGAATGTTCAACGACAATCAATGAACGGTCAACGGGAAACGGAAGCCGGTCGACGCGCGACCGGAAAACGGACGGACGGCCGGGCAAGGCCACATGGTGTTCAACTGTCCGTCCCGGACAGTTGAACACCGTGGCGTGGATGCGTGGACGAGGTGCACTACTCGCGCGAGTAGTGGGCACGGCGGAGCATCGTGATTACTGTCGTGCCATGCCGATTCGATGTCGTGCAGCGTAGAGACCCTGCGTGCGCTGTTCCCGAAATCGGCATTACCTTCCTGGAGATGCTCGACCACGTTCGTCACGTAGCCCGGCCGTCGTCCGTCGTGTTTTTCACGTTCGCAAGGGTGCTCCGCAGAAATGCGGTGTCGGGGATCGTGCATTCGCAGTCGTGTGTTCGTCTCGGACCGCAGACCCCGCGCTCGGAGTGACGTGATCTCAGGGATCTTTCTGGAGTTCGAGACGCATGTGCGTGTGCGTGACCGTCGCCTTGATCGGGAGATGAGAGCATGACCGTCAGCTATCTGGGGGCAGCCACGGAAACGGCTGCCTTCGATGCCGCGATCGAGCACTTCTTCGCCGAGCGCAGAGCCGAGGCCGACATGCTCGGCCAGGACTTCACGGCCGCGGTCGCCGAGCTGGAGAGGTTCGTCCTGCGTGGGGGGAAGCGCATCCGGCCGGCCTTCGCCTGGCTCGGTTGGATCGGTGCCGGAGGCGACCGGCACGGCCCGCTCGCCGCGTCGGTACTGAACGCCTGCGCGGGACTTGAGCTGCTGCACGCGTCAGCCCTGATCCATGACGACATCATCGACGCCTCCCGCACCCGCCGCGGCCATCCCGCCGCGCACGTGTCCTTCGCGGAGCGGCATCGGTCGCGGGGGCTGGCCGGGAACCCCGAGGCCTTCGGCACGGGCGCCGCCATCCTGGTAGGGGATCTTGCCCAGGTCTGGGCCGACGTGATGATCCGTGAGTCCGGTCTGCCGGCGGACACGCAGGCCCGGGTCGCCCCGGTCTGGTCCGCCGTGCGCGCCGAGGTCCTCTATGGCCAACTGCTCGACCTGACCAACCAGGCGAGCGAGGACGAAGGCATTGATGCGGCCCTGCGCGTGAATCAGTACAAGACTGCCTCGTACACCGTGGAACGCCCGCTGCAGTTCGGTGCCGCGATCGGCTGCGCGGGGCCTCGAATCGTCGCTGCCTACCGGGCGTTCGGAGCCGACATCGGGATCGCGTTCCAGCTGCGCGACGATCTTCTGGGCGTGTTCGGCGACCCGGTGGTGACGGGCAAGCCTTCGGGCGAGGACCTCCGTGAGGGCAAACGAACGGCCCTGCTCGCGATAGCGCTCGACCGCGCTGACGACCGCGATCCGGCTGCGGCGAGACTCATCCGGTCGACGATCGGCACCAACCTTTCCGACGGCGAACTCGACTTGGTGCGCTCGGCTTTCGTCGACGTCGGCGCCGTGGACCACGTCGAGGGGCTGATCGCGCACCGCACCGACCGTGCCCTGGCCGTGCTGGAGGCGAGCGACGTCACCGCATCCGTCAAGGGCCAGCTCGCCGAGATGGCGATCAAGGCGACGCAACGGGAGAGCTGATGGCGTCGACACATACGCGCACGCCCGATCACGCGAGCTCTGCGGGCGATGCAGCCGACGGGCGAGACAGGACGGGCGTCGGGCGCGCCCACGGCAAAGCCATCCTGCTCGGGGAACACGCCGTGGTGTACGGCGCTCCGGCCCTGGCCATTCCCGTTCCGCAGCTCACGGTCACGGCGAAGGCGACGCGCCACTCGTGTCCGGGCGACGGTGCGGACGAGGTGTCCTTCTCGATGAAGGGAGCAGGCTCGGCGGGACCGACCCCGCTCGCCACAGACGGTCTGCGACGCCTGGTGGCGGAGTTCAAGGAGATGACCGATGTCGTCGGCCGCATGTGCGTCGATGTGCTCATCGACTGCACGATCCCGCAAGGACGCGGCCTTGGCTCCAGCGCCGCGTGCGCCCGGGCGGCCGTGCTGGCGTTCGCGGAACTCTTCGATCGCAGGCTCGATGCCCAGGCGGTGTTCGATCTCGTGCAGGCCTCCGAGAAGGTGGCGCACGGCAGGGCGAGCGGCATCGACGCGCTGGCCACCGGTTCCACGGCGCCGCTCCTCTTCCGCGCCGGTACCGCGCGAGAACTCCCCCTTTCCCTGCCGGGCGATGGCCCGGCGCACCCGCAGCGACAGACCGGCCACAGCACCGGTACGAGCCGCCATGTCGCGTTCGACGGGGTGTTCGTCATCGCGGACAGCGGTGTCGGCGCCAGCACCAGGCACGCGGTGGAGCGGCTGCGGCGCAAGTTCGAGCGCGACGCGGAAGCACGGACGGACTTCGTGGACAAGGTGTCGAGTCTGACCGACGCGGCCGCAGACGACCTTGCGCATGGCCGACGCGGCGACTTCGGCGCCCGCATGACCGAGAACCACCGGCTGCTCCGTGGGATCGGGCTCAGCACGGACCTGATCGACGCCCTGGTCGATGCCGCCATCGCGGCCGGCGGTCTGGGCGCCAAGATCAGCGGCGGGGGACTTGGCGGCTGCATGATCGCGCTGGTCGAAGAGCCGCGCCGGGCTCAGGCGGTCGTGCGGCGACTTCGCGAAACGGGTGCCATCCGGGCCTGGGTCGTGCCGACGGGGAGGTTCGCGAGTCATGACGACTGACCACGAGTGGGGCCAGCCGGAGGCCGGGCCCGGGGAACGGTCCCTCGACGGGGTCGCGACCGCCGTCGCCCATCCGAACATCGCGCTGATCAAGTACTGGGGCAAGCGCGACGAGCGCCTCATCATCCCGTGTGTCGACAGCCTGTCGATGACGCTGGACATCTTCCCGACGACCACCACCGTCCGGCTCACCCCGGCGGCGCGGGTCGACGGCGTCCACCTCGACGGCAGACTCGCGCAGGGTGAACCGAGGCAACGTGTCATCGCCTTTCTGGAGCTGATACGGGAGCTGGCCGGGCGGGCCGAACCCGCCTCCGTCGACACACACAACACCGTCCCCACCGGGGCGGGCCTGGCGTCCTCGGCGAGTGGCTTCGCGGCCCTGGCCCTCGCGGGCGCCGCCGCCTACGGTCTCGACCTCGACCGCACGGCGCTGTCACGCCTGGCCCGACGCGGATCTGCTTCGGCGGCCCGGTCGGTGTTCGGCGGCTTCGCCCTGTGTCACGCGGGGCAGGGCGAGGGTGTGGCCGCGGATCTCGGCTCCTACGCCGAGCCCGTCTCCGTCCCCCATTTCGATCCCGTACTGGTGATCGCCCTGGTCAACGCCGGCCCCAAGGCGGTGTCCAGCCGTGCGGCGATGCGGCGCACCGTGGAGACCTCTCCGCTCTACCGGGCGTGGGCGATCTCGAGCAAGGCCGACCTGACCGACATGCGGACGGCGCTGCGCCGCCGCGATCTCGACGCCGTCGGAGAGATCGCCGAGCGCAACGCCCTGGGCATGCATGCGACGATGCTGGCCGCGCGGCCGGCCGTGCGCTACCTGTCACCGGCGACGCTGGCCGTACTCGACGGGGTGCTCCAACTGCGGGCGGACGGCGTGTCGGCCTACGCGACCATGGACGCCGGGCCCAACGTCAAGATCCTCTGCCACCGTGCGGACGCCGCCCGGGTGGCCGAAGCGGTGTGCGGCGCCGCGCCGGGATGTTCGGCGGTCACTGCGGGACGCGGGCCGGGCGCCCGCCTGCTGGTGGGGGACGGACGGTGACGGGCCGGGGGACGATCAGCCGTCATGCTCCCGGCAAGCTGTTCATCGCCGGGGAGTACGCGGTCCTCGAGCCGGGCCGTCCGGCGATCCTGGTGGCCGTCGATCGTCAGGTCAGCGTCACCGTGTCGGAGGGCGAGGGCGCCGACGTCGTGATCGATTCCGACCTCTGCCCCGCCGAGACGCAGCTCGGGCGGGGGACCGGCGGGCTCGCCGGACTCGGCGCGGACGACGAGCGGCAGGCGGCGGACAGCCTGGCCCATGTGGTCTCGGCGATCGACGTGGTCGACGCACTGCTGGCCGAACGCGGCTTGAGTGCGCCCGCGCTGCACCTCTCGATCAGGAGCGGCCTGCACCACGACGGAACCAAGATCGGCCTGGGGTCGAGCGGCGCCGTGACGGTCGCCGCGGTGGACGCCGTGGCCGCGTACTGCGGGATGGAGTTGTCGCCCGACGCGCGCTTTCGGCTGGCCCTCCTGGCGACCGCGCGGCACGCCCCACGCTCTTCCGGCGGCGATCTCGCCGCGAGCGTCTGGGGCGGTTGGATCGCGTACCGGGCGCCCGATCGGGCCGCCGTCCTGGAGATGGCACGGCGCGAAGGCATCGAGGGGAGCCTTCGCGCGCCGTGGCCGGGCTTCGGGCTGTGTCGGCTGCCGCCGCCCCGCGGACTCGCGCTGGAGGTGGGCTGGACCGGGCGGCCGGCGAGCACCGCATCGCTGTCGGGGCGCCTCAGGGCGCTCGACTGGCACGGCAGTTCGTCGCACCGGCACTTCCTCGCGCGCAGCGGCGCATGCGTGGAGGCGTCGATCCGCGCGCTGCGGCAGGGGGACGACGGCGAGTTGTCGCGTCAGGTGCGCGAGGCACGCCGGGTGCTGGCGGAGCTGGACGAGGAGATCGGCCTCGGCATCTTCACCGCCGAGCTGACGGCGCTGTGCGATGCGGCCGAAGCCGTCGGCGGTGCGGCCAAACCGTCGGGCGCCGGGGGCGGCGACTGCGGCATCGCGCTGCTGGACGCCACGGCGCAGACAGAGATTTCGCAACTGCGGGACGGGTGGGCCGCCGCCGGGGTGCTTCCCATGCCGATTCAGGTCCAGCCGACGAATCCGATGACAGGGAGCGCAGAATGATCGCGGATCGCAAGGACGACCATGTCCGGTTCGCAGCCGAGCAGCAACGCGACCTCGGCGGGTACAACCAGTTCGACGACGTGTCCTTCGTCCATCATGCTCTGGCCGGCATCGACCGGCCCGACGTCTCGCTCGCCACGCGGTTCGGCGGCATCGACTGGACGGTTCCGCTCTACATCAACGCGATGACCGGCGGCAGTGTCAAGACCGGTGCCATCAACCGGGATCTGGCGATCGCCGCCCGCGAGACCGGCGTCGCCATCGCGACGGGGTCCATGAGCGCGTGCTTCGCCGACAAGTCCCTGGAAGGCACCTTCAGTGTGATGCGCCGGGAGAATCCGGACGGTTTCATCATGGCGAACGTCAACGCGAACGCCTCGGTGGAGAAGGCGCGAAGAGCCGTGGGTCTGCTGCGGGCCGACGCCCTGCAGATCCATCTCAACTCCATCCAGGAGACGGTGATGCCGGAGGGTGACAGGTCGTTCTCCTTCTGGGGCCCGCAGATCGAGGAGATCGTGGCCGCCGTCGACGTCCCGGTGATCGTCAAGGAAGTCGGCTTCGGGCTGAGCCGCAAGACCGTACTGATGCTGCAGGAGATGGGGGTGCGGGCCGTTGACGTCGCGGGCCGCGGTGGCACCAACTTCGCGCGCATCGAGAACGACCGGCGCGAACGTGCCGATTACTCCTATCTCAACGGCTGGGGGCAGTCAGCTCCCGCCTGCCTGCTGGACGTACACGGTTCGGGCATCCCCGTGCTGTCCTCCGGCGGGGTCCGCAATCCGCTCGACGTGGCGCGCGGTCTGGCGCTCGGCGCGTCCGCTGCCGGAGTGTCCGGCCTGTTCCTCAGGACGGTGCTCGACGGCGGCGTACCGGCGCTCATCTCGCAGATCTCCGCGTGGCTCGATCAGCTCGAGGCTCTGATGACCGTGCTGGGCGCGCGGACGCCCGCCGATCTCACCCGATGCGACGTGCTCGTCCGGGGTGAACTGCGGGCCTTCTGCGCAGACCGGGGCATCGAGACCCGGCGGCTTGCCACTCGCTCCAGTTCCTACGGCACCACTCACGAGACGATGGGAAGCACCCGATGAACGACACGCAGACCACGGCCGGCGTCCCCATGAGATGGGTCGGCCCCCTGAGGATCTCGGGAAACACCGCGACCACCGAGACGGAGGTGCCGCTCGCCACCTACGAGACGCCTCTGTGGCCCTCCGTCCGCCGTGGCGCGAAAATCTCCATGATGGTCGAGCAGGGGATCACCGCAACGCTCGTCGACGACCGGATGACGCGCTCGGTGTACGTCAAGGCGGAGGACGCCCAGACCGCGTACATGGCCGCCCTGGAAATCGACGCGCGGCTCGACGAACTGCGCGACATCGTCCGCAAGTGCAGCAGATTCACCGAACTGATCGGGTTCCGCCACGAGATAGCGGCCAACCTGCTGTTTCTCCGGTTCGAGTTCACCACCGGCGACGCCTCCGGGCACAACATGGCGACCCTCGCCGCCGACGCACTCCTGACGCACATCCTGCAGACCGTGCCGGGCATCACGTACGGGTCGATCTCGGGAAACTACTGCACCGACAAGAAGGCCACCGCGATCAACGGCATCCTCGGCCGCGGCAAGAACGTGGTCACGGAACTGGTCGTCCCGCGCGACATCGTCCATGAGGTGCTGCACACCTCGGCCGCCGCGATAGCCGAGTTGAACGTGCACAAGAACATGATCGGCACCGTGCTCGCCGGCGGGATCCGCTCGGCCAACGCCCACTACGCGAACATGCTGCTCGCCTTCTATCTCGCGACGGGCCAGGACGCGGCCAACATCGTCGAAGGCTCCCAGGGCATGACGGTGGCCGAAGACCGGGACGGCGACCTCTACTTCTCCTGCACCCTGCCGAACCTGATCGTCGGCACCGTCGGCAACGGCAAGGGGCTCGACTTCGTCGAGGAGAACCTGACCCGGCTGGGCTGCCGGACCGCGCGCGAACCGGGTGACAACGCCCGCAGGCTCGCCGTCATCGGGGCCGCGACGGTGCTGTGCGGCGAACTGTCCCTCCTCGCGGCCCAGACGAACCCGGGCGAGTTGATGCGGGCGCACGTCCACCTGGAGCGCAAGCCCGCGACCACGAACGTCGGAGGGCAGTGATGTCCGGGGAAGCCGCCATCGGAATCCACGACCTTTCCTTCGCGACGACGCAGTATGTCCTGACGCACGCGACACTGGCCGCCGAGACCGGCACCGACGTCGCCAAGTACCACGTGGGCATCGGACAGCGGTCGATGAGCGTGCCCGCCGCCGACGAAGACATCGTGACCATGGCGGCTGCCGCCGCCGCGCCCATCATCGCCCGGCACGGCGCCGACCGGATCCGGACGGTGGTCCTCGCGACGGAGACATCCGTCGATCAGGCCAAAGCCGCCGGAATCTACGTCCATTCGCTGCTGGGTCTGCCCTCGGCCACCCGGGTCGTCGAGCTCAAACAAGCTTGCTACGGCGCGACGGCGGCCCTGCAGTTCGCCGTCGGACTGGTGCATCGCGACCGCACGCAACAGGTGCTCGTGATCGCATCCGATGTCTCGCGATATGAACTGGGCAGTCCCGGTGAAGCCACCCAGGGAGCGGCCGCGGTGGCCATGCTGGTCGGCGCGGACCCCGCCCTGGTGCGGATCGAGGACCCCTCGGGTGTCTTCACCGCCGACGTCATGGACTTCTGGCGGCCCAACTACCGCTCCACCGCCCTGGTCGACGGGCAGGAGTCCATCTCCGCGTATCTGCAGGCGGTGGAGGGAGCGTGGAAGGACTACACCGAGCAAGGCGGCCGCGAGCCGGGTGAGTTCAGGGCGTTCTGCTATCACCAGCCGTTCACGAAGATGGCCTACAAGGCGCACAAACACCTGCTGCACCACTGCGGGCACGACGCCGACGAGGGGGAGATCGCCCGTTCCCTCGGGCACACGACGACCTACAACGCCGACGTCGGGAACAGCTACACCGCGTCGACGTACCTCGGTCTTGCCGCGCTGCTCGACGATGCCGACGATCTGACCGGCGAGGCCATCGGGTTCCTCAGCTACGGGTCCGGCAGCGTCGCGGAGTTCTTTGCCGGCACCGTCGTCCCCGGGTACCGCGCGCACCTGCGAACCGAAGCGCATCGTGCGGCGATCGCCCGGCGCCAGGACATCGACTACGCCAGGTATCGCGCCCTTCACGAGCACTCCTTCCCGGCCGACGGCGGAGACCATCCCGTGCCGAGGGAAACCACAGGGCCGTACCGGATGGCAGGGCTCCTGGGCCACAAACGCATCTACGAGCCGCGCTAGCCGCATCAGTGCACCGATCCCGTCACGTCAAAGACCGGGCTTGGCCCGGCACTTGGAGGACCCATGCCTCAGACCACCGAGGTGGCTGAGCTCTACTCGGCCATCGAGGAATCAGCGCGACAGCTGGACGTGCCGTGCTCACCCGAGACGGTCCTGCCCGTTCTGACCGCGTACGGGGACGCGCTCGCGCAGGACGCGACCGTGGTCGCCTTCCGGGTGGCCACCGGCGTCCGTCACGTGGGGGAGCTGGACTGCCGCTTCACGACACACCCCAAGGACCGGGACCCGTACGCGTTCGCCCTGTCGAAGGGGCTCACGGCGCGCACGGAGCACCCGGTGGCCACCTTGCTTTCGGAGCTCCAGGGGCGTTGCCCCGTCGACAGTTACGGGATCGACTTCGGCGTCGTCGGAGGCTTCAAGAAGGTCTACGCTTTCTTCACTCCGGACGACCTCCAGGAGCTGTCCAAGATCGCCGACCTTCCTTCCATGCCACGCGCCCTGGCCGAGAACGCGGATCTGTTCGCCCGCCATGGCTTGAGCGACAGGGTCGGCGTCGTCGGCATCGACTACCCGCACCGAACGGTGAACATCTACTTCAACGACGTGCCCGCCGCCTGCTTCGAACCTAAGACCGTCCTCTCGATGCTCCAAAAGACCGGCATGGTGGAGCCGAGCGAGCGGATGCTCAAGCTCAGCGAGCAGGCGTTCGGACTGTACGTGACCCTGAACTGGGACTCCGCAAGGATCGAACGGATCTGTTACGCGGTGACCACCACGGACCTGGCCTCGCTTCCCGTGCGCATCGAGCCGGAGATAGAGCAATTCGTGCGCAGCGTTCCTTTCGGCGGAGCCGACCGTAAATTCGTCTACGGCGTCGCGTTGTCCCCCGAAGGGGAGTACTACAAGATCGAGTCCCACTACAAGTGGCAGCCGGGAGCCATGGACTTCATCTGAGGCCACGCCAGGGTCCCCCCGGCCCGCGGTCAGCGGCTGCGGGGGGACACCAGCCCGGACTCGTAGGCCAGGACGACGAGTTGGGCGCGGTCGCGGGCCTGAAGCTTGTGCATCGCCCGGTTGATGTGGGTCTTCGCGGTCAGCGGGCTGATCACCATGCTGTCCGCGATCTCCTCATTGGACAGGCCCTGTGCGACCAGGACGACGGCCTCGCGCTCGCGGTTGGTCAACTCGTCGAGGCCGGTGCCGGCCTCGGTGCCGAGTGGCTGCGCGACGTAGCGGTTGATGAGCATCTTGGTGATCGAGGGCGCCAGCAGGGCGTCTCCGCGCGCGGCGACACGGACGGCGTGCAGCAGGTCCTCCGGCACGATGTCCTTGACGAGGAATCCCGCGGCGCCGGCGCGCAGCGCGTTGAAGACGTTCTCGTCCAGGCCGTAGTTGGTCAGGATGACGACGTGCATCTGGGCCAGGACCGGGTCCGCGGCGACCTCCCGGGTCGTCTCGATGCCGTCCATCACCGGCATCGAGATGTCGACGAGGGCGAGGTCGGGCAGATGCTCCCGGGCCAGGGCCAGGCCCTCCTTGCCGTTGGCGGCCTCGGCCACCACCTCGATGTCGTCCTCGGCGTCGAGCAGCGCGCGAAAGCCGCTGCGCAGGAGCGGCTGGTCGTCGACAAGCAGTACACGGATCATGAAATCCTCGCCACGGGGAGCTCGGCCCGGACGGTGAAGCCGCCCTCGGTACGTGGTTCCGCGCGCAGGCGACCGCCCAGGGCGGTGACGCGCTCGCGCATCCCGAGCAGCCCGACGCCGGGCACCGGGGCGGTGCCCGGCTTGGCATTGCCGTCGTCGTCGACCTGAATGGACAGGGCGTCGGGGAGGTAGTCGATACGGACCGATGCGCTGGCGGCCGCCCCGTGGCGGGCGGTGTTGGTCAGCGACTCCTGGACGATCCGGTAGGCCGTGCGGTCCACCGCGTCCGGCACGTCATGACGCTGGCCCTCGATCGTCAGCGTCGTCTTCAGACCGATCCCATGAGCCCGTTGCACCAGTTCAGGGAGGTGGTCGAGCCCGTGGGAGAGAGGCTGGACGGTGTCGTCGCGCAGTGTCTCCAGCGTCGCCCGCAGCTCTCGGGTCGCCTCGCGGCCGGCCACCTGGATCGCGAGAAGCGCCTCGGGCACCTGCTCGCCCCGCTTGCGGGCCAGATGGACGGCGACCTCGGACTGCACCTTGACGATGGAGATCTGGTGGGTGAGCGAATCGTGCAACTCCCGGGCGATGTGCAGCCGTTCCTCCGTCGCCCGCAGCCGCGCGGTCTCCTCGCGGGTGCGCTCGGCCTCGTCGGCCCGCCGCTCCGCCTGCCGCAACGCCTCGCCCGCGGCACCGGCCGCCACCAGCCAGGCAATCTCGAGGACGCTGCGGGCTTGTGCCAGCGCCTCGGCCGTCGCCTCGTCCGCGGGAGAGGCCAGGACGGCGAGCGGCAGAAGGATCAGCAGGGCGACAGAGGTGAGTACCGTGAACAGACGGTGCCCGGCCCGCACGGCGGCGTACACCGCGAACAGGTAGGCGACGGCGGGCACTTCGAAGCCCGCCGCGTTGTACCCCGCCACGCACAGCCCCGTGACGACCAGGACGGGCAGGGGAGTTCGCCGACGGGCGATGAGTGCAAGGCCGCTGGCCACGACGAGTGCGTAGCCGAGTGAGTCGAGATCCGTGGCGGAGTGATCCTCGGCCAGCGCGGTGACGAGGAGTGTCGCCGTCACGCCGAACGCGATCACCCAGTCCTTGGTCTGGGCCCAGACTCTGGACAGTCCTGTGGTCATACGCGCACCTTAACCGGACCTTGCCCCGCGGGAGTCGCCCTCGCGGACGAACGATCCACTACCGCACGCGCAGTAGCTTTTCGGCGTCTACTGCTGCTGCGGCAACAGTGCCCTGGTCCGGTCCCGACGCCCCCACGCGACCACCGTGCTCAGCAGGAGCAGGATCACGGCCAGGAGGGAGAAAGCGTCGATGACGAGATTCGTGATCACCGCTCCGACCATCAGGCCGACCAGCCCGAGCGCGGCGAGGCCGACGAGGCGCGGCACCAGAAGTCCGATGACCCCCAGAAGCTCGAGGCAGCCGACGAAGTACCTGAGCCACTGGCCGGCCCCGATCTGGTCGAAGGCCTCGACCATCGCCTCCGCTCCTGCGAGCTTCGCGGCGCCGGCGGCCAGGAACACCAGCACCAGCAGTGCCTGGAACACCCGCAGCGCGATGTCCGCGGCCCGGCCGGTTCCCTCGACCGCTGATCTCCTGATGCCGCTCATCAAAGCCTCCAGTTCTTTTCCAGCAGTGAGGCGAGCAGGTCGCCGAGGATCTGCGGGCCGTGTTGAGTGAGGATGGATTCGAGGTGGAACTGCACGGACTGAAATCCCGCGCCGCGCAGGGCGTGCACTTCGCCTGTACGGGGGTTGCGGCTGATGTCGATGGGCTTGCGCTGCCCGGTCCCGGGAATGAAGTCGAACTCGGTGCGGGCGGCGTAGGTGTTGTAGAAGCCTACGAGTTCAGCACGGTCGAACAGGTCGACCTGCTTCTGCACTCCCTGGTTGGGGGCCGCGCGCTGTACGAGGTCGAGCCCGAGCTCGTGGGCGAGTATCTGGTGAGCCAGGCAGATGGACAGGAACGGCACGTCGCCCTCGAGCAGGTCACGGGTGAGCGCGCGCAGCGTGTTCATGCGGGGGTCCGTGGTGTCGCGTGGGTCGCCCGGGCCGGGGCCGACGACGACGAGGTCGAAGCCCGCGGGGGAGAGCGGCTCGTCGAAACGTGTGAGCGTGGTCCGCAGGCCGAGGGCGCGCAGTTGATGGCCGAGCATCCCCATGAAGGTGTCCTCGTTGTCGACGACCAGCACGTGCCGGCCTTCCAGCGCCGGGTCCGGTCGTCTGTCGTGCGGCCCGTCGAGCCAGAAGCGCGAGAGCGTGGTGTTGCGGGTGTCCAGGGCCCGGCGCACCAAGGGGTGGGCGGCCGGCGACGTGTGTGCTGCCGCCATGCCGGTGGGCGCGCCGCCCCTGTCGGAGCGTCGCCCGGCGAGGCCCAACGCCTCGAGCATGCCCGCGGCCTTGGCCCGGGTCTCGGCCACCTCGGAACCCGGGTCGGAGTCACGGACGAGCGAAGCGCCCACGCCCAGGCACAGTTGGCCGTCGCCGCCGATCTCGGCGGTGCGGATCATGATGGCCGAGTCGAGGGTGCGGCTGCCCGCGGCGTCGTGTCCCATCAGGGCGAGGACGCCGCCGTAGTAGCCGCGTCCCGTCATCTCATGACGGCGGATGACCCGGAAGGCGTTCTCCAGGGGGCTGCCGGTGACGGTCGGCGCGAGCAGGGTCTCTCGCAGCACGTCGCGCACGTCGAGCTCACTGTGCCCGGTCAGGACGTATTCGGAGTGGGTCAGTCGCGCCATTTCCTTGAGAAACGGTCCGTGGACCTGCCCGCCGAACGTGCACATACGGGCCATCATTTTCAGTTCTTCATCGACGACCATATAGAGCTCATTGGCCTCTTTGGGGTCGCTCAGGAAATCCAGGAGACCGCCGATTTCGGGGCCGGTCGCCGGGTGTCGATAGGTTCCGCTGATGGGATTCATCGAGACGGTGCCGTCGGTGTCCATGCTGACGTGCCGTTCGGGCGATGCGCCGATGAAGGTGCCCGCGCCGGAGTGGAACAGGAACGTCCAGTACGACCCGAGCTCACCGGTCAGCAGCCGGCGGAAGATCGCGAGTTCCGTCGAGACCGAGTGGTCGTCGAGGCGCGCCGTGAAGGAGCGTCTGATGACGAAGTTCGATCCGGCGCCCTGCCCGATCTCATCGCCAAGGACCCGCTTGACGATCGCCGCGTACTCCTCGTCGCTGATGTCGAAGCCGGAGTCGGACACGTGCACGTCACGCTCGGGCAGTCCCAGCAAGGCGTCGCTCAGCGGGAGTTCGGTCTGCTCCTGCACGCGCATGGCAAGCAGGGGCGAGTGATCGTCGATGCAGTCGAACCCGCGCTCGGTGATCTGCCGGTAGGGGACCGCCACGAGCAGATCGTGTCGTGAACCGTCCGTCGGCTCGTCGGACAGAGGCAGCTCGCTGAGGCTGTCGACTGCGCAGACCTCGCCGGTCAGGACCTCCACGAACGCGTGCGAGGCCGTGCCGGGCCGGTGGAGAAGGGCGAACGGACGCCCGTCGTCGCCGAGTCCGGCCAGTGCGTCCGGGGGGCCGGCCGTGCTCGAATCCGTCCCGTACATTTCGCTCCCCTTTGCGTGAGATCAGATCACCCCCCTGGATACTGCGGCGGAAAAAAGCGTTGCACAATGACGTGAAGCCGCCATCGCGTGTTTCCGGTAACGCCCCGCGCCATGGCGTGAATATCTGAACGCGGCGCACTACTCACGCAGGTAGTGGGCGGGCAGGTGCAGCGCAATTACTGTCGTGGCATACCGGGTCGACGAGAGCGGTGAAAACGACTGTGGATGTGCTGGTCCAAAAATATGGCGGTACCTCTTTGCAGACGCTCGACCGCGTTCGCCACGCCGCCCTGCGCATCGCGCAGGCACGGCGTCGCGGATCATCGGTCGCCGTGGTCGTCTCGGCGCGCGGCGGGAGGACGGATGATCTGCTGCGGCTCGCGGCGGACGTGGGCGCAGCGGCGCCGTCCCGGGAGCTCGATCAACTGCTGGCGGTGGGCGAGTGCGAATCGGCCGCGCTGATGGCTCTCGCCCTCAACGGGCTTGGCGTGCCCGCTGTTTCGCTGACCGGCCAACAGGCCGGGATCCGGACCACCGACCGGCACGGCGACGCGCTGATCGAGGGGATCGAGGCGGCGCGGGTGAGGGTTGCCACGGACGGCGGCGCCGTCGCCGTGGTCACCGGCTTTCAAGGAGTCGATCCCGCCGGGGACGTCGCCACGCTCGGACGCGGCGGCTCCGACACGACAGCGGTGGCGCTGGCCGCCCAACTGGGGGCCTCGGCCTGCGAGATCTACACCGACGTGGACGGCGTCTTCAGCGCGGATCCACGCATCCTGCCCGCAGCTCACTGCCTGCCCTGGGTCGATCCCGGCGTCATGGCGGAGATGGCGTTCGCGGGCGCACGCATTCTGCACACCCGTTGCATCGAACTGGCCGCAATGGAAGGGGTCGAAGTGCGCGTCCGGAACGCGTCATCGCAGGCACGGGGGACGACCGTTGCCGAACGGCAGGACGGCCGCCCACTGGAAACACGGCGCGCGGTGGTGGCAGTCACCCACGACACCGACGTCGCCCGCGTCCTGGTGCATTGCCGCGACATCCACCGGGACCTGGCCCCTGACGTGTTCGAGGTGCTGGCCGCCCAGGGAACTGTGGTGGACCTGGTCGCCAGGTCCGGGCCCTACGAGAGCGAGTTCCGCATGGGGTTCACGATCCGCCGCAGCCAGGCCGGCCCCGTGCGGGCCGCGCTGCACGAGCTGACGGACGCCTTCGGCGGAGGCGTGCACTTCGACGAGAACGTCGGCAAGGTCTCCGTGGTCGGGATGGGCCTGCTCAGCCGCCCGGAGTACACGGCCAGGCTCATGGCCGCCCTTGCCGCGGCCGGTATCCCCACGAGCTGGATGTCCACGTCCCAGATGCGGCTCTCAGTGATCGTGCCGCGCGAACGCACCGTCGACGCCGTCGAAACCCTCCATCGCGAGTTCCAGCTCGACCGGTCCCAGCCGACAGGTGACATGTCCGTGAACTCCGGCCGTTCCGCCACCGTTTGAGAGAGGCAGGACACAGTGGCTGCTGTACATAACGCTTCGTTCGCTCGCGACCTCCGCCTGCGACGCCTGTTCCGGCACGGCGACGGGCGCCTGCTCGTCGTGCCGCTCGATCATTCCGTCACCGACGGACCGCTGCCTCGCGGAGACCTGAACTCCCTGCTCGGCGAGCTGGCCGGCACCGGAGTCGACGCGGTGGTGCTGCACAAAGGCAGCCTCCGCCATGTCGATCACGGATGGTTCGGCGACATGTCGCTGATCATGCATCTGAACGCCAGCACACGCCACGCGCCCGATCCGGACGACAAGTACCTGGTCGCCCACGTGGAAGAGGCTTTGAGGCTTGGCGCCGACGCCGTCAGCGTGCACGTCAACCTGGGATCGCACCAGGAGGCCAGGCAGGTCGCCGATCTGGCCGCCGTGGCCGGGGAGTGCGAGCGCTGGAACGTCCCGCTGCTGGCCATGGTCTACGCCCGCGGACCGCAGATCAGTGACTCGCGGGCCCCCGAACTGGTCGCGCACGCCGCGTCGCTGGCAGCCGATCTCGGCGCGGACATCGTCAAGACCGACTATGCGGGCACTCCCGAGCGGATGGCCGAGGTGGTGGCCGCCTGCCCCATCCCCGTCATCGTGGCGGGCGGCCCGCGCTCGGCCGAGACCGACATCGTGCTGGCCCATGTGTCCGACGCCCTGCGGGGCGGCGCGTCCGGCGTGGCCATGGGCCGCAACGTCTTCCAGGCCGACCAGCCCGGCTGGATGGCCGCGTCGATCGCCCGACTCGTGCACGAATCACGGCGCCTGCCCGACCGGGACGGCGTCGACAACCGGCTTGCCCTTACGTCCTGACTCTCTTACCGCTCCCCAAGGAGATATCTGTGAAGCTGTGCTGGCTGGACATCCGTAGCGCGAACGGTGCCAAGGAAGCCATCGTCGAGGAAGCCGTCCACCAGCGGGTGGACGCCATCGTGGCGGCCGATCCGGCCGACCTGGAGACGCTGCCCCCGACGGTGAAGAAGGTCCTGTTCCCGCAGGATCAGGTGCTGCCGGAGAAGCTGGAACCAGCCGACCTGGTCATAGTCGACCCGGCCCGCCACGGGGAGCCCGCCGAACTGGCGGTGCAGTACCCCGGTGTCGAGTTCGGCCGCTACGTGGAGATCACGGACGCCGCGAGCCTCGACGACGCCTGCCGCGCGGCGCGCCTGGACAAGTGGAGCCTTCTGTACTTCCGGGACCCCACGAAGATTCCGCTGGAGATCGTGCTGGCCGCCGCGGCCGGGGCGGACGGCAGCATCATCACGCAGGTGGCCGACGTCGAGGAGGGCGAGATCGTCTTCGGTGTTCTCGAGCACGGATCCGACGGGGTGATGCTCGCCCCTCGCAGGGTGGGGGAGGCCACCGAGCTGAAGGCCGCCGCCGTCAGCAAGGCCGCCGACCTGCCGCTCGTGGAGCTGGAGGTCACCGGCATCCGGCGCGTGGGCATGGGGGAGCGGGCGTGTGTCGACACCTGCACGAACTTCCGGCTCGACGAGGGCATCCTCGTCGGATCGCACTCCACCGGCATGATCCTGTGCTGCAGCGAGACCCACCCGCTGCCCTACATGCCGACGCGGCCCTTCCGGGTCAACGCAGGCGCACTGCACTCGTACACCTTGTCGGCCGAGGGGCGCACCAACTACCTCAGCGAACTCGTCTCCGGAGGCCGGGTGCTCGCCGTCGACGCACAGGGCAAGTCACGGGTCGTCACCGTGGGCCGGGTGAAGATCGAGACACGTCCGCTGCTCGCGATCGACCTGGTCGCCGCCTCGGGGGTGAAGGTCAACCTCATCGTCCAGGACGACTGGCACGTGCGCGTGCTCGGTCCGGGCGGCACGGTCCTCAACGTCACGGACCTGACGGCGGGCACGAAGGTGCTCGGATATCTGCCGGCCGAGCAGCGACACGTCGGCTACCCGATCGACGAGTTCTGCATCGAGAAGTGAGCGGCGGCCTCGATGCGAAGCGAGCGGTGCCCGCGATGACCGGACAACCGGTGCTGGACTTCCACGTACGTCTGGTCCCCCGGCCGGGGGCCGGGGAGCGGCTGCTGGCGACCATGGACGACTGCGGCCTGGCACGGGCCGTGGTGTGCGCGGGCGGCACGATCGACCTGGACCGCCTGTCCCGCCAGCTCGTCGAGGGCGGACACGTCGAGACCGATGCCGACAACGACGCCGTGCTCAAGACCTGCGCGGAGTCCGACGGGCGCCTGGTGCCGTTCTTCTTCGCCAACCCGCACAGGGCGAGCGAGGAGTACCGCGTCAGGGCCGCCGAGTTCCGCGGCCTGGAGATCTCACCCGCCGTGCACGGGATCGGCCTTGCCGATCCCCGTGTCGAGGAACTCGTCCACGTGGCAGCCGAGTTCGGCCATCCGGTGTACGTGGTGTGTCTGACCCGTCCCGGAGCGGAAGTGGCCGACCTGGTCGGCTTGGCCCGGCGGTTCCCGCAGGTGAGATTCGTGCTCGGGCACAGCGGCATCGGCAACATCGACTTCTACGCGCTGACCCTGATCCGGGACGAGACCAACATCTTCCTGGAGACCTCGGGCGGCTACACGTGCGTGGCCGAGGCGGCCCTGGGCCGCCTCGGCGCCGGGCGGGTCGTGTTCGGCTCCGAATTCCCGCTCCAGCACCCGACCGTGGAGCTGGCCAAGTTCCAGGCGCTGCGGCTACCGCCCCAGCAGTGGCGGCAGATCGCCTGGGACAACGCGCATCGACTTCTGGGAGAGGAAACGCGGTGACTGACCCCCGTTTGAGCCTGCCTCAACTCGGCCAGTGGAACGGCCCGCAGGAGGTGCGGCGCCTGCAGGAGAAGCAACTGCCGCAAACCGTCGCCTGGGCCGCCCGCTCACCCTTCTACCGTCGGCGCCTGAACGGGGCCGCCCTGCCCTCGACCCCCGCGGAGCTCGCCGCACTGCCGCTGACCACCAAGCAGGATCTGCGGGACAACTACCCCTTCGGCATGCTCGCCGTCCCGAAGGAGCAGCTGGCGACCTACCACGAGTCGAGCGGGACCGCGGGCCACCCCACACCCTCGTACTACACGGCGGACGACTGGGTCGACCTGGCCGAGCGTTTCGCCCGCAAGTGGATCGGCATCTCCGGCGCGGACACCTTCTTGGTGCGCACGCCCTACGCGCTGCTGCTGACGGGCCACCTCGCGCACGCCGCGGGACGGCTGCACGGAGCCACCGTCGTGCCCGGCGACAACCGCTCGTTGGCCATGCCCTATGCGCGCGTGGTCCGGGTCATGCACGATCTGGAGGTCTCGCTGACCTGGTCGGTGCCGACCGAGTGCCTCATCTGGGCCGCCGCCGCCCAAGCGGCCGGGCACCGGCCCGGCGCCGACTTCCCCGGCCTGCGGGCACTGTTCGTGGGCGGGGAACCGCTCACCGACGCCCGCCGCCGTCGGATCAGCCGGCTGTGGGGGGTGCCGGTGATCGAGGAGTACGGCTCCACGGAGACCGGCAGTCTCGCCGGAGAGTGCGAGTACGGCCGGATGCATCTGTGGGCCGACCGAGCGCTGTTCGAGGTGTACGACCCGGACACCGGCGCCGTCAGCGCGGAGGGCGAAGGCGAGCTCGTGGTCACCCCGCTGTACCGCGAGGCGATGCCCCTGCTGCGCTACAACCTCGAGGACAACGTGTCGGTCTCCTATGACGACTGTGCCTGCGGCTGGGGTCTGCCCACGGTCCGGGTGCTCGGGCGGGCGGCGTTCGGTCACCAGGTCGGCGGGGCGACGATCACGCAGCACAAGCTGGAAGAGCTCGTGTTCTCCCTGCCGGACTCCTACGAGGTGTTGTTCTGGCGGGCGAGGGCGGAACCGACGGTGTTGCGCATCGAGATCGAGGTGCCGGATGAGCACCGGGCGGCCGCCCAGGCGGAGTTGACGGCCTTGGTGCGCGCCGTGCTCGGTGTCGACAGTCAGGTCGTCGGGCTCGCCCCGGGCACGTTGATACCGCATGAGGCGCTGACGGCCATGCCGGATGTGGTCAAGCCGCGCAGCCTGTTCGGGCCCGACGAGGACTGGGGCAAAGCGCTCCTCTACTACTGAGGAGGACGACATGCCGCAGATGAGGGTGGCCGTGGCCGGGGGTGGAATAGCGGGGCTCGTCCTGGCCGTCGCGCTGCGCCGGGCCGGCGTCGACTGTCACGTCTACGAACAAGCGGGACATCTGACCGAGGTCGGCGCCGGGATACAGGTGGCGCCCAACGCCAGCCGGCTCCTTCGCCGCCTCGGCCTGCGCGATCGCCTGCGCAGCATCGCGGTCGCACCGCAGGCGATCGAGATGCGCCGCTGGGACGACGGCACCTTGCTGCAGCGGACTCCGCTCGGCGAAGCGTGCCACCGCCGCTTCGGAGCGCCGTATTACACCGTGCACCGCGCTGACCTGCACAGCAGCCTGCTCGCGTGCATTCCTCCCGACCGGGTGCACCTGGGCGCCCGTTGCGTAGCCGTGACGCAGAACGACGGGGCGGCGCAACTGCACCTCGCGGACGGCACGGTCGTCACCGCGGATCTGGTCGTGGGCGCCGACGGCATCCATTCCCTGGTGCGGGAGCAGATCGTCACGGACCGGCCCCGGTACTCCGGGCAGACCATCTACCGGGGTCTGGTGGCGGCCGAGCGCGTGCCCCAGCTGCTCGCCGACCCACGGGTGCGGTTGTGGTTCGGACCGGACCAGCACTGCGTGTGCTATCCGGTGTCAGCCGGGCGCCAGGTGAGTTTCGGCGCGACCGTCGCGGCCTCGGACTGGCGGGAGGAGTCCTGGTCGGCGCGAGGTGATGTCGCCGAGCTCGCAGCCGCGTACAAGGGCTGGCACGAGGACGTCACCCAGCTGATCGGCGCGGCCGAGACGGTCAGCAGATGGGCGCTGCACGACCGGGACAGCATCGACCGGCTCAGCTCGGGACGGGTGACTGTCATCGGTGATGCCGCGCACCCGATGCTGCCGTTCCAGGCACAGGGCGCGAACCAGGCGGTCGAGGACGCCGTCGTGCTCGCGGTCTGTCTGTCCGAAGCGGGATCGGGCGGCCTGAGCGGGGCGTTGCGTCGCTACGAGCGGATCCGCCTTCCGCGCATCACACGGATCCAGGGCCAATCTCGTGACAACGCCAAGGCCTTCCACCTGGACGACGGGGAAGAGCAGCACCGCCGCGACACCGCCGCCCAGGCCGCTTCGGGCCTGGACCACCATCAGTGGCTGTTCGGGTACGACGCCGAGGAAGCCGCCATGACCAGCAGGAGTGCGTGATGGAACTGACCGGGATCGAGTCGACGGTCGCACTGGTCACCGGTGCGGCCCAGGGCATCGGCGCCGCTGTGGCCGGCACCTTGGCGGCGGCGGGAGCGCACGTGGCCGCCGTGGACCGCAACGGCGAGGCGCTCGCCACCGTCGTGACCAAACTCCAGGCGGAGGGGGTGTCCGTGCGCGGCTACGCCGTGGACGTGTGCGACAGCCAGGCCGTGGACACGCTCGTACGGCGCGTCGAGGAGGAGCAGGGGCCCATCGGCATCCTCGTCAACGCGGCCGGCGTCTTGCACACCGGCAGGGTCGTCGATCTGCCCGACCGGGAGTGGGACGAGATCTTCTCGGTCAACGCGGGCGGAGTGTTCCATGTGTCGCGCGCCGTGGCCCGGCGGATGATGGACCGCCGTCGTGGCGCGATGGTGACCGTGGCGTCGAACGCCGCCGGCGTGCCGCGTGTGGAGATGGCCGCGTACGCGGCGTCGAAGGCCGCATCCGCCCAGTTCACCCGGTGTCTGGGACTGGAGCTCTCCGACTTCGGCATCCGGTGCAACGTCGTCTCGCCCGGCTCGACCGACACCCCGATGCTGCGCTCGATGCTCGGCGACGACGCCGATCCACGGCAGGCGATCGAAGGTTCGCCGGCCGCGTATCGCGTCGGTATCCCGCTGCGGAAGGTGGCCGAGCCGAGCGACGTGGCCGAGGCCGTCGCGTATCTCGTGTCCGACCAGGCCGGCCACGTCACCATGCACGACCTGTATGTCGACGGCGGCGCGGCCCTGCACGTGTGACGTCAGCGTACGGAAACAGGAGGCGAACCATGGCCATGACCCCCATCGCGCCCTACCGCATGCCCGGCGACGCCGATCTGCCGGGCGCGGCGGTCCCCTGGCGTCCGCACCCGGACCGGGCCGTCGTGTTGGTACACGACATGCAGCGGTACTTTCTGCGGCCGTTCCCCACTGGACAGTCGCCGCTGAACGAGCTCGTCGCCAATGTCGCCAAGGTGTTGGCGGCGGCGCGCGCGGCCGGAGTGCCGGTGATGTACACGGCACAGCCGGGTGGGATGAGCCCGCGGGACCGCGGGCTGCTGAACGACTTCTGGGGCCCGGGCATGGGCACCGAGGAGGCTGACCGCGCCATCGTCGACGACGTTGCCCCCGAGCCGGGCGACACGGTCCTGACCAAGTGGCGCTACAGCGCGTTCTTCCGCAGCGACCTGGAGGAACGGCTACGGCTCGCGGGGCGGGATCAGCTCATCGTCTGCGGGGTGTATGCGCACATGGGGTGTCTCATCACCGCCTGCGACGCGTTCAGTCGCGACATCCAGCCGTTCCTCGTGGCGGATGCGCTGGCGGACCTCACGCTCGACGACCACCTCATGGCTCTTCGCTATGCCGCGGATCGTTGCGCGGTGCCGATTTCCGTGGCCGATGTCCTGGCCGAGTTGGTGAACCGACCGACGGCCGTCAAAGCAACGTAGTAGTCACCTACAGATCGAATACAGGGAGGGACACATCAATGTCCGATCGCACGCAGGTCGTCGTCATCGGCGGAACGTCGGGGCTGGGGCGCCACTTTGCCCAGTCATGCGCTGATCGAGGAAACGACGTGGTCATCACCGGCCGCACGGAGGACCGGACCAAGGCTGTGGCCGACGAGATCGGCGGCAGGACCCGCGGAATCGCATTGGACCTGACCGACCCGGAACAGATCGAGGCCGGTCTTGCCGACGTGGCACGCGTGGACCGGCTGGTGCTCGCGGCGGTGAACAGGGACCACAACACGGTGCGCGCGTACCGGCCGGCCGACGCGACCCGCCTCCTGACGGTGAAACTCACCGGATATACGGCGGTGTTGCACGCTCTGGCCGAGCGGATGCCGGACGACAGCTCGGTCGTTCTTCTCGGGGGGCTCGCCAGTCATCGTCCCTATCCCGGCTCCACGACGGTGACGACCGCGAACGGCGGCATCGGCGCGCTGGTCAGGACGCTGGCGGTGGAACTCTCACCGATCCGTGTCAATGCCCTGCACCCGAGCATCGTCTCCGACACACCGTTCTGGAGCGACAAGCCCGGTGCGCGCGAGGCCGCAGCGACGCGTGCGCTCACCAGGCGGCCGGTGACGATGCAGGACTGCACCGAGGCGATCACCTTCCTGCTGGAGAACCGCTCGATCAACGGCATCAACCTGAACATCGACGGCGGTGACGTACTCATCTGACGCATGTCGTGATCTGCCACCGGCCCCACCGGCCGGTGGCGCCCTGTCCGTGCTCCCGCTCCGCGCGCGTGTAGCGGGAGAGATCACGGGCCGAGAAGAGACCCATGCCCGCCTGGAAGCCCGTCACCGGAACCGGAAGCTCTGCCCAGTAGGCAAGTTGACCGTCGACCCGGAACTCCACCCGCGACGTTCCGGCCCGGTAGGTGATGGAGTGGCGGTGCTCACGCCCCGGCTCCGTCGGCACCTGAAGGACCACGCGGTGGATGTAGTGCTCGTGGGGCTGGGTCACGCCCGGGATGACCAGGCGTTCGACCAGCGCGTAGACGGTGTCATTGGTGGCGGCGGCGTTGAGCACCACGCCGGTTTCCAGGTCGAAGAGGTTCACCGTGCCGAAGGCGTCGAGCGGGTCATGGGGAATCTGACCGTAGGTCCGCACCCCCATGTCGACCTCGAACGTCAGCTCGCCGGCCGTCGGCACGGAAAAACGCCGGACGGACCGGTACATCTGCTTGGCGTTGTTCTGCCGCGGGTCCGTGTCGTGAAAGCGGCTGAACGGGTTCACGGTCAGCTCGAAGTGTCCGTCACCGGTCCGCACCCGTGCGTTGCGATCCCGGTACTGATGCGACTCGCCGTCGGCCCCGTCGATCGCCATGATCTGCCAGCGGGCGGGATCGAGCTCGCCGCTCGTGAAATCGTCGTACGTCCAGGTGTCCTTCTCCGGTGCCCAGGTCATTCAGACACCATCGGCTGCTCCGTCGGCACCGGACATCACACGTTCACGCGGTTCGGCCGGGACGCCACGCCATTTCACCACCGCACGTCGGTAATCCCGTGAATGGGCGATGCCCGCGCGGGAGTCGAGGTCCGAGACTGCTGTCCCGACCGCCACGCCACGACGTCGTATGTACGGCGTCCTCATCAGGAGGAGGTGTCATGGGCACGATGAACTCGCCGGCGGATGCCGACCGCTACGTCGCCGTACATGACAGCGCCCAGTTCAAGGCCCTGCGTCGGCAATCGAATGCCTTCATCCTCTGGGCGAGTGTCATCTTCTTCGGATGGTGGTTCACCGGGTGTGCGCTCGCCACCTTCGCCCCGGACTTCTTCCGACAGGGGCTCGGCGGCCCCATGAACGTGGGCCTGCTGTTCGTTCTGCTGTCCTTCGCCTCCGTGGTGATGATCTCCGCGGTGTACCTGAGATTCGCCCGCAGACGGCTGGATCCCCTCAGTGAGCAGATCCGGGCGGGCCTGGAAGGAGATCCCCGATGAGCACCGTCTTTCTCGCCGACCCACCGCCGCCTGTCGACAACACGTGGGCGGCGCCCGCGGTCGCCATTCCCCTCACCATCGCGGTCGCCGTCCTGGTCTTCTACCTGGTGAAAGCGGTGCGGGGGAGCACACAGGACCCGGACGAATTCCTGCTCGCCGGGCGGAGCATCGGCCCCGGTCAGAATGCCGTGGCGCTGGCCTCCGCGCCCATCATGTACTCGACCATGTTCATCATCACCGGTCACATCGCGCTGAGCGGCTACGACGCCGTGCTCCTGCTGACGGCCTTTACGATGTCCATGATGCTCGGGGTGCTGGTATTCGCCTCGCCCGTACGTAACTTGGGCGTGCGCACGCTGGGCGATCTGTTCGCGCTGAGAGCCCGTGAACGCCCGGCGCGTATCGCGTCGGCCGTCGTCATGCTGTTGATCTACGGCATGTTCACGATCATCAGCATGGCTGCCGTGGCCTTCATCTTCAACCGGTGGTTCGGCCTCGACTCCCTCGTGCTCCTGGCCCTCATGGTCGCCGTCGTCGGCCTGGTCACCGTGGTGTACGTGTACGTGGGCGGCATGCGCGGAGTCACCCGGATCCTGGTGTTCAAGGCGGTCCTCGCGTTCGCCGTCGTGGCGGTGCTGACCACGCTGGTGCTGGCCAAGTTCAACATGAACCCCATCAGCCTGCTCGAACAGGCCGAGGCCAACGCTGTCGCGCACAAGGGCGGTTACGATCTGCTCGGCCCAGGCAGGCTCTTCGGTGAGGGCTCCGACCGGTGGATCCATCTGTCGAAGCTCTTCTGCATCGTCGTCGGCGTCGCGGCCATCCCCTTCCTCTTCATGCGCAACTTCGCGGTGACCAACGGAAGGGACGCGCGGAAGTCGGCCGGCTGGGCGTCGATGATGGTCGTGGCGTTCTACCTGTGCCTGTCCGTCGTCGGCCTCGGCGCTGTCGCGGTGCTCGGCGGCGAGAACATCGGTGTGATCAAGCCCCACCGTGACATCAGCCTGCCCAAGCTCGCGGACGACCTCGGCGGGCAGTTCATGGTCGGCACGCTCGCCGTGATCGCCCTGCTGACGATCGTCGGAGTCTTCGCTGCCCTGCTGATCAACGCGGTGACGGCCGTCACCAAGGACCTCAACGTGGCGCGCGGACGGCGGCTCGACCCCGCCGCCGAACTGAAGGACATTCGGCGCAACGTGAAGATCATCGGCATCGCCTCCGTCGTCGGAGGCGTGGCGATGCTGCCGGTGCGCACCCACATCTTCATCCCGACGTCGATCGACGTGGCCGGAGCGGCGGTCCTGCCGGCCGTCGTCTACGCGTTGTTCTGGAAACGCTTCAACACCTCCGGACTGCTGTGGACGGTGTACGGAGGAATCGCCGTGACCATGTTCATGGTCGTGTTCTCCAACGGCGTGTCTGCGGAGGAAGACGCCATCTTCCCCGGTGCCGACTTCAAGTTCGTCGACATCGAACCCGGACTGATCTCGGTGCCGGTCGCCTTCCTGCTCGGTTACATCGGCACGGTCATCAGCAGGGAACGCGACGACGCCGGTTTCGCAGAGATGCAGGTCAGGGCCCTCACCGGCGCTGCCCCGCTCGCTCGTGGGGAAGCTCCGCCCGTGGCCGTCGCCCAGAAGCCCGAAGGGACCAGGCGCGATCCGGAGAGCCGGACGCCCAGCCAAGCGCACTGAACAACCGCGAACGGTGTGGGGCGGGTCGAACCGCCCCACACCCCTGGGAGGCAAACGTGGATCCGGCACCGGTTCTGGTCGTGGGCGCGGGCCCCATCGGCATGGTCACCGCACTGGCGCTCGCGCGCCAAGGTGTGCCCTGCGTGCTCGTCGACCGAGACTTCGAGACGTCCGTCCATCCGAAGCTGGACTTCGTGAACTCCCGCAGCATGGAGTTCTTCCGGCAACTTGGCATCGCCGACGAAGTCCGGTCCGCCGGAGTCGGCCCCGACCACCCGGCGGACGTGATCTGGTCGACAGGGCTTGCCGGTGAGCCGATCACTTCGTGGGAGCTCCCCTCGGTGGCCGAGGAACGGCGCCGTATCACCGGGCACAACGACGGCACTCAGCCCACCGAGCCCGGCCAGCGGATCTCGCAGATCGACCTCGAGCCGGTCCTGCGGGCCCACTGCCGACGCCATCAGCTCATCGAGCTGCGCTGCGGCCTGCGGTTCGATTCCCTCGCCCAGGACGAGGACGGGGTGACCAGCCACCTGGTCGATGTGCTGACCGGCGACCGGATCCAGCTTCGATCCCGGTACGTCATCGGTTGCGACGGTGCGTCGAGCCAGGTCCGCGCGGCCGTGGGCATCGGCCAGGAGAGCTTCGACGTACCCGGACTGCCGGGCGCCTTCATGGTGCACTTCAAGAGCCGCGACCTGGAGACCCTGCACCGGCACGGGCGGTTCTGGCACTACTTCGCCTTCAGATACGTCATCATCGCCCAGGACGAGGCGGACACCTGGACCGCTCACGTCAACGGCATGGAACCGACGGAATTCGACACGCCACCAGCTGATCCGGTCGCCTTCCTGCTCGACACGATGCAGGTGGACCTGAAGATCGACGAGGTGCTTCTGACCTCGCGCTGGCGCCCTGGCTTCATGATCGCCGATCGCTACCGCGACGGTCGTGTCCTGTTGGCCGGAGACGCGGCGCACCGCATGTTCCCGACCGGTGCCTACGGCATGAACACGGGCATCGGCGACGCCATCGACGCGGCCTGGAAGATCGCTGCCCTGGTCAGGGGCTTCGGAGGCCCCGCCCTGCTCGACAGCTACGAGGCCGAGCGCCACCCCGTGGGCCTGCGCAACATGCAGACCTCGCGCCGGCACCTCGGCGTGCATCTCGAGGCGGGCCGCCTTCTCCGCGAGGGCGCCCCGACGGAGAGCGTCGCCGCGTTCCTGGGCACCGAGCGCGGTGAGAACGAGTACAGGGGCATCGAACTGGACTACCGCTACAACGACTCGCCCGTCGTCTGCCGGGAGGAGGCGCCCGAACCTCCGTGGGACCCGCGGGAGTACACGCCCACGACCCGGCCCGGAAGCCGCCCGCCCAGTCTTCTCCTCGAGGACGGGACACCCATCTACGACCGATTCGCCCCCTCCTTCACCCTCGTCGACTTCGTGGGCGACGGTAGTGCCGACACACTCCTGGACGAGGCAGCCGCTCAGGGCCTGCCCGTCAGCCATGCCGTGGTGACCGACGTCGGCGCCCAGAAGACCTGGGAACGCGACCTCGTCCTGCTCCGGCCCGACCATCATGTGGCCTGGCGCGGGAACGGCGCCTGCCCGGACCCGGCGGCCGTGGTCCGGCGTGTGCGCGGCGCCCTGTGAGGCGCCGCGCGGTCTTTGAAGGCACGTCTCGCTGATCATTCGACGGGAGCAGTCATGCAGCCATCCAGTTCGACCATGGGCCCCACCCGGCCCGGGCCGTGGGAGGACATGCCGGCGGTCCAGCAACCGGATTGGCGGAACCACACGGACTACCGCGAAGCCTGCGAGGGGCTGGCTGCGGCACCTCCGCTCGTGTCGGCCACAGAGGTACGACGGCTGCGACGGTCGCTGTCGCGACTGCTGACGACCGAGGCTCTGGTACTCCAACTCGGCGACTGCGCCGAGAGCTTCTACGAATGCGAGCCGCGCCATACCGCGCAGAAGCTGCGCGTCATCGACAGGTTGGGGGACCGGTTCAGCGAACTCACCGGCCGGAGCGTGATACGTGTCGGACGCATGGGCGGACAATTCGCCAAACCCAGATCACAGCCGACCGAACGCCACGGAGCACTGACCATCCCCTCCTTCCAGGGGCACTTGATCAATTCCGAGATCGCTTCACCCCTGACCCGACAGGCCGACCCGCGACGGATGCTGTGGGCCCATGAGGCGAGCGAGAAGGTGCAGCGGGCGATGCGGACCCGCCGTCAAGGCGGCTACCGTCTGCCGGCCACGGAAGGGCCCTGGTCGAGCCACGAGGCACTGGTGATCGACTACGAATCCCGCCTGGTCCGTCGTGACCCGGAGACCGACGATCTTTACCTTGCCTCGACGCACCTGCCGTGGGTGGGGGAGCGCACGCGCCAACTGGCGTACGCGCACGTCGCCTTGCTCTCCGCCGTGGACAATCCGGTGGGGTGCAAGATCGGACCTACCGCGGACCCGGACGATGTGGTGCGGGTGTGTGAGGCGCTCGACCCGCGGCGAGAGCCCGGCCGCCTGGTCCTGATACCGCGGATGGGACGCGACCGGATACAAGAAGTCCTGCCGCCCATCGTCCGCCGGGTCGCGGAGGCGGGACACCCGGTGGTCTGGCTGAGCGACCCCATGCACGGCAACACGGTGACGTCGCGGCTCGGCCTGAAGACACGACACCTCGGCGACGTGATCACTGAGGCGCTGCGCTTCCGCGACATCCTCGCGGCGAACCGGCAGCACGCGGCCGGCCTGCACATCGAGGTCGCGGCGGACGACGTGACGGAATGCGTCGGCGGCGCCGTGGAGAGCGAGGACGATCTGCGGCGTCACTACACCTCGCTGTGCGATCCAAGACTCAATGCGGACCAGGCGACGGAGCTGATCGAGGCATGGGCCAAGGGAACGGCGGAAAGCTGACCCGGTCCTTCACGATCCCGCGGCTTCCAGGGAGTCGTCAGCCGTCACCACGCCTACGGCCACCGCGAGGTCAGGCTGCGTCCGCGCACGTTGCTCGAGTTCCCGCGCCAACTCCAGCCAGGCCGCTGCGCAGGACCGTGCCAACTCGGCGACGGAACCCTGCCAGTGGGGCGGTACGGCATCGACAAGACCGCACCACTCGACCGGCTCGATCACGTGGCCGTCGATCCAGCGGACGAAGGCGCGGCCGTTCTCCGCGTACCGCACCGCGGGGTCTCTGCTCAGATCGTCCCGCACCGAGGGCCAGTCGACGCTCTGCCGGGCGGCACCGCGCCGAGGGGCCGGCACCGGATCCTGGCCCGCCCGAAGACGTGCGCGCACATCGCGCGCCGTCCCCACCGAGACGCCTGCCTCCCGAGCGATGGCTCGCAAAGGCGCGCCGGGGTTCATGGCGATCACCTCGCCTGCCCGTCGTCTGCCGGCCGAACCGTCGAGGGGACGGATGCGTCCGTCTCTCCCCATGCGGTCGCTCTCCGGCCCGGCCGCAGGGAGGCAACGCTGACGGATCGCGCTCACGGTCGTCGGAGACAGCCCCGCGGCGACCGCGACGGCCCGGTCCGACCATTGCGGATGTTCTGTCAGGATACGGCGGGCCGCCGCCTCACGATCGGCCGGTGAAAGCGGAAGACCGTGCCGGACATTGGATTCCACGGAGAGCAGGAATGTCTCCCTGTCGTCACCTTCGAAGAAGATGACCGAGATGGTCTCGTCGCCCCGCAGCCGCGCGGCCCGCACCCGGTGCATGCCGTCGATGATCCGAAACGTTCGCCGGTGCACGAGAATCGGCGGAAGGTCTTGCGCGGCAGCCAACAGCTGTACGTGTTCGAAACTCTCCCCCGCCAGTCGAGGCGAATCACCGGGCAGCAGTGAGGATATCGAAACCAAAATCGGAGTCGTCTCTTCCAACGTGAACGAACCCTCCATATTGCTCCACATCCGAACACTCACCTGTCGATGGGTAGTTGCCAGTGTGCGTACGGAATTTTCCGTCCCCCGGAAAGCAATACGCCCTCCGTTCGGCATCATCGCCAGTCCGTCTCACCGCGGGCAACACCTGCCAGGACGCCCGCGTAGGTAGTCTCAACTACTCGATCGGGCAGTAGTGATGCCTGGCTGAACTGGCGATACTTGGCGGCACGCGAGTGGGAAGCCCGATCAGAAGGAGAATTTCCGGTGACGAAATTTAGGCGGCTGCGAAGTCGGCGCCTGGGGGGTGTGGTGGCAGTTGCCACCGCGTTGGTCCTGGTGGGATCGCTGAACAGTGCCGCGCCTGCCGCCCCGCGGAAGGCGGCTGCCATCGACCTCGACAAGGGGAATGCCCTTATCGAAGTCGTCTATCCGAAGTTCCAACGGGTGTCGCGTGAACAGAGCTCCGGCCGTTCCGTGTCGTTGACCGTTGACCACGCCATTCTGATCGAGATGCCGTGGTTCGATGCCATAGCCCCCTATCACCCGACGGCGAAAGGCATCTTCTCCGACCTCGGCCGTCGGCCGAAGGAAGAACGCACGATCCGCAACAAGAACATCGCGGTCATCTACTCCGCCTTCACCTCGCTCAACGAGGTCCTTCCGCAGTACAAGTCGCGATGGCTGGAGATGATGGAGTCGGCGGGTCTGGACCCGAACGACACCAAGGAGGACCCGACCACGCCGAGCGGCATCGGGATCCTCGCCGCCAAGAGCGCCATGGCGGCGCGAGTGGGCGACGGGTCCAACCGCGACGGCGACAAGGGCGGGCGCACGTACAACCGGCAGCCCTACGCCGACTACACGGGCTACAAGCCGGTCAACACCGCGGACGAGCTGCGTAACCCTTCCCGCTGGCAGCCCAATGTGACCTCGACGAACAACGTCCTGAGGTCGCAGCAGTTCGCGACGCCCCAGTACGGCCGCGTGAAGCCGTTCTCGTACGAAAGCCCCACCCGGTTCAAGGTGGCTCCCCCGAGCAAGAGCAACCACCACAACCGAAAAGCCTACAAGAGCCAGGCCGATGAGGTCCTGAAGGCATCGGCGAACCTGACCGACCACCAGAAGATGAGTGCCGAGCTCTTCAACGACAAGGTCATCACCTTCGGGGCCGTCGCCGGCACTCCCGTGGTCACCGGTGGCAAGTACGACACCGAGAAGATGGTGCAGTACATCACCACTTCCGACGTCGCCTTCGTCGATGCCACCATTGCCACGTGGCACTTCAAGCGCAAGTACGACTCGGTGCGGCCGTTCAGCGCGATCCGCCACCTGTACGGGAAGAAGAAGGTGACGGCGTGGGGCGGCCCGGGGAAGGGAACCGTCGGCGACATCACTGGAAATGAATGGCAGGGCTACCTGAACACGAACTCGGCCGACCACCCCGAGTACCCCTCCGTCACGTCCTCGCTCTGCCTTGCCTTCGCCCAGCAAGTGCGACGGTTCACCGGAACCGACAAGATCGACATAGCTGTCCCCGCGGCCAAGGGTTCATCCCTCATCGAACCCGGAGTCACTCCCGCGAGCGACACCACTCTGCGCTGGAGCAACTGGACCGACTTCGCTGACGACTGCGGTCGGAGCAGGGTCTGGGCCGGGGAGAATTTCCCGTCCGCCGTCGAGGCATCACGCCAGTACGCCCCCGAGATCGGCGACCTGAGCTACGACTTCGTTCAGCGCAAGCTGAACGGCAGCTGAACCTCTCGTTCACTGACGCCGGTTGCCCGGCGGAGCCGACGGCTCCGCCGGGCAACCGGCGTCGTCTCTCGTCTGGACGGCTCGGCGTGACATCTCGTCGGGAGGGCCACCTATAGCGCCTTCTCGCGAAAGATCAAGGGTAGAAGTGTCGAAGTCGGGGAGCTACAGTGCACGCTTGCGGCTCGCACGCATGACGGGGGATTCACATGACGGTCTTTCACGCGTTCTCAGCAAGGTGCCATTTACCTGATGTGACGGGATCGGACCTCGCATTCGGCGACCTCCCTTCGGACCACGTGCGCACACGCACACGGCAGATGATCGGGACGCGTCCGTTGGCCGCGACCCAGGTCTTGCGACCGGCGGTGCCGGCGCTCGCGCTCAGGCCGAACCCAGGGGGACAGGACAGCGATGGCAGACGCCCTTTCACCTTGCGGTACGTCGGCGAGAACGTACGCGGTCCTGGTGGCCGAGCCCGAGGCGTCGGTCCGCGGAATGCTCGCTTCGGCGATCGAAGCCACTTCTGGGCTGCGTGTGGTGGGCGAGGCAGTCAACGGTGAGGACGCGGTGGCCCGGGCCGCCGAAACGCATCCAGACGTGGTGGTGCTGGGCGCCGGCGCCCCCGGCATGAACCTGGTCACCACGACCAGGCAGCTCATGGAATCCGGCGACGCCCCCAAGATCGTCATCCTGGCTGACCCGGATCAGCAGGAGCGGTGCCGCGGCGCGCTGCGGGCCGGGGCGTCCGGTCTGTTCCCGCGGAGCGGGCACCCGGAACGACTCCTGGGAGCCATTCCCGCCATCGTGGCGGGGTACGTCCTCATGGCCCCGGCCGTGGCCCTCCAGATGATGGGGAAGTACGCCGGAGACCCGCACCCGGGACGCGATAGACCCTGCGTGGGGGCGTTTCCGCAGCCCGACCGCGAGGCGATGCGGGTCTCGATCCCCCTGGACCAGCGGTTGTTCGCCCGGGACGTGCACGACGTACTGGGCCGTACGCTCGGTGCGATCAACCGGAAGGGCGAGCTGGTGGCGCAGCTCCTGAGAACTCAACCGGAGCGCGCCCTGGCCGAGTTGGAGACCGTACTCGTGCTCGCGCGTCGGTCCATGGGCGAGGTCCGTGCCCTCGCCGGCGGGTACCGCATCGGCGACCTGACCACCGAGATCGAGGGGGTGCGCTCCGACCTGGGGCTCATGGGGGTGTGCGTGGAGGTCAGCCGGTCTTCGGCCACGCTGCCCCGGCCGATTCAGGAGGCCTTCGGGTGGGTGGCGCGGGAGGCGGCCGCCAACATCATTCATCACAGCGAAGCGGGACACTGCTCGATCGAGGTCTGGACGAGCGATCGGACCGCGCATCTACGGATCACCAACGACGGTGCCGGGCAGCACAGTTCGACCCCCGGAACCGGGCTTGCCGGTCTGACGGCGCGGTTGCGTGCGGTCGGCGGCACGCTCAGCCACGGCCCGGGCACTGATCTCACCTACCGGGTCGAGGCGACGACGCCGCTGAGCCGTAGCGACTGGGGGAGCGAACATGGCGATCAAGGTTGTGCTGGCCGAGGACGAGGCACTCACCAGGGAAGCGCTCGCTGAGCTGCTCCAGCCGCCGGGAGACATCGAGGTCGTCGCCCACACGGGGCACGGCGATCGGGTCCTGTCCCTGGTGAACCGCCACCGGGCGGGCCTCGCCGTCCTCGATCTGCACATGCCGGGCATGAACGGCATCGAGGTCGCCGAACAACTGAACCGTGCCTTGCCCGGCTTCCCCGTGGTGCTTCTGACCTGCGACGCACGGCCCGGCTACCTGCAGCGCGCCTTCGCGGTCGGGATACGCGGAATCCTCACGAAGGAGACCTCGATCGGGGAGCTGAGCAGGGTGATCCGTGAGGTGCACGCGGGGAGACGGCACATCCCCGCCGAACTCATCGCTCAGTTGCTTGCCGCGGGCGAGAACCCCCTGACGGCTCGCGAAGCGGAGATCCTCAAGGCGGCGGAGGACGGTCGCCCGCTCAGCGCCATCGCTGCGCAGCTGCATCTGAGCCCGGGAACAGTCCGCAACCACATTCATTCGGCCATCCACAAACTGAAGGCCGGCAACAGGATCAGTGCGGTACACGCCGCCTCGCGGGCAGGCTGGATCTGAGGTTCCCGACCGCTGGCTGCAAGGGGCGCGGCAAGGCCAGATGCTGCGGCTGCGGTATATGACTGCTGTGGGAGCAGGCTCCGCCGCGAGCGACTACCGCCCTGGTGGTAGCGCTTATTGGCAACTCCCGTAGGACGACCGGAGGCCCCCCGGCTCCCTACGCTCCTGCCTGTACCTGCCAGGCAACCGAAGGGGTCCTCGATGTCCGTCCGTCACTTGCTTACCGCCACCGCAGCCGCTGTGCTCGGAGGGTTGGTGCTTGCCACACCGGCAGCCGCGCAGGTTTCGGTCGCCGCCGATGAGGGTGGGTCCGGGCGAGGCGGCGCCATGGTGGCCATGGTGATCGCGCTGATCAGCGTGATCATCGGTGGGGTGGCGCTGGCCCAGTCCGCGGGACGCATCGGCACCGGCAACGGTCGAGGCGGCGCCATGGTCGCCCCCGTGGTGGCCCTGATCGGCATGGTCGTCGGCGTGATGCAGCTGACCGGCTCCGACGGGGGCGTGGGCAGCGGCAACGGTCG
Organism: Streptomyces sp. NPDC051214; assembly: GCF_040682375.1. Classification (NCBI taxonomy): domain Bacteria; kingdom Bacillati; phylum Actinomycetota; class Actinomycetes; order Kitasatosporales; family Streptomycetaceae; genus Streptomyces; species Streptomyces sp. NPDC051214. The sequence goes on from NZ_JBFBAT010000003.1 coordinate 585,163, forward strand.
AGGTGGGGCCGTCGTGGCCCTGGTGATCGCGCTCATCGCCATCGTCCTCAGCGGCATGGTCCTGTCCCGCACGCGCCGCACCAGCTGACCCAGCCGCCAGCCTCGCTCCTCCCGGTCCCTCACATCACGGACCGGGTCACTGAAAGCCTCACCAACCCCCTGGACGGGGCCGACCCGGACCTCCCCCGGCCGGGTCGGCCCCCTTTTACCTCCGGCTGCGTTCTCCGCACCCGAGCATCAGGCGCGACCCGCGACCCCACGGCGTACGAAGAAGGCGGCCGCCCCGATCGCCAGAACGACCGTGCCGGAGATGACAGAGGAGAGCGGAAGGCTGAGAGCGAGGAGCAGGCAGCCGGCCAGGCCGATGGCGGGGACGGCGCGAGGCGGGCGGCCTTCGGCGGGCGTCAGGGTCCAGGCGGCGGCGTTGGCGATGGCGTAGTACGCGAGCACCCCGAAGGAGGAGAAGCCGATCGCCCCTCGCAGGTCGGCGAAGGCCACGAGGGCCACCACGACCGCACCGACGGCGAGTTCGGCCCGGTGGGGGACGTGGAAGCGAGGGTGGACGGCCGCCAGTGCGTGCGGCAAGTGGTGGTCGCGGGCCATCGCCAGTGTGGTTCGCGAGATGCCGAGGATCAGCGCGAGCAGCGAACCGAGCGCGGCGACGGCGGCACCGGCACGCACCACCGGCGCCAGTTCGGGCACCCCCGCCGCGCGCACCGTGTCCGTGAGCGGAGCGGTGGACCCGGCAAGACCGCCGGGACCGAGCACGACCAGGACGGCGACGGCGACCGCGACGTACGCCGAGAGTGTGATGCCCAGGGCGAGGGGGATCGCACGGGGAATGGTGCGGCGCGGATCCCGCACCTCTTCGCCGAGGGTGGCGATGCGGGCGTAACCGGCGAAGGCGAAGAACAACAGCCCGGCAGCCTCCAGCACGCCACCCACGCCGGCGTCCCCGCCCAGCTCCAGGCGGCTCACGTCGGCCGCGCCACTCGTGTAGGAGGCGGCGACGACCGCGGCGAGGACGGCGAGGACGAGGGTGACGACGCCTCGGGTCAGCCAGACGGTTTTCTGGATCCCCACATAGTTGACGGCGGTCAGTGCCAGCACGGCGGCGATCGCGACGGGCCGTTCCTGACCGGGCCAGGCGTAGGCCCCGACGGTGAGGGCCATGGCCGCGCAGGAAGCGGTCTTGCCGACGACGAATCCCCAGCCGGCGAGGTAGCCCCAGAACTCGCCCAGCCGTTCGCGGCCGTAGACGTAGGTCCCTCCCGAGGCGGGGTAGCGGGCCGCGAGCCGTGCCGATGAGGTGGCGTTGCAGTACGCGACCACCGCGGCGACAGCGAGGCCGACGAGCAGCCCCGAGCCCGCGGCGCGGGCGGCCGGAGCGAACGCGGCGAAGATCCCCGCCCCGATCATCGACCCGAGGCCGATCACGACCGCGTCGCCCACCCCGAACCGTCGCTGCAGCTGGGGAGCGCCCGCGGCGGAGGGCGGAGTGCTCATGGGGGTCTCCTCAGCAGTGACACGGCTGCTCCGGCGCTCTGCAAGTCCGGGGGGCCGAAAGGCGGCAGAGCCGTTCTACGCATCGTACAAACGACGGGTGGGAGAGCTGCTGCGGGCCCGGTTGGGCGGGCGCTTGCCGAGTGCGGACACCTGGTCCATTCCGCCGCGGGCAGACTCACCGCCCAGCTCGACCGAGCGCTGCACCTACGCCCCGACCTTCTTCCTGGTATCGGGGAGACGGCGGATGACTATCCCAAGTGAGGAGTCGCGGCGGCGGGGCAGCATGGCGGAGCGTGCTGCGGGTGCAGATGCAGGTGCAGGCTGTGTTCGTTACGCATGATCACTTGTTCGACGGGGGCGCTGATCGCAACCAGGCCGAGGCTGCCCTGCGCGGTCTCCAGCGCATGCCGCAGACCGAGAAGCATGTACAGGCTGCCGTTGTCACACCAGGCCACGTCTCTCGCGTCCAGGTGTAAATGCCGGTGGCCATCCTCCACGTGGGTGATGGCCAGATCGCACAGCAAGTTGACGCTGAGCACATCCAGTTCACCGGCGAGTTCGAAGGTGAGCGTGCCACTGTCGTCGGCGGCCGCCAGTACCCTCACGCTGAGCCGTGGCGGGTCGGCCTCGGACCAGGTGCGAGTGGAACCTTTCCGCATGATCTGCCTTGCGTAGTGGGGCCAAACATCGGGGCTTCACCCAGCACTCGTACCGGTGGCAGAGTGCTCGGCCGGAGCGAGCGGTCAGTCTCTCGCGCGCCGGTCTTTCCCGGCCGAAAAGTCGGCTAGCGGATATGCGAAGTAGATTTCCGGCAAACACATGCCGGGTCCGGCACAGTTTACCCACCGCGTCGGGCGACGGGAATCTGCTCGGGCGCAGGAAGGGTTCACAACGCGGAGCGCTCACAGGACGGAATCGAATGCGTGCCGAGGCCTGCGCGGCAATGGTTCGCACAACCGGCAATGAATCGCACGGGCAGGCGATTTCGCTTTACGTCCCGCTGATTCGTCACCCGCCCACCCCGCCGCTCAGAAGTTGAGAGTGGCCGAGCAGCTGAGTGGACGAGCAGCTGAGTGGTCGTGCAGCTGAGTGCTCGGCCCCGGATAAATCACGGGCGATGGAGCCGCCATCCGTCCTATCGTGACCGCTGCCGCCCACACCGGGGCGGTCCGATCGGAGAGGCGGCGGAGTGCCGGACGCGTACGAGGTCATGCTGGACGCCGAGTTGAGCAAGGCGTTCGACGTGTGGTCCGGATATTTGGATGCCCGGACGGGGGAGGACCCCCAGGTTCGTGCCCGACTGCGCTCCATGCTGGACTCGGCCCGCACTGCGGCAGCGGAAGGCGAACTCGCCACCGCACGCGCCCTGGTGGCGGACATGTACGAGGATGCCCGCACGGCCGCCCTTCCCTGGGCTCCTTCGCGGCCTCGCCCTTGCGAGGCGGACCGGCAGACGCGCGACTACGCGAAGGACACGCTGAAGCAGGTGCTTCCTCTGGGACTGCGGGATCGCCTCGACCATGTTGACCTCTTCCTCAGCGTCACGGGCCGCAACCTCCGGGCCGCCCCCGGCCTCGACGAGGCCACCCGCCAGGACATCCTCTACATCTGCGCCCGCGCCGCGATGGCCCTCGACCTCGCCCACCCCGCGGCGGCAGGACGCGAACTGGAACGCCTTGAGGCGATCGCGCGGCGTTGCGGCATTGCGGCGTGAAGACCTGAGGAACCGCGGGTCTGCGAGGCCGAGGGCGCCCGGCCGCGCCTAGGGACGCCTTCGCCCTGCCACCGCGACAGCCGTACCGACCCCCGCGATCACCAGGCCGATCCCGCCGACGATCAACGGCAGCAGCCACAGGGAGACGAACCCGTTGATGCGAAACGAGAGGGACACCCCCGCACCCCCGCAAGGATCACCCCGAGGACGGTGAACACCGTTCCGAGCGCGGTCGCCCCGAAGGTGAGAGGTCGCCGCCCGTGTGCCCTAGCTCTGCAAGGAGGAGCGCATGTAGCGACAGCGGTCGAGGGAGCGGTGGCGCATCCAGAGGACCCAGCCACAGAAACCGATCAGGCCGACCGCCACGATCAGCGGAGTGGCCAACGAGCCGGTGGCCGCTCCGAGGCCGAGCATGGCGACGGCGATGAGAGCCATGGAGCCCAGCCAGTACGGCAGCCACTTCCGGGCCCGTTCCATCTGGCCCAACTGCTCGGCGACGAGCCGCCGCATGGAAGCCCGTTCCTGGGGCTCGCTCGGAACCTCGCGGTGCCGGATCTTGCGGTGGAGCTCGGCGACCCCCTGCGCGTCGGTACCGGCGGCCCGGCCGGCCTTACGGCGCTGCACGGCCACGATCGTCATCGCGATCGCGGTGTAGAGCATGGCCTGGATGATCCACACGACCGGATGCTCGTCCGGGCGGAACAGAGCGGTGACCCCCACACCCAGCACGAAGATCAGGGCCGCCTGTGCGGCCAGACTCTGGTCGAACCAGCGCTTGAAGGCGCGCATGGAACGTACCTCCTCGGAATCGACGGAAACCGCAGCCGCTATCGATTACCCCGCATGGGCAAGCCCATGAGCCAAGACCAGGAGTCAACCCATGTGCCAGGCCATGAGCGCCAACAGATGTGGAGCGTACGTTCGTACCTTCCAGAGCGTACGATCGTACGCATGCCGACGGACTACTTCGCTGACGACCCGCGCACCAACCTGGAACGCATGCTCGCGGGCGACCTCTACATCGCCGACGACCCGGACATCGCTCGCAGGCAACAGCACGCCATGCGGCTCGCAGCGCGCTATCAGTCCGTGTTCCTCGAGGACGCGGGCGAAGCCCGGGCGGTCCTGGCCGAGTTGCTCGGCTCGGTGGGTGAGGGCGTGGAGGTGCGGCCGCCGCTGTACGTCGACTACGGCAGCAACCTCTCCATCGGCGCCCGCACCTTCGTGAACTATCACCTCACCGCACTGGACGTCGCCCGGATCACCATCGGCGAGGACTGCCAGATCGGCCCCAACGTCCAACTCCTCACCCCCACCCACCCCGTGGAGCCGCAGCCGCGGCGCGACAAGCTGGAGGCCGCGCTTCCCATCACCATCGGGGACAACGTCTGGCTCGGCGGTGGTGTCATCGTCTGTCCCGGCGTGACGATCGGGGACAACAGCGTCATCGGTGCCGGCGCTGTCGTCACGAAGGACGTACCCGCCGACGTGGTCGCCGTCGGCAATCCCGCCCGTCCCGTCCGAAGTCTCTAGAGGTCCCTCGCGATGGCCACCGGACACGCCGATCCCCGGCGGCGCGAGCGCATCCTCGCCGCCACACTCGACCACATCGCCGACGAAGGCGTCGCCGGTGTCTCCCACCGCAAGATCGCCACGCGTGCCGCGGTGCCGCTCGGCTCGATGACGTACCACTTCACCGGCATCGACGACCTGCTCCGCGAAGCCTTCACGCTCTTCGCCGACCACATCGTGGCCGTCTTTGCGCGGCACTTGGACCACGCCGAAAGCCCCGAGCAGGCACGCGAGGCCGTCACCGACCTCATCCACGCACTCGCGGAGGGGCCTCGGCGCGACCTGATCCTCACGCAGGAGCTCTACACCCTCGCCGCTCGGCGCCCGGAGTACCGGAAGTTGACCCAGGCGTGGATGCGCCGCAGTCGGCGTCTGCTGGAACGGCACTTCGATCCGGACACGGCCCGGCAGCTCGACGCGCTCATCGAGGGGCTCACGCTGCATCGGGCCTTGGACGGTGACGGCGATGGCGACGGTGACGGCGGCACTGGTGCGTCGCGCGGTCGTGAGCTGACGCGCCAAGCAATCGAGCGCATTACCGCCGCGACCGCCGCGACCGCCGCGACCGCCTCGACGTAGCGGTGGGGACGGCGGCCCGATGCCGACGTATTCCTTGACGCGAATATTCGTGGTGAGGAATACTTGCCGCATGGACGCACTCCTCTCCGCTCTCGCCGACCCGGCTCGGTGGCGGCTCGTGACCCTGCTGGCCGAGCGGCCCCGGTCCGTGGGCGTGCTCGCCCAGCTCGCTGAGGCGCGCCAGCCGCAGACGACCAAGCACCTGCAAGTCCTCGAGCGTGCAGGCGTCGTCACCTCCCAGCGCACGGGTCAGCGCCGCGTCTACGCCCTCAGGTCTGCTGCCCTGCGTGACCTGGCGGTCGCGCTCAGTGGCCTCGCCGATACCGCTGATCAGGACGGCGGCACGCGTGCGACCTTCGACGCGTACGGGACAAGCCTGGATGCTGAGCGGCTCGCCGCGCGCGATGCGGGGTGGGCCGACGGTCGCTCGTTCAGGTTCAGCCGGTCGCTGGCCGGCCGCCCCGAGCTGGTCTGGCGCCACCTGACCGAACCCGAGCTGCTCGCCCGGTGGTGGACGCCGGACGATCTCCGCGTCTCCGAGCTGCTCTTCGAGGCGCGACCGGGCGGGCGGATCGCCCATGAGTACCGCGATGCCGAGGACACCGACGGCACCGATGTGGTCGTGGGGCGCGCGGAGGGAGTCGTCGTCGACGCACGCGTCGGCGAGCACCTCGCTTACCGGCTCTCCCCACAGCTCCCCGACGGCGGCCTCGCCTTCACCGCCCATGTCGACCTCGGCCTGAGCCCCACCCGCACAGGCGCGGGCGCCGGCACGGACCTCGACGTCCACTGGCGGATCACCGACAGCACGATCGACTCCGCCGACTTCATCGCAGGCATCGAGATCGGCTTCGGCCAGAGCCTCGACAAGCTCGCCGCGACCCTCGCCGCGGGCCCGCACGACACTCACCCCTCGGACGCCGCCATCGACCCAAGGAGCAAGAAATGACAGAGCAGGCCGAGCAGACAGACCAGATAGAGCAGACAGAACGGTACGCGGGGCGTCGCGTCGTCACGAACATGGCCCTCTCCCTCGACGGTCACTACGCCGCGCCGGACAACCCGTTGGACATGAGCTGGGTGATGCCGTACGCCCTCACCGATGTCGCCCGCGACCACCTGGCCAGCCTCTGGGAGCCGGCGACGACGGCCCTGCTGGGGCGGGTCAACGCCGAGGGGTTTCTTGGTTTCTGGCCCACCGTCATCGGTATGGAGGGTGCCGATCCGCGTGACGAGGCGTTCGCCAAGTGGCTCGTCGAGACCGACAAGGTCGTCCTCTCCTCCACCTTGGGCGAGGCTCCGTGGGAGCGGACGACCATCATCGACAAGTCGACTGCCGAGGTGGTGACGGACCTCAAGTCGACCGAGGGCGGCGACATTCTCGTGCTCTCCAGCGCGAGCGTCATCAAGGCGCTGCTGGCGGCCGACAAGGTCGACCGGCTGGCGCTCACGGTCTTTCCGCTCTTCCTCGGCGGCGGGCCACGCCTCTTCGACGACGGCCTGCCCGCGGGGAAGTGGACGCTCGCGAGCCAGACCGCGGGCGAACACGGCACGTTGGCTCTCGTCTACGACAGGGTCCGCTGAAGCCCGAGAAGTCCGCTGCCGGGGCAGGTCGGGACGCGTCAGGGCACTGCGCGGCTGATCGCGCAGTGCCCTGACCAGTGAGAAGCGGAAGGGTCAGTCCTGGCGGACGACGTTCGTGCCGGGACCACCGGAAAGGGCGTCCTGGCCGGTGCCCCCGTACAGCTTGTCGTCGCCGCTGTTTCCGTACATCGTGTCGTTGCCGCTGTTGCCGTACAGGGTGTCGTTGCCCTTGCCGCCGTACACGAAGTCGTCGCCGACTCCGGCGCGGATCGTGTCGTTGCCGTCGCCGCCGGACAGGTTCTGCCTCTCTGCGCCGCCCTGGATCACGTCGTTGCCCGCACCGCCGTCGACGGCGGCTTCTTCGCCTTCCGCGTTGATGGTGTCGTTGTTGTTGCCGCCCTGCGCGATGCTGCCGGACGCGGCGTGGAGGGTGTCGCTGCCGTCACCGCCGAGGACCACTCCGGCCTCACCGACGGTCAGGTCGTCGTCGCCCGCTCCTCCGAGGACGGAGTTGCCGTCGACGCCACCGGTGTGCGTCGCGGTGTCCTTGCCGACTCCCAGATCCGCTGAGGCGAAGTAGTACGTCTGGTCGGTGGCGTTGTCGTAGGCGAAGGTGTCGTCGCCGTCGCCGAGGGCCAACTGCAAGGTGGCGTACGGGTCCTGGGTCTCCAGCGTGGCGACCGTGCAGGAGACTTTGGTGCGGTCCGCGCTGTCGGGGTAGGAGCAGCCTTCGCCCGCGTTGATCGCGACGCCGTCGTCGATCACGTAGGTGATCTCTTCGGAGCCTTCGGAGCCTTCGGACTTGGACGCCCTGACCGTGACCTTGTTGGTCTGGCCGGCGGCGGCCGTGTAGACGATCGAGTGATCGCTCGTGCTGAACGCGGCGGTCGCTTCCGGAGCCGCGGCAGTTGCGGTGCCCGCCAGGAGGAAGGGCGCGGCCAGCCCCGTGCCGAGAGCAAGCGTCACCGCCGAGGCGGTGCGGACGATCCGGTGGCGGTTGAGGTGAGAGGGCATGACAAAACCTCCGTGAGGCATACGTGGTCCTTGCAATTACGTGTGACCTACGGGGTTTGACGTTGGTTGTAATGCGGTGCGTGAGGGGTGGGTGCGGTGATTCCCGGAGCAATTGGCTCAAGTCGCGCCTGGCCAGGGGAGTTTGTCTGCCCCTGCGGGGCGTGCCAATTCGACTTAAGGCGCGGTTGGGCAGAAATTCACGCTGCGGAATGCTCACCCCTCACCTTTCACCTCTCACTTTTCACCTCTCACCTTTCACCCCTTGCCACTCACCGCTGCCTGTTGGGCCTGCGGTGGCGCAGGTGCAGGACGGCCCCGCCGGACGCGGCCATCGCCCCGGCGCCCGCGAGGGCGCCGACCAGGCCGGTGTCCGGGGAACTCGTGGGCGCCCCGGAGGCGGCGTTCTCGATGTCCGGCGCGACGTCGGCCTGGTGGGCCTGGTGGGCCTGGTGGGCCTGGTGCGCCGCCTTGGCCTGCTTGATGTTCTCCTTGCCGGCGCCGAGTGCGGCCACCGCGGCGCCGGACCGTTCGCCACCGGTCAGTCCGGTGACCTCGCCGTTGCCCCCGTCGAAGAGCACGTCCGAGCAGGAGAAGAAGTTCTCCTGGCTGTCGGAGCGGATCCATTGGACGAACAGCATGTGCCTGCCGGTACGTTCAGGCAGTCGCAGGTCCCAGTAGTAGTGGCCCGCCTCGCTGCCAGGCCCGCCTTCCTGCGGCGGGTTCTGTACGGTCTGCACGTTCTCCAGGTCGGACCAGCCAAGGGGCTGTTGCGGGTCGTAGCCGTCCTTGGTGACGTACACCTTGAACGTGCCCGGGTGGTGTGCCCAGTTGCTGTAGTTCATCTCGATGGTGGCGCCGCCCGTGAGGTGGGTGACGGGCCAGTCGGTGCGGGTGGCGTTGTACGGGGAGAAGTCGTACGGGCTGCGGTCGCCCGCACTGCACAGGGTGCCGTCCTCGACGTACCCCTCGCCGCGACCGCCCGCGTGGGAGTCCAGTACGGCGAACCAGTTGTAGAGCGGGGTGGTGCCCGCGTCCTGAACTGCCGCCCTGCAGGCGGGGTTTGACGGCATCTGGGTGGAGGAGTTGGCGAGGAGGTCCTTGTAGCACAGGTAGGTGCGCGACCCGGGCATCATGGCCACGCCGTGCGCGGCGGCCGTGCCCGGGACGGCCAGTACTGCCGCGGCGGCGATGCCGGTGGCGCCCGCGAGCGCGGCGAGGCGCCTGGCGCGCACGGAACTCCGTACACGGGACCGGAGTCGTGCTCCGGCAGGCATGGGGGAGCGGGGGATGTTCATGGGAACGTCTCCTTCGGGGAGTTTCCGATGAGCGGCTCACCCCGTGGTCGACGCCGAGCCCGCAAAGGTTGCCGCGACGGCGGCAGCTGTCGGCACTACCTGCCGGTACTTACCGGCGGCGCGAAGACCCGCACCGGGCGGGGCCCGCGGTAAGAAGGGCGAGAGGCCTGCGGCCGCGGCAAGGAGCCCGAGCGAGGGAGGACCTCCCGCAGGCCGAGACGCTGGCCCGCCCGGACCTGTGGACCTCGACGGCACACTGAAGTGCTGCCAACTGCTCCCGCGGCCTCGGCTATTGCAGCGGCATGAGGCGCACCAGCCCGACCCTGGCGTCGTCCGTCCTGACGTAAGCCGCCTGAACCTCCCATCGCCCCGCCGGGATGTCTACGGGAGCTTGTTCCGGCAACTCAGGGCTTGGCGTCGTGAGTTCTTCGCCCGCGACCGCGGAATCCATGAGTACCGCCGGGCCACTCGTCTCCCAGACCCCACAGTCCTCCCACTCCGTGCCCGGGTCCTCCATCACCTGCCGCGCGGCGCTCAGCAGTCCGGCCTCGGAGTCGGCGCCGAACCAGCGCACGAAGGCGTTGCGCTCGGGCAGGTAGCAGGTCATGGCGGGTTCGTCACCCAGCACGAGAGCACTGGCACCGTCGCCGCCCACGGGAAGCACCTCGGCGTAACCGTCCACCGCGCACGCACGGTCGTAATCGTCCGCGATGCCCGGGTCGCCGAGGACCTCCCCTGCTTCGGTGCAGCCGTGCCACAAGGAGAGCGCCGACACCGGCACCACGATGAGCGGCCCGCCCATCGACTCGACCCAGTGCAGCTCGGTCGATCGGCGTCCGGGGGCCTGCGCGTCCTGGGAGATGGTCATGGGGCAAGTGTGCGGCCTGCGAGCGGGAGGCGGCCGCCGGGGGCCTCACGCGGCCCAACGCCGAGCCCTCGTCAGGGAACCCGCACCAAATGCACCGCCGCACTCGCCCAGTCGCCCGGGGGCAGTTCGGGGCGTAGTCCGTAGTTGCTCAGGACCGTCGCGGAGTGCACCGCCCCGGTGTGGGTGTCGCGGTAGTGGGCTGTGGGGTCCAGGTCGGCTAGGCGCAGGGGTGGGTTCGTGGTGCCGTGGCGTGGGGTGCGGCGCCAGATCAGGAGCAGGGTCTCGTCGGCGTTCCTCGCCGTGTACTGGACCGCCGTGGGACCGTCGTCGACCGGGCCGCGCGGCCGGTGGAGCGTCCCGTGCTGGACCAGGTGCCGTACGCGTTTGTACTGGGCCACCAGACTTGCCCCTTCAACCAGTTCGTCCTCGGTCCAGCGGGTCAGGTCACCGCCGAGGCCGAGGACCCCCGCCATGGCGACGTGGAAGCGGAAGCGGAGCGGCACCGAACGGGCAGTCAGCTGGTTGGGGACGTCGGTCACCCAGGCGGACATCGTTCGGGCCGGGTAGATCTGGCCGTAGCCGTGCTGGATGAGGACACGGTCCGCCGCGTCGGTGTTGTCCGACGTCCACGCCTGGTCGGTGCGGGACAGCATCCCCAGGTCGACCCGGCCTCCACCGCCGCTGCACGCCTCGATCCGCAGGCCGGGGTGGTCGGCGCGGAGGCGGTCGATGACGTCGTAGAGGTGGTGGACGTACGTGGTCCAGACGCGTTCCGCGCCCTCATTACTGTCCGGCCAACCCGCCTCGGTGAACGGGCGGTTCATGTCCCACTTGAGGAAGTCGATCCCATGCTCGCCCACCAGACGGGTCAGCCAGCCATAGGCCCACTCCGCGACGTCGCGGCGGGCGAAGTTGAGCACCAGCTGATTGCGCAGCTCGGTGCGGGTGCGGTGCGGAAAGTGCAGGACCCAGTCAGGATGCCGGCGGTAGAGACCGCTGTCCGGGTTGACCATCTCGGGCTCCACCCACAGCCCGAAGCGCATCCCGAGCCGGTGCACCTCCTCCACCAGGGGCTTGAGGCCGCGCGGGAAGCGGTCCGGTGACGGCGTCCAGTCGCCGAGCCCCGCGGTCTCGTCGCGGCGCGCGCCGAACCAGCCGTCGTCCATGACGTAGAGCTCCGCGCCGAGCGCCGCCGCGCGGGTCGCCAGGGCCAGCTGACCGGCCTCGTCGACGTCGAATCCGGTGGCCTCCCAGGAGTTGTAGAGCACCGGACGTATCTCATCAGGGTGAGGCAGCACATGGGCGAGGACGTACGCGTGCCAGGCGCGGCTCGTCGCGCCGAAGCCGCCGTCCGCGTACAGACCGGCGTGCCGTGGAGTGGTGAACTCAGCGCCGGGGGAGAGGGGTTGGGTCATGCCCTCGTGACCGGAGCCGCCGGTGAAGCCCGCCCTGCCGTCGGGGGTGCGTTGTACGGTGACGCGCCAACTGCCGCTCCAGGCCAGTGCCGCGCTCCAGACCTGGCCGTGGTCCTCGGTCGCCTCGCCCGCGTCGAGCATTACCCAGGGGTTCGCGTGATGGCTGGTGATGCCCCTGCGGCTGGTGAGCACCGTCTCGCCGAACGGCAGTCGTTCCCGGTGCAGTTGGCTCTCGGCGGACCATTGGCCCGTGACGTGGCTGAGCCGGTAGTCGTCCCTGACCGGCAGGGTCCACGCGGCGGAGTCGGCGCGCAGCAGCGCCACGGTCTCCTCGCCGGTGTTGCGCAGCACGCACCAGCGCTCGATGACGTCGCTGTCGTCGTGGACGCGGTAGTGGAGGGTGATCTCCAGGGTGTGGCGGCGGTCGCGGAACTTCAGGACCAGTTCCGTCGATCCAGGAGTGGGCTCATGTACGCGATGGCTCAACGCCTCCCATTCGAAGGCGCGCGTGCCGTCGGCGAAGCGCACCTGGAGCGAGGGGGTCCCGTACCGTGCCCCGCCGTCGACGGGCAGTTCCTCGCCGACCGGCGGCCGCCCCTCGAAACTGCTGGCGGGCGGGGCCGGGGCAGCGGCGAGTTCCTTGGCTTCCGCCAAGGTCAGCCGTGGGCCCCACGCGAGGTGGCAGGGCGCTCCCGTCTCGTCGATGCGCAGGGCGTACGAGGTGCTCGGCGTGCTCAGCAGCCAGACGCCGGTCTCAGGGGCGAAGGAGATCACAGGCATGAATCCTTACGTTCGGGAGCGTCGGGAACATGCTGCTGCCGCGACCGCATCGACCGCCAGCGTTGCGCACGGGTCGGCCGGGGTCTGTGGGCACGGCAATCCGGCGATGTGGCGGCTTTGCCGAAACGGCAAGGAAGCTTGCCGTTTCGTTGGGGCCGGGCGCACGGTGTCGGCATGACTGAGACGAACGAGCGAGACATCGCCGACGTGGAAGCTGACGTGAATGCCGACGAGGACGTGGACGTGCTGGTGATCGGAGGTGGCGCGGCCGGGCTGTCCGCGGCGCTGACCTTGGCCCGGGCCAGGCGTTCCGTGCTGGTGGTGGACTCCGGGGAGCCGCGTAATGCCCCCGCCGACGGGGTGCACGGGTTTCTCTCCAGCGAGGGGCTCGCGCCCGAGGAGCTGCTGCGGATCGGGCGGGAGGAGGTCGAGGGGTATGGCGGGCGGATCGTGTCGGACCTGGTGACGCGCGTGCGGCGGGTCGGCGAGCGCTTCGTCGCGGAGACCGCCGGCGGGCGCAGCCATCGTGCGCGGCGTCTGCTGGTGACGACGGGCCTCGTCGATGAACTGCCCGATGTCACCGGCGTACGCGAACGGTGGGGCCGTGACGTCCTGCACTGTCCCTACTGCCACGGATGGGAGGTGCGCGACGCACCGATCGGCGTGCTGGCGACCGGGCCGATGGCCACGCACCAGGCACTGCTGTTCCGTCAGTGGTCGTCGGACGTCACCCTGTTCCTGCACACGGCGCCCGAGCTGACCGAGGAACAGTGGGAGCAGCTGGCTGCCCGCGGTATCGCGGTGGTCGACGGTGAGGTGGCCGGGCTCGATGTCGAGGACGACCGCCTCTCCGGCGTACGTCTGACCTCGGGCAGGCGCATCGCGGTGCGGGCCCTCGCCGTGGCGCCGCGGTTCGAGGCGCGTGGTGCGGTGCTCGCGGAACTCGGCCTGACCAAGGTCGACCACCCGATGGGCGTGGGGAGTTACGTCGAGTCGGACGCGACCGGGTTCACGGGCGTCGCGGGGGTGTGGACGGCGGGCAACGTCACCGACCTGGTGGCGGGAGTCATGGTGTCCGCGGCCGCTGGCATGACGGCGGCCACGGCGATCAACGCCGACCTGGTGACCGCCGACACCGCGGCGGCGGTGGCTGCACGGCGCGCCGCGGATTGCTTCGGACCGGCTGCGGAAGCTGCCAACAGCCTTCGTGTACTGGGCGAAAGGCGGCACGGAATCGAGTCCGTGCTGGCCGCCGAGAAGGCGCGCCGCGAAGAGAGCGCGGGACGCTGATGGTCCGCGGGAACAAGCGTCACGGTGGGTGGCGCTATCCCGTCGAAGCCTGTCATTAATGCCACTGGGGGGTGATCGCGGACCCGGATAACTTCGGCGGTGATCCCGCGATCCGGGCGACGCCCGGACGCGCACCGCCACCCGAAGGAACTCTCCATGCAGGTCATACCCTACGTCGCACCGGTCCTGATCGGCGTCGTCTACGCCCTCGTGATGTCCCTGATCCGCGAACCGCACCGGCGCCGCTTCAACGCGATCATGGTGGCCGGTGCGGGAGGGGCCTACCTCAGCGGCGGTGGCCTCGGGGCCTGGGAGTTCGTGTTCACCGCCGCCGTCACCTACTGCGCCTACCGCGGCCTCGAGTCGTGGACCTACATCGGCATCGGCTGGCTGCTCCACACCGGCTGGGATCTGGTCCACCACTTCAAGGGAAACCCGATCATCCCCTTCGCCCACGACTCGTCGCTGGGCTGCGCCATCTGCGATCCCGTCATCGCGCTCTGGTGCCTGCGCGGGGGCCCCTCGCTCATCGGACTCATCCGTGGCCGGACCGAGAAGAGCGTTCAGCCGGGGGTCTGATTCTCTTTCCACATCCACGTGTGTGTCGATCCCGGGGCCTGTCGTTCGACGTGATGATGAGAGCAGGAACGCCGAGGAGGAGGACGTCATGCCGAAGGTGCGCGTTCACAACATCACCGTCTCGCTGGACGGCTTCGCCGCCGGACCCCACCAACGCCTGGACGAACCCTTCGGGGACAACATCGAGGGGCTGCACGACTGGATGGTCGCAGCGATGCGCGACCGCGCCGAAGGCAAGACGGGGATCGACGTCGACTGCATCGAGCGCAGCGAGGAGAACATCGGCGCCACGATCATGGGCCGCAACATGTTCGGACCGCAGCGCGGGCCGTGGCAGGACGAGTCGTGGCGTGGCTGGTGGGGAGAGAACCCGCCCTACCACCACGACGTGTTCGTACACACCCATCACCTGCGGCCCTCGCTCACGATGGAGGGCGGGACGACCTTCCACTTCACCGACGAGCCCGTCGAGACGGTCCTCGCGCGGGCCTTCGAGGCGGCGGCGGGCCGGGACGTACGCATCGGAGGCGGTTCGGCCGTCGTGCAGCAGTATCTGCGCGCGCGGCTGATCGACGAACTGCACCTGGTCGTCGTGCCGCTGCTGGTCGGCAGGGGCGAACGGCTGCTCGACAACGTCGCCGACGGGATCGACGGCTACCGGGTGACCGACCTGGTGAGTTCCGCGGCGGCGACCCACGCCCACCTGGTCCGTCGGTGACCCCGACGACAGGGCCGAGTGGCAACGCGGGGGACCATGCGGGCAGTTGCGGCACTGTGACGGATTTTGCCGGATTCCGTTACGCGCTCTCCGGGTGATCGCAATGTCGGGTGCATACGTTTATGTTCCTCATTGTGCGGCTCGTCGCACGACGAGGAACACGTACCGACCGACACCCAAGGGGATCACTGCCGCCATGCGAAACAACCGTCGCAGCCTTCTGCGTACCACCGCCGTCTCCGCTCTCGTCGGGTCGGTCCTGCTGATTCCCGCGACCGCCGCGCTCGCCGACCCGGAGCCCCGGCCCGCGCAGGCGGCGGCCGAGCCCGTGCCGGCCGAGCCTGCCGCTGCCGAGCCCGTCGCGGCCACGCTGACGGCGAAGGCGTCCGTGTCCCACGTCCGCGCGTGGCAGGAGCTGCGCATCACGGGCAAGGCGACCGGGCTGAAGGCCGGCAGCAAGGTGACCCTGCAGCAGAAGCAGCGCGGTGCATGGAAGGCCCTTCCTGCCACCACGGTCACCAACACCTCCGGAACCTACGGCCTGCGCGTCAAGCTCGGCCTCAAGGGCAAGAACGAACTGCGCGTGGCGAGCGGCGCCACGGTCTCGACGGTCGTCACGGTGACCGTGAGGTGACGCGCGGATCCGCCGGCCCGGCGCGGGCCGGCGGATCAGGCGCGCCCGGACGCGGCCGCGCGCGTCACGCCTCGGGCGCGCGCACGACGAGCAGGTAGTAGTCCATGTGGTCGCGGCAGAAGGAGCGGTAGGGGGCCATGAGCGGATCGGTGTAGGCGAGGGCCTCCTTGCCGAACCGCTCCTCGATCTCGCCGCGCCGGTCCTCGTAGAGCACGCACATGAGCTCACCGCACAGCGCCGAGTTCGCGGTCATGTCCCGTATGGACTCCACGCGGAAACCGGCCTGTTGGACCTCGTCGACGAGGGTGGCGAAGGGGCGGAGCGGGGGACAGGACCACATCCGGGTGAACGCCGCCACCTCCTCCGCGGTGGGGCTGCCGCGCAGGCCGAACTCCGTGAACAGGAAGCGTCCGCCCGGACGCAGCACGCGCAGGGCTTCCCGCAGCCCCGCCGGGCGGTCCGAGAGATGGGGGATGCAGTCGATGGACCACGCGGCGTCGAAGGCCCCGTCGGCGAAGTCCAGTCGCATGGCGTTGCCGTGGACGAAGCCCACCCGGTCCGCGAGGCCTTCGGCTGCTCCCCGCGCGGTGAGGCGGTCCTGACAGCGGGCGAGCTGGCTCTTGCTGACGTTGATCCCGGTGACGCGGGCGCCGGTGCGCTCGGCCAGGCGGACGGCCGGGCCTCCGGTGCCGCACCCGATGTCGAGAAGGTGCTCGTAGGGCGCCAGGCCGATGGTGTCGACGAGGAAATCGGTCTGCCGGTCCTGGGCGAGGTCGGCCATCGCGGCCAGGGTGGTGACGGGTGGGTGCGTCCCGTGCGGCGCGTACATGCCGATGTGCAGGGCGGTCGAGCCGAGTGTCATGGCGAGCAGGTCGCCGAACTGGTCGTACATCGCCCCGACTTCTTCGGGGGTGGGGGCCGTCGACCCGCTTGCGCCGAGGTCTTCCACGGTCATGGTGCATCCCTTTCGTCGACGGTGGTCGGTCAAGGAAGTGCGCCCGTGATAGCGCGTACGGGGGAGGGGGGCGAGGGAGCGTGACACTGGGTACGCGCCGGACGCTGGGACGCTAGCACCGGCCGGGCGCGCGTTGGAGCCCCGAAAGCGCCAAGCGCCAAGCGCCAAGCGCCGACCGGCTCTGCCTCAGCCTCAGCCTCAGCCGACCGGCGCCCGGCGGCGGTCAGTCACGTTCCGTGCGCCCCGACGGCTCGGCGGAACCCTCGGCCGCGGCGTGCTCGCCGACCTGCCGTTCCACCTCACGCGCCTCGTCGGTCAGCATCCGCAGTCTTGCCTCGGCCTGATCCGCGCGGGCCTGGAGACGGGCGGTGTCGTCGGCGATGACCTGGCAGGCCAGCTCCATCGCCGCGTCCACGTCCTCGGCGGAACCGCGCTCGGCCAGCTCCTCCAGTGCGCCCTTGACCGCGGGGATGCCGCCGCGGGTGTGGATGTCGTTCCAGAACTCATAGTCCATCCGGGCAGTTTGCCGGATCCGAGACCGAGGGGCGAACCGCGCACGTGCCCCCGGGTTCGCCCTTGGACCCGCCCGCGAGCTCAGCTTCGATCCGGGTCAGGCGCGCAGGCTTCGCAAGACCTCGTGGCACGCGGATGCCGCGCTGTCGGTGGCCTCGGAGCAGAGGCGGCAGTGCTCGTGCCGTGGCGCGTGCTGGGAGCACAGCTCGTGGCTCTGCTCGCAGGCGATTGCGCACGCCTCCAACTGGGCCGTCAGGAGCGCGGGGTGGGCGTCCGTGCCGCGCGTCAGGACCAGCCGCGTGGCGGAGGCCACGTCGGCGCAGTTCAGGTCGCGGTTGATGGCGGTCCGCAGGTCGTCGGCCTCCTTCTCGGCGAGCATGCCGACCGCGCAGGCGGTGACGGCCAGTTCGCACGCCGAGAGGGCGTCGACGGCGGTGGCCAGGGTCTGGTTGTCGAGGTGGTCGGCACGAGAGGCAAGGCTGTCGAACAACTCGCGTGTCTGGAGCATCGTGTCTCCAACGGGCAGTGTCGAGGGGCCCCGGCCCCGGGGGTTCCGGTCCTGAGGACGCCCGGACCTTTGACGCTAGTCCTGCCCTTGCCGTCGGTGAAGGGCGCGGCGCAGGCCAATCGCGGCGCGCGGCGGTCCACCGGCTGCCGGCTCCCCACGCCATCCCCACCTGCGTGACACACGGCCCTGCGCGTGTGGCGCGCATCACACAACTCCCGCGCATCGCCGGGAACTCTTCCGCCCCGCCGACCGACTCCTGCACCGGCCACTACGGCCGAATCGCGCCACCCTCAGCCAGGAGAGCAGCTCATGTCCGCCGAATCCACACTCCTCGCCCCGGACGACGGGCAGGAGACCCAGGGGGCCCCGCCCTCCGCAGGACGGTCCGGATGGGCGTCGCTGCGTCCGCTCGTGCTGCGACTGCACTTCTACGCCGGAGTGCTCATCGCGCCCTTCCTGCTCGTCGCCGCCACCACGGGACTTCTGTACGCCTGCTCGTACCAGGCCGAGAAGATCGTGTACTCCCACGAACTGCGCGTGCCGGTAGGCGAGAACAAGACCGAGCTGCCGATATCCCAACAGGTGGCCGCCGCCCGCAAGGCGCACCCCGAGGGCACGGTCAGCGCGGTGCGGCCCTCGCCCGAGGAAGGTGCCACGACCCGCGTCCTGCTGGCCGGAACCCCGGGCGTGGACGCCGACCACACCCTCGCCGTGTTCGTGAACCCGTACAACGGCGAAGTGCGGGGCGCCCTGGAGCAGTACGGCTCCACCGGCGCGCTGCCCCTGCGCACCTGGATCGACGAGCTCCACCGGGATCTGCACCTGGGGGAGACCGGCCGGCTCTACAGCGAACTGGCCGCCAGTTGGCTGTGGGTCATCGCGGGCGGCGGTCTGGTGCTGTGGTTCGCGCGCCGCCGCTCCCAGCGCAAGCTGCGCGGAGCCACCGGGCGGCGCCGCACGCTCTCGCTGCACGGTTCGGTGGGCGTGTGGGCCGCCGGTGGGCTGATCTTCCTGTCGGCGACGGGGCTGACCTGGTCGGCGTACGCGGGTCAGAGCGTCAGCGACCTGCGTGAGGCCATCGGGCAGACGACACCGGCGCTGACGGCGACGGCCGGGGGCGGGGAGCACGCCGGGCACGGCGGTTCGGGCGCGGGTGGCGCCGCCGACGGGGTGGGGCTCGACGCCGTCCTGAAGGCGGCCCGTGCCGAGGGGCTCTCCAACCCGGTGGAGGTCGTACCCCCGGCCGACGAGTCGTCCGCGTACGTCGTCCGGCAGATCCAGCGCAGCTGGCCCGAGAAGCAGGACTCCGTCGCGGTCGATCCCGCGTCCGGCGAGGTGACCGAGGTGCTGCGGTTCGCCGATTACCCCGTGCTCGCCAAGCTGACCCGCTGGGGCATCGACGCGCACACCGGCACACTCTTCGGCCTCGTCAACCAGATCGCCCTCGTCGCGCTCGCCCTCTGCCTGATCCTGATGATCGTGTGGGGGTACCGCATGTGGTGGCAGCGCGGGCGCGGCAGTTCGTTCGGGCGTCCGTTGCCGCGCGGGGCGTGGCAGAACGTTCCGGCGTACGTCCTGGTCCCGCTGATGGCGGCGATCGCCGTGCTCGGCTACTTCGTGCCGCTGCTCGGCATTCCGCTGGCGGCGTTCCTCGCCGTGGACATCGTGCTGGGGGAGGTCGCCTACCGGCGCGGCAGGCGCACCTACGCCTGAGTCCGGCTCAGTCGTGGGTGGCCGAACCGCTGAGGTGGTGGTCGGCGAGGTTCAGTACCTCGTCGACCACGCGGCGCAGGTGCCCGTCGGGAGGGCCGTAGACCATGCGCCGCCCTTCCTTGCGTACCGAAACAAGCCCGGCCAGGCGCAGTTTGCCCAGGTGCTGGCTGACCGCCGGGCGAGCCGCGCCGCACGCGGCGGTCAGCGTCGTGACGTCCGCCTCGCCCTTGCCGAGGGTGTGCAGCAGGGCGAGGCGGGTGCGGTCCGCCAGGAGGCCCAGGACCTCGGCCGCGTGGGTGTAGTGCTCGGCGCCCGGATCTTGCGGGTGCGCATCGTGCGCAGGTGATAGGTGCATGCGTGCGCTCATACGCACATAATGGGCGCGGGCACCTCGCGGTGTCCACTCTCCGCCCCGCGTCGGAAGGCCGTACACGTGAGTGAGCAGCACGGACACGTTCATCGCCACCACGGACACCCGCACCCTCCTCGCGAGCACCGCCACGAGCACCGCCACGACCACGGCCCCGGCCGTGCGGGCAGGCCGGCCCGGTGGCGGCACAAGCTGGGCCACTTGCTGAAGCCGCACTCACACGAGGCCGCCGACAAGGTCGACACGGCGCTGGAATCATCGGCGCGCGGCATGCGCGCGCTGTGGATCTCGCTGGCGGTTCTGGGCGTGACGGCCGCGGCCCAGGCGGTGATCGTCGTGCTCACCGGCTCGGTCGCGCTCCTGGGCGACACCGTGCACAACGCGGCGGACGCGCTGACCGCGATCCCGCTCGGCATCGCGTTCGTCCTGGGCCGCCGGGCCGCCACCCGCCGCTTCACCTACGGGTACGGGCGCGCCGAAGATCTCGCGGGCATCGTCATCCTCCTGACGATCGCGGCATCGGCTGCCTTCGCGGCCTGGGCGGCGGTGGACCGGCTGCTCGACCCCCGCACCTTGGAGCACCTTTGGGTGGTGGCCGCCGCCGCGGTCATCGGCTTCATCGGCAACGAATGGGTCGCCCGATACCGCATCCGCGTCGGCCGCGAGATCGGCTCGGCCGCCTTGGTGGCCGACGGTCTGCATGCCCGGACGGACGGATTCACCTCGCTGGCCGTCCTGTTGAGCGCGGGCGGCGCCGCCCTGGGCTGGCGGCTCGCGGACCCGATCGTGGGCCTGCTGATCACCGCGGCGATCCTGCTCGTCCTGCGGGACGCGGCGCGCGAGGTGTTCCGCCGGGTGATGGACGCCGTGGACCCGGCCCTCGTCGACGCGGCGGAGGAGGCGCTCCTGACGGTCCCCGGCGTGCGTGGCGTGGGCGAGCTCCGCCTTCGCTGGATCGGCCACAGGCTGCGCGCGGAGGTGGCGGTCGTGGTGGACGGCGAGCTGTCGGTGCGAGAGGCACACGAGGTGGCCGTCGACGCGGAGCACGCCTTGCTGCACGCGGTACCCAAACTGACCGCGGCCCTGGTCCACGCGGACCCGGCGCTGGAACCCGGAGGGTCGGATCCGCATACGGTGCTTGCACACCACGGGGGTTGAAGCGGGTGTCCGGCGTGCGGGGCCGACATTGAGCGCCACCGCCCTGCGCCCCGGTACCGATCCGGCAGCGGCTACCATCTGCGCCCATGGCGGCACGGCTGCGGGACATGGTGCGCGAGGGACGGCGGAACGCCGCGCGCTGCGTCGTGTCGGTGATCGGTCTGGCGACCCTGCTGGCCGTCCTGTGCGTGTGCTTCTCCTCCGCCGCACATCACGACGAGACGGCCGACCGAGACGTGGTCGCCCTCTCCGCCGAACCCGCCGTCACAGGCGGGAGCCCCGCGCCCACCCCCACCGCCGAGGAACCCTCCGTCGGCCACAGCTGCCCGCCCGGCGAGCGGTGCGCCTCCGTCACACACACCGCGGGGATCGCGCTTCCGGCCCCCGAACCATCGGCGCCCACGACGCTGGGGCAGGCCGGGCTGCCCGCGCCTCCGGTCGGCGCACATCCCGCGCCGCAGGCGCCTGTTCACCGCCACGCCCCGAATCTCCACGTCCTTCAGGTGCAGAGGATCTAGGCCGAATCGACGCGCCGCGGACCACGTCCGGCATCGGACCCGGCTCCGGCGCGCTTGTGCCGATCACCTCACACCACCACCACTGCCGTGCCCCGGGCACGGCGGGGACAAGGACATAGCCGGACATGGGCACCTCCAAGGCAGGCAAGAAGCCCGCGACCACCGCCGCACGCAAGGCCCACATACAGGAGCTGCGCCGCGCCGAGCTGGCGCGAGACCGCCGCAACCGTGTCATCGCCATCACCGCGGGCGTGGCCGTACTGGCCGGGCTCGCCGGATTCGGCTCGTACGTCCTGCTCGACGCCTCAGAACGGAAGGACAAGGAAGAAGCCGTCGCGCAGGCCCCCGTCAAGGGCGAGAAGACGTGGGACCCGAAGAAGCTCGGGCGCAACCACGTCGAGAAGAAGGTCGACTACCCGATGACCCCGCCGGCGGGCGGTGATCACAGCCAGGCGTGGGCCAACTGTCAGGGGAATGTGTACGACAAGCCGCTGGGCGAGGAGAACGCCGTCCACTCGCTGGAGCACGGCGCCGTCTGGATCACGTACAGCGACAAGGCGGCGTCCGGAGACATCAAGACGCTGCGTCAGAAGGTCAGCGCGACGCCCTACACGCTGATGAGCCCGGTCAAGGAACAGAAGGGTGCCCTCACGCTCACGGCGTGGGGCCGCCAGCTCACCGTGGACAAGGCATCCGACGCGCGGGTCGAGCAGTTCCTGGACAAGTACGTCCAGGGGGAGCAGACCCCGGAGCCCGGCGCGGCATGCACGGGCGGGGTCGGACCGGTGTAGGCGAGAGCATCCGGGCGGGAGCATCCGGACGAGCGGGACCGGCCGGGCGGGGAGCCACTGCCTGCCCGGCCGCTCCCCGCCCGCCGCCTCCTGCCGGGTGCCTTCGGAGAGTCGTGCGCCTAGTCTCTGAGGTGTGCTGAGCATCGTTGATGATCTGGCCGGGTTCGGACCGCTGCGGATGTGCGCCCACGCGCAGTCGGCCGACGACCCGGACGACCTGACCGGTCTGCGCGTGCTCCTCGTCGCGGACGTGCTGGCCCGCGTCGCCGAACTGCGCGGCCGGACCGTCCTGGTCGGGTGGACCTGCCCACCGGCAGCGGCGGCCGACGCCGCCGGTATCCGTCCGGCCGACGCCCACGGCACCGTCGACGAGCTCGCCGGGGCTCTCGGCGGCCCGCCGACCGTGCACCTCACCAGCCGTACGTACGAGGGAGCCGGAGGCCTGTCGCTCCACGTCGGTGAAGCCGCGACGGCAGGAGGCGCGGCCCCAGGGGCGGACGCGGACCGGACGGACGCGGACCAGAAGCCGGCCCGGGACGCCCTCGCCCTGCGGCTGCTCCTGCTCGGCCGCCCGCACCACGAGCCCGTCGACGTATCGGAGCAGGCCGTCGACGCCGCCGACGAGAAGCTGGCCAACTGGCGCAGGTCCGTGGCCGCTTGGGCGGACGAGCCGTCCAAGGCCATGCCCGCCGACTTCGTGGACAGGGCCCGCGCCTCCCTGGAGAACGGTCTCGACACCCCGGCCGTGCTGAGGCTCCTCGGCGCCCTGGAGACGGCCCCCGACGTTCCGGGCGGCGCCAAGTTCGAGACGTTCGCCCACCTCGACCGCGTCCTCGGTCTGGAAGTCGTGCGCGATGTGGGCCGTTCGCACAGCACCGAGGTGTATCGCTGACCGGTGACCGCGTCGACGTATGCGCGATCATTGCGGGGTGATCTCCTCGGTCCTGCGCACCATCGAGCGACTCGTGGCCCTCGACGCCACGTCCGGGGCCACCGCCGCGATGCCCGCTGTGCGCGAGGCCCTGCGGCGCGTCCCGGAGCTGTCCGCTGCCCCCGGGAGCCTTCGTACGCTCAACAGGGACGCGCTCGCGGCCCTTGCCGAGTTGTGCGAGGTCATCGGGTGGATCCTCTTCGACGCGGGTTTCTACCGCGAGGCCCACCGGATGAACCTGCGGGCGCTGGCTCTGGCGGAGCTCTGTGGTGACCGCTGGACGGCACGGTTCGTGCTGCTCAACGACAGCATGCTCCTTGCCCATACGGGAGCGCCGCGCGCCGCCCTGGAGAGCGCGGCCCGTGTGCGGGGCGCACGGGCGCTCCCCGCCAGGGTCAGCAGTCTCGTCCTGGTCCGCCGCGCGCACGCGATCGCCATGCTCGGCGGCCACCGTGAGTCCCTGGACCTGATGGCTCGCGCCCGCAGCCGGTTCCTCGACGGAGTCTCGCGCCACGATCCGCCCTGGGCCTGGTGGTTCGACCGGACCGAGCTGCTCGGCCACCGGGGCTGGGTGCTGGCGAGGCTGCACCGATGGGACCAGGCCATCCCCCTCCTGCACGAGGCAGCCACCGAGCCCGGCCCCTCCTATCGGGACCTCTTCACCGCGCAGCTCCTCTCGGCCTTGGCTCGGGCCGGAGCATGGACGGAGGCCGAGGCCCTCATGGCCGATGTTGCTCCGCGCGCTGCCCGCATCGGGTCCGTACGGGCGATCCAGACGTTCGGGAGGACGGCGGCCCATTTGGTGGACCGCAAGCCCGACGCCCCCGCGCCCGTGCGGGAGGCGGCGGTGTTCCTGCTGGCGAACCTGCCCACGCCGAGCACCCTCAGCCCGAACTCACCCCCGACCTCACCGCCTGCGGAGCCCTGACGTCGACCACGAGCTTGCCGCGGATTCCGCCCGCCTCCAGAGCGCGATGTGCCCCGGCGATGTCGGCCAGTGGGTACACCGTGTCCACGACGGGCCGAATCGCCCCGCTCTCGGCCAACCGGGGCAGTTCCGCGAAGAGTTGATGGCCGGGGTGGCCGCTGAAGAACCGTACGCGTCGCGGACCGAACTGTTCGCCGCGCGGGGTCACTCGGGGATTCCCTGGTCACGGAGGTCTTCGCGGACCAGTTCGAAGAACGGGAGCGTCGGCGCGCCGAGTGAGGCTTCGAGCAGCTGGTGCGCCGCGCTATGGACGCCGGCCGGCTGCGGGCCGACTTCGTCCCGGCCGACCTTGCGCTCCTCCTCATGGCCAACAGCGGCATCACCGCGGACTCCACCGAGGCGGCCCTGGCCGCGTCGCGGCGGTTCGTCGCCTGCCTCCTCGACTCCTTCCGCGCCGATCGCGCAGCCCCCGCCGAGCCGCTCGCGGCGCCGGTCCCCCTCGGACTTGACCACGTAGCATCCCGCAGGTGAGACGACACATAGACTTCGAGTACCTGCACAACTTCCGGGATCTGGGCGGCTATCGGACCGCTGACGGGCGCACGCTGCGCTGGGGGCGTCTGTACCGCTCCGACTCGCTGGCCAAGCTGCGGGGCGCCGACTGGGATCTCTTCCTCTCGCTGGGCGTCCGCACCGTGATCGACCTGCGCTATCCGTGGGAGATCGAGGCCAAGGGCCGGGTCCCCGAGACGGAGGGGCTCACCTACGTGAACCTCAGCGTGGAGCACCGCCCCTACGACCAGGCGGAGATCGACCCCGGCCTCGACCCCTGGCGCTACCTGGCCGACCGCTACGCGGAGGTCGCCCTCGACGGCGCCGAGGAGCTCCGACAGGCCCTGGAGGTCATCGCTTCCGGCGATGCCCCGCAGGTCTTCCACTGTGCGTCGGGCAAGGACCGCACGGGGCTCCTTGCGGCGCTCGTCCTCGCACTGCTCGGCGTCGACGAGGACGTCATCGCCGCGGACTTCGCCCTCACCGAACTGGCCACGGACCGGCTGATCGCGGACTGGAAGGCGGGTCACCCGGACCGGCCCCTGAACTGGCCCGGGTACGGGCGGGCCCCCGAAGAGATCATGCGCCTCTTCCTCGCCGACCTGACCGCCACCCACGGCTCGGTACGCGACTACGCGGTCAAGCACCTCGGCGTCGACGACGCGCTGATCGACCGTCTGCGGACGCGGCTGCTGAACTGAACCACCGCTGCGACGACGCGGCGGCTCAGCCCCGGAGCGCCGCGTACGTCCGCTCGGCGATGTCGACGACGTCGTCCGGCCGGAACTGGCCCGCGAAGTGACGCAGGCTCAGCTCGCGGTCGTCGTCCCCCTCGCGCGGCGTGCCGACGAGCAACTGATCGCAGTACTCGGCGACGTCCTGGACGATGCGCTCACACCGGTAGTAGGCCAGGGTCTGCGCGTCGATGTCTTCCGTGCCGTAGCCCCGGTAGAAGGCGGCGCACTCGGCGGCGTCGTTCCAGACGCCGCCGACACCGCCGCCGACGAACATCAGGTCACGTTCTCGCGGCGCCATCACGGGATCGTCCCAGTCGACCACCACGACCGTACCGTCGTCGGTGACCATGACGTTCCCGGCGTGCAAATCGCCGTGACAGAGCACCAGTTCGCGCTCTTTCCCGCGCAGCACCGCCGCCAACTGCTCGGCCCTCTCGACGAGGGTGGTCAGCTGCTGCCGCCGCGCCCTGAGGATGGCGGCCAACTCCCGGGCCGGGGCGTCGGGCAGGCGCTCCGGTGGCGGGTCGGTGGCGAGGTGACCGCGCACCTTGTCCCGCCATTTCGGCCCGTACGTCTCCACCCGGACCGCCGAGCGCAGGGACGGGGGCAGGCCGATGTGGTGCAGAGCCCGCACGAAATTCCCCAGTGCAGTCCACTGGTCGCGTGTCAGGGGTACGTCGAAGCCGTTGCGCCCCGCGACGAAGGGGTAAAGGACGGCGACGTACCCGTCGAGGACCGTCGAAAGCCGGCCGTGGCGGTCCTGCAGCGGCGCGATCACGCGGGCGGCCTCGATTCCGGCGCCGGCTTCGGAGGCGCCGGCGGTGACGGCGTCGGCCAGGAAGCTCTGCAGCGGTGCCGCCGTGTCGTCCGCGGCTCCGCGTCGGAGCTTCAGGAAGTACGTGCCGTCGTGCGCGGTGAGGCGGTAGGTGGCAGCTTCGGCGTCCGCGCCGGGGGCCGTCGGATCGACGTCGAGGACGTGCAGGTCATAGGCGTCGTGGACGAGCCGGATGAGGTCCCCGCTGCCGGCGCCGGGCTTGTCGATCATTGGCTCATCCCTTGCCCGCCGCGGTGCCCCGCCCCGCGACCGGCACGTCCAGCGGCCGGGCGAGGCCCACCACACCTTCGTCCAGGCGCTGCAGATGGCGCAGCACGCGGTAGGTGACGGTGCCCGAACGCGGGGCGCCGGAGCCCTCGGCCTCCAGCATCGAGGCGATGCTGGCGCCCGACTCGACCTCGCCGGTGGCCTTGTCGTCCTCCACGTACGCGGCGATGACCTCGATGTTGTGGGCGATGCGCAGGCCGGCTCGTTCGAGCCGCGGGTCGGCCGCGACGTTCTTGCTGTACGGGACGAGCTCGGCCGTCGCCGCCAGGGAACGGGCGTGATAGGCGCAGGTCTCCAGGAGCGCCACCAGATAGCGGGCGGTCCTGCGGCGGCCGCGCAGCGGGGTGATGGGGTGGGTGAGCGGCTGGATGGAGGCGCGCAGGTCGTCAAGGGCGGTGTCCAGGTCCCGCGCCTTGTCCAGGAGATCGGCCGCAGGGCCGCCGCTGAGCTGTTCGACCGACGCGGAGATGACGTCGGCGAGGCGGGTCAGGACCGTGTTCAGGAGGTCGTCGGTGCGGCGGTCGGTGTGCACCGGCAGGACGAGGACCGCCGCGATGATGCCGCAGGCGGCCCCGAGCGCTGTCTCCTCGATGCGCAGCCAGAGCACGGCGAGGCTGTAGGTGTTCAGGAGCGTGTAGAGCAGGCCCAGCATCGCCGTGACGAAGAAGGACATGAGCGCGTACGACAGGGGAGCGGTGAAGAACATCGCGAAGATGAAGAGCAGGACAAGGGCGAACGCGACCCAGGTGTGGTTGCCGACCAGACCCGCGAGCGCCACACCGGCGACCACCCCGAGGACCGTGCCCAGGAGACGCCGGTAGCCCTTGACCAGGATCTCGCCCGTGGAGGCGGTGTTGAGGAAGACCACCCAGCAGGTGAGCACCGCCCAGTACCAGCGCTGGGTGGAGAGGAACTCGCCGCCGATGATGGCCAGGGTCGAGCCCACCGCGACCTGGAAGGCGGCCCGGGTGGTGGGGCGCCGCAGCCCGGTGCGCTCGTCCTCCTCGGGTTCCGCGGTCTCCTCGGCGCCGGCGATCGCGATGTCCTCGGCGTCGAACTCCTCGCGGGAGCGGGTCGTGGCAGGTGAGTCGTCGGACTCGTCCTGGGGGCCGTCGAGGGCGATCCGCAGGCCGAGGACGGCTCGGGCGGCCTCACCGATGCCGCGGAAGACGTCCTGGACGGCCATCGAGGCCCGCGGCAGATTGTCCTCGTCGCGGTAGCCGAGCAGCCGGTTGCGTACGTGGGCCAGGGCCGTGCCCCGGTCGTCGGCGACCGGACGGCCGACAAGCAGGTGCAGCGCGTTCAGGTCCCGGCGCAGGGTGACCGTGGCGTCGTCCTCGGCACGGATGCGCGTCCCGGTCGCCGGTACGGGGGCGTGCGGCAGATGCAGGGTGAGGGTGTCCGCGCGTTCGGCGCTGCGCGCGTTCAGGAGGAGCACGCCGAGGCGTTCGGCGGCGATCTCCGCGTCCGCCACGCGGCGTTGGACCAGGGTCGCCGTGGCCGCGTCCGGGGTGCCCTCCTCGAGCCGGCCCTGGATCATCAGGGCTGTCTCGTGCAGCCGGGAGGTGCCGCGCCGCAGCTCGGTGAGGACCTTCTCCAACTGCTCGGGCGAGGCGTCGAGAAGCTCGATCTGCGTGGCAACCAGCTGCGCGAGCCGCGCCCTGAAGGCGACGCGCAGCCGTCCCAGATCACGCCCCGGCGTCTCGGGCACGACGGCGAACCGCACGATGGCGCTGCACACGAAGGCGACGCCGAGGGCCAGCCACAGACTGGGCAGGGCGGACGTCGTGGCGCCCACGAACAGGGAGACGAAGTAGACCTGAAAGCCGATCAGGCCGAGGGCGGTGCCCCGGTCGCCGAACCGGCGGCTGTAGACCGCACCGAAGATCAGGGCGATGAAGAAGATGTCGCCCGCGACGACCTGGTCGTGCAGCAGCGCACCCAGGGAGATCGCCGCGATCGCGACGGGCAGCCCGAGCGCGAGCGTGATCGCCTGGCCGCGCACCTCCTTCTCCTTGATGGCGAAGGTGGAGACCATCGCGGTCATGGCGCCCGCGACCATGTGGGTGACGTCGGTGCCGAGCAGCGCGAGGACGACGAGTGTGAAGGCGATCGCGCCGACCGTCCGCAGCCCCGCCATCAACCGCAGGAGCCCCGGGTCCGAGGCCACAAAGCGGTCCCATGTGCCGGTCCTGGTCCGCCGTCTCACTGCGCTCACACCCTCATCGCCGCTGTTCAGGCGGAGATTCTGTCACGGCGGGATACAACCGGGGCTTGAGGGTTCACAGCGTGATACGGCGGGGCCGCCGAGTGGAAGTGGGGCAAAGTCTCCGGGGCGACTTCAACGAAACACTTGAAGTCATGAATCCAGCGGATGACGAACTGACCGGGGCGAAGCCGTGCGCGGACGCCCCCGAAACCCAGGAGACACGCCGGAGGCCCACTCCCGCCCGGCGGCGCCGGTGGACGCTCCTCGCGGTGAGCGCGGCCCAGCTCCTCGTGGTCCTCGACGGAACCATCGTGAACATCGCGCTCCCCTCGGCGCAGAGCGCGCTCGGCATGTCCGACGCGAGCCGGCAATGGGCGATCACCGCGTACGCGCTCGCCTTCGGCGGGCTCTTGCTCATCGGCGGCAGGGTCAGCAGCGTGCTGGGCCACCGGCGTACGTTCCTCATCGGCCTGATCGGCTTCGCCGCCGCGTCCGCGCTCGGCGGGGCGGCCGTGAACCCCGGGATGCTCTTCGGGGCGCGCGCCCTGCAAGGGGTGTTCGCCGCGGTCCTCGCACCCGCGGGCCTCTCGCTGCTTACGATCACCTTCACCGAGCCGGGCGAACGCGGCCGGGCCTTCGGGGTGTTCGCCGCGGTGGGCGCCGCGGGCTCGGCGGTCGGTCTGGTCGCCGGGGGCCTGCTCACCGAGTACGCGGGCTGGCGCTGGTGCCTGTACGTCAACGTGCCCGTGGCCCTGCTCGCCGTGCTCGGCGCGACGTTCGTGCCGCGCGACCGGCCGGTCCGTGGCGAGGGGCGGCTCGACGTCGCGGGCGCCCTGCTCAGCGCGGCGGGCTTCGCCGCGATCGTGTACGCCTTCAACGAGGCCGAGCCGCTGGGCTGGAGCGCGCCGAAGGTTTTCGTCCTGCTCGCGGTCGGTGTCCTGCTGCTCGTGGCGTTCGCCGCTGTCGAGTTCCGGGCGCCGCGGCCCCTGCTTCCGCTGCGCGTGCTCGTCCATCGCGCCCGCGCCGGAGCGTTCGTCTCGATCACCCTGTTGTTCGTGGCGATGTTCGGTTTCTACCTGTTCATGAGCTACTACACGCAGACGGTCCTCGGTTACTCGCCCGTCGAGGCGGGCCTGACGCTGATCATCAACGCCCTGGCCGCGCTGGTGGGCGCGACGCTCGTCGCCGGCAGGCTCCATGCCCGGGTCGGGCCCGCCGCGCTGATCGTGCCGGGGCTGCTGGCCGCGGCGGCCGGGATGTTCCTGCTGACCCGCCTGACGTCGCAGAGCACCGATGTCTTCGGCCTGTATCTGGTCCCCGCGCTGATCCTGACCGGCCTCGGCCTCGGCTGCGTCCTGCCGCCCACCGCGAGCCTGGCCACCGCGGGCCTGCCCCCGCACGACATCGGCGCCGCGGCGGCGGCCTACAACGCCTCCCAGCAACTGGGCGCCGCCCTCGGCACCGCCCTGCTCAACACCATCGCGGCCGGCGCGGGCGCGTCATACCTGGCGTCCACCGCGGATGCCACGCGCACGGCGGCCTCCGTGCACGGCTACACCACGGCGCTGACGGTCGCCTTCGTGATCCTGCTGGCCGCGGCGGGGGTCAGCGCGGCGCTCCTGCGCGCAGTCCGTCCATGACCAGGTCGAGGAGGCGTCCGGAGCGTGTCTGCCAGTCGCCGTGCGGGTCGATCTGCCAGAGGCCCGCGATGGCGAGCAGGAAGTCGTCGGGGGTGACGCCGGGCCGGATGGTGCCTGCCTCCTCGTTCGCCTTCAGGAGGAGCGTGACCGCCGAGGTCACGGGCCCGTGGCCCACTCCGGCCAGGGTGCCCAGGGTGCTGGTGGCCTTGCGCATCGCGTCGGCGAGGCCCGCCTTGGCCATGGCGTACTGGGCGAGGCGGTCCATCCACTCCCGCAGGGCCTGGTCGGGTGCGCGGGTCTCCAGGAGCTGACAGGCGGTGTCGGCGACCTGCTGGACCTCGTAGCGGTAGACCTCGAGGACGAGGGCCTCGCGGTTGGGGAAGTTGCGGTAGAACGTGCCCTGCCCGACGCAGGCCTTCTTGGCGATCGTGCTGAGCGGGGCGTCCGCCGAGCGCGTGAGCTCGGCCAGTGCCACTTCCAGGATGCGCTCGCGATTTCGTTGCGCGTCCGAGCGCAGTTGTGCGTCCTTCTTCGGGTGCACTCGTCCTCCTCCCGAGAATCGCGGCCCGGGCCACTCTTGCTAAGCGGACAGGTGTCCGTTAAGTTTTGAAGCTAACGGACAGCTGTCCGCTTAGGGTCACCATACCGGCAGACCCCCCTTACGCACAGCGCCACCACTTCCCGAAGCCTCCGTCGGGACCGCCTCACGCGACGATCCCGCTTTTACGTGACACAAGCTGACTAAAGCTGACGCAAGCTGACAGAAGCGAAAGAAGGCTGATCGTGGCCCCATCGACGTCCAGCGCCATCACGCTGAACATCAACGGCGAAAAGCACACGCTGCCCGTCGACCACCGCACCACCCTGCTCGACGCCCTGCGCGAGCGCCTCGATCTGACCGGCACCAAGAAGGGCTGCGACCAAGGACAGTGCGGCGCCTGTACGGTGCTGATCGACGGCCGCCGCGCCGTCTCCTGCCTGCAACTCGCCGTCGCCTCCGAGGGACGCGAGATCACCACCATCGAAGGTGTGGCGCAGGGAGACCAACTGCACCCCGTACAACAGGCGTTCCTCGACCTCGACGGCTACCAGTGCGGCTACTGCACGCCGGGACAGGTCTGTTCGGCCATCGCGGTCATCGAGGAACACGCGGCGGGCTGGCCGAGCGCCGCGACCACGGACGTACGGCCCGAAGCGGGCGTCCCCGAACTGAGCGCCGACGAGATCAGGGAACGCATGAGCGGCAACCTGTGCCGCTGCGGCGCGTACGTGTCGATCGTCCAGGCGGTCGCGCAGGCGGCAGCCGCCGAGACCAAGGGTACGGAGGCCGTGGCATGAGGGAATTCGGCTACCAGCGGGCGCTCGACGTCCCCGGCACGGTCGCGCTGCTCGGCTCCGACCCCGACGCGCGCGTCCTGGGCGGCGGCACCAACCTCGTCGACCTGATGAAGACCGGCGTGGAGCGGCCCGGACTGCTCATCGACGTACGCGAATTGCCCCTCGACCGCATCGAGACCACGGACGAGGGCGGACTGCGGATCGGCGCGACCGTCACCAACAGTGATCTCGCCGCCGACCCCGAAGTGCGGCGCCGCTACCCCGCGTTGGCGGAAGCCGTCCTGGCCGGTGCCTCGGGCCAGCTGCGCAACATGGCCACCGTCGGCGGCAACCTCCTCCAGCGCACCCGCTGCGGGTACTTCGCCGACCTGTCCAAACCCTGCAACAAACGCGCCCCCGGCACCGGTTGCCCCGCCGTCGAGGGCGAACACCACAACCACGCCATCCTCGGCGCCACCGAGCACTGCGTGGCCGTCCACCCCTCCGACATGGGCGTCGCGCTTGCCGCCTTCGACGCCGTCATCGCGTACGAGACGGCACAGGGCACCGGCGAACTGCCGCTCGCGGACTTCTATCTGTCCGTCGGCAGCACCCCGCACCTGGAGACCGCGCTGCCCTCCGGCGCGCTCATCACCGGCATCACCCTGCCGCCGGCCCCGGTCGCCGCCCACTCCCGCTACCGCAAGGTGCGCGAGCGCGCGTCGTACGCCTTCGCCATCGGTTCGATCGCCGCGGCGCTCGACGTCCGGGACGGCGTCGTACGCGAAGTGCGCCTGGCCTTCGGCGCGGTGGCGTCCCGGCCGTGGCGCGCCCGGGAGGCCGAGCGGGTCCTGACCGGCGGCCCCGCGACCGCCGAGGCGTTCGCCGCCGCAGCGGACGCCGAGCTCGCCGCCGCCAAGGCGCTGCCCGACAACGGCTACAAGGTGACGCTGATGCGCAACCTCGTCGTCGCCCTGCTGACCGAGCTCACCGAGGAGGCGACCCGATGACGGCGCAGACCACGACGACCACGTCCACCGGGACGTCGAGCGCCCTCGGCGCCTCGTACACCCGCGTGGAGGGCCTGGCCAAGGTCACCGGCGCGGCCCGGTACGCGGGCGAGATCCCCTTCGCCGAACTCGCCCACGGCTGGCTGGTGCTGTCCACCATCGCCCGCGGCCGTGTCCTGTCGGTCGAGTCGGATCCCGTGCGCGCGATGCCCGGAGTCCTGGCCGTCCTGCACCACGGCAACGCGCCGCGCGTCGACGGGGACTACGTCGGCATGCTCGGCGCCCCCGACCCGATCGTGGAGGTCTTCCAGCACGACCGGGTGCCCTTCGTCGGCTGGCCGGTGGCGCTCGTCGTCGCCGAGACGTCCGAACAGGCCAGAGAAGCCGCCGAAGCGCTGGTGGTGCGCTACGAGGAGGAGCCGCACGACGTCGCGTTCTTCGCCGAGCACCCCGGCACGTACACGCCCGACGGCGAGAGCCACCTGGTGGAGAAGGGCGACCTGGAGACCGAACTCGCCGCGTCCGCACATGTCGTGGACGAGGAGTACACCACCCCCGAAGAGCACCACGGCTCGATGGAACCGCACGCGGCGATGGCGCGCTGGGACAACGGACGCCTCGAAGTCGTCGACTCCAACCAGGGCAGCACCTGGGTCGCGGACGAACTGGCCAAGCTGTTCTCGCTCGACCCCGCCTCGGTACGGGTCCGGTCCGAGCACATCGGCGGCGCCTTCGGATCCAAGGGCGTACGCGTCCACCAGATCCTCGCCGTGATGGCGGCGACCCTGCTCGACCGCCCCGTCCGGGTCGTCCTCAGCCGTCGCCAGCTGTTCACGCTCACCGGCTACCGCAGCCCCACCGCCCAGCGCGTCAGGCTCGGCGCCGACGCCGACGGACGGCTGCGCGCCGTCGACCACCAGGCGCACAGCCTCACCTCGACGGTCCACGAGTTCGTCGAGGGAAGCGCCGGGTTCGGGCGCCCGATGTACGCCGCCGACGCCCACCGCAGCGTCAACCGCGTGGTGCGCCTCGACGTGCCCACACCGACCTACATGCGTGCTCCCGGCGAGGCCCCGGGCTCCTTCGCCCTGGAGTCCGCGCTCGACGAACTCGCCGAGCGGTGCGGTGTGGACCCGATCGCGCTGCGCGCCCGCAACGAACCGGACGTGGGCCCCGTCTCCGGGCTGCCCTTCGCCAGCCGCAATCTGCTCTCCGCCTTCCAGGAGGGGGCCCGCAGGTTCGGCTGGGCCGATCGGGACCCGCGTCCCGGCCTGCGGCGCGAGGGGCGCTGGCTGCTCGGCACCGGCACGGCGGCCGCCACCTTCCCGGTGATCGTCGCGCCGTCCACCGCGGCCGCGACGGCGGAGGCCGACGGCACCTTCACGGTGCGGATCAACGCGGCGGACGTCGGGACGGGCGCGCGCACCGCGCTGACCCTGATCGCCGCGGAAGCCCTCGAGGTGCCCCAGGACTGCGTCCGGGTGCGCATCGGTGACAGCGACTTCGGTCCGGCGGCGATCTCCGGCGGCTCGATGGGCACCCGCTCCTGGGGCTGGGCCGTCAGGACAGCGGTCGCCGACCTGCGGGAGCAACTGGCCCTGGGCGGCGACATCCCCCCCCAGGGAATCACCGTGCGCTCCGACACCAGCGCGGCCGTCGGCGCACTCGCGCAGAAGGAACGCCACTCCTTCGGCGCGCAGTTCGCGGAGGTCGCCGTCGACGTCACCACCGGCGAGGTGCGGGTGCGGCGCATGCTCGGCATCTTCGCCGCGGGCCGCATCATCAACCCGCTGACGGCGCGCAGCCAGTTCGTCGGCGGCATGACCTGGGGCCTGTCCATGGCCCTGCACGAGGAGGCCCACCGCGACCAGGCGACGGGCGGCCACGTGGGCGCCGACTTCGCGGGCTACCACTTCGCCGCCAACGCCGATGTGCCGGTCATCGAGGCGGACTGGGTGGAGGACACGGACGCGGACGACCCGGTCGGCATCAAGGGCATCGGCGAGATCGGCATCGTGGGGGCCGCCGCGGCGATCGCCAACGCGGTCTGGCACGCGACCGGCGTACGCCACCGCCACCTGCCCATTCGCCCCGACCGTGTCCTGAACGCGGGAGGAGCACCGGGTGCTTGACATCGCCGAGGCACTGAACCGCTGGGTCCAGGAAGGCCGGGACTTCGCCGTCGCCACCGTCGTGACGGTGGGCGGCAGCGCGCCGCGCCCGCCCGGCGCCGCCCTCGCCGTCGACAGCGAGGGCACGGTCATCGGTTCGGTCTCCGGCGGCTGTGTGGAGGGCGCCGTGTACGACCTGTGCGTGCAGGCCCTCCAGGACGGCGCGACCGTGCGCGAGCGGTTCGGCTACAGCGACGAGGACGCCTTCGCGGTCGGCCTGACCTGCGGCGGCGTGATCGAGGTCCTGGTCACGCCGCTCGGCGCGGACGCGCCCGGCAGGCAGGTCTTCGCGGCGGCGCTCTCGGCCGCAGCCCACGGCGACGCGGCCGCGATCGCCCGCGTCGCCCGGGGCCCGGCCCAACTGCTCGGCAGGGTCGTGCTCGTCCACCCCGACGGCTCGTACGAAGGAGGCCTGGACGGACATCCCGACCTCGACCGTACGGTGGTGGGGGAGACCCGCGCGATGCTGGACGCGGGCCGCACCGGCGAGTTCGACGTCTCGGAGAGCGGATCGCGCTGCGGGGAGCCCCTGACCCTGTTCGTCGAGTCGTGCGTGCCCCCGCCCCGCATGATCGTCTTCGGTGCGATCGACTTCGCCGCAGCCCTGGTGCGCACGGGCAAGTTCCTCGGCTACCACGTGACCGTGTGCGACGCCCGTCCGGTCTTCGCCACGCGGGCCCGCTTCCCCGAGGCCGACGACATCGTCGTCGACTGGCCGCACCGCTACCTCCGGGACACCGCGACCGACGGCCGCACGGTCTTGTGCGTCCTCACCCATGACGCCAAGTTCGACATCCCGCTCCTCGAGGTGGCCCTGCGGCTTTCGGTGGCGTTCGTCGGCGCGATGGGCTCACGCCGCACCCACGAGGACCGCAACGCACGGCTGCGGGAAGTCGGCGTCACCGAAGAGGAGTTGGCCCGCCTGCACTCCCCGATCGGCCTTGACCTCGGGGCCCGCACACCGGAGGAGACCGCCCTGTCCATCGCCGCCGAGATCATCGCCGCGCGCAGGGGCGGCACGGGGCTACCGCTGACCGGTTCGGGCGCGCCGATCCACCATGACGCGGACGCCGGACCGCGCAAGGGAGCCACCGGGTTCCACGCCGCCTAGCAAGCCCCGGCCGGTGGCCGGCAAACCGTCAAGCGCCGCAGTCGTGAGCCGACTGCGGCGCTTGTCCGTGCTCGCACGTGGTTCCGAACTCGCGGTGCCTGAGGGTACGTTGACGCTGTCTCTTCCTCGCGTTGGGGGGCGGGGCGCCAAGACCGGCCGTATCGAGCGGCCGATCGGGTGCCCTGACCGAACCGAGAGGAGGAGATATGACCGAACGTCAGTCGTCCAAGCGGACAGAGGTGGGGCGTGAACTCGCCACACGCATCACGGCGGCCTTGATCGGCCGTGCCCTGTGGGCTGTGATCGTGGAGTTCTTCCGTCGCGATCTCTGAGGGCCTGAACAGCCCTGGACACGTTCAGCGGCGCCCCTTGGCAGCCCCCCTGTCCACGGGGCGCCGTGCAGAGTTCACGTACCAAGGCGAACGACTGCACGCGCTCGGCGAGGTCATAGACGGGTGTGACCAGCATCAGTTCGTCGGCGCCGGTGTCCTGCGCGATCCGCGCGAGCCGGGAGCCCACCGCCGTGGGGGTGCCATGGGCCTGCTGCGCGGCGAAGGCGGCCAGCGCGTCCTGTTCCCGGGAGCTGAAGCGGTGGGCCGCCGCGTCGGCCGGACCGGGGAACGCCGTGTCGCTCTGCCCCAAGAGCAGACCTGCCTTCACGACGGACATGGGCAGGGCCAGCTCGTCGGCGCGTTCCTGGGTCTTGGCGCACACCACTTCGACGCACACCAGAACGCGCGGCGCCTCGCACCAGGGGGAGGGACGGAACGCCTCGCGGTAGCGGCCGAGCGCCTCGATGGTGTTCTCGGGACGGATGTGATGGGCGATCGCGATCGGCAGTCCCAGCTCGGCGGCCAGCGTCGCCCCCGCGCGGCTCGACGCGAGGAGCCAGGGTTCGGGCAGCTCGCCGAATCCGACCTCGGTGAGGAGCTCCAGGATCGCCGACACGTCCCTGGCGTACTCCTCGTCCGTGGCAGGCCCGGCGCCCCGGCGCAGGGCGCGGGCCGTCACCTCGTGGAAGGTGCCGGGGCCGCGGCCGATGCCCAGGTCGATGCGGCCGGGATGCAGGGCCGCGAGCGTGGCGAACTGCTCGGCCACCATGAGCGGAGCGTGGTTGGGGGCCAGGACACCGCCCGACCCGATCCGCAGATCCGACGTCGCCGCGGCGGTGTGTGCCGTCATGATCGCCGGCGGGAACGTGCCGATGGCGGGGGAGTGGTGGTGCTCGGCGAACCACAGCCGGTGGTACCCGAGACGCTCCAGTTCCCGGGCCGCACCGTCGCAGGCGCGCAGGGCGTCCGAGGGCGAGGTACCCGCCTCGACCATGGCGACTTCCAACGCGGAGAGCGGCAGATCGATCATGCGCCCAGCATAGGACGGGGCGCCGTGCACGGCCTCACCTTTTCCTCCCCTCGGCCCGGCGCCGCGCCACGCGCCCGTGAGGTGAACGCGGCCTGTGTCCAAGGGGGTTGCCGCCGCGCCGCCCTCACCCGGGCGTCGGGGCGGGCGTGCGTCAAGGAGTTGGGATGCCGCCGGGCCGGGCAGGCCGTCCGAAGCGGACCGGGACACCCGGCGAGTACAGCACGCTCACCGGGTCCCCGACCGGCCGGGGCAGGCCCGCGGCCGCGACCAGATCCTCATCGCACTCGATCAGGTCGGCCCGGTGCAGCGGCCACCGCGGATGCGCGTTCGGCAGGAACATCTGCCGTCCGAAGAATGTGTTGTGCATGCCCCAGCGGGCCGTCAGGAAGTGCTCGAAATCGGTGGGCTCCTCGACCCGCTCGCCCACCCGGACCGCGATACGGCTGTGCGCGCCCCGCGGCCCCGGCCAGCGTCGCGCACTCGTGTAGGTGACGGTGTCGCCGCTGCGGCGGATACTCATCCGCGACCACTGGTACGGCAACCGGAAGGCGCCGCGCGCGACCGCCACCGGAATCAGGCGAGAGGCGTCGAGCGAGCGGAAGACGACGCCGCGGCGGCCGTGGGCGTCCACCGAGTACAGGCGGACGTTGGTCTCGGGAAACGTGCCCAGGTAGGGGATGCCCGGCAGCCGGAACCAGCCGACCCGGTGCATCCGGAACGCGACCAGGCCCACGTAGGTCACCCCGTCGTGGAGATCGGGGACCGTACCGGCCGGCAGCAGCGGCGCGACATCCGCGGGGTCCACGGCCCAGTGCACGAAGGCGAGGTCCAGCCACGACTGCGTGAGCAGCGGGTTCTCGGCGGAGGCGGGCGGATCGGCGGTTATCGGCTGCGGCGCCGCGGGGGTGAGGACCACGCCCTCAGGATCGCATGACGGAGCCCCCGGCCTGACCGCGTCAGGGTCCGGGGGCTCGAAGTCCGGGCGAGGTCAGGAACGCGACCGGCGCTCCTGCTCCGCGGCGTTCTTCTCCTTGATGCGTACCGTCTCCTTGCGGACCTCGGCCTGGGTGGCGCGCTCCTTCTGCAGCCACTCCGGGTTGTCGGTCTTGATCGCCTCGATCTGCTCCGTGGTGAGGGCCTCCGTGACCCCGCCACGCGCGAGACCGGCGATGGACACACCGAGCTTCGACGCGACGACCGGCCGGGGGTGCGGTCCGGTGCGCCGCAGCTCCTGGAGCCACTCGGGCGGCTCGGTCTGCAGGGCGTTCAGCTCGGTGCGCGAGACGACACCCTCCTGGAACTCGGCGGGGGTGGCCTCGAGGTACACACCCAGCTTCTTCGCCGCGGTCGCGGGCTTCATGGTCTGGGCGGTCTGGTGCAACGTCATGTCCCCAGGGTATCGAGCGTGTGAGCTACCGCCGACCACGACCGGTAACCTGGCGGAGTGACGGACTCGCAGGTGACCTCTTCTTTCAGGCTCGCGTACGTCCCGGGGGTGACACCCACCAAGTGGGTGCGGATCTGGAACGAGCGGCTGCCCGACGTGCCGCTGACCCTCGTGGCCGTGGACCCGGGCGAGGCTTTCGAGCTCCTGCGCGGCGGCGGCGCCGACGCCGGTTTCGTACGGCTCCCCGTCGACCGTACGGACCTCAGTGCGATCCCCCTCTACACCGAGACGACGGTCGTGGTGATCCCCAAGGACCACGTGATCGCGGCGGTCGACGCAGTGACCGCCGAGGATCTGGCGGACGAGATCATCCTGCACCCCCTCGACGACACCCTCGCGTGGGAGAAGCTGCCCGGACAGCCGGCGAACGAGCGCCCCGCGACGACGGCGGACGCCATCGAGCTGGTGGCGGCGGGCATCGGCGTCCTCGCCGTGCCCCAGTCGCTCGCCCGCCTGCACCACCGCAAGGACCTCACCTACCGGCCGCTCACCGAGGCCCCCGAGTCGCGGGTCGCGCTGTCCTGGCCCGAGGACGCCACCACGGACCTGGTGGAGGACTTCATCGGGATCGTGCGAGGGCGCACCGTCAACAGCTCCCGCGGCCGCTCCCAGACTCCCGCGGCCGCCTCGGCACCGGACCAGTCGAAGCGCAAGAGCCCCGACAAGGGCGCCGCCCGCCGGAAGCCGACCACGGGCAAGCCCGC
Organism: Streptomyces sp. NPDC051214; assembly: GCF_040682375.1. Lineage (NCBI taxonomy): Bacteria > Bacillati > Actinomycetota > Actinomycetes > Kitasatosporales > Streptomycetaceae > Streptomyces > Streptomyces sp. NPDC051214. Next base: position 624,458 of record NZ_JBFBAT010000003.1, read on the forward strand.
CGCGAAGACGGGCAAGCCCACCGGAAAGTCGGGCAAGAACGCGCGCGGCGGTTCCGGCGGCGCGCCGAAGGCGGCCAAGCGGGGCAAGCCCCGCCGACGCTCGTAGCCCCGCTCCTGGCCCCCACCGGAGGGCGGCCGACGTGCTACCCGGCGCCGTTGCGCTGTGCCCACCAGGCGAGCACCCCGCCGAGCACGAGCAGCAGACAGATCGCCGCGTTGGTCCGCTTGTAGGCGACGAGCACAGCCGCGAACTCGCGGATCGTGGCGGTGGGCCAGAAGTACGCGGCCGTGGGTGAGCCCACCACCTGGCCCTCGATCCCGGCCCGCCGGGCGGTGAGGGCGGCACGGAAGGCGTGGTAGTTGTTCGTGACGATCACGCACCGGTAGTCCGGCTTCGCCTTCTCCATGATCGCCTTGCTGAACCGCAGGTTCTCCTCGGTCGTGGTCGAGCGGTCCTCCCGCTCGATCAGGGCGGCCGGGAAACCGTGTGCGACCAGATCGTCGGCCATCGCGTGGGACTCCGGTAGATCCTCGTCCGGCCCCTGGCCCCCCGACGTGATGAGCACCGGCGCTTCGCCCCGCTCGGCCAGGCGCGCGTGCACCGACTGCGCCCGCCTGAGACGACTGGCCAACAGCGGCGGCACGGTGGACCCACCGACGAGCCCCGAGCCGAGTACGACCACGAAGTCGGCCTTGCGGTGCACCCGCAGCCGCCCGTAGAGGAACGCGTAACAGACGAAGCAGAAGAACAGGAACGCGAGATAGGCGGCAAGGCCACCGGCCGCCGTTCCCACCCCGACCCACACGGGCGTCCGTACGACCACGGCCATCACCACCAGCGCCACGACCGACAGGATCGCCAACGCGGCCAGCAGCGACAGCAGGTTGGTCGGGCTGCGTCCTTCCTTGCGCACCATCTGCAGGCCGTTGGAGAACAGGAAGCACGTCAGCACGAGGATGCTCAGGGCGCCGAGGACCAGCAGCGCCCACGCGACGGCCTGACCTGACGCCGAGCCGGACCTGACCAGGTGGAACAGCCAGGCCGCGAGTGCACAGAGCACGGCGAGCCCCAGGATCACGGCATTGCTGAACTTCCTGCGCTCGCGCACCACGCGCACGCAGAAGACGAGGAAGAGGAGGGCCGCGGGGGCGTAGACCAACATCCGCACAGCCTAGGCTTGGTCAACCCCTGTCCTGGACCGTAACCGTAGACGTCCGCTGTAGTGATCTCGGGGGCCAGGCCGTGCCCTTATGGGCGGAGGGGAGTTGACCCCGGTATGAAGAAGCGAAGCGTACTGGCCGTTGCCTCTCTCGCCGCCGGGGCTGTCATCGCCGCGATCAGCCCGCCCCAGGGCGCGGACACCGCGGACGTGAGGGAACCCGCCCGCGCCGCGGGCGCTCTGGATGTGCTCGATGACGCCGGTCAGTGGGGCGAGGACGCCCCGCCGATGCCCGGCGCCGGCTCCGGTGTGGTCGCCCCGGACATCTCCAGCACCAAGGGACTCTGAAGCACGACCCACGCGGGGCCGGGACGTACGCGTCCCGGCCCCGCTGCTCATTGCCCACCCCCGGGGCACACATAGGGCGCGTGGGGCACTTGCGGACTGGAGGGAGAGCGCTCTCCCAGTTCGTATCGTCCTCGTCTCCGCATGCCACGTCAACGCCGACGCCCCCACTCCCCGCCTTGCCGCTGAAGGGCAGCAATTGCCCCCTATGAGGCGGCAGTTGCGGGCCTTCAGTGGTTCCCCCTCTCTTGACACGCTCGCGTCACGGTGGGAACACTCCGGGAGAGCGCTCTCCCGACTCTCTCGACCTGTTCGTGGTCAGGGCGCCCACTCCCGGCGTCCGGGGAGCGCACGGCCACGGCTCCCGGCAGGCCGGTCCCCCCATCCCTCTCCACGTGGCAGGAGGTCTCCATGGCACGGAGATCGAGAACGATCTCAGGAGCGCTGATCGCGGGCGCCCTGATACTGAGCTCTCTGGGTATCGGCGGCATAGCGGTGAGCGCCGACCACGCGACCGATTCCCGGACGGCGAAGGCCTCGACAGCGCACGCGGGTCACACCATGGCCGCGTCCACCCGCATGTCGGCGGAGGACGCCGACGAGGACGGGTACATCCCCGCGAAGCACCCCGTGACCGGCGCCGCGCCATCGGCGGAGCAGCCGCCGCACCGCTACTTCCACGAGTTCCAGGCGCACTGTTCGGTGACGCACACGGCTCCCGACGACCCCATCGTCTACCCCGGGCAGCCCGGCAAGTCGCACGACCACACGTTCATGGGGAACACCACGACGAACGCGCACAGCACCACGGCGTCCCTGGACGCCGGTTCCACCAAGTGCCTCGCTCCCGGCGACAGGTCGGCGTACTGGATGCCCACCCTGTTCAACGGTGACCAGGAGGTGCGGCCCGTAGGGGACCAGACGATCTACTACAAGGCCGGGGTCACCGACTACACGAGTGTGCGGCCGTTCCCCAGGGGGCTCAGGTTCGTCGTCGGCAGTCCGATGCAGTCCGCGCAGGAGTTCCGTGACCACCCTGGCTTCGTCGAAGGGTGGGAGTGCGGGGAGAGCTACTTCAACGTCGATTTCCCCAAGAACTGCCCCACGAGCCGGGACACCCAGCTCAACATCCGCTTCCAGGCGCCCAGTTGCTGGGACGGCAAGACCCTGGACTCCCCTGACCACCAGAGCCACATGTCCTACCCGGTGGTCAAGAACGGCACCAACGACAACGTCTGCCCGACGAGCCACCCCGTCGCCCTGCCGATGATCGAGTTCAAGATGGCGTTCCCCGTCAACGGGGACATGTCGAAGGTCCGCCTGGCGAGCGGGACCGGCCACTCCTTCCACTACGACTTCTTCAGCGCGTGGGACGACGCGACGTTGAAGGCGTTGGTGGACCACTGCATCGTCGGCGGTCTGCAGTGCGACCCGCGCGGTTACGACCAGACCCACCCCGAAGCGGGCGCGGCGCTCGACGAGAACTACGAGCTTCCGTGACCTCGGCCTGCGAAGGGCGGACTGGGCCGACTCCCTTCCGCCCAGCCTGCCCTTCGCAGGTGCCGCTCCACTCCGCACGCACTTCGCGCCCTCTTCGCAGCCCCTTCCGCATCCTCCCCACGCCCTCATCGCCCAGGAGACCCCCATGCGTAGACCTGGTACCGCCCGCTCCCTCCGCGCCATCGTCGCCCCCGCCACCGCGGGCCTGCTGGTGACCGGTGCGCTCGCGCTCCCCGCCCAGCAGGCGCACGCGGCCGGCAGTGTCGTGAAGGTGACCGGTTCGCAAGGCAACTGGCAGCTCACCGTCGACGGCTCGCCCTACCAGGTCAAGGGCTTGACCTGGGGCCCGTCCGTCGCTGACGCGGACAAGTACCTGCCCGATCTGCGGTCCATGGGCGTCAACACCATCCGGACCTGGGGCACCGACGCCTCCAGCAAGCCGTTGTTCGACTCCGCTGCCGCCCATGGAGTCAAGGTCGTCGCGGGCTTCTGGCTGCAGCCCGGCGGCGGCCCGGGAAGCGGCGGCTGTGTCAACTACCTGACGGACACCGCGTACAAGAATCAGATGCTCGAGGAGTTCCCCAAGTGGGTGGGCACCTACAAGGACCACCCCGGCGTCCTGATGTGGAACGTGGGCAACGAGTCGGTGCTGGGGCTGCAGAACTGTTACGCCGGGGATGAGCTGGAGAAGCAGCGCAACGCGTACACCACCTTCGTCAACGACGTCGCCAAGAAGATCCACGCCGTGGACCCCAACCACCCCGTCACGTCCACCGACGCCTGGACCGGTGCCTGGCCGTACTACAAGAAGAACGCCCCCGACCTCGACCTGTACGCCGTCAACGCCTACGACGCCACGTGTGACATCAAGTCGGACTGGGAGCAGGGCGGTTACGACAAGCCCTACATAGTCACCGAGTCGGGGCCCGCCGGCGAGTGGGAGGTCCCCGACGACGCGAACGGGGTTCCCGAGGAGCCCACCGACCGCGCGAAGGCCGCCGGCTACACCAAGGCCTGGGACTGCGTCACCGGCCACCGGGGCGTCGCGCTCGGCGCCACCCTGTTCCACTACGGAACGGAGTACGACTTCGGCGGCGTGTGGTTCAACCTGCTGCCCGCGGGCCAGAAGAGACTCTCGTACTACGCCGTGAAGAAGGCCTTCAAGGGCAGCACGGCCGGTGACAACACCCCGCCGGTCATCACCGATCTGGCCGTCGACGGCGACGCGGGCAAGGTCGCGGCGGGCAGTCCGCTCACGCTCACGACGAAGGTCAGCGACCCCGACGGCGACGCGCTCTCCTACGAGGTGCTCGCCAACAGCATGTACGTGGACAAGAGCAAGGAGCTCACCCCGCTGGCCGCCACGGACCAGGGGTCGGGCCGCCTGAAGGTCACGGCCCCGGACAAGCCGGGCGTCTGGAAGATCTACGTCAAGGTCAGTGACGGCAAGGGCAACGTGGGCATCGAGACACGGTCCGTGCGCGTGGTCGTGCCACCGGTCGACGGCACGAACATCGCCCAGGGCAAGCCCGCGACCGCCTCGTCCTTCCAGCCGGGCAGCGGCGACTGCCCGTGCACCGCGGCCAACGCGGTCGACGGCAAGCAGAACACCCGGTGGGCCAGCGACTGGAGCGATCCGCAGTGGCTCCAGGTCGACCTGGGCTCCACCACTTCCTTCAAGCACGTCCAGCTCAACTGGGAGACCTCGTACGCGAAGACGTACACGGTCCAGACCTCGGACGACGGGCGGAACTGGCGGACCGTGCACGAGGTGCGGGGCGGCAATGGCGGTGTCGACGACTTCGACGTGAACGGATCGGGCCGCTACGTGCGGATCAACGGAACGGAGCGAGGCACCGGATACGGCTACTCGCTCTACGAGTTCGGCATCTACAAGTGAGGTGACGGCTGAATGACGCGTGACGAACTCCTGCGGCTCGTGGGCAGGCTGGACCTGGAACGCAAGGTGGGACTGCTGACCGGAGCCACCGTGTGGCGCACCCGGGCCGAACCTGCCGTGGGGCTGCGGGAGATGGTCTTCTCGGACGGTCCCGCCGGGGTGCGGGGGGAGGAGTGGGACGAGCGTCGCTCGTCGATGCTCCTGCCCTCCGCCTCCGCGCTGGGTGCGCTGTGGGACGAGCGGCTGGCCGGGGAACTCGGCGAACTGCTTGCCTTCGAGGCGCGGCGCAAGGGCGTGCACGCCGTCCTGGCGCCCACCTTGAACCTGCATCGCACGCCGCTGGGCGGGCGCCACTTCGAGTGCCTGGCCGAGGATCCGGAACTGGCCGCGCGGACCGGGGCCGCCCTGATCCGCGGCGTCCAGCGGCACGGGGTGGCCGCGACCGCCAAGCACTACGTGGCGAACGACTCGGAGACCGAGCGGCTCACCCTGGACGTACGGGTGGACGAGCGGACGTTGCGCGAGGTGTATCTGGCCCCGTTCGAAGCGGCCGTGCGAGCGGGCGTATGGCTGGTCATGAGCGCCTACAACGGCGTGAACGGCACGACGATGACCGAGAACGGGCTGTTGGCCGAACCGCTGAAAGGAGAGTGGGGATTCGACGGGGCCGTCGTCTCCGACTGGGGCGCCGTACGTCGGACGGAGCAGAGCGCGGTGGCGGGCCAGGACCTCGCGATGCCCGGTCCTGAAGGCCCGTGGGGCGCGGCTCTGGTGGCGGCGGTCCGCAGCGGCACCGTCCCCGAGCAGGCGATCGACGACAAAGTGCTGCGTCTGCTGACCCTGGCCGATCGCGTCGGCGCGCTCGCCGGCGGCCGCGGGCTCCCGCCGCGCGCCTGGCCCGGCGGCACCGCCCGTCGCCTGCTGCGCCGGGCCGTCGCGGCCGGCACCGTCCTGCTGCGCAACGAGGACATCCTGCCCCTGGACGCGTCCGCTCTGCGCAGCGTGGCGGTGATCGGACGGCACGCCTGCGCACCGCGCCTGCAGGGAGAAGGCAGCGCCGGGGTCTTCCCCGCGGAAGTCGTCACACCGCTGGAGGGGATCCGGGCCCGGCTGCGGGGGCGGGCCCGGATCCTGCACGCGCCCGGTCCTGACCTGGGCGGACAGCCCAGACCGCTGGACGCATCGCGGTGCGCGAACCCCCTCACCGGGGAACCCGGCGTACTGCTGCGGGTGCTGACCGCGGACGGACGCGAACTCTCCTCGGAACACCGCCTCTCCGGACGGCAGTTGGAGCCGCCTGTCACGCCGGAGGCCCACACCGTCGAAGTCAGCGCGCTGCTGCGCACGGGCGAAGAAGGCAAGTGGACGTTCGGCGTGGGCGGCTACGGCCGGATGAGTCTGGTGGTGGACGGACAGGACCTGGTGGAAGGGGAGTTCACTCGGGACACCGAGGACCCCGCGGTCATTCATCTCGACCCGCCACGCCGGCACGCCTCGGTATGGCTCCCCGCGGGCCATCGCGCGCACGTCGTGGCCCGCAGGGAACTGGCTCCGGACACCGGTCGCGCCCTCGTCGTGACGGCCACGGAGCCCGAACCGGACCCCGAGCAGGCGCTGGCCGAGGCGGTGGAGGCCGCGCGGGCCGCGGACGTCGCCGTGGTCGTCGTCGGCACCACCGAGGGCAGCGAAGCAGAGGGGCACGACCGCACCTCGCTCACCCTTCCCGGACGTCAGGACGAACTGGTCGCGGCGGTCGCCGCCGCGAATCCACGCACCGTGGTCGTGGTCAACTCGGGCGGACCCGTGGAACTGCCCTGGCGGGAGCAGGCCGGGGCGGTGCTCCTGTCGTGGTTCCCCGGACAGGAAGCGGGGGCCGGGCTCGCCGACGTCCTCTTCGGGCGGGCCGAGCCGGGCGGACGCCTGCCCACCACATGGGGAGCCACGCTGGCGGACGCGCCGGTCCGCGAGACCCGGCCACGGGACGGCACGCTCGCCTACACGGAAGGCCTGCACATCGGCTACCGGGCCTGGCTGCGGTCGGGCCGCGCACCTGCCTACTGGTTCGGGCACGGCCTGGGCTACACGACGTGGAGCTACGAGCTCCTTCGGGCTGTGCGCAGGCAAGAGCGACAGGGCGCAGGAGCAGCCCTGGACGTCGAGGTGCGGGTGCGGAACACCGGCCCGCGCCCGGGACGCGAGGTGGTGCAGGTCTACCTCGCGCGGCCGGACTCCGCCGTGGAGCGCCCCGTGCGCTGGCTCGCGGGCTTCACGGCGGTTCGGGCGGAGCCGGGGGAGACGGTGACGGCGTCGGTGGAGGTACCGGCGAGGATGCTGCGCCATTGGGAAGCTGAAGAGCACCGGTGGCGGACCGAGGCGGGTGTCTGGCAGGTCCTCGCGGGCCGCAGCGCCGGAGATCTGCCCCTGACGGCGACGGTGCGCGGGTAGAGCTGCCGCCGTCTGCGGGCGTGCGCGGCGCGGGAGAGCGCTCTATGACGCCCGATCGCGGGGCGTTAGTGTTCCCGGATGGACAGACAGATGCCGACGCTGGAGGACGTGGCGCGCGAAGCGGGGGTCTCCCGCGCCACCGTCTCCCGGGTGGTCAACGGCGTGCGCAATGTCGCCCCCGCCATCCAGGACGTGGTCCGGGCGGCGATCGAGCGTACGGGCTACGCGCCCAACCGGGCCGCGCGCTCCCTGGTGACCCAGCGCGCGGGCACCATCGCCCTGGTCGTCTCGGGCGCCGGAGACCACACCGACACGGCGCAGAACGCGTTCGCCGCGCGCGTGTTCGCCGACCCCTTCTTCGGCCGCGCCGTCAGCGGGGTGGTGGGGTTCCTGCGGCCTCGTGCCATGCACCCGGTGCTGATGTTCGCGGAGACGGAGGACTCCCGGCAGCAGGTGCTGACCTATCTGCGCCACGGCAACGCGGACGGCGCCCTGGTCGTCTCGACGCATGCCCAGGACCCGCTGCCGGAGCTGCTCGCCGAGGCCGGGCTGCCCGCGGTGTTCTTCGCGCGCCCCTCGCTGCGGGCCCGCGTCACGTTCGTCGACTTCGCGCACCGGGACGGGGCGAGGCTGGCCGCCGAGCATCTGCTGGGTCGCGGCTGCCGACGGGTGGCGACGGTCTCGGGCCCGCTGGACATCCCCGCGGGCCGCGAACGGCTCGCCGGGTTCCAGGACGGCATGGAGCGGGGCGGGCAGCCCTACGTTCCCGTCGCCGAGGGCGGTTTCACCCTGGAGAGCGGGGCGGCGGCGATGCGTCGGCTGCTGGCCGAGCACCCGGACACCGACGGGGTGTTCGCGGCGAACGACCTGATGGCTCAGGGCGTGTGCCAGGTCCTGCGGGAGCAGGGCAGACGGGCACCCCAGGACGTGGCGGTGGTCGGCTTCGACGACTCCAGCGTGGCGGTCACCTGCACGCCCCCGCTGACCACCGTGCGCCAGCCGGTCGAGGAGATGGGCGCGGAGATGGCGCGGCTGCTGCAGGAACAGATCGAGGGCGTACGGACCGACCCCACCTCGGTGATCTTCGAGCCGGAGCTCGTGGTGCGGGAGTCCGCCTAGCGGGGGCGGGGCCCTGGGAGCCACCGGATGCGGATCATGCCGCGCGGTGTGAGCCTGGTTGTGGGGGCGACACAGAGAGGCGGCTGCCCATGTCAGTCATGGACAAGCTCAAGCAGATGCTCAAGGGGCACGAGGACCAGGCCGGGAAGGGCGTCGACAAGGCGGGTGATTTCGTCGACGACAAGACCCAGGGCAAGTACTCGAGCCAGGTCGACACGGCGCAGGAGAAGTTCAGGGACCAGCTCGGCAGGGACCAGGACCAGCCCCCGCAGTCATAGACGCCACGCGATTGTCAGTGCCCGCCGATAGCCTGGGCTCTTCCATCCGCGCTGTGGCTGCAGCGCTGCCGCCCCGCCCCCGTGATGCGGGGGGCGGGGCACTCGGCTGTCACGGCAGCACGCGGTAGTGGGTGGTCAGGCGGCGGTCGTCGTCGAGGATGTGAAAGGCCAGGCCAGGGGGCTGTTCGCGGTCCGCGGGCTTGTCGCCTTCCCAGGGCAGGCGCAGCGTCCAGGTGATGGCGGGCCCGACGATCAGCGGACGCGCGGCGAAGGTGCTCGCGGCGGCGGTGTGGGCGTGGCCGGTGAGGACGGCGGCCACGTGGGGGTGGGCTTCGAGCAGTGCGGCCAGTTGCCCGGGTTGGCGCAGGCAGTGGGCGTCGGGGAGGGGGTGGTGGAGCGTGACCGGCGGCTGGTGGAAGGCGAGCAGCGCCGGGGTGCCGTGGGGGAGTGCGGCGAGGGTGGCGTCGATCCAGGCGAGTGTCTCCGCGTCGAGGAGCCCCTCGTCGCGGCCGGGAATGGTGGAGTCGCACATCAGGACGGCTGTTCCGGCGATGTGGTGGACCTGGTTGATGGGGCCGTCGTCGGGCGCCAGGCCGAGCAGCGCCTTGCGGTAGGCGGGGCGCGCGTCGTGATTGCCGGGACAGGTGAGGACGGGGAAGGGGGCGGCCAGGATCTGGGCCGCTTCCTCGTACTCGGCCTCGTCGCCGTGGTCGGCGATGTCGCCGGTGACCAGGAGGGCGTCGACGGGGTGGGGCAGGGCGCGCAGGTAGTCCATGACGTGCGTGGCGCGCCGGGTGGCCCGTTCGCTGCCGTCCAGGTGCAGGTCGCTGATGTGGGCAAGCAACGCCGTCATCGCTCGGTCTCCTCCATGTCTAACGGAAAATTTAGATTAAGCGTTAGGGATAGTAGAGTGCTCTTGGCGATGCGATCAAGGGAGCGACCTGTGGAACGTTGGCTGGCGCTGGAGTTGGCGAGCACGATCCGCCATGACGGGGACGGCGGAGTCGCCGACGACTTGGCCACGGTCGGCGGCATCACTCGCTGGACGCATGCGCAGGAGGACCTCTTGCCCGCTCATGTGCGGGCCGGGGACCTGGCGGCGGACGAGGACCTCAGGCGGGCGGTCACCGAACTGCGGCGTGCCGTACGGGCGTTGTACGCGCGGGCGGTGAGCCCCGCGCCGCCCAGCCCGGCCGACGCCCGCCACCTGATGCCCGCAGACGAGGCGCTGGCCCACCTGAACGCGGTCGCCGCCGGACAGCTGGTCGCCCCCCAGCTGGAATGGCCGCACGAAGGAGCCCCCGCCGTAAGGCTGCTGACAGAGCGGCAGGACCCGCAGGCGGATCTTCTGGCGGCCCTGGCCCGCGCCGCCGTCGACTTTTTGAGCGGCCCGCAGCGCGAGCAGCTGCGGGCCTGTACGGCACCTCGGTGTGTGCGCTATTTCGTCAAGAGCCACGGCCGGCAGGAATACTGCAAGACATCCTGCGGAAACCGGGCCCGCGCCGCCCGGCACTACCAGCGCCATCGCGCCGCGGATCAGGCGCGCGGGCCCTCGTCGAAGCTCCAGGCGCCGACATCGCGGTAGTGGATGGGCCCCGGGCCGCGGCCGAAGTTGCTGGCGACCAGGTGCAGGCGTTCGGTCTGCCACGGGCTGCCGGTGAAATCGGCGAGCCCGGCAGCGGCTTCCGCCGCGCACGACGGCGTGTCCCGACGGGCACGGGCCAGGGTCAGATGAGGGCGGAAGGGCCGGCCCACATGAGCGGCACCGCAGTCGTCCGCGACGGCACGCACCTCCTCGGCGAGCAGGTGCAGCTCTTCGAGATCTCCGTCGATCCCGCTCCACAGCACCCGCTCGTCGAAGTGCCCGCCACCGCGCAGCGCCAGGTTCAGGGGCTTGCGGCTCGCGGCGAGGCGCGCGAGAGGCGTGCGCAGGAGCGGCACCACGGAGACGGGGACCTCGCCGAGGAACGCCAACGTGATGTGCCAGTCCTCGACGCGGTTCCACCGCATGCGCGGATGCGCCTGGTAGGCGGGGCCGAGGGCCTGTTCCAGTTCCTGCTTCGCGTCGTCGGGCGGGGCGAGAGCGATGAACACACGAAGGGTCGCGGGCGGGTTCTGTTCGGTCACAGAACCTTCGTACCGCATCCAGGCGATCGGGCGACCGGCGCCCCCCGCCCGCGACCCGTGTCTGCGCGGCTGGTCAGGCGCCGGGCTCCCCGCTGATGCTCCGCCGTGTCTCGTCCGCCTGGCGGCGCACCGTGTCGACGACGTGTGGCCTGAACTTCGATTCGGCGTAGCTGACCAGATGGTCGAGCACACCGTTCGCCTGCTCGGGGTTGCCCTCCTTGGCGTGGGCCCGGGCCAGGCGGCGCATCACCATGTTCAGGGTGATGTTGTCGACGCCGTTGCCGTGCAGGGACGCCTCGACGACGGGTGACAGAAGGCCGACGGCCTGCTCCGGGGCGGCGGGGCGCACCTTCAGGGCGCTCTTGTCCGGCGTCAGGTACTTGAAGTCCCTTTCTGCGTTGAGCCCTTCGACCATGCGGGCGTAGACGGCCAGCGGGTGCTTGTCGTAGTGCTGCACGACCTCCTGCAGGGCGTCGTTGCCGGCCTGGAGCGACGGCGCGTCGGATCCGCGCAGAGCGAGGAGCGTGCCCTGTTCCTCGCCCAGCATCAGCTCGCCGACCTGCTCGTCGGTCTCGTTGTAGGGGCTGCGGACCGTGGTGCGCAGCACCGGCGAGACGATGCGGGAACCGTCGGAGGCGACGTAGGCGGCACGCAGCAGGTAGGTGCCCGGCTGCTCGAAGTAGTGCCCGTCCTGGCCGTAGCCCACGTAGGCGCTCGCGTAGAGGGGCGCGCCGTCCACGGTGAGGTGGGCCGTGGCGTCCGCTTCGACGCACCGGCGCATCAGCGGCCGGTAGAGCAGCGTGCGGCCGGACGGCTGCCGGATCGCGATGTTGACCAAGTCGTAGTCCGGGTGCAGGAACTCATGTGTGTCCCGCCCGCGCAGGTCGGTGGTGTCCAGCTTGAGCTCCACGACGACCGGTTCACCGAACCCGAAGTGCTTCTTGCCGCGCAGTTCGAGCCGTAGCCCGGAGTCGTCCACCACGGGCTGGTCGAACAGGTCCGGGTCGATGTCGGCGGCGCCCCTGCCGAAGGCGTTGGCCCCCATGATCACGTCACGGTAGAAGCCGTGCCGCAGATGCGTGATCTCGTTGGCGGTGAACTGGAAGGGGAACGCCCGCCAGTACGCCTCCGTGCCGGTCGGAGCGCCGTTGCCGGGATTGAAGTTCTGGGGGTAGTTCATCCACGACAGGTCCCCGAAGCCGTTGTTGGGGCCGAGCGGCGCCGGGGGTGTGGCCAGGCCCTTCTGCCACGAGTGCAGCAGGTTGAAGGCATGACCGAGCTCGTGCACGTACGTACGCAACTGAGCGCGCACGGACTCGGGATCGGTGCCCTTGATGATGTCGTAGAAGACGGCGCAGCCCTGCCGCTGGAAGGTGTCGGCCGCGTCGAACATGATGCCGCGCACCCCCGCGTTGCCCTCGTAACGGCTGGCGACCAGCAGCCACACGCGCCACTGCGGAATGTTCCGCCACAGGCTGAAGTTGGTCTGCATCGCGGCGTGCAGCTCGGCGTTGTTCCAGCCGGCCGCGCTGTCGCCGAGGATGTTGGCCGCGCTGGAGACCAGCACGTCGATGCCCGCCTCGGCGTAGGCCCGCGGCACGGTCAGCTTCCGTGCCGGGCTGCCGGGCGGCCCCGGCAGGGAGCCGGTGTCGTAGGACACGAAGGGCACCTTGCCGGCGACGGAGTCCTGCTCCCACTGGACGGTACGGAAGTACGGCGACCTGAACGCGCAGGTGTAGGTCGCGCCCACCTGCCCGGACGTCCTGAGGAACTGCACGGTGGCGGGGGCCTGCTGCTGGCCGACCCGCCGGCGCGCGATGGTCACCCGTACGACCGGGAAACTGGTCGTCCCGGTGAAACGGCCCTGGCCGGTGATCACCACGCGGGTGGCCGTCCAGGTGACGGCCGGAGCGTGCACGACAAAGGAGCCCGCGTAACTGGTGGTGCTGCCACCGGAGGTGAAGAAGTCCCCGCTGACCTTGCGCAGCGTACGAGGGCCGTCGACGTCGACCCGCAACTCCAGGACGCGGGTGCCGACGCTGCGATAGCTGCCCCGGACGAGGAGGTACGCGGGTGTGGCGGCCTCGGGGGCGGCCTCGGGGGCGGCATCACCCGCGATGTCCTGCGACAGTTCGTCGACCGCCATGTCGGAGAGGTCGACGTCGTACAGTTCGGGCGTCACGGATTCCGTTGTCTCGGCTGTGGGATCGCCAAAGGGTGTGGACATGGCGCTCACTCCTCCGACCTCTCGGGTGAGCTTTTGACGGACGGTTGATGACGGCCCGGCCAATGCGGCCGGACCGTTCACGGGGGAGGACTTCAGCCCTCCGCAGACGCCCCGCTGCGTTCCCGCTGCATTCCCCGCGAGCAGGGTCAGCGAATGACGAGCGCATTGTGCGTCTGGAACAGACCGCACCATTCGTTGTAGGGGCGTCGGTCGCACGTGTACGGATTGGTGATCAGGCGACCGGAGTTGTCGGTGTTGCGGGCCGCGGTCCCGCCCGGCTTGTGGGCCCAGAGGCCGCCCGGGTGCAGGCGGTACCAGTGGTAGTCCCGGATGTTGCCGGGGAAGGTGCCGGTGACGAGCGCCACCACATAGCGCAGCGATCCCGGCGGCTGGCAGTTGCCCCAGAGCCGCAGGCCGTCGCGCTGCGCCCCGGTGGAGACCTCGCCGCAGCGCACCGTGCGCGGAATGGTGTAGCCGTGCGCCCGGCCGGGCTGGGCGAAGGTGTTGGTGCGCCGGTTGACCGCGAAGTTGTAGCAGTTGTTGTAGGGCTGGGTGTCGGGCCGGTTCCAGAAGGCCGGGTTGAAGGGGGTCACGTCGTACGCGCAGGCCAGCGCGGCCCGGTGCACGAGGGTCTGTAACTGCTTCTCGACCTCTGCGGCGTCCGCCTCGGAGATGCCGCCCGACTCGGTGGGCTCGATGGTGGTCGCACCGCCCGCACCTTCCCGCGCCGTGCGCCGGATCTCCGCGCGGACCGACTCGCGGAAGTCCTCGGGGTAGCTCTCCTCGAGCACCTCGGTGTCACCTTCGCCCTCGGCCGGAGTCCGCTCGGCGCTCTCGCCGACCGGCATGGTCTCCAGCAGACGCTCGGCGACATCGGCTCCGGTGTACGGATCGCGGTCCCCGCCCCCCGCGATCTTGAACACCGGGGGCAGGCCCCCGGTGTCCAGGTCGTCGGTGATCTCCACCCGGATTCCACGGAACCCGAGTCCGGAGAATCCGTCGGAGACGTCGGCCACCGCCTCTTGATGGTGAGCCATGAGCTGGATCAGCTCGAGCACCTGTTCCTGGTCCTGGATCTCCCACGACGGATTGGCGCGCCCCGAGAAAATGTCCACAGTGATGCGCAGACCCATGATGTCCCCCCTTCGTTCCGCGCTCGACCGCACGGAACGCCCAGCCGCCCCTGTCAGAGATGCGCCGGGACGGCCCGTGAAATAGCGGCCACGACGGGAGAAGGGCGCTGGGACATGGATGTCGTAGGGGACTTGTACTGCGGCCGTTTCGACCAGTCAATGGCGGGGGTCCGCGCTCCGCATGCCCGGCCGGGGATCTTGTGCCGGCCCGGTGTGACCTCGCACCGGGTTCCGCGTATTTCTCGTCAGGGGCGGTGCCGCCCGGGCCCGGCTCTGCTACGCAGGAAGAGGCCTCGCGCGGGGGCGCAGCCGGTGCGCCGCGGTGTGCCAAGGGGGAATCATGGCCGACTCCGTACGCCATCGGGAACCGCGGGTCCCCGTGTTCGACCCCAAGCTGGCGGTCGACGTCAGTGAGCAGTGGACGGGCACACCGCGGCACCGTCTGGTCGCCCTGGGGGATTCGCTGACGCAGGGTTTCCAGAGCGCGGCGGTCTTCAACACCTCCCTGTCGTATCCCGCGATCGTCGCCTACGAGATGGGTTGCTTCCCCGACTTCCGCTTCCCTCAGTACGGGGGCTTCGGTGGGCTGCCGTTCAACCTCGAGCTCTTCCTGCGTGACCTGGAGGCCCGCTTCGGACGGAACGTGGACTGGTGGGAGGCGCCGCTCGCGCTGTTCCGGGCGCGCAGCGTGATGGACCGGGTCGAGGACTACTGGGAGCGGGGGCCTGGCCGGACCGTGCCTTCCACCTCGGCGGTCATGCACAACCTCGCCGTGTTCGGGTGGGACCTGCGCGACGCCCTGTCCAAGTCGGCGGACGAGTGCCGCAAGCGCATCGGCACCCCGAAGGACGACCTCGTGAGCCAGATCGTGCAGAACGCCGGCGAGCGCGCCGCCCTGCGCGTGCTGCCCACCCAGCCCCGGACGGCGGGCGCCCTGACCCAGCTGCGTGCGGCGGCCGAACTGGGCAAGGACACCGACGGCACAGGGGCGAGGCACGGCATCGAGACCCTGGTGGTCTTCCTGGGCGCGAACAACGCCCTGCGGGCGGTGACCGACCTGCGGGTGAAGTGGAGCGAGGACGCCGGCTTCGACGACCTGGACGACAAGCGGCGCTTCACGGTCTGGCAGCCGAAACACTTCAGGTCGGAACTGCGCAAGGTGGCGGCGGAAGTCTTCGACATCAAGGCGCGTCATGTCATCTGGTGCACGGTTCCGCACGTCACGATCGCGCCGATGGCGCGCGGCGTGGCGGGCAAGACCCAGCCCGGCTCGCGCTACTTCCCCTACTACACCCGCCCGTGGATCAAGGACCGCGACTTCGACGCGGGCAAGGACCCCAGCATCACCGGGGACGAGGCGCATCAGGTCGACGACGCGATCGACGGCTACAACGACGCGATCACCGAGACGGTCCGGGCCGCCCGGAAGAAGGGCAGGGACTGGTATCTCCTGGAGACCTGTGGCCTGCTGGACCGTCTCGCGTCGCGCCGGTATGCCGAGGACCCGCAGGCCCGTCCGCCGTGGTGGCAGCCTTATCCGCTGCCGTCGGCCCTGCAGGCGCTGTCGCCGCCGCCGAACTCCCACTTCCTTGCCGTCGAGGGTGAACGGCGTACGGACGGCGGCCTGTTCTCGCTCGACGGCGTGCACCCGACGACGGTCGGGTACGGGATTCTCGCCCAGGAGGTGATCAATGTGATGCGGCTTGCGGGGGTCCCGTTCTACCGGCCCGTCGGGGGCGCGAGCCGCCCGGACCCGGTGCTCGTCGACTTCGACCGGCTGATCCGCCACGACACTCTGGTCAACTGCCCGCCGGCGAACCTGGGTTCGGCGCTGGGCGTCATGGGCTGGGCCGATGAGGCCCTGGATCTGTTCCGGCGGGTGTTCTCCCCGTTCTGATGTCCGGTCGCCGCGGGTGCTATCGGGGTGAGACGACGGCTGCCTTGGGTGCGGGGGAGGCGGCGGTGGGCTGGGGCGGGTCCTCGCTGAGGTAGGCGCGACGCCAGCGGAGGAAGGGCCGCTCGATGCCGTTGTAGGTGACCACGGCGGCGGCCAGGGTGAGGGGCAGGACCGCCGCCGTCGCGGTGAGGAACGCGTCCACTACGGGGCGTCCCGTCAGCTCGAACCACCAGCGCCGCGAGATGATCGCGGTGACGACCATGTAGTGGAGCAGGTAGACGGAGAAGCTCATCTCACCGACCTTGGCGATCCCCCGCGACACGGCCCCGGTCGAGGAGATGGTGGCCACATAGGTCAGCACCACCAGCGCCCACAGAACGCCTTCGACGTCGACCCAGAGCAGCCGTGTGGCGTGCCGTTCGTGGAAGGCGTGGCTCTGGTTGAATGCCCAGATGGCGCCTGTGACCAGCGCCGTCGCGATGCCGACCTTCACCATCCCCTGGAAGCGTTCCCGGTGGTGCACGAAGAACCAGGCGGCGACCATGCCGAGGAGGAACTGGTCGATCCTGCCGGCGAGGCTGTAGTAGAGCATCGAGTTCACGCTGATGCCGCCGGTGGCCGAGGCCCACACCAGGGCGCGGATCACGGCGACGGCGGCCAGGAGCTTGAGCAGAGCCGCGGGACCGCGCTTGGTGAGGAGTCTGCTGAACAGCGGGAACAGCAGATAGAACTGCAACTCGACCGCGATGGCCCACCACATGCTCGACACGGCTCCCAGGCTGAGGGAGCCGGGCAGATTGCCCAGACCGACCAGGGACTGGACCACGGCGAGCAGACTCGCACCCTGCTTGTGTGCACCGATGCCCAGCACGATCAGCGCGATGTAGAGCGGGAAGATGCGCAGCACCCGATTGCCCAGGAACCTGCCGTAGTGGACGTCCTTGCCGAGGGTGCCGATGGTGAAGATGAATCCGGAGAGAACCATGAAGAGGGCCACCCCGGAGTGGCCTTCGATGACCAGAGTCGCCAGAGGGTTCTGCGAATAGAGCCAGCCGTGCGCGTCCCCGTTCGGCGTCTCCCGGAGAAGCGGAGAGATCATGTGCGTGCCGTGGCAGAGGAGCACCAGCACGGCAGCATAGGCACGCAAGTGGTCCACGGACACGAGGTACTGCCGGTTGCTGCTGCGCATGAAAGGACGACATCAGCCCCCGAGCGGCCGATTCGGTACATGCGCACGAGTCCCTCCATATTGCCCGATAATTTCACTCATCCGAGGGGGTGAAGGCGCTCTGCGCGCCTTTTCGCGTCTCGCAACCTTCGCTCGGCCCTGTCGTTGGCATGACGAGTGGCCCCGTCTGTGCAATTTCCGTTGTGCCGGGGCCTTGGCGACTCCTCATGGAGTGCGGCTACGGGAGCCACGGCACCTTGCACATCTCATTCCTCATCCACAATTCCTTCGGTTTCGGCGGCACGATCCGCACCACCATCAATCTCGCCAACGCGCTCGTGGAACAGCATGACGTGGAGATCGTCTCGGTCTACCGGCACAGGGACGCACCCGTGTTCCCCGTCCACCCCCGCATTGCGCTCCGGCACCTGGTGGACCTGAGGAAGGGGACACCGGGGTATGAGGGCGACCTGCCCGAGGCCGGTGAATCCGCTGCCGTCTTTCCCCGCAGCGAGACGCAGTATCCGTACTACAGCGCACTGACCGATCAGCGGATCGCCCAGCACTTGGGCGCTCTGACGAGCGACGTCGTCGTGGGCACGCGGCCGGGCCTGAACGCGCACATCTGTCTGCAGGCCAAGCGGGGTCCGCTGCGGGTGGGCCAGGAGCACCTGACCTTCAGCAACCACCCGCGGGCACTGCGCATGACCTTGCGTCGGCTGTATCCACGCCTGGACATGCTGACGACCACCACGCTGGCGGACGCGGACATCTACCGGACGAGGATGACGCTGCCGGGCGTGCGCGTCGAAGCATTTCCCAATCCCGTCCCGGCGCCTACAGGAACCCCGCCGAGCAGCAGGGACAAAGCAGTTGTCGCTGCCGGAAGGCTCGTACCGCCCAAACGGTACGACCTCCTCATCCGGGCATTCGACAGGGTCCGCGCCGAACGCCCCGACTGGGTTCTGCGCATCTTCGGACCAGGAATCGCGGGAGGCCACGGAACACAACTCCAGCGCCTCATCGAGAAATTGGACCTGGAAAAGCACGCTTCGCTCATGGGCGCGGTCTCGCCCCTCGATCCCGAGTGGCTCAAGGCGGGTCTCGCCGCAAGCGCCTCGGACCACGAATCGTTCGGCATGACCATCGTCGAGGCCATGCGGTGCGGTGTGCCCGTCGTCTCGACCGACTGTCCCCTGGGGCCGAGAGAAATCATCTCCGATGGAATCGACGGACGTCTCGTGCCCGTGGGTGATGAGAAGGCGCTTGCGCGCAACCTCCTCGAACTCATCAATGACGATGACCTCCGGCAGCGTATGGCCGATGCGGCTCAAGCCTCTTCGGCGCGATACGAACCTGCGCTCATCGCCGACCGCTTCGCCGACACCTGCGCACGACTGACGGGGCGGGGCTCCACGAGCGGGGGGTTCAAGGCTGTCGCGCACCAGACCCGAGGCTCGGTGATCGGCGCGGCCTACGGTCTCAAGGACGCGGTGAAGCAGAGGCTGCAGAGGTCCCACTGAGCCACATCCGTCAGCCGTCCGCGGGCTCGTGTCGCGTCAACGCCCACAGCGCGAGCCCGAGGCAGCTGAACGCGGCACCCAGCGCGCATACGGCGCCCCAGCCGGCCACCGTGTAGAGAGAGGTCGCGGCGATGGCGCCGGTGGCGCTGCCGATCGAGTAGAAGACCATGTACCCGCCGATCAACCGGCTGCCCGCGTCGGGACGCAGCGCGTAGATCAGGGTCTGGTTGGTGACGTGCACCGCCTGCACGGCGAGGTCGAGCAGGATCACCCCGACGACCAGGGCCCAGAGCGAGTCGCGGGTGAACGCCAGGGGCACCCACGAGACGGCGAGCAGCGCCAGGGCGATGCCGGTGGTCCGCCGGGAGAGTCCGCGGTCGTTCAGGCGCCCGGCCGCGGTCGCGGCCAGGGCGCCGACGACGCCGATGAGGCCCAGTGCCCCGATCGCGCTGTGGGACAGGGAGTACGGGGCCTCGCTGAGGGGGAGCGCGACGCTGCTCCACAGCGTGCTGAAGGCGGCGAAGATCAGCAGGCCGAACAGGGCCCGGAGCCGCAGCAGTCGTTCCCGTGCGAACAGGGTGAGGGTCGAGCGCAGGAGCTGTCCGTAACGCAGGGTGGTGGTCGACGGTGCGTCGCCGTGGTGGGGAAGTGCGCGGTACAGGATCAGGGCGAGGAGTGCGGTGAGCGACGCCGATGCGAGGTAGACGGAGCGCCAGCCCGCGAGGTCGGCCATGAGTCCGGACGCGGTGCGGGCGAGCAGGATGCCGATGACGACGCCGCTGGTGACCAGTCCGACCACGCGTCCGCGCTCGGCGGGCGGGGCCAGTGATGCGGCGAAGGCGACCGACGTCTGGGTGACGACCGCGAGGAGGCCCGTCGCGGCCATGCCCGCGAGCAGGATCGCCGCTGTGTGGGCGGTGGACACCACGAGCAACGCCACGACGAGGAAGAGGAGTTGGGCCACGATGAGTCGCCGACGGTCGGCCATGTCGCCCAGCGGCACGAGGAAGAACAGCCCCAGGCCGTAGCCGACATGCGTGAGGGTGACGACGCTGCCGACGAGGGCCGGGCTCATGGCGAGATCGTCGCCCATGGTCACCAGGAGCGGCTGGGAGAAGTAGACGTTGGCCACCGAGGCCCCGCAGGCCACGGCGAAGAGGAGGACGACCCCTCGGGTCAGGACGAACGCGGAACCGCCTTCCCCGCTTCGGGACCTGGGCCTGGTGCTGGACCTGAGGCCGGACATGGGCGCCCCCTTCGCTTGCTGGTTGCATCTTGCTACCACTATTGGCGTCGGTGAAGGTAACGCTTTTTGGTAGCATGTTGCAACCGACGTCCGTGTCGGCGAGAGGCAGTGAGAGGCGAGGACGCCATGGTGACCAGGACGCGTTTCGACGACAGTGACTGCCCGGTCGCCCGGTCGGTGGACGCGATCGGCGACTGGTGGTCCCTGCTGATCGTGCGGGACGCCTTCGACGGAAGCCGTCGTTTCGGGGAGTTCCAGCGCAGCCTCGGGGTGGCCAAGAACATCCTCACCGCGCGGCTGCGGAGCCTGGTCGCGGGCGGGGTCCTGGAGTCCGTTCCCGCCTCGGACGGCAGCGCCTATCGCGAGTACGTGCTGACGCCGAAGGGCGAGGCACTCTTCCCCGTCATCGTGGCGCTGCGGCAGTGGGGCGAGCAGAACTTCTTCGACCCCGGCGAACCCCACTCACAGTTGGTCGACCGTCGGCAGGGGCGCGGCCTTCGCCCGCTGGAGGTCCTGTCCGCGGACGGGCGGCGGCTGAACCCCGAGGACACCGTCGTTCACAAGGTCTCCGACCAGTGAGTGACGGCTGCCGGGAAGCGCGTCAGACCAGGCGTACGTCTGCGCCGTCGATGACCAAGGCCTGGCCGTCGCGCAGCGTCCGATGAGCGACCCCGGCCGCCCGGTAGCTGGCCGCCACGACGCCACAGGCCTCTGTCTCGGGATGGCCCGGCGAGTCGACGTGGGGCACGACCGCGTGGTCAAGAACCCCGAGACCGTCCCAGACCGTCGGGTCGCCGTACGTCTCGGGCACCGCGTTCGGGTCGTCGCAGGCATCGAGTCCGCGCAGGCTGGGGGCGAGGACGCAGGCGCCGGCGCTGTAGCCGGCGTAGACCAAGGTGTCGCGTTGCAGGAGGGCGGTCACCGCGGCGTCCGCACCGCTGCGGGCCAGCGCGTAACGCAGCATGAACGAGTTGCCGCCGCGTACCCAGAGCGCTGGAAAGCGGCTCAGTGCGGCCTCGGCTTCGGCCGCGGGGCGGTCGAAGAAATCCCGCAGGTCCAGTTCGCTCGGCCGTAGTCCCCACGAGGCCAGCGCGGCGAACTCCCGCTCCACGCCGGCCTTGCGCGCGTCCTCGGGCTGCTCGTCCACGGCGTTCGCGATCACCGCGATCTCAGGTCGTGCCCCTGCTCCGCCCAGGAGTCCAAGGAGCTGCTCAGGGTGGTCGCCCAGGCGGAACGACGAAAGGTACATGCGCATGCCCGGACCCTAATCGGCGCCCACCCGGGCCGCACCAAGATTTATCGCCCACATAATCTCGTCCGCCGAGGGATAGCGGGGGGCGGGCCATCGCGTCGTGATGGTTGCGAAGAAGGGGAGGGTCGATGGAGGCCTCAAGTCACGACGAGTTCCGGGAGTTCGTAGCGATGCGCTCCACCGCGCTGCTGCGGCTCGCGGTGCTGCTCACCGGTGGGGACCGGCATGCGGCGGAGGATCTGCTGCAGATTGCGCTGATGAAGGCCTACGGACGCTGGGCGAACATCGAGCAGCCCGAGGCGTATGTCCGCCAAGTCCTGTACCGCCAGCAGGTCAGCCGCTGGCGGCTGCGCAGACATCGCGCCGAGACGACGGTGCCCGTACTGCCCGAGCCCAGCGGTGAGGCCGGCCCCGAGTCGGACACCGAGCTGCGGATCGCGCTGTGGGCGGCGCTGCGTCGGCTGACCAAGCGGCAGCGGGCCGTGGTCGTGCTGCGCTACTTCGAGGATCTGCCGGAGGGCGAGGTCGCGGCGCTCCTGAGGTGCCCGGTCGGCACGGTGCGCAGTACCGCGCACCGCTCACTCGCCAAACTCCGCGCGCTCGTCCCGGAGCTCGGGCCCGAAAGGCCCCTGGAACAGGCGCAGTCGCTCAGCTACACGCCGAAGGAGATGCAGGGATGACGACGGAGCGGGTGGAGGAGAAGGTCCGGGAGACGCTGCACGCGGTCGCCCTGGATCAGGTGCGCGCGCCCGGGGACCTGGTCGAGAGGGTGGAGCGGCGGCGCAGCCGGCGCCGCGTCTCGCAGGTCGCGGGGGCGGCGGTGGCGGTCGCCGCGATCACCATGGGGGCGTTGTTCGGCTTCGGCGGCGCGGGTGCGACCGACGACGACCGTCCCGCACGGCCCGCGGTGTCACCGGAGGGCTGGAAGCCGTGGCAGAAGGATGTGGCGGGTTCCGGCGAGCGGGGCTGCCTGGTGGACGGGTCGGCGCTGTACTGCGCCGGGTCCAAGTACGACGCCGCCAAGTTCGACGCGAACACCGGCGAGCGGCAGTGGGCGGTCAAGGTCAACCGCGAAGGCGACGGGATGGACCATCCGTTCGCCGTGCGCGACGGCGTGGTCTACGCCTACCGCAACCACACCACGAAGAACGAGCCGGGCGGCGACTACGCCGGTGGCACCGACCTGATGGCGGTGGACGCCGACGACGGCGACGTGCTGTGGACGGTCGAGATGCCGCAGGACGACCGCACCGATCAGGCCGCGATGCTCATCGACGGCGCGGTCCTCGTCAACACGCCGAACCTGCGTACGGTGTCGGCCCTTGATCCGCGGACCGGCAAGGAGAAGTGGCGCCACACCTGGGACAAGGGTGTCGCGTGCCAACGTGCGGTGCTGGGCGGCGTACCCCACCTGGCGTGCATGCCGGACGTCGAGAAGCCGGACAGCAGCGACATCCTGCGACTCGATCCCGCCACCGGAGACGCCAAGAAGATCGCCACGCTCCCCGGCGGGAAGCAACTCATCGGTACCTCGGGGGACCGCATGGTGCTGACCGAGGCGATCGACCGGACAAGCGGCTTGGACTTCCCCGCCCGCCGGGATCTGCGGCTGACCACCATCAGCGACTCCGGCGAGCAGACCTCGCACTCTTTTCGGGTCGACGGGCACCTGGCCGCCTTGGATGTCCTCGGCGACCGCCTGATCACCGTGAACTGGAAGGCCGAGGCCTCGGCCTATTCGCTGACCACGGGAAAGACTCTGTGGACGGGGCCGGTCGGCATCAAGCTGCCCGACAAGGACACCGTGCGTGAGGTCGCGCTTCCCGTGGTGTCGATGGCACAGGGGGTCGTGTACTTCCTCGGCGAGGGCGGGGGCCTGTCCGGCCTCGATCTGAGCACGGGCGAGCAGGTCTGGCGTGGAGACGTGGACTTCGGCGAGCCGAAGCAGGGCCCCGGCTACTGGAGGTCGCCGCAACTCCTGCTCTACAAGGACGTGTTGGTCGCGCGCATGGGAGGCGAGATCGTCTCGCTGCTGCCGGAGGTCGGTCACTGACCTCGCGGGGGGTCGGTCACTGACCTCGCAGGGGTCGGGCCGGGGTGGCTCTTCTTGCCCCGGCCCGGCCCTATTTGCTGTCAGACAGCGGATTTCAGGTGTCAGAGCATGATGAGCAGACGCGTCTTCGGCTTGAGTTTCCTGTTCACCGAGCGGCTCTGTACGTAGACCTCCAGCTTGGGATTGTTCCCCGCCTTCACCGAGACCGTCCCCTGAATGCCGGACCCGAAGAGAAGGCTGCGCGCCGCGTCTCCCGTATAGGCGCGATCGGTGTCCTTCTCGACCACGATGACTTCCTTGTTCGGCTGGACCTGAGCGCGGGCTCCCAACTGGTAGTAACAAGAACCGCGTTCGTAGGAGACGCCCGGATGCGAGTCGACGAAGGGGCGTATCTCGACTTCCTTGTCGACCTTCAGGAGCCGGTATTTGTCGGCCGGAATGGGTTCGAGATTCGCCCGTACTTCGTCGACCGATATGTCCTGGCCGACGGCGAACAGATTCTTCGTGCCGCGTACACCCTGCTCGCGGGCCCGGAGGAAGCTGGTGGCGGCGGCGCGCACGGTGCCGATGGCCTCCTCGACGCCCTCCTGGGAGTCCGCGTCCCAGATGGCTATGTTCCCGGCCGGGAAGCCGTAGTTCTGCGCTGTCCGCTTGGCCAGCGAGTTCGGCACGAGGATGGCGGACGTCCAGTGGCCCGGCAGTCCGCCCATCTTGGCCGCGATCCTGTCGAGCCAGGGGCCGAGTATCTTCATGTCGCCGTCGTGCCGCCTGTCGCCGCCGGAGGCGTTCTCCTCGCCGTCCGTCACCACGATCTGGAGGAAGCTGTGCTCGCCGTATTCCTCCCAGATGTGTCCCAGGTCGTCCAGGGACTTCAGTGAGGCCTCAATAAGTGCGGTGGCCCCGTTGTTGACTTGGTAGAGCCCCCGCATGGACGGGAGATGCTTCACATCCATGTCCCAGACGAGATTCTCGACCCTGTGGTCGAAGGAGTAGAGACTGATTCGGGTCTCGTGGCCGAGGCTGTCCGATTCGGCCTTCAAACCCGCCACGAACTCGTCCACCACACGAATGAGTTGACTCTCATGAGGACGCATGGAACCCGAACAGTCCACTACCAGCGCGACGTGATTCACCTTGTGCTGAATCCTGTTGGCGGACATGTTTCTGCTCCTTCTCCGAGGGCTGCTTCCCGAGTGATTCCACTCTATGGGGAGGCACTGACAACGCCCCTTGAGGAACCGTCAGCGGCCGTCGTCACCAAGGGAGAAGTGGCGTGGGGCGGACGCGAGTGCGGCCGCCCAGGTCTCGCGGTCGGCGCGCGCCGAGCGACGCGTGCTTGTGCGCGATCCGGCGCAGCATCAGGCCGGGCCGGTCGTCCGGGTGCTCGGCCAGGTTAGGAGCCGCTCAGCACAGGAGGTGGGCGGCGCGGGCGAGTCCGTCCAGGGCGCGGTGCTGTTCGTCCGACCACCGCCTCGCCTGCTCGTGGTGGGTGGAGACCACCCCGATCAGAGTGCCGTCCCCGGAAGTGATCGGAACTGAGACACAGGCGCCGACGGATGCCTCCTCCAGCACCTCCAGGGCCGGGGTGCCGATGAAGAACGGGCAGGCGGCCACCTCGTCGACGATGACCGGTCTGCGGTCCTGCGCGGCAAGGCCGCACGCGGTCTCCCGGTCCGCCACCGTCTCGAAGTAGGTCAAGAACGGGTGGTCGAAGCCCCGTTGGGCCACGATGCGCAGCAGTCCGCTCTCCGCCTCGTACAGCTGGGCGTTGCCCATCGGCGCGCCGGTGATCTCGAACGCCGCCGACAGCGCCGCCGACACCACGGACACCCGTAGGTTCCGCTCGCCCTCCGACAGGGGCGCCGTCGCCAGTTCTCGTACGATCCGCAGCCCTTCCGCGTCTCCGCTCAGCTGCAGCGGACGCAGCACCGCGCTGTGGGCGCGCTCCACCACCAGGCTGCCGCCCGCCGCGTTGGCCCGCAGCCGGGCGTCGAGGAGCATGGCCACTCCGTCCGTCCCGCAGAACGTCACCCGGCTCAGGTCCAGCAGCAACCGGCCGCCAGGTTGCTCCATGCGCCGCAGTTCGCGATCCAGAACCGGTACGGACGCCACGTCCAGCTCGCCGGCCACGCGGAGGGTGATCTGGCCCTCTGCCCTGGCGACGCCGACCCGCAGGGCCCGCGACGGCGGGGACCACTCCGTCCGCACCCCGTCCTCGAACCCGCTCTGTGTGCCCATGCCCGCGAAGCCGTTCCCCGTGCCCATGTCCGCCCACGTTAGGGCCGGATTCACCCACGCCGGGCGCACTTCACCAGGCCGATCTTCTATGGTGCCGATCCGGCCAGAAACGTGCAGTCTCGCCAATCCCGCACAGCACGGTTGTCACGTCAGGATGAAGCCGGATGCCTCGTCGGTCCCCTACGCTCCGGCATGCGCGCGAGCTCGACGCCAGATGCGGCGCGTCGCCCCTCTCGAACGGAGCCGACATGGAGTATCCGGACCTCTCCGCACTTCCCGACGAACTGCAGGAGGTCGTGACCTCGTACGGATCGCTCAACGTCTTCCGGATGCTGATGCACGCACAGTCCCTCGCACCTGGCGTGCTGACGCTCGGTGACGCGGTCCTGCAGCGCAACTCGCTGCCCGACACCTTGCGCGAACTCGCCATCGTGCGGGTCGGCCGGGTCTACGGAGCGGCCTACGAGGTGCACCACCACGAGAACATCTCTCGTCTGGTCGGCCTGGGCGAGGAGGCGATCACCGCCGCCGAGACCGGCTCACCCGGGAAGCTCTCCGGCCCCGAAGCCGCTGTCCTGACCGCCACGGACCGGCTGCTCGCCCACCACACCCTCGACGAAGCCACACGAGAGGAACTCCTTGCGTTCCTGACGGTCAACCAGCTCGCGGACCTCGTCATCACCGTGGGCTTCTACCAACTCATGTGCGGCTTCCTCAACACCTTCGAGGTGACGACCGAGGGCGAGCCCACCGCGCCCTACGGTGAGGCGCCCCCACGGTAGGAAGAGCGGAGAGCCCCAGGTCAGTCCCCGCGCTTGCGGCCCTTCGAGTCGTTCCGGCCCCCGCGGGGGTGCCACAGCCGCAGCCATACGTCCCGTGCGTGGCGCCCTGCCTCCGTGCGGCTGCGCGCGACCATCTCGCGGGCCTCGTCGTGTGTCTCGACCATGGGTCCTGAGCCACGCAGCGGCCGTCCCGCGGTCTCGTGCAGGAAGAACGTCGCGACCAGGCCGATCGCCCCGGCCACCATCAAGTAGAAGGCGGGTACGAGCGTGTTGCCCGTCTTCTCGACCAGGAAGGAGGCGAGCAGCGGGGTGGTGCCGCCGAAGAGGGAGACGGAGATGTTGTAGGCGATCGACAGGGCTCCGTACCGCAGGCGCGTGGGGAACAGGGCGGGCAGGGTCGCCGCTGCCGTGCCGGCGAAGCAGACCAGGAGCAGGCCGAGGATGGCGCAGCCGAACGCGGGCAGGAGGATGCCGCCCTCCCGGATCAACAGGAAGGCCGGAATGGCGAGCGCGATCAGGGCGATGCTGCCGCCCATGAACATCGGGCGTCTGCCCCACCGGTCGGAGCTGCGTCCCACGGTGGTGATGGCGAGAGCCACGAGCAGCATGGTCCCGAGCACCAGCAACTGGGCCGTCGTGTCGCTCTCGCCCAGCGTCACGGTCATGAACGTGGGCAGATACGACGTCACCATGTAGTTCGTGACGTTGTAGAGCAGCACAAGGCCCATGCAGATCAGCACCGCCTGCCAGTGGCGGGTGAAGATCTCCTTGAGGCGTCCCTTGCCGGACTGGCGTGCCTGCTCGACGGGGTCGTCCTCGCCCTGCTCGGCGCCTTTCTCGCGCTCGGCCGCGGCGCCGGCCGCCTCCTGCTGGAAGGCGGGCGTCTCC
The DNA here is from genome assembly GCF_040682375.1 of Streptomyces sp. NPDC051214. Classification (NCBI taxonomy): domain Bacteria; kingdom Bacillati; phylum Actinomycetota; class Actinomycetes; order Kitasatosporales; family Streptomycetaceae; genus Streptomyces; species Streptomyces sp. NPDC051214. Next base: position 651,739 of record NZ_JBFBAT010000003.1, read on the forward strand.
TCCAGCTTCAGCCGCATGTAGAGGCCGATGAGGCCGAGCGGCCCCGCGATGAAGAAGGGGATGCGCCAGCCCCAGCTCTCCAGACCGTCCGTCCCGAGGGTCAGCGTGAGGACGGTGACCAGACCCGAGCCCAGGGAGTAGCCCACGAAGGTGCCGAAGTCGAGCCAGCTGCCGAGGAAGCCGCGGCGCTGATCGGGCGCGTACTCGGCGATGTAGGTGGTGGCACCGGCGTACTCGCCGCCCGTGGAGAAGCCCTGCACCAGACGGCACAGGAGCAGCAGGAGCGGGGCGGCGAATCCGATCGAGGCGTACGAGGGCAGCAGGCCGACCGCGAAGGTGCTCGCCGCCATCATGATCATGGTTGCCGCGAGCACCTTCTGCCGGCCGATACGGTCGCCCAGCGGCCCGAAGACAAGACCGCCCAACGGGCGAACGAGAAAAGCCGCGGCGAAGGTGGCGAACGTGGCGACCACTTGCGCCCCGGGAGAGCTGGAAGGAAAGAAGACTTTGCCGATCGTGCCCGCCAAATAGGCGTAGACGCCGAAGTCGAACCACTCCATGGTGTTGCCCAGCGCGGCCGCCGTCACCGCGCGCCGCACCTTCGGGCGATCCGAGACCATCACGTCATCGGCGCTGAGCGTCTTCTTCCTGCGGCGCAGCAGCGTGCGCGCCATGCGGTCGGTCTCCGACCGTGAGCTACGCGTCGATTCCGTGTCCGGTCCCCGGGGCCGCCGGGGCTTTCGGTGCGGCAGGCCTTTCGCCATGAAGCTTTTCTCCTCTTGCCTGAGAAAAAGCCGTGTCGCCGCAAAATTAGGCTGATCAAGAGGGACCGGCAAATTATCGGACCGAGACGGACTCCCTGGCCCACTCCTTGGCCCGGAGAGCCTCGCCCATGTTCTCCTCGCGCCAGCGGCGCAGCAGATCGTGGAAGGCGACGGCACCGTGCGGGTAGGCCGTGGGGCCGTTCGGGCGTCCGCGGCCCTCGCCGTTGTAGTAGCCGGGGGTGCACTCGGCGTGGAACCACGCGTGGTCCGGGGCGCCCTGCGCGCAGACGTCGACCCAGGCGTCCTCGACCTCGGGGGCGGGCTCGATGACCGCGCCCTTCTCCTGCGCGGCGGCCACCAGGGCGGCGGCGTGCAGGGCCTGCTCGTCCAGGATGTGCGTGTAGTTCACGCTGCTCGCGTTCTGCAGCGAGCCCATCCGGATCAAGTTCGGGAAGCCGTTGCTGGTGAAACCGTGCAACGTGCGCGGACCCCGCTGCTTCCACGTGTCCATGAGCCGTACGCCGTCGCGGCCGGTCACCGGCAGCTTTCCCGAGGTGATGCCGGAGACGCCCACGGAGAACCCGGTGGCGAACACCAGGCACTCGACCTCGTACTCCACGCCGCCCACCATCACCCCACGCTCGGTCATGCGCTCGATGCCGTGGGAGTCGGCCGTGTCCACCAGGGTGACGTTGGCGCGGTTGAACGCGGGCAGGTACGTGTCGGAGAACGTGGGGCGCTTGCACGCGTAGCGGTACCAGGGCGTGAGGGCCGCGGCGGTGGCGGCGTCGGTGACCTCGGCGGCCACGCGTGCCCGGATCTGGTTCATCGTGGCGTGGTCGGCGGCCTCGTAGGCGGCTTCGAAGTCCGGCTCACCGTGGCGGCGGAAGCTGGGCAGGAGCTTTTCGAGCAGGCCGGCGGACGCCGTCCAGCGGTCGGCGACCAGGTCCTGTGCGGCCTCCTCGCCGGAGCAGATCCGCAGGAAGTTCTCACGGCGCTCGCCGGCCCAGCCGGGCCGGTCCGCGCCGACCTCCCGCGGCGTCATGCGCTGCTGGCCGCGTACGTCGACGGCGGAGGGGGTGCGCTGGAAGACGTACAGGTGTCCGGCGTCCTCGGCCAGCATCGGGATGACCTGGACGCCCGTGGCGCCGGTGCCGACGACGCCGACCCTCTTGCCCGTAAGGCCGTCCATGCCGCCTTCGGGGCTGCCGCCGGTGTAGCCGTAGTCCCAGCGTGAGGTGTGGAAGGTGTGGCCCCGGTAGTCCTCGATGCCGGGGATGCCCGGCAGTTTGGGCTCCGAGAGCGTGCCGGTGGAGGTGATGACGTAGGTGGCCCGGAAAGCGTCGCCCCGGTCGGTGCCGACCACCCACTGCTCGGCCGCCTGATCCCACGTCAGGTCGGTGGCGGCGGTGGAGAACAGGGCGTGCTCGTACAGGTCGAACTGCTCGGCGACACGCACCGCGTGACGGCGGATCTCCTCGCCCGGTGCGTACTTCCACTCGGGCACGTATCCGGTCTCGTCAAGGAGCGGCAGGTACACGTGGGACTCGATGTCGCAGTGGATGCCGGGGTAGCGGTTCCAGTACCAGGTGCCGCCGAAGTCGCCGCCCTTCTCGATGACACGCACCGTCGCCACGCCCTGACGGCGCAGACGTGCGCCCGCCAGGATGCCGCCGAACCCGCCACCGACGATCGCGACGTCCACCGTGTCGTGCAGCGGCTCGCGCTCCGTGACCTCGTCGGTGTACGGGTCGGCGGCGAAGTAGCCGAACTCCGCCTCCGTGGAACGGTATTGGGCCGTTCCTTCCGGGCGTACGCGACGCTCCCGCTCGACGCGGTAGCGCTCGCGCAGGGCGACGATCTCCTGCTGGGTGGGCTGCTGGGGGGCGTGAGGCAGGGGCATTCTGCGGGTTCCTCTCGTGGGGGGGAGGTGCGCGGGCGCCGTGCGGGCGTGATCTGTGCCCTCGCCGGGGCGCCCCGAGCGGTCACAGGTACCGTAACCCAGGAACCGGACAGTGTTGTCCGGTTGGGGTCGATCCCGCCACGGCCGGCCCGTGCGCCACGACATGAAAGGCCTGCGATGCCCAAGCCCACCCCCGCCTCACCGCTCCGCGACTGGCTGGCGGAACCCACCGCCGGACAGATCCTGCGTGGGTTCCTGGCCTCCCAGGGGCAGAGCGAAGAAGCCCTCGCGCCCGCTCTCGCCCTGCCGTTGGAGCAGCTCGTGCGGATGTCCGCGGGGAAGTTCCCCGCGGAGCTCGTGGACACGCTGGTCACCGCCGCCGAGACCGGACAAATTCCCGACGGCGTGCCGACCGCGCCGGCGGCCGACGCCCCCGCGGTCGCGGTCGCGGAGCCTGCCACCGGCGTCGAGATCGGCGCCCCCGAGCCGTGGACCGAGCAGGTCACGCCCGGACGCTTCGCAGGCCAGCACGTCGTCGTCACCGGAGCCGCCTCCGGCATCGGCCGTGCCGTCGCCTCCCGCATCGTGCGCGAGGGCGGCCGCGTGGTCGCCGTCGACATCTCCGCCGACGGCCTCGCGGCCCTGGCCGCCGACCTGGGCGAGGCGCTCGTGCCCGTCACCGCGGACATCACCGGACCCGCGTCCGCCGAGACGGTCCTGGCCGCCGCGGCCGGCCGCGTGCACGCCCTGGCGAACGTCGCGGGCGTGATGGACGACGACGCCGCCGTGCACGAAGTCGACGACACCACCTGGGAACGCGTGATGCGCATCAACGTCGAGGGCCCGATGCGCCTGATGCGCGCCGTCGTGCCCGGCATGCTCGCCGCGGGCGGCGGCCGGATCGTCAACGTCGTCTCCGAGGCGGCTTTGCGCGGCTCGGCGGCCGGCGCCGCGTACACGACCTCGAAGCACGCGCTGGTCGGCCTGACGGTGTCGTCGGCCTACCAGTACGCGGGAACGGGCGTGCAGGTCAACGCCGTTGCCCCCGGCGCGGTGGCCACCGGCATCACGATGCCTGCCGTCGCCCCGTTCGGCTCGGCCCGTACGGCGAAGATGCGCGTCGCCATCCCGCGCCTGGCCATGGCCGACGAGCTGGCTGCCTCGATCACGTTCCTGCTCAGCAGGGACGCGGTGAACATCAACGGCGCCATCCTGCCCTCCGACGGCGGCTGGTCGGCCGCCTGACCACCGACCGCACAGCGCCCGCCGCTCGAGCCGCCTCCTGCACATCACCACGTCCGGCCCACCCGGACGACGAGAGGGAGCACCCCCACCGCATGACCACCCACCCCACACTCCACTCCACACCCCACCGCCACCCTCGCGCCGCCTTGGCCGCTCTGGCCGCCGGCGGCCTGCTGGTCCTGGCCGGATGCGGCACCCAGACCTCCGGCGCCCCGGCCTCGCGCCCCGCCTCGTCCGGCGAGGGCAAAACCATCCGCGCCACCCAGGTCGCGCACGTGACCGACCCTCACGAGGCCACCGGCAGAACCCTCCTGGAGGGGCCGCTCCTGCGGGAGAACGGCGACCTGTACGTCGTGGACGTCACCGCGCCCGCCGGTAAACCGAAGGTCATCTCCGTCGACCTGGCCACCGGAAAGCACAAGGGCGTCTACACCGACAAGACGGGCGCCTACACCTCCGCGCAGATCAGCCCGTACGACGGCCGCCTCTATCTCACCGACTACACCGGGTCCGTGGTCAGCACCGAGCCGGACGGCTCGGACCCGCGCACGTTCTTCTCCGGTGAGGTCGACGGATCGGCCATGAACCTCGACGACATCGCCTTCGACGACGAGGGCAACCTGTACATCAGCGACCTGCACGGCATGAAGCCCGGCAAGGCCGATGGCCGCATCGTGCGCATCGACCGCGACGGCGAGCAGGCCACCGTGCTGGCCGACGGGCTCGCCCACCCCAACGGGGTGACGTTCGACCCCGAGCTGCGTGGCCTGTGGATCAGTGAACTCGCCGAGAACACCGTCTCCTACCTGCTGCTCGACGCCGACAAGACCACCGTGACCTCCCAGCACGAGGCCGTGCACGTCGATGCCGGTGTGGCCCAGACCGACTCCATAGCCGTGGACGCCGACGGCAACCTCTACCAGGCGCTGCACGGGCGGCCGGCCATGGCCGTCTTCAGCCCGAACGGCGAACGGCTGGCCACCGTCGAAGTCCCGGCCAAGGCCGCCGAGGGGCTGGAGTCGGCGACCAACGTCGCCATCACGCCGGGCGGCAGGAAGGCCTACATGACCGTGAGCGGACCCGACGGCGGCTACGTCTACCGGTTCACCGCGCTCGGCGACGGCATCCGCCAGTCCAACGGCGGCTGACGCTCACATCGGCGCGTCGGTCTCGACGGGCCGCAACGGCCCCACCTCGACGCCGAGCAGACGCCAGGCCGCGAGAGCGCGGCGCTCCCGCTCGGCAGGGGTGGGGCCGGTGACGGCCCCGGAGACCATCGCGACGGCCAGCATGGCGTCGTCGGCGGACAGCCGGTGCCCGGCGGGCAGGCACCGGGACAGGACGCTGTGGACGCGCCCCGCCAGCGCCCGTGCCTGCTCGCCGTCGCCCCGGGCGCCGCGTATGCGCAACAGGTCCACGAACGCCGTCGAGTGGGTCAGGTGCCAGGTGACCACCCCCAGGACGCTCGCCGGGCCCGCGTCGGGCTCGTCCGCGGCCTGTTCGATCTGCCGGACGTTCTCGTCGAGGACCGCCGAGGCCAGCGCGACCCGGTCGGCGAAATGCCGGTAGAGGCTGCCCTGCCCCACCCCGGCGCGGCGCGCGACGGCCGACAGCGGTGCGTCGAGACCTTGCTCGGCGAACACCTCGCGGGCGGCAGCGATCAGGGCGGCGCGATTGCGTGCCGCCACCCGCCGCCCCTGGTTGGCCGGGCGGGTCGCGCCGGCCGCGCTGTCACGGACGGGCGGCCGGGCGCCATGGGGTGCGGAGGGGTTCGTCACGCTGGAAGGGTAGTACGACCCCTCTGTCCGGCTTCGCAGCCCAGCCGCCTGCGGGGGAGCGTCGGACCCGAGGCGGTCCTGCTTCAACGAGTGGTGTGTTTGCGGGCTCGGTAGGCGGCGGCCTTGACGCGATTGCCGCAGGCCTGCATGCCGCACCACGTACGGCGGGTGCCGCGGGAGCGGTCGAGGTACAGGCGGGTGCAGCTCGGGCGGCCGCACTCCTTGAGACAGGTGTGGGGGTCGGCGAGCAGGGTGATGGCGCGCCGGGCGATGTGGGCGAGCGCGGAGGTGACATCTCCCGTCCGGCGTATACCCGCGTCGCCGAGATGAAGAGCCGGGGGCGGTCCGGCGGCGGCGTTGTTGAGGATGTCCAGACCGGCCGGCTCGTAACGGCGGCCGTGCATGCGGTCGACGGCGAGCCGATGAATGGCCTCGCGGAGCTCTACGGCGCCGGTGAGGGCCGTGGCGTCGGCGCTGACCTGATCCGGGAGCTCGTCGCAGGCCAGCACCCACTGTTCGAGGTCCTCGGGCGTGGTCAGGAGGTCGCGGGGCTGGTCGCGGCGCGATTCCACGGTGGCGACCAGGTCCAGGGCGGGGTTGCCGCTCACGAAGGCGAAGTGCACGTCACCATCTTGACCGGTGACGCGGCTCCGGGCAAGACTCGTCACCTGTTCAGCCGGTGACGCGCGGCGGGGTCCGCAGGGTTCTCGGCACGCCCAACTGCTGTGAAGAGGAGCGCGGATGCCGGGTACGGACGATGTCGAGGTGGTCGTCTTCGACGTGCTGGGGACGATGGTGGACGAGTCCGGAGGGCTGCGGGCGGCCCTGCATGAGGCACTGCCCGCCTCCGTCGATGGGGCGAGCGTGGAACGCATGCTCACGGTCTGGCAGGAGCACGTCGAGCGTGAGCAGCGGCGCATCGGGGAGGGAGTGCGCGCATATGCGAACAGTGAGGTCATCGACCGGGAGGCGGCCGAGCGCGTGGCCGAGTGCGCCGGGCTGAGCGATCCGGCGGCCATCGGTCAGCTGGCGCGGGCATCGCAGCGCCTGAAGCCGTGGCCGGATTCCGTCGCCGGGCTCGCGCGGCTCGCGGGACGGTTTCCGGTGCTGGGTCTGTCGCATGCCGCCCCGGGGGCGTTGTTGCGGTTGAACGCGTACGCCGGGTTGCGCTGGCATCAGGCGTTGTCCGGCGAGGAGGTGCGGGCGTACAAGCCCGCGCCGGAGGTCTACCGGCTCGCGATCGAGGCGGCGGGGTGCCCGGCTGAGCGGGTGTTGATGGTCGCCGCGCACGCGTGGGACCTGCGAGGGGCTCAGGCGGCGGGGATGCGGACGGCGTACGTGCGGCGACCGGTGGGAGACCCACCGCGAAGCACCGACACGTTCGACCGAGAGGTGCAGAGCCTGGAGGAACTGGCGGCCGCACTGAAGGTGGCGTAGTGGGGCAGCAAAAAACCCCGGACCTCGTGCTGAAGTCCGGGGTTTCGCCTTGAGCGCTGGGCAGGCCTTGCACCTGCATTTCCCCGCAGGAAGCGGGGCGTCTTTCCTTGGACGACCAACGCCGGGCCCGCTGCCGGGAGTTCTCCGGCCGCAGGCTCAAGATCAACTATACCGTACGAAGGGGAGGGGCGAAAATCGGTTGCCCGTCGACGGCGGCGGATGCACTGTCAGGCGTGATCATCGAGCCTCGGTCGAATCGCCCTACGGGAGGCGCCCGCGCATGAGTACGTCACCATTGCCGGTCGGAGTGGGGCGGGCTGACGGCCCGTCCGTTCGGATCGGCGCTCTCGTCCCGCTGACCCGGCCCGGCTGGGTCGAGGCGGGCCGGCAGCTGCTCGCAGGACTCGAGCTGGCCGTTCATGAGGTCAATGACGCCGACGGGATCGCCGGTAAGCCGCTCGAACTGGTGGTCAGGGACACCGCTGCCGATCCGCTCAAAGCCGCGGCGGCCGTGGACGAACTGGCCGCTCTGGGCGTGGCCGCCGTGGTGGGGGAGTACCACAGCGTCGTGGCACGTGCCGCTGCCGGGCGGGCCGACGCACTCGGCCTGCCGTACCTCTGCTCGTCGGCGGTCCTCGACGCGCTCACCGATCAACCGACGCGATGGGTCGCGCGCCTGTCTCCGCCCCAGTCCCGAGGGTGGCGGGTCTATGCGGACTTTCTGCTCGGCGCGGGCCACAGCCGCATCGCGGTGGCGACCCAGCCGAGTGTCTACTGGGCAGCCGGGACGCGCATTCTGCAGGATCACCTCGCGCCACGCGGCGGCCGTGTCATCGAACTCGACATGAGCGCGCTCACCCCCGCGGCCGTGTGCGACGCACTCGTCGACCAGGAAGCGACCGCGCTCCTTCTGCTGGTCGGTCACCCGGAGCCGGCCGTCCCGATCGTCAAGGCCGTCCGCCGCGACCCCCGTCTCGCGGAGGTGCAGATGGGTGCTCCGGCCGGGCAGCCGGAGTTCGCCGAGTGGGCGGCGCTGCTGGGCGACGACGGCGCGGCGATCCCCTTCCTTCGCTACCTGCCCGAGCGCCTGAGCCCACTCGGTGCGCGAGTCGAGACGGCCCTTCGTGAGCGGCTGGGTGACGCGCCCTCCTTCGTCGCCTTTGAGGGGTACGACACGGTCGCCGTCCTGGCCGAAGTCCTGCGCTCCCAGGGCGCGGACCGGACGCGCATCGCCGAATCCTGGCCGCGCGTCACCGTCGAGGGCACCCGCGGGCAGATCCAGTTCTCACGTACGCCGGACATCAATGTCTGGCAGTGGACCCGGACGCCGATCCAGGTGGTCGACCGAGACCCGGCGGAACCTGGCCGCTTCCGAGTCCTGCACGCCGACTGAGCGGGAGACGGTCATCACGCCCGTCGGTCGAAAACCAGGTGCGGGCAGTTGGTCCGGTGATGTGTGATCGGCGCCATGGCGATTGTGTTGCGTGTGCCGGGAGTTGACGGGCTCAGCGAGGCTGTGGGCGCGCTGCGGGAGTGGCAGGGCGAAGGGGCGCCGATGCAATTGCATCCGGGGGACCTGGGGTGGTTCTGGCGGTCAGGTGCGGAAGCGACGGCCGCGGCGGTCCGGACGTGGAGCCGGGGCGGGCGGATTCTCGCGATCGGACTGCTCGACGGCCCAGACCTGTTGCGGCTGACGATCGCGCCGGACGCCCGCCGGGACGAGGAGCTCGCGCGGCAGTTGGTGCGGGACGTGACCGAACCGGAGCGCGGCGTGCTCCCGGCCGGGAAGGCGAACATCGAGGCGCCGATGGACGCGCTGGTCCAGGACCTGCTTGCCGAGGCAGGCTGGCCCACCGACGATCCGTGGACGCCGCTGCGCCGCGACCTCACCGAGCCGGTGAAGGGCCCCGAGCTGCGGATCGAGACGATCGGTCCTGAGCGGGCCCACGTGTTCGCCGCCGTACTCCGGGCGGCGTTCGAAGGGGCGAAGTTCACGGGCGAGCACTGGCAGGCACTGGCGGCCGGATCGCCGTACGCCACCGCTCGCTCTCTGATCGCCCACGACGACCAGGGCGAGGCGGTGGCGGCGGTGGCCGTGTGGTCGGCCGGTCCGGGCAGGCCGGGGCTCCTCGAGCCGATGGGCGTCCACGCGGCACACCGCGGTCACGGCTACGGCACGGCGATGTGCGTCGCCGCGGCCGCCGCACTCCAGGAGATGGGCTCCTCCAGTGCGCTGGTCTGCACGCCGAGCTCGAACGTCGGAGCCGTCGCCACGTACCGGGCGGCTGGTTTTCAGCAACTGGCCGAAGTACGGGACCGGTTGCGCGAGGCGTGACCGCCTCAGTGACCCCGCGGTCCGGTCACCGGCGCGGCTCCCAGCGGAAGAGGCGAGGCCAGGGCGGCGGAGACGATGACCCAGCTGAGGGCGGGCAGCAGCAGCGGCAGAGACTCGGCCACGGGGACGCCGCCGTTCCAGGCGTTGAGGACGAGTGCGGGCGAGTGCGAATGAGTGCTGTGGCCGAGCCGCCGGGGAGCAGCCGCTTGAGCAGGGTCAGCTCCTCGGTCCCGGTGATGGCCACCCCAGTTTGGCGACGGCGATGGCCCCCAGGCTGATGGGCAGCGTCGTCACCTGGGCATGCCCGGGGGAGTTGGTCACGCCCGCGGACTGGTGTCGAGGTCATGCGTCCCTCCCAGCCCGCCGTACGCGGACCTGGCAGGGGCGTGGTGTCACCGCCGAGCCGTGACATTTCTCGGGGCACACCCATGACGCGGTGTCACTGGTGCCGCCCGCGAAGTGCGACGAATACTGCGGCAGACGCTGCCGTACGACCCCGGAGACCCACGCATGGAAACCAGGCCCCCGCACCCTGCCCTGACGGCCCCCACGGCCGTCTTCCCCCTGGTCAGCGCGGCGCTCGCCCTCTCCTACCGCGGCGCGGGCGCCTATCCTGACGCCATGCAGCCGTGGTCCCGGAACAGTCAGTGGCCGAGGCGGACGGCCGCGACCGACGCGTCGCTCGCCGTGGCGAGCGTTCAGGTGGAGCGCGGGCACAGCCTGCTCTCCTTGCGCGCGGGCAACGGCCGGTGAGGCCACCTCTCCGGACGGCACAGGCGTCGCCCGAGCACGCCCGGACCACGCAGGGGCGGCTGCGCAACGTCAACCTGACGATGTTCATCCCGCCGCTCGCTGTCGTCGGCGCGGTTCTCGTGGTGATCGACGCCCGGTCCTGGGGCGAGGCCGTCGTGCTGACCCTGGGGGTGGTGGCGGGCCTGGTGGTCGTCGAGCGGTGGACGGCGGGCGGCACCTCCCGCGTCGTGCTCCCCTGCCTGGCCGTCGCCGCTGCCGTGTGGGTGCTCGGGGTACTGGTGACCGACAGTCGCACGGCTTGCTACGGCATCACGATCGTGGGGCCCTACTTCATCTCCCAGCTGCCCCGTCACCGAGGCGCGGCGACCCTGGCTCTTGCTGCGTTCATCGCCGGGGTGGGCGCGACGAGGCTGCTCGAAGGGCCGGACGACGTCTCCCGCGTACTGATCCTCTTCGTCCTCCTGCCCACGGGCATCACCGTGGCGGCGACCGGCCTCATGTTCGTCAACCAACGCTTCTACCGCGTCGTCGAGCAGTCCCGGGAACGCGACGCGGAGCTGGCCGTCATCCGCGAACGCGTCCGCTTCGCCAGTGATCTGCACGACATCCAGGGTCATACCCTGCACGTGGTGAAACTGAAGATCACGCTGGCCGAGAAGCTGCTGCACAGCGACATCGCGCGTGTGCAGGAGGAACTACGCGAGGTGCACGCCCTGGTCAGCGACACCCTCACCCAGACCAAGGAACTCGCCTACGCGCAGCGGCGGCTCAACTTGTCCGTGGAGCTGGAGAACGCGAAGAACCTCTTCGAGGCCGCGGGCATCCGCGTGCGGGTCAACCGCGAGGCCGACGTGGACGAGAGGGTCAACGGGCTGCTCGGCCAGGTGCTCCGTGAGACGACGACCAACATCCTGCGTCACGCGGACGCCACCCGGGTGCGGATCACGCTCTCCGCATCGGGCATCACCATCGTCAACGACGGCGCGCCCGAAGGCCCCCTCCCGAAACTCGGCGGCCTGGCCACCCTCAAGGAACGCGTGGGTGACGACGGAGGCGAGCTGACGGTGGAGCAGAAGGACGGGCGCTTCGTCACCGCTGCCGCGTTCCCCCGGCCCGGATCAGCGACACCGCCCTTCCTGGCGCGGGAGGACGAGCGATGACCACCGTGGTGCTCGCCGACGACGAGGTCCTGCTCCGCAAGGCACTCGCCGCACTGCTGCCGCTCGAAGGCGACATCACCGTGCTCGCCGAAGCGCAGGACGGCACATCGGCGATCGAGGCCACCCTGCGCCACCGGCCCGACGTGCTCGTCATCGACCTGGAGATGCCGGGTGTGGACGGCCTCGGCGCCGTCGCGGAGATCCGCCGCACGCAGCCGGACCAGGTGATCCTCATGCTGACCCGGCACGCCAGGCCCGGGGTGCTGCGCAAGGCGCTGAAACTGGGCGTCCAGGGCTTCGTCAGCAAGTCGGCGGAGCCCGCGCACATCACGTCGGTCATCGCCACCCTGCACGCGGGCAAGCGCTGGATCGACCCGGACGTCTCGGCGCTCGCCGTCGTCGACGACTGCCCCCTCACCGACCGCGAGATCGACGTGCTGCGGGTGACCGGTGAGGGGTATTCCGTCGCTGACATCGCCGTCCGCCTCAGCCTTGCGCAAGGCACCGTACGCAATTACCTCTCGAACGCCATGCAGAAGACCCAGACACGAAGCCGGCACGAAGCGGCGCGTTACGCGCGGGAACACGACTGGCTCTAGTGGCGCACGGAGGGTGCGGGACGGTGGCGCACCGAGGGTGCGGGCGTGGCCGCGTCAGACTTCGGTGCCCGCGGGTCTTCCCACCTCCAGACGCGGCCAGTGCGCGAGGTCCCGCAGCAGCTGCCGGTCGTGCGTCGCGACGACCACAGTGGCACTCGTGGCGCGCAGCGCGTCGGTCAACTCGTCGACCAGCGTCGCCGACAGGTGATTGGTCGGCTCGTCCAGCAGGATCAGGCCGGGCCGCCCGGCCAGCGCGAGGGCCAGGTCGAGACGCCGCTGCTGGCCCTGCGACATGCGCCCGACCGGCGTGCGCAGCGCGTCGGCGTCCAGCAGCCCGAGCGCCCCGAGCGCAACGGCGTCGGCGTCACGGAGAAGCCCACCGGCCACCAGCCGTCCCACGTGACGGGCGTGCACCTCGTGAGCGGTGAGCTCGGGGTCCTGCTGGGCTGTCTCCTGGGTGACCTGGACGATCCGGGCGCCCTGCGCCGTCCACAGGTGACCGTGCGTGGGCGCGAGGGAACCGGAAAGCACCGCGAGCAGCGTGGACTTCCCGGCGCCGTTGGGCCCGGTGACCAGGAGTCGGTCACCGCCGTCAAGTGTCAGGTCGACCGGCTCGCCAAGGCGTCCCTCGACCGCGACGCCGTGCGCCCGTAGCTGCGGGGCGCCCGGCCGGACACCCAGGTCCGGCCAGCGCAACATCGGCGGGGGCTGCGGCACGTCGATCCGGTGCGCCTCCAGGGCGTCCTGCTGCCGCTTCAGGGCCTGTACGACGCCGGGGGCGCGGGACTGGCGCTGATGCTTGCCGGTCCCCTTGTCGGGCCGCCAGCCCGTGGAGAGCCGGTCGCGGGCCGCCGAGACGGCGTCGTGCAGCCGCCGGTGATCGGCCTGCTGCTCCTCATGGTCCTGCTCCCAGCGCTCCCGGTCGCGGCGCCTGGCGTGCTGCCAGGCCTCATAGCCGCCGGCATAGAGGCGGGGCTTGCCGTCACGGGACGGGTCCAGGTCCAGGAAGCGGTTCGCGACATCGCGCAGCAGCGCCCGGTCGTGGCTGACGACGGCGAGGCCGCCCTCGTGCTCGCGCAGCCTGCGGGTCAGGAAGTCCAGGCCGCCCGCGTCGAGGTGGTTGGTGGGTTCGTCGAGCAGCAGGATGTCGTGCCGCGCGCCGAGCAGGCACGCGAGACGGACCCGGTAGCGCTGCCCGACCGACAGCGTCGACAGGAGACGGTCGCGATCGGTGCAGGCACGCAGTGCCTCCAGGGCGACGTCGACGCGGCGTTCGGCGTCCCACGCGTCGAGGCGCGTGGCGGCCTCGAGCGCGACGGCATAGCGGTCGTCGGCGGCCGCGTCCCCCTCGGCCATGGCGAGAGTCGCCTCGTCCAGTGCGGCGAGGGCCGCGAGCGAGGCGGCAAGGGCCTGGGAGGTCAGCGTGCCGACGGTCTCCCCGTCGCCCACGGACAGCTCCTGGCGGGCCAGGCCGATCGTCCCGGCCCGGTGCACGGTGCCCTCATCGGGCGCGATCAGTCCGGCAAGGACGTGCAGCAGCGTCGTCTTGCCCCGGCCGTTCTCGCCCACGACGGCGACACGCGAGCGCGCGGACAGCGTGACCGAGACGTCGTCCAGGACACGCCGGGACCCGCGGGTGACGGTGAGGCCCTGGGCGCGGACGTGCGCGCTGCCGCCGGCTTCGACGGGCTGGGACACGGCTTCGGGGAAGGGGGAAGAACGGGGGAAAGAGGAGAGGTTCAACAGATGCTCCGCAGCTCGCAGTGGAGCCGGGCAGCAAGAAGCGGCCGCCCGGCGAGAACCGGAACGGCGGCGAATTCAACAGGGAGAAGGCGCCGCCGTCAGCGGGCGGAGCGAACCTTCTGCGACCAGATACCTCGTGCCATAACGATCAGATTAGCAGGGCCGCCGTTTCGGCCGCCGGGCGTGCGGCCGCGGCCACCCTGGCGAAGACAGCGGCACCGCCCCGTACGGGAGGCGCCCGAGGCGGGTGTGGAGAGCCCGCTCGCCCGTCTGTCGCGCCCGGTGCGGTGCCCCCGTTCTGACATCCTGACGCGGTGCGCGTACTGATCGTGACCGCGGGAAGCTGGGGCGATGTCGCCCCCTACACCGGACTTGGCGTGCGTCTGCGCACGGCGGGCCACGAGGTGGTCCTGGCCACCCATGAGCGCTTCGAAGAGGCGGTGACCGCCCACGGACTCGGCTATCGGCCCCTGCCCGTCGACCCACGCCAGGAACTGGCCTCGCAGGTCGGCCAGGGGCTGGCCAAAGCGGTCAGCCCACCCGTGGCCATGGCGCGGCTGATGCGCATGGCACGGGCGTTCATGCCCCGGTTGACGGCCGGTGTCGCGGACGCCGTGCGCGAGGGCGCCGACGTGGTGCTCAGTTCCACGGTCACCGACCCCGTGTGCGCGGCGCTCGGTGAGGCACTGCGCCTGCCGAGCATGGGGGTCTACCTGCAGCCGGTCCACCCCACGGTCGCTTTCCCGCCGCTCATCACCGGAGCCCGTTCCTTCGGGCCGCGCGCCAATCGTCTGGCTTCCCAGGCCCTGTGGCTCGGCAGTGACCCGATCTTCGCGCCCGCGGTCAGTGCCCTGCGCCGCGAACTGGGCCTGCCGCGCCGGAGGTTCAGTGGCCCGCTGAGTCTGCCCCGCGGACGTACCGTCCTGCACGGCTTCAGCCCACGGATCGTCCCGCGCCCCACGGACTGGCCGTCGGGACACGAGGTGGGCGGCTACTGGTGGCCGCAGACCCCGCCCGGCTGGGAGCCGGAGGCGCGCCTGGTGGACTTCCTCGACGCGGGCCCACCGCCGGTGTTCGCGGGCTTCGGCAGCTTCGTCACCGCTGACTCCGAGCGGCTGAGCTCCTTGCTGGCGGACGCCCTGCGGCGGGCGAAGGTACGCGGCGTCATCCAGGCCGGCTGGAGCGGTCTGCACGCGGAGAACGACGACTTGATCACCGTGCGGGACGTTCCCCACGCGTGGCTGTTTCCGAGGACGGCCGCGGTCGTCCACCACGCCGGTGCGGGCACCACCGCGGCCGGGCTGCGCGCCGGGGTCCCCGCCGTCCCCGTCCCCGTGCAGTTGGATCAGCACTTCTGGGCCACCCGCCTGCACACACTGGGCCTCTCACCGCGTCCGCTGCGCTTCCAGCGGCTGACCGCACAACGTCTCACGCAGGCGATCAGGGAAGCCGTCCACAGCCCCGCCCTGCGCGCCCGCGCCCGCGAAACTGCGGCAGCCATCGCCCGTGAGGACGGCACCCGCCAGGTCTTGGAGGCCATCGAGCGCGTCTCTCGGCGATAGGGCGATAAGGCGCTGAAGCCGCCGCCTATACGGAATCGGCTACTCCCGTGCGGTGGGGGCAACCGAGGTCCATGACTATGGCGCGATCTCTTCCCGACAGCTCGACCGAGTGGTGGATCTTCCTCGGCGCATTGGCCCTTTATTTCCTGGGGCGGTGGTTCTTCGCGTGGCGTCAGGCCCAGTTGGAGGGGCGAAGACGTCCCGGGCGCGCCGCGCTGGACGAGCTGGGCGAGGACGATGACGACGAGATGACCCCCGTGAGGGCCGGGTTCGGGGGCTTCTCCACCTGGCGACAGTTCATCGGGTTCATCGTCGGCGGGGTGGTGATCGCCATGATCGCCGGTCTGACGGAAGGCGCCCTGCGTGTCGCGCTGCTCTGGTTCGTCTCCCCGCTGCTGGTGATCGGCCTTGCCTACATGGACTTCCGAGAAGCCCGCAAGGCACGCGCGAAGAGGACCCGGTCCCGTGCCTGACACCGTAGGGCTCGGGGGTACGCTCATCGCATGATCTACCCGTTCGTTGTCGGCATCACCGTCCTCGCCACCGTCGGCGCCGTGGGCGTCTGGGTGTGCCTGGAGTTCTGCAAGGCGTGCCGTGAGCGTCGGCGCGTGCCGGCCGGGGCGGCGCGCTACGACGCTCCCGTGCCGTAGCGCGCGGCGATGTCCTCGGACCCGGCCCACCGGCTGTAGGTGGGGGACTGGGGCCAGCCATCGGGTGAGTCCTGCCATTCCTCCTGCCGCCCGTACGGCAGCAGGTCGATCAGGGCGAAGGTGTGGCTGAGCTGCTCCGTTCCCCGGCCGCTGGTGTGCCAGGTGCGGTGGACGGTGTCGCCGTCCCGCAGGAAGACGTTGACCGCGAAGCCCCCGCCGGGTGGTGCGCCCACATCGGTGCCGAACGGGCTGTTCGCGGTGGAGTACCAGGTCATCGCGTTCCCGACCCGCTGCTTGTAGGCGAGAGCCTCGTCGATCGGGCCCTGCGTGACGACGACGAACCGTGCGTCGTGTTGCTCCAGGAACTCCAGCCGGGTGAACTGCGAGGTGAATCCCGTGCAGCCCGGGCACTGCCACTTCTCGCCGGGGAACCACATGTGGTGGTAGACGATCAGCTGCGTCTTGCCGTCGAAGAGGTCGGCCAGTCGGACCGGCCCCTCCTCGCCGTCGAGGGTGTAGTCGGGCAGTTCGACCATCGGCATCCGGCGACGCTGTGCGGCGATCGCGTCCAGCTCCCGGGTCGCGGCCTTCTCTCGTACGCGCAGGTCGTCGAGGTGCCGCTGCCAGGTCTCGGCATCGACGACGGGCGGCAGTGCTGTGCGGGTCATGAGTGCCTCCGGAACGCGAACGCGGTTTGCATGTACTGACCGCGCGCGGGCACGGAACTCATCGCTTCCGGCGATGCTGTCCGGTCATCCGGTCCCGGCGGGGAGGCCCCCTGTCGTAATCCGCCCGCATGGTTGATCGTTGGGCCGTCGGAATCAGCCGCACGCCGGACAGGGGGACTTTTCATGACCATCAGCCGCAGGGGACTGCTCGGGGCAGGCGCGGCGGTCGGGCTGCTGAGCGCATGTGGCTCCAACACCGGCCGCGACGACGGTGGTTCGGGTGGCGGGCCGAAGCTGTCGCAGTGGTATCACCAGTACGGCGAACAGGGCACCGAGCAGGCCGTCAAGAAGTACGCCACTGCCTACAAGAAGGCGAACGTCACCGTCCAGTGGCGGCCCGGCAACTACGACGAACAGACCGCGGCCGCACTCCTCACGGATTCCGGGCCCGACGTCTTCGAGGTCAACGGGCCCACCCTCGACCAGATCCAGGGCAAGCAGGTCGCCGATCTCACCGAGCTGTTCGACGGCGTCAAGGACGACTTCAATCCGGCCGTTCTCGCCCCGAAGACGTACGACGGCAAGATCTGGGGCATCCCGCAGGTCATCGACATGCAGATGCTCTACTACCGCAAGAGCCTGCTCGCCGACGCCGGTGTCCGCCCGCCGAAGACCCTCGACGAACTCGTGGACGCCGCGAAGAAGCTCACCTCGAAGAAGACGAAGGGGCTCTTCCTGGGCAATGACGGCGGCGCCGGTGTCCTGGGCGGCACGCCCCTGTACGCGGCGGGCCTCGAGCTCGTCACCGCCGACGGCGAGGTCGGCTTCGACGATCCGGCCGCCGCCCGCACCCTCGGCAAGATCCACCGGCTGTACGCCGACAAGTCGCTGCTCCTGGGCGCGCCCGCCGACTGGTCCGACCCCTCGGCGTTCGTCCAGGGACTGACCGCCATGCAGTGGTCGGGCCTGTGGGCGCTGCCCGGAGTGCAGAAGGAACTCGGCGACGACTTCGGCGTCCTGCCGTTCCCGAAGGACGGAGCCGGGGGCAGGCCCGCGGTGCCGGTCGGCGCGTACGCCGCAGCGGTCAGCACCCGCAGCAAGCACCAGAAGGCCGGCAAGGAATTCCTCAAGTGGCTGTGGATCGACAGCACCGACCGCCAGGAGGACTTCGCCCTCTCCTACGGATTCCACATCCCGGCCCGCATGTCCCTGGCGAAGAAGGCCGAGAAGCTCCGCAAGGGCGCGGCGGCCGACGCCGTCCGCTACACCACGGATCACGGCCATGCCGAACCCCTCCTGTGGACCCCGGCCGCCAGAAGCGCCTACCAGGACGCCCTCAGCCGCATCATCAAGGACGGCGCGAACCCGGAGAGCGAGCTCAAGAAGGTCGTACGGAAGGTGTCCGCCGAGCTCGACCGGGTGAAGAAGAAGTCGTGACCACCACAGCCCCGCGCGAGCAACAGGCAACAGGGCGGCGGAAGATGTGGGGTCACCAGAACCGCACCCTCTGGTTCTGGGTGTTCGTCGGGCCCTTCCTGCTCGGCCTCGGCGTCTTCACGTACATCCCGCTCGGCTGGAGCGTCTACCTCAGCTTCTTCGACGCCCACAACACCGTCACCCCGAGCGACTTCGTCGGCCTCGGCAACTACACGGAGATGCTGCAGAACGAGGCGTTCACCGACAGCCTGTGGACCTTCCTCGTCTTCTCGCTGTTCATCGTGCCCGCGACGTACGCGCTGTCCCTCGCCCTTGCTCTCATGGTCCACCGCCAGCGCCGGGCCCAGGCGTTCTTCCGCTCGGTCTTCTTCCTGCCGGCGGCCTGCTCCTACGTCGTGGCCGCGCTCATCTGGAAGATGTCGATCTTCAACGGGGTCCGGTTCGGGCTGGCCAACACCGTCCTCGGCTGGTTCGGCGTCGACCAGATCGCCTGGCTCTCGACCACCGACCCGCCCTGGTACTGGGCCGTCATCGTCACCGTGCGGCTCTGGCTCCAGGCGGGCTTCTACATGGTGCTCTTCCTCGCGGGCCTGCAACGGATCAGCCCCACCCTCTACGAGGCGGCCGCCGTGGACGGGGCGCGGCCCGGCTGGCAGGTCTTCCGGCACATCACGTTCCCGCAGCTGCGGGCCACGTCCGTGGCGGTCGTGCTGCTGCTCGTCATCAACGCCTTCCAGGCGTTCGACGAGTTCTACAACCTGCTCTCGGACTCCCGCGGCTATCCGCCCTATGCCAGACCCCCGCTCGTCTACCTCTACTACACGGCCCTCGGGCAGGGGCAGAACCTCGGCCTCGGCAGCGCGGGCGCCGTCCTGCTCGCCCTGATCATCGCCGTGGTGACGGTGGGGCAGGCGAAGTGGTTCGGGCTCGGCAGGAAGGAGGCGGAATGAGAGACCACCTGAGGGACGACGCGAGGGTCAGGGCGGGCCGCGCGCTGCGGCTCTCGCTGCTGATCGCCCTCGCGCTGCTCTTTCTGATCCCCTTCTACCTCCTCGTACGCAACGGTCTCTCGTCCGAGAGCGACATCACCTCGCCCGAGTGGCCCTTCTTTCCCTCGACGCTGCGCTGGGGGAACGTGAAGGAGCTCTTCGACGACACCTCGGTGCCGTTCGCGCGCTCCTTGCTCAACTCCTTGCTCATCGCCGTCGCGACGACCGTCGGCACGCTGCTGCTGGCCTCCCTTGCCGGCTACGGCCTGGCCCGCATTCCGTACCGCCACGCGAACAAGGTGTTCTACGCGATCCTCGGCACCCTCATGGTCCCGGCGTCCGTGACCTTCGTGCCGAGCTTCGTCCTTGTCTCCTCGCTCGGCTGGGTCTCGACGCTGCGCGGTCTGATCATCCCGACGCTGTTCTCGGCGTTCGCCTGTTTCATCTTCCGGCAGTACTTCCTCGGATTCCCGAGGGAGTTGGAGGATGCGGCGCGTGTCGACGGGCTCGGCTACTGGCGCACCTACTGGAGGGTGGTCGTGCCCAACTCGCGGCCGGTCTTCGCCGCCGTGGGCACGATCGTCTTCATCGGCGCCTGGAACTCCTTCCTGTGGCCACTGGTCATCGGCCAGGACCGCAACGCCTGGACGGTGCAGGTGGCCCTGTCGTCGTTCACCACGTCACAGGTGATCCGGCTGCACGAGCTGTTCGTCGCGGCGGCCGTGTCGATCGTGCCGCTGCTCGTGGTCTTCCTGTTCTTCCAGCGGTGGATCGTGGCGGGAGTGGAGCGGTCGGGAATCGACGACTGAGTGAGCCCTGCCGGCGGCTGTGGGGCCGCCGGCAGGGCTCGGTCAGGACAGAGGGTCAAGGCAGTCGGTCAGGACAGGGGCTCCACCCATACGTCGCGGAAGCGGACCTTGTTGCCGTGGTCCTGGAGGCGGATCGCACCCGCCGCCGCCGACTCCGGGTCACCCGCGCCCGTCGGACCGTCGATCGCCACGTCGTCGTGGACCTTCTTGCCGTTCCACACCACCGTGACCCGGGCGTCCGACGTCTTCTTGCCGTCCGCGTCGAAACGGGCGGCGCGGAAGGTGATGTCGTACGTCTGCCAGGTCTCCGGTGCCTTCGAGGCATTCAGGTCGGCGGCCTTCTTCTGGTAGATCGCCGCCGCCTCGTTGTTCGCGAGCTTCTCCACGCCGTACGAGTCCAGGATCTGCACCTCGTACCGCTCCTGGAGGTAGACCCCGCTGTTGCCGCGGTCCTGCCCGGTGACGTCGTCCGGCAGCTTCGGCACACGGAACTCGACGTGCAGCTTGAAGTCGCCGAAGTGCTGCTTGGTGCGCAGATCCCCGCAGCAGACCTCCATGGACTTCTCGGCGGTGTGCGGCCACTCGGCGCTGCGCCCGTCGGTGTGCTGCCAGGCCGACGAGATGCTGCCGCCCGAGAAGAGGTCGATCCGGGCCCCGGGACGGCGCACGTCGAGGGCGTCGAGATTGACGTGCCCGGTGTCCCCGGCTCCGACCGCGTACGTGATGGTGTTGCGGCCCTTGCGGAGTTCGAGCTTCTCCGTCTTGGTGGACCAGCGGTTCCACTGGCCCGTCGACGGCAGGCTCGTCTGCTTGGCCGCGCCGTCGTTCACACCGACACTGATCGTCTTGGTGCCGGTGAAGGGGTGCGGGCCGTTGGCGTACCGCAGCCCGACGTCGTAGCTGCCCTTCTTGTCCACGTGTACGTCGAAGCTCGCCTTGGCGCCCTGCTCGCCGAAACCGTCGACGAATCCCGCGCCGGTGAAGCCGTTGTGCTCGGTGTCAGTGCCCGCTCCGCCGGACAGGCGTGCCGATTCGGCGTCGTAGGTGGTGACCGGTTCGGTCGGGCCCGGCTTGGCGTTGAGGGTGTACCAGGCCTCGGTGGACCAGAGCTGCTCGCCCGAGGACGAGGAGAAGGGGCGCGGGGAGCGCACGTGGACGACACGGTCGGCCTTGAGCCCCGGGATGGTGAGCGTGACCTTGCGCCGGTCGTCGGAGAGCTGCGCCGAGGTGACCGGCAGCGACTCCTCGTCGACCTTCGGGCCGCCGTAGGCCGGGGTCGGGGCGTAACGCCACTGCTCGACGGAGTAGGCGCCCTTGGTCAGCTTGGTCGCGGTCTCCTCCGACAGGGGCTTGGTGTAGGTGAGTTCGAAGCCGTCGGGCGTGGCGCGCATGGTCTTCATGTCGAAGGCCGTCTTGCCGTTCGGTGTCAGCTTCTGCAGGCCGAAGCGGAGCTTGCCCGCCTGGCCCCAGTTCCCGTCGGCGCCCAGGCCGCCGGTGTAGAGGGCACCGTCGGGCCCTTCGCTGATCCGGGTGATGCCCGATTCGAGGCCCTGGGTGTGCCGGAACACGGCGCCCTGGTACTCGCCCTTGACCTTCTCCAGGTCGGCGCGCTGCAGTCCGCCGTAGGTCACGTCACCGAAGACCATCTGTCCGGCGAAGGGGCCCTTCTTCAACTGCATGGGCGTGCTGGGGGAGTTGGCGATCTCGTTCTGCGGCAGCCACAGGGCCGGCTTGGTGACCGGCTGGTCGTCGAAGGGGCCTTCGGGGTTCATGTAGTGGTTGAAGAAGCGGTCCTGCTTGATGTGCACCAGCTTCGACGCCGGGAGCCAGCCGCCCTGGTTGTCGGCGACGAAGAGGTCTCCGGAGGGGCCGCGCCCGATGCCGTTGGGGGTGCGCAGGCCTCCGGCGATGTAACTGACCTTGCCCGTCTTCTTGTTGACCTTGATGGTCGTGCCGCGGTTCTTGGCGGGCTGCGGGTCGGTGGTCGCGCCGCCGTAGTTGATGGCGACGGAGAGGTTCAGATAGAAGTCGCCCTTGTCGTAGAGCAGGCCGAAGGCGAACTCGTGGAAGTTCCCGCCGTAGGGCCACTCGGCGATCTTCTTCTTGTCGTCGGCGACGTCGTCGCCGTTGGTGTCGTTCAACTCGGTCAGCTGGTGTTTCTCCGACACGTACAGCTTGCCGTCGACGTACTTGATGCCCATCGGCTCCTTGAGCCCGTCGGCGATCTTCTTGTACGTGACCTTGTCGGGCCCGGTGTCCCCGGTGACGTTGTCGAGCAGGTACACCTCGCCCTTCGTCTCGGTGCTGCCGCCCCACGTGGAGATGGCGAGCCGCCCGTCGGGCAGCCAGTCCATCGCGGACACCTGCGGCTCGAAGCCCTTGGGGCGCAGGTCCGTCAGCTTGTATCCGGGGTTGACCTCGGTGAGCGGAAGGCCGTCGCCGGGGGTGTCGAGGGCTCCCTCGCACTCCTTGCGGCCGGGCGCGGTGACGCGCACGACGTCGGCGTCCGTGCTGAGCACGGAGTTCGGTACGACCTTGAACTCGTCGGCGCCCGGCGGCTTCCACTGCAGGGTGACCTGCTGTTCGCCGTCCGCGTCGAAGTGGTCGATGCGCAGTGGCTGGTGGCCGGCGTTCAGCGTGATCTCGCCGTCCTTGGGCTCGGCGCCGTGCTTTCCGTCGTGGTCGATGACCTGCTGGTCGCCGACGAAGAGGCGTGAGCCGTCGTCACTGATCAACCGGAAGCTGTAGGCGCCCGCCTCGGGCACGTTCAGATTGCCGATGATCTGCGAGACGAAGTTGTTGCTGAACCCGAAGCCCTCGGTGGACGTCCAGTCGGCGGTCGGGATCAGCTTGTCGACGTTCGGTGTCTGGGCGGGCTTGAGGTCGCACAGTTTGCTGAGCGGGGACTGGATGTCGAACACCCGCAGGGTGACGCCGGGTTCCTGCGGCGGCAGGTCGGCGAACGGCCGCGGATCGTCCTCGGCGCCTGCGGCGGGCGCCACAAGACCGCCGCAGAGCATCGCCGTGAGCAGCAGACCGGTGGATCTTCGAGCCCTGCGGCGGGTGGTGCCGGATATCGGCTGGGGGCGTGGCTTCACTCTTCCTCCTGCGTGGTTCCTACGGGGGTTACGCAGATCTATGCGGCAAAGCGACGCTCAGCGTAGGGACGGCGCCGGAGCGCGTCCATACTTTGTCCACAGAAAGGAAAAACTGAGGGTGGGAAGGCGGCTCCCCTGTCAGCGGTCCTTGGCCAGTGCGACGAGATCCGCGAACAGGCCACCGCCGCCCGCGAGTTCGTCGTACGTGCCCTGCTCGATCACGCGGCCCTTGTCCAGCACGAGGACGCGGTCGGCGAGCCGGGTGTTCTCGAGCTGGTGGGTGA
Organism: Streptomyces sp. NPDC051214; assembly: GCF_040682375.1. Classification (NCBI taxonomy): domain Bacteria; kingdom Bacillati; phylum Actinomycetota; class Actinomycetes; order Kitasatosporales; family Streptomycetaceae; genus Streptomyces; species Streptomyces sp. NPDC051214. Next base: position 674,953 of record NZ_JBFBAT010000003.1, read on the forward strand.
CCACGATCGTCATGCGCTCGGCCGCGATCTGCTTGATCTGCGTGAAGACCGCGTGCTCGCCCCGCGCGTCCATCTGTGAGGTGGGCTCGTCCAGGATCAGGAGCGGTGTCCGCCGGTAGAGCGCACGGCCGCACACGAGCCGTTGCCACTGGCCGCCGGAGAGTTCGGCACCGCCCCACAACTCCTTGGCGAGCAAGGTGTCGAGCTGCCGCGGCAGTGCCTCGATCGCCTCGCGCATCCCCACGGCGTCGACGACCTCCCACACCGGCCCGTCGTCGTACGTCCTCGGCTGGCCGAGGGTGATGTTCTCGCGGGCACGCAGCGGCCAGCAGGCGAAGTTCTGCGGGACGAGCGCGGTGCGCTGCCACACGGAGTCGGGGTCGGCCCGGGCGAGATCGACGCCGTCCCACAGGACACGGCCCTTGTCGGCGAGGAGGATGCCGGTGAAGAGCTTGGCCAGGGTCGACTTGCCCGAGCCGTTCTCCCCGACGACGGCCAGGATCTCGCCGCGCCGCAGGGTGAGCGACACGCCCGCGACGGCCGGTTCCTCCTTGCCCGGGTAGCGGTACACGACCTCGTCGAGGCGGATCTCGTCCACACGCTCGGGGAGGGTCAACTCCCCGCGCTTGGGGGCCCGTTCACCCGCCAGGTCGAGGAAGGCCCGCATGTCCGCCAGATAGAGCGACGTATGGAACAGCGCGGCGCCATGGATGACGGACTGGGAGAGCGCGGCGAGTGTGGTCTGGACGGCCACCACCGCCGTCGCCGCCACGGGAAGGGCGACCCGGCCGGTGGTGGCCAGCCAGGCGAGGGTGGCCCATGTGCCCAGCAGGAAGAGCCCGCCGAGGGCGCTGGTGACCAGGACGATGCGCAGCATCCGCGGGGCCGCGGTCAGGGTGCGCCGGTCGATCCGGTCGGACAGGGCGCGGTACCAGTAGATGAGGTAGCCGGTCATGCCGTTGGCCCGGACCTCGTCGCCGTGGCGGGAGTACGTCGCCCACCAGCGCATCATCGAGCGGACGTTGCGGTCGCCGACGTTGAGGTAGTGGGTCTCGTAGGTGACGCGCGCCGAGAGCACGGCCCCGGCGCCGGCCGGGAGCACGGCCAGCAGGAGCAGGGGCAGCATCAGCGGATGCAGCGCCGTGATCACTCCGCTCGCGGCGATCATCCGGATCAGGGCCGACATGAACCGCTGGGCGTCCTGCACCATCATCCGGGTCCGGGTGACCCCGACCTCGGCGGCTTCCTGCCGGTCGGCGAATCCGTCCTCGCCGTACGCGGACGACTCCACGCGGCACACGGCGGCGACGAGGGCGACGTCCGCCTCCGTCATCAGCAGCGGCGTGATCCGCCCGTCCGCATACGAGGACACGGCGCTGCTGACGCGGACGAGTGCGGCGCCCGCCGTGACGATGACCAGGGCGGGCAGCGCCGCGTGCAGGCGTTCGGACACGCTGCCCGTGCTGAGGAGGTGGGTCATGGCCTGTGCGGTGAAGGCGAGGACGACGGCGGCTGCCGCGCCGGTCAGAAGCTGACAGGCGAGCAGCAGCACGACACCGACCCTGTCGACGGCCCATGCCATCCGTGCGGTGTGCCGGAGCACGGCGGGAAGGCGCCTGCACATGGCGGCGAATGTGGCTTCGGCCAGCGGGTTCTTGCCGTGCTCTCCTGCGAAGGTGAGCGTGGCCGGTGGGGGAGGGGGAGGCGTCTTGGCGTATTCGGTCGAGGTGTCGTTCACAGTCACCCGCGTCCCTCCATGGGGTGCGTGCCGCACCTGGATGGTTCGGCGGTGCTGGGACTAACGACAGGGCGACGGAATCGAACGCGCTCGATTCAGGACGGGTTGGAGGCCGTCGGCCACAAGGGGTGGCACGCGTGGAGGGCGCGCTGGTGCGGTCGTGGGACGGGGCCGGTTGGCCGAATCGCCGATGCTCGGCGGTCGGGCGCTCAAGTCCGGCCGTGCGCCGGTCAGTTGCGGCAGCAGCCCCCGGCCTGGGCGCCGTGGCCGGGAGCGTGGCCGACTGCACGCTCGGTGGCGGGCTTGGTGGCGCGGACGACGGCGGAGTGCATGCCGTCGGCGACCGCGTGGGTGGGGGTGATCTCGATGGCGGTGAATCCGGCGGCCTCGATCCCCTGGCGGTACTCGGTGAAGGAGAGCGCGCCGGCGATGCAGCCGACGTGATCACCGCGTTCGGCGCGCTGGGCGGGGGTGAGGGTGTCGTCGGCGACGACGTCGGAGATGCCGATGCGGCCGCCGGGGGCCAGGACGCGGAAGGTCTCGGCGAAGACGGCGGGCTTGTCGGTGGACAGATTGACCACGCAGTTGGAGATCACGACGTCGATGGTGTGCGCGGGCAGCGGGATGGCCTCGATGGTGCCCTTGAGGAACTCGACGTTGGTGGCCCCTGCCTTCTTCTGGTTCTCGAGCGCCAGGGCGAGCATCTCCTCGGTCATGTCCAGGCCGTAGGCCCTTCCGGTGGGGCCGACGCGCCGGGCGGAGAGCAGGACGTCGATGCCGCCGCCCGACCCGAGGTCAAGGACGCGCTCGCCCGCCTGGAGATCGGCGACGGCCGTGGGGTTTCCGCAGCCGAGCGAGGCGGCGACGGCCTCGGCGGGCAGTCCGTCGCGCTCGCCCTCGGCGTAGAGGGCGGAGCCGAAATTGTCGTCGATCTCGATCGCGGACGGGCCGCAACAGGCCGTTCCGCCTTCAGTGACCTGCACGGCGGCCGCGGCATAACGACGGCGGACGGTCTCGCGCAGGTCGTTGGCGTTCTCGCTCATGGTGGCTCCTCGACCAGGGGTCCGGCATGACCCGGAGCGGGCTGCATTGACGTTTCTCAATGCAACATTGCGCCTTGGATCGAAGGCTGTCAACATAGAAGGATGTCGAAACAAGAGCTTGGGGTGATCGGTCAGGATGCGGCCGACGGGGCCGGGTGCTGTCCGACGCTGCTGACCGCACCGATGGCCGCGGACCGGGCCGCCGAGCTGGCGAGGTCCTTCAAGGCTCTGGGCGACCCGGTCCGTCTGCGCCTGCTGTCGATGATCGCCTCGCGGGACGGCGGCGAGATCTGCGTATGCGACCTGACCCCCGCCTTCGACCTGTCCCAGCCGACGATCTCGCACCACCTCAAGCTCCTGAGGCAAGCCGGTCTCATCGCCTCCGAGCGCCGCGGAACATGGGTGTACCACCGGCTGCTGCCCGCGGCGACGGACCGACTCGCCCAAGCACTGACACGTCCGCCCTCCTACCTCTGAACGTCATCCTGCGCGGAGGGATTGGGGGTGAGCGCGTCCGCGGCCTCGCCGTCCTTCTCGCGGTCCCGTTCCCCGCCGGGGACACGGGTCTCCGCGTCCTCGGCCTCGTCGAGAACTTCCTCGGCGGCCGTCTCCGCGTGCTTCGGCTTGTGGTCCTTCTCGTGCTCGTCGCCGTGCTTGTGGTTCATGCCGGGCCTCCGTCCAGCTGGTGCGGGGCAGCGCGCAGGTCAGCGCGCCGCGGTGATGACGAAGCCGCTGCGGGGCCTCGTCGGCATCCGTTTCAACGGGATGCGCAGGTCCTGCTCGGGGACCTCGTACTCGAGTCGCGCGAGACGGGGGAGCAGGGTGCTCAGGACCGCCAAGGTGATGTCCTCGCCCGGACAGCGGTGGCCCTGCGCGGCGTCCCCGCCGCCCTGCGGGACCAGCTCGTCGCGACCGGGTTCGCGGCCCACGAAGCGCTCGGGATCGAACATGTAGGGGTCGTGCCACAGCTCCGGGTCGTGGTTCTGTCCGTAGAGGTCGAGGAGGACGAGGGAGCCCTCCGCGATCGGTTCGCCGTGCCACTCCAGGTCGTGGGGGGCCAGCCCCGCGACGAACGGCGCGAACGGGTAGAAGCGCCGGAGCTCGTGGGCGAACGCCCGGGCATACCCGTCACGGTCCTGGGCCAGCCGCTGTCGCAGCGCCGGATTCCGGTGCAGCGCGTGGGCACCGAACACGGTGTACCAGGTGACGGCGACGGTAGGACGGATGACGTTGAGGATCTCGACGGCGGCGGTCCGCGGATCGAGCAGCTCGCCGTCCGCCTCGCGGTGCGCGGCCACCGCCCGCACCACGGACTGGGGCTGCGCGGCATCCGCCGCCGGGCCGCCCTCGTCCGCCCGCATCTCCTCGACCAGCTCGGCCAGCCGCTTCTCCTGACGGCTCCGTGCGCGCCGGGCCCGCCAGTGCCGGGGGCCGGCGGTCGCGAAGCCGTCGACCATGGCCACCAGATCCTGTGCGGTGCGGCGCGCCTCGTCGTCCGGATACTCGGCCAGAGGCACTCCGGCCCACCGGCACACGGCCCGCGTGATCAGCAGACTCACCTCGTCGAACAGCGTCACCCGCGGCCGGTGCGTCCACTGCTTGCTCGCCCGCTCCCACTCCTCGGCCACCTGTTCCGCCAGCCGGGCCACCCCCGAGGCGTCCTGGAGGAGCGAGACGAAAAAATCCTTGCGCGCGCGGTGCTCCGTCCCGTCGAGGGTGTGCACCGCGCCCTTGCCGAACAGGGTGCTCAGAACCGGTTCGGGCAAGGCGGTGCGCCGCCGCACGTGGTTCTCGTCGTAGAAGAACGTGACGGCGGCCGGCCCCCGCAGCGCGATGGCGGGTTTGCCCATCAGGCGGGTGCGGACGGGCCCCGGGCCCTTGCGGCGGCTCAGATCGGGAAGCCATGCGTACCCCTGCGAGAGGAGTGGCAGGGTGCTGTCCGGCATCAGATTCCTCCTGGATGACATTCCGCTCGGCGTGCCCCGGCTCCAGCCAGCCTCTGCCGGTCGGGGCGCGAACACCACCGGAGCGGCGCCGAACGCTTCGCGATCACCGAGGCGGGTGCCCTGGCGGGTCACGTTCATGCGTTCCACACGTCACTCCCGTACGGGTCCTTGGTCCTGATAGATGAGCGGATTTCGGGGCACAGGAGTAGAGCTCGGCCAGGGAGGCCGTACCGACCGGAGGGGGTCAACTCATGCGAACGATCAGGCGGATGAGACGCGTGCTGTACGGGGCCGTGTGCCTGCCCGGGGGGCTGGGGCGGAGTTCCGAAACTCTGTGAATACCGGCCGTTTGCGCGGGCACCATGTGTCGGCCGACGGCACATGCGTCGCACTCACCGAAAAGCGCATCCATCGAGAATCGCCATCATCGAAAGGAGCACCCCGTGCTCAGGCCTCACCCCACGTTCCTGCAGTCCCTGCTCGAAACGCATGCCTCGCTGCAGCATCTGCAGGCCCGGGAGGACTCGGCCGAGGTCCGTCGGCAGCTGGATGACGTCTCGTACACCTTGTGCGTCTCCACCGGAACGCGGACCCCCGAGAGGGCCGTCGCCGCGGCACGCGCCCAACTCGCGGGAGTGCGTTCGCAGGACGACGCCCGCCTGTCCGCCTGAGGCGCCCCATGATTGACCGGGCGCAGCGTGGATACCGGTGTGAGACTGGGAAATGCCCGAAAGGCGGCCACAGCGAGCACGCGCCGTGACCGGGGCCCTCAAGAAAGGCGAGGTCAGCATGCCGGCTGGATCCAGCAAGAAGCGCGAACGCCAGTACGAACACATCAAGGAGAGCGCCGAGGACCGCGGCGCCTCCAAGGGCAGGGCCAAGGAGATCGCGGCCCGCACGGTCAACAAGGAGCGGGCCCGCTCCGGCGAGTCGAAGACCGCCAGCAAGACGTCGACGAAGGACCCGAAGTCGGCGTCACAGCGCGGCGGGGAGCGTTCGCACAGCGGATCGCAGGGCCCCACCAAGGACCAGCTCTACGAAGAGGCGAAGAAGAAGAACGTCGACGGCCGTTCGTCGATGAACAAGCAGCAGCTGAAGAAGGCGCTCGGACGCTGAGCGACCCTGCTCCCACGGCGGTGTCCACCGCCGTGGGCGCCGTCCGTCCGCCGTCAGCTTTGGACGAATGTGTCACCCGGACAGCTGTCACCGTGCATGCATGAGCGAGTGCCGGGAACCCCGTGTTGCATGGAATCCAGCCTCACCTGCCCCATCCGGTCCCATCTGTGCGTCGACGCCCTCGATTTCGTGCTCGAAGCCGAGTTGGTCCTCACGTACTCCACGAAGGACCCGCTGGCCGTCACCCTCGCCTTCCCGCCGCCCGCGGCCGAGCAGGCCCCGACGACCTGGGTGTTCTCCAGGAACCTGCTGGCATCGGGGCTGCACGCGCCGGCGGGTGAGGGCGACGTCGTCATCCGTCCGACGGGGCGCCACCGGGTGCTCGTGACCCTGACGTCCCCGAGCGGACGTGTCCGTGGCGAACTGGAGCGGGCACCGGTCGAGGCGTTCATCCGTGAGTCGTACGCCCTGCTGCCCGCCCCCGAGGAGAGCGCCGCACTGGACCTGGACGAGCTGGTCACCGCTCTTCTGGCGGCACCCTGAACGAGCTTGCTGCCCCGCCGGCCCTCACACGGGCTGCGGGGCGTCCGGTTCGCCCTTGGCCATGGCCATCTGCGAACGGGCGGCCGCGAGCGCCGACGCCACTTCACGGGTGCCGGTGGACACGCAGAGGGTGTACGCGATGTCCTCAAGCCTCCTGCGGGCCTCGCTGGCCCCGTCGCGCGCATGCAGCGCGCTCAGTGCTTCGTACTGCTCCACCAGGTCGCGCAGCACTCTCGGGTCGGCCATCAGCACGGCAGGTCTCCTTCGCTCTCAACGGTCTTGATGCCCTTGACGGGCAGTGACGCGGGGGTACTCGACCGCCTTTTGCACACGCGTGCGCGCACCACGGCAGGCGGAGAGTGGGCGAGGCGGCCACCGGCGCATCCCTGTCCACAACCACGGTGCGCGAGCCGGGACAGGCCGACGGACGCCGGATTCCTGCCCGGGCTCGATTTCATCGCCGAGGTCGACGAAATCCCCGCCGAGGCGGGGTTCGTGTGGATGGCGGCTGAGGAAGAACAAAACCTGCTCCGCGGAAACAGGGCTTCTGGGCGCGGCTGCTTCCTGACCTCAAGGTCAGTGTGCCCACGAGAAAGCGCCGGACGCCACCTGGAGCTGTGACGTGGGCCGCACGCGCCCGGTGTTTGGGCCCGCCGACGCCTGGTATGCGGCCCCCGGCGCCGCCTGCCACCATGGCCGTGTGCGTCCTGGCGGGTGGAGCACCCGTCCGTTGCCGTCCCCACCCGGAGGAGTTCTCGTGACCGACCGGAAGCACGTCCTGCGCGGTCGCACAGCTGTCGTGACCGGCGCCGCCCGCGGTGTGGGAGAGGCCGTGGCCCGGGAGCTGGCCGCCAGGGGAGCCACGGTGGCACTGCTCGGCCTGGAGGAGGAGTCACTCGCCCGAGTGGCCCAGGAACTTCCCACGCCCTCGCGGCACTGGTACGTGGATGTCACCGACGCCGCGGCGATGGCGCGCGTGGCCAACGAGGTGCGCGAGCGTCAAGGTCCCGCGTCGGTCGTCGTCGCCAATGCGGGTGTCGCCGAGGGCGGGCCGTTCGTGGACTCCGACCCCGCCAGTTGGCGACGCGTCATCGACGTCAACCTCGTGGGCAGCGCGAACACCGCACGGGCGTTCCTGCCCCAACTGCTCGACAGCCGCGGCTACTTCCTGCAGATCGCCTCACTGGCCTCCATCGGCGCCTCGCCGTTGATGAGCGCCTACTGCGCCTCCAAGGCGGGCGTGGAGTCCCTCAGCCAGTCGCTGCGCGCGGAACTCGCCCCGCGGGGCGTGGGCGTGGGGGCCGCCTATCTCAACTGGACCGACACGGACATGATCCGTGACGCCGACCAGCACGCCGTACTGCGGGAACTGCGTGCGCACATGCCGCCGCCGGCCCGCAAGATCTACGCCCCGGGGCATGTCGCCCGGTGTCTGGCGGACGCCGTCGAACGCCGGTCGGCCACCGTGTACGTGCCGGGCTGGCTCCGGGCGTTGCAGGCGGTGCGGGCAGGTCTGCCGCCGCTCGTCACCCGGTACTCGCGCCAGGAGTTGATGCGCTCGGAGTTCTCCTCCACGGGCCTGCTCGGGCCCGGCGGGCGCGCGGCGGAGAGCACCGACTGAGCTCGGCCCCCGGCGGCCGACACGGGAGCCTGGGTCAGCTCCGTCGAAAGCGGCGGTCGATGCGGCCCCGCAGCGCGGCGCGGGCGGCGTTGGCGCCGGGGGCTCCGTGGACGCCGCCGCCGGGGTGGGCGGCGGCCGACGCGAGGTACAGGCCCTTGACCGGCGTCTCCGGGCGGCCGGCGCCCGGCGTGGGGCGGAACACGAGCTGCTGGTGGGCCGATGCCGTACCGCCGTTGATCGCGCCCCCGTGCAGATTGGCGTCCATGGCCTGCAGGGTGGTCGGGGCGAGCAGACGCCGGGACCTGATCCGGGAGCGGAAGCCCGGCGCCCAGCGTTCCACCTCGTTCTCCATGCGGTCCGCCATCGCCTCCTGTTCCTTCTGGTCCCAGGATCCTGTCAGGCCGTCCGAACCCGCGTCGCCCTTGATGTGCTGCGGGACATGGGTGTAGGCCCAGGCCGACTCGGTGCCGGCCGGTGAGCGCGTGGCATCGGCGGTGGTCATCTGGCCGAAGAGGATGAAGGGACGGTCGGGCACCTGCCCCATGGCGATCTGCGCCGCGAACTGGGTGAGCCCGTCCACGCCGTCGGCCAGGTGCACCGTCCCCGCCGTGGCCGCCTCCGGAGCCGTCCAGGGCACCGGGCCGTTCAACGCCCAGTCGACCTTGAAGGTCGCGAAGTCCCACTGGAAGCGGCGCAGGTCTGCCAGCAGCCGCCCTGGCAGGTGGCGTTCGTCGACCAGTTCGCCGTAGAGCGCCGGAGCGGACACGTCGGCGAGAACCGCGCGGGAGGCCGGCACGTTCTCGCCTCCGGCAGTGCGTACGCCGACGGCGCGGCCGCCCCGCACGACGACCTCACGCACGCGCTCCCCGCACCGGACCACGCCTCCGAGCCGCTCGAGGCGCCGCACCAGGGCCCCGGTGAGCGCGCCCGCCCCGCCGACCGGAACGGGGAAGCCGTAGGTCTGGCCGAGCATGGACATCAGCCAACCGAAGCCTCCGCTGCCGGCTGCTTCCGGGCCCAGGTCCGCGTGCAGGGCGTTGCCCGCGAGCAGCAGCCGGCCGCCCTCGCCGCGGAACTCCTCCTCGCCCAGGCGCCGTACGGGCAGCACCATCGTCCGGGCCATCCGCAGCCCTCCGGCGGCCCGCAGCCTGGCGGCGAGCCGGACCCCGTGCCGTACGGGCGGAAACGGGGTGAACAGGGCCCCGAGGACGTCGGGGCCCACGCGGTTCCAGGTGGCGCAGAGGTTGAGCCAGGAGTCCCCGTCGCCCGCCGCGAACGTGTCGAGGCCCGCCGCTGTCTCCGCGGCCCCGCGCGCGAGGACCGCGCACCGGCCGTCGGGCAGGGGGTGCGCCAGGACGCGGGGGGCGTGGCTCCAGCTGAGGCCCTCCTGCTGGAGCTGCAGGTCGGCGAGGATCGGGGAGGCCGCGGCCAGCGGATAGAAGGCGCTGAAGAGGTCGTTCACGTAGTCGGGATGGACACCGCGGTCGCTGCGGACGGCGCCGCCCGGCTCATCCTGTTCCTCCAGGACCTCCACGCTCCATCCGGCGTCGGCGAGCAGATTCGCCGCGACGAGACCGTTGGGCCCCGCGCCGATGATCACCGCGTCCGGCATGCCTGACTCCTGACGTCCGCCCGGGCCTTTGATGCCCTGCGGGTCGATCGATCCTGTGGGGGGCGTGCCCCCTCGGCCAACCTGCTCGACCGGCTCTCAGGCCGATTCGTAGGCGCGCTGCGGGGATTTCTCCACGACGTCCGCCAGTCGGGCGAGCATGGCGCGGTGCCGCAGCTGGATCAGCGCGTCCACGGCCGCGTTGTGGAGCTTCCCGCCGGGTCCGGTCAGCGGGTGCTCGTCGACGATGACCAGGGTGTGCTCACCCCAGGGGCGTACGTCCACGGCGATGCGCGCGGCGCCGAGCCACCCACTGTCGGCCTCGAGTTCCAGGATGCGGGGCTCTTCGCAGCGCCGGACGGTCGTGGTTCCCGACAGCGTCCGCGGGCCCACCTTCACGGTGTACGTGATGCTGGAGCCCACCTTGGGCCAGTGGCCCTCCTTGGGCTCCGACCGGGCCGTGCCCACCACCCACTCGCCGTAGAGCGACCCGTCCGCGAGCACCGCCCAGACGTCTGCCACGGACCGTTTGATCAATCGGTGTCGTACGGCCATTTGGCTCTCCAGCCCTCGTCGGATGCGGCAGCCCGCGTCGGTTGCGGCGGCTTCCCGGTACCCGTCCCGTCCGTTGTCATTCCTTTTCACCCTCGCAGGCGTTCGAGGGGTTCGCCGCCTGCCGGACGCCGAACCGGGTACATGTGTGCGCGTGAAATCTCCCCGCACCATTCCGGCGGCGTCCGACACGACGACTCCGCTCAAGAAAGCACTGACCACCCCCCTGCTCTACTTCTTCATCCTTGGAGACGTCCTCGGCGCGGGCGTCTACGTCCTGGTGGGTCAGGTCGCGGCCGACACGGGCGGCGCCGTGTGGGTGCCCCTCGTCGTGGCGCTGTGCCTGGCGCTCCTGACGGCCGCCTCGTACGCCGAACTCGCCACGAAATACCCCCGGGCAGGCGGCGCCTCGCATTACGCGACCCTGGCCTATGGGCCCTTCGCCGGATTTCTCGCCGGTTTCTGCATGCTGGCCGCCGGGATCGTGTCGGTCGGTGCGCTGGCCCGCGGTTTCGCCGGTGATTATCTGGCGGAGTTCGTCACCCTTCCGGTGGCGCTGGTCGCGGTCGTGTTCCTGGGCGCGCTGGCCCTGCTGAACGCGCGAGGGATCAGCGAGTCGACGCGCGCCAACGTCGTGGCCACCGTCATCGAGGTGGGCGGGCTCCTGATCGTGATCGGACTCGGGGTGTGGATCGTGCTGCGCGGTGACGGTGACGTGGGGCGCCTCACCGACCTGGGGACGCCGGAACACGGGCCGGTGGCAGCGGTCCTGAGCGGGGCGGTGCTCGCCTACTACTCCTTCGTCGGGTTCGAGACCTCCGTCAACGTGGCGGAGGAGACCCGCGATCCGCGCCGCTCCTATCCGCGGGCCCTCTTCGGCGCGCTGATCACCGCGGGCGCGGTCTACGCCCTGGTCGGTGCCGCCGCGGCGGCCGCCGTACCCACCAAAACGCTCGTCGAGTCCAGCGGGCCGCTCCTCGAAGTCGTCCGGGCGGCCGGCGGCGTCCCCACGGAGCTGTTCAGCGCCATCGCCCTGGTCGCCGTGGCCAACGGCGCCCTGCTCACCGGCATCATGTCCTCGCGCCTCGCCTACGGCATGGCACGTGACCGGCTGCTGCCGGGCTTCCTCACCAAGGTGCTGCCCGGCAGGCGTACGCCGTGGGCGGCGATCGCCGCGACCACCGCCCTCTCGCTGCTGCTCGCGCTGACCGGCGACGTGTCGACGCTCGCCTCGACCCTGGTCCTCCTGCTGCTGGTGGTCTTCTTCCTGGTCAACACGGCGGCTCTGGTGCTGCGACGCGATGCCGCCCCGCAAGACCACTTCCGGGCCCCGACGGTCCTGCCGGTGCTCGGTGCGGCGTCCTGCGTCCTGCTCGCGACGCAGATCGAGCGCGAGGTGTGGCTGCGGGGCGGGGCCGTCCTGCTGGTGGGCGCGGTGCTGGGCGCCGTCACCGCCGTACGCCGACGCCGACGGCCCTGAGCCGCGGCGCCTACGCGGCCTGGATCAGCTCGGCCCGGCCGAACAGGAGGGCGTGGCCGGAGGGGAGTTGGGCCAGGATGCGGGTCAGCAGATCAGGACCCGCGAGAACGGCGACGGCGGCCAGGACGGCGCCGGTGTCCCAGCGCGTGGTGGCGGGGCTCGCCCCGGCCCGGGTGGCGAGATCCTTGACCAGGCCCCAGCCGGTGAGGGGCTCGGGGTCGGGGATCTGGGCGGTGAGGACGAGGGCGGCCTCGACGGGAAGGCGGGCGGCGAGCTCGACGCGTTCGTCCCCGGTCAGCTGCCTGCCGAGCCCGCCGAGGACCAGCCGGACGGCTTCCTCGGCCCGCTCCCGGGTGGGATACGCGCCTTCGTAGCGGACCTTCTCCAGCATCTGCTGGTAGGTCATCGCGGGGAAGGGCCGGGTGGGTTCAGGTCGTTCGAACATCGCTGATTGCGCGCCTTTCTCGTCGCGGAGGTCGTGTCGCGGGTGCCGGGCAGCTGGACGGCACCCGCGGGGTTGGTCTTGGGGGGCTTCGCCCCGTCCGGCGCGGAGGACGGAGTCAGGGGGAGAGGTCCGTCCTCCGCGCCACGCGTGTGCGGCTGCGGATCAGCCGCTGATCTGCCGGTGGGACGCGTCGTTCCCGATGGAGATCTTGCGGGGCTTGGCGCGCTCGGCGATCGGGATGCGCAGGGTCAGCACCCCCGCGTCGTAGTCCGCCTTGATGCGCTCGGTGTCCAGCGTGTCGGCCAGCACGATCTGGCGGGAGAACACGCCCAGAGGCCGCTCGGACAGTTCCATCTGGACGTTCTCGGACTTGGCGACCGGGCGGCGCTCGGCCTTGACGGTCAGCATGTTGCGTTCCACGTCGATGTCGATCGCCTCGGCGGTCACGCCGGGCAGATCGAAGGCCACCACGTACTCGTCGCCCTCGCGATAGGCGTCCATGGCCATCGCGGAAGGCCGTGACCATGTGCCGGGGCCGACCAGCTGCTGAGCGATGCGGTCGAGCTCGCGGAAGGGGTCGGTGCGCATCAACATCGCGAAACACCTCCTGAAGGTCCGGGCAGTACCTGCCAATGCGCTTCACCTGCCTTCGGTTGTAGCATGTCATCCAATGGATGACAAGTTGCATGTCGTCCACACGATGACAACGACGAAGGAGGCCCCATGGCAGCGACCGGCCCGCCGCAACCACCCCACGCCCACGCCCACACCCCGGCGTCCTTCCTGGCCGCGGCCGCCGCCCTGGAAGCCATCAGCGACGCCGTGCAGGTGGCCCAGGAAGCCGACACCGACGCGCCACCCGCCGACCGCGCCAACCCTGAACAGGCCCTCGCCTCACTGCTGTTGCTGCGCGAGGTCCGTGAACAGCTCGCCGGGTGGGAAGCCGGCCTGATCGAGACCGCCCGGCACGCCGGAGCGAGCTGGGCCGACCTCGCCCACCCCCTGGGAGTCGCCAGCCGCCAGGCCGCCGAACGCCGCTACCTGCGCCAGCGCCCCGGCCCGACCGGGAGCACCGGCGAGCAACGCGTGCAGGCCACCCGCCGGCGCCGCGCCGCCGACCGCTCCCGCACCGCCTGGGCCCGCACCAACGCCGGCGCCCTGCGCCGCCTCGCGGGCCAAGTCACTTCGCTCACCGGCCTACCGCCGCAAGCCCAGGTCCCCATCGGGCAGTTGGACGCGGCGCTCGCACACGACGACCCCGCGGCCCTGATCGACCCCCTGCACACGGCCCGCCCGTACCTGGCACGCACACACCCCGATGTCGTCGCCCAGCTGGACGCCCTCACCGGCCACCTCGACGAGACCGGCCCCGGCTGACCGGCGACGGGCGCACCCCGTCGCCGGGATTTGCGGGGGCGACGGGGCTGAGGGACCGTTGACGTAGGACTTCCTCAAAAAGGCGAGGAGCTGGAATGTCGAATCCACAGCAACCCGAGGTACGGCGCAGCGGAAAAGGTGCCGCTACACCCCAGGAGAGCGGGGAGAAAAGGGCATCGCAGCCCCGGACCGCGCAGGGCAAGGGCGGCGAGGCGCACGGAACCGACCGGGGCGCCAAGGGCGGAGGAAAGGGCGGCGGCACACCGCCGGAGCAGGCGCCCGACCACCCGTGAGCGGGAGCTCCCCCGACGCTCCTCACGTGACATGAGCAAAGGCCGGGGGGAATGCGCGTGGAGCGCATTCCCCCCGGCCCGCGTAATGGTGCGGAACAGTCTGCGAATTCCGGATCCCGGTCAACCGCCGACGTACCAGGTGAATCCGCCGGACGCGGCGAGAGCAATCAGCACGATGAACAGAATCACGTCTCAGTCAGCGATGCGCACACGTGGTTGAGGATTCATCCGACGGCCTGACGTTCCGGACGCGCACAACGCGCACGACGCGCCCGTCCAGTCCAAGTCGCCCCCGCCCGGCGCTGTTTCGTCTCATTCGGCTTGTCCGAGCACTCGGACCGGGTGTGTCCTAGGGGATGAACAGTTGCCCGGCCTGGGAGGGGAGCGACCGTGCACGAGATACTGCGGGCCACGTCCGGCAGCCCGCTGTTCGAGGTGACTGCGGCTCCGTACGTGGTGCTCGACACCGACCTGTGCATTCAGGGCGTCAACCCGGCCTACCTGCGTGCCACCGGACGCTCGCGCGAGGAGTTGATGGGCGTCTTCATGTTCGACGCCTTCCCGGACAACCCCGAGGACGCCCACGCGACCGGCGTGCTGAACCTCGGCTCCTCCCTGGAACGGGTCCTGCGCCGCGCGGTACCCCACGACATGGGCGTGCAGCGCTACGACATGCCCCGCACCGACGCTCCAGACGCGTTCCGTCGCAACCCAATGCTGGGTGGTTGTGGAGCCCGGTCAACTCCCGTTGCTTTGATCATTAAGTGATCTCAGTAATCCCGGCGTTTCCGCCGCGATGGTCCGTAACGGTCTCACCAGAGCGCGAGTTGCGCGACGGTCTCCCGTTTCTTTCCCGGCCCGGGGGCTGGGGATTGTGCCACCTGCCCGCCCCGTCCCGGCTCTCGGCGCGGGCGGGTGGTGCGGGTCTTGTGGTCGGCTCCACGGGGCTTTGACTCCGCCTTGGCGAGGTCCAGGTCTCCGGCCACTCCGGTACCTGTGGTGCGGGTCGCGAGGGCGAGCAGGTTGTGTCCGGCGTTGGCGTCCCGGTCGATGACCAGGCCGCAGTTGTCGCACTCGAAGAGGCGCATGCTGAGGGGCAGTTTGGCTTTCACCACGCCGCAGCGGGAGCAGGTCTTGGAGGAGGGGAAGAAGCGGTCGGCGACGATCAGGCGTGTGCCGTGCCGGCGGGTCTTGTAGGTGAGCTGGCGTCGGATCTCGCCGAACGCGGCATCCGCGACGCGGCGGGACAGGCGCCGGTTGCGGCCCATGCCGGCGACGTTGAGGTCCTCGACGACGATCGTGCCGTACGTGGAGGCGAGGCGGGTCGTCATCTTGTGCAGGGTGTCTGCGCGGAGGTTCGCGACCCGGTGATGGATCTTGTTCCGCGCCTGGTTTGCCTTCTCCCAGCGCTTGGACGCCTGCTGCCCGGTGGACCGGTCGGGGCCCTGGCGGCGCGAGACGATTCGGCTGGCGCGGCGCAGCTGCTTGTGCGCGCCATCGAGATGGCCCGGGTTGGGTTCGACGGCCAGGACACCGTCGCTGTCGGCGAGGACGGCCAGCGACTTGATGCCGAGGTCGATACCGACCGCCGCGCCTGGGCGGGCGACTTTCACCAGCTGGTGCTTCTGTTCGACCTGAAGCGAGACGAACCAGCGGCCCCTGTCCAGACGTACGGTCGCAGACAGGATGCGCAGGTGCCCGGCGTCGACGAGGGCCACAAGATGGCCGGCGTCCTCGTGCAGGCGGACCGTGCCGATCCTGGGCAGGGTGACATGACGCCCATCCGGCTCGATACGTATCGTTCCCGTGGTGAACCGGCAGGTCAGGGGCGCTTTCCGCTTCGACTTGAAGCGGGGGATGCCCATCTTGCGGCCCTTGCGCTTACCGCTCTTGGACTTCGAGTAGTTGTCGAACGCAGCCGAGGCGTTGGCCAGGCCGGTGTTGTACGCCTCCTTGGAGTTCTCCTCCCACCAGTCAGCGAAACGCGGGTTGGTGCGCTTGTCCTGGTTGAAGGCCTTGCGCAGCGAGGGCAGCGACCACGACCGCCACTCCGTCAACTCGTCCTCGCCGACGCCATAAGACTGCTCAGCCTTCCGCTGCCACCACACGGCGGTGACGTACGCAACAGCCCAGTTGTATGCGGCCCGCGCCGCACCAGCATGCGAATGCAGGCGGCGGTCGGTCGTGGCATGCGCATCCAGTGCGAGCCTGTGCGCCAGGACGGTGAAGCCCGGCCGCGGCTTGAACTTCTTCATCCGGCCCTCTCCGGTCCGGTGACGACGGCCCGGGCGGCGCGTTTCTTCGCCCAGCGGCGGACAACCAGGCGCCGTCCCGTTGGCGAGAGCGCGGCTTCCAGGTGCTCGACGCCGAAGGGGGCGAGGCGGTCTCGGTGCTCGAGCACGATCGTGTCCACATCCGGGTCGGCGAGTAGGCGGCACAGCCTGCGGCGGCGCCCGTTCAAGCCGGAGCCGACCTCCCTCACCACCCCGGCAACGGCGAGCCCTAGCTTCGTTGCGCCCTGCACGGTCCGGGCGACCTGACGCTCCGGATCCGCTCTCTGGTCACCGGACCAGACACGGCAGTACGCCATCACCCGCCAGGCGGCCTGCAAAGCGGGTTCGGTCACCAGCCATGTACCCGACGGCGTCTGAACGACCGGGGCCGGCATACGACGCACAGGACCTTCTTTCGCCCAGGCCCACGCGCTCTGGTAGCGCACGCCGTTGCGTGCTGCCCACTCAGAAATCTTCACGAAGCCAGGGTATTCACCGAAGACAGCGGATCTCCACTGAATGGAACGGGCTGCTGTTTACCCCGTGTCGGACGGCGAAGGGCGCACCTTCGGCGTACTGCACTACGTCGAGGACATCACCGTGGTGGACGACATCCTTCATCACGCCCGTGAGGCCGACCCGCCGGTCGTCACGCTGCGGCCGGCCGCCGTCCTGCGCCGCGCGATGCTCGCCGCGGCCTGCTACGAACGCGCCTCGACGTCCTGGAGCGCCGCACGGGCGAACTTGGGCAGCCAGCCGCACGACAGCGACGGGACGCACTGTGGCACCGGACCGTCCACGCGGCCCGCGGGGACCGGCGCCCCGGCGGCTGCGCGGACGCCGTGTGCTCCACCGCGGTGGCGGAGTTGCTGGGGGCCGACGCCGCCGCGATCACCGTGCAGGCTTCGGGCCTGTTGCCGCAGCACCTCGCCGTCACGTCCCCGCTGGCACGGCGTGCGGAGGAGATCCAGTGGGTCGCCGGCGAGGGGCCGTCGCTGACCGCGTTCGAGACCGGCGAGCCCGCCCTCATGCTGTGTATGGACCGGGACGGCCCCGCTTGGCCCTTCTTCGCCGACAGCGCGCGCGGCATCGGCGTTTCGGGGGTCTTCGTGTTTCCGCTCCGTACCGCCGCCGCGACCTTCGACACCCTGACTCTCTACGGCGCTCGCCGGAACGATCGCAGGGAGGAACCGCCCGCCGCCGCGCAGACGTTC
The DNA here is from genome assembly GCF_040682375.1 of Streptomyces sp. NPDC051214. NCBI lineage: Bacteria > Bacillati > Actinomycetota > Actinomycetes > Kitasatosporales > Streptomycetaceae > Streptomyces > Streptomyces sp. NPDC051214. The sequence continues at coordinate 692,203 of NZ_JBFBAT010000003.1, forward strand.
GGCGACATGGCCACCGCGGTGCTGCTGGCCGACATGGACAGCGAGATCGTCGGACATGTCAGGGCCATCGCCGACGCGGACGACATCAACATCACCATCGCCATTCTCTCTGCGGTGCACGGCATCGGCACACACGAAACCGGGCTGTGGCTGCGCGCGGCGGCCGACGAGGCGGGTCGGCCACTCGCGGCCTTCGCCCGCGAGATCATGGCCCGGCACGGCCACAAGCCGGGCGGCATTCGCTGAACTCCCGTCGCGGCGGACGTGCTTGGTCACAGCACTTCGCCACCCCTCTGGTGGATGGTTGCCCCAAAGGGCTGTGGCGCCCAGTGCACGGCTCTACGGTGGACACGTCGGCCGGGCTCGCCCCCGCTGAGTTGCGTGGGGGCGATCAAGAGTGGTGAGGGAGGGCTGTGCGTGGACAGGGGTGCGACTGTCGAAGACTTGCTGGGCAGCCTGGATTCGCTGGTGGACGAGGAGGAGCGAAGGGCGTGGGCGAATGCCTGCGCGCACGCACTGGGGCTCGACGGTGTGGCGGTCTCGCTGGGCGAGGAGCTGGTCTGGTTCAGCGACTGGACCAGCGCGCGGCTGGAGGACATGCAGTTCGTCCTCGGACAGGGCCCCGGCCTGGTCCTCATGGAAGACGGCGGGGTGCTCGAGGTGCCTGACCTCGACCTCCTGCTCGCCCGTCAGTGGCCGCAGTTCGTGCCTGAGGCAAAGGAGTTGGGCGTGGCCGCGTTGTTCGTGTGGCCCGTCAACATCGGAGCGGCCCGGGTCGGGACGCTGACCGGGTATCGACGCTCGGCGGGGCCCTTGGCCGGGCGGCATGTGGCGGAGGGCTGGCTGGTGGCCGATTCGCTGGCCGGACATCTGCTGGGGCGCTGGCCGGGCACGTCCGCCGGGGAGGACGGCCCCGGGCATGCCGGGGCGGTGGACCTGCACCGGGCCGAGGTGCACCAGGCCACGGGGGTGCTGAGCGTGAGACTCGCCGTTCCGGTGGACGAGGCCCTGGCCAGGCTGCGGGCCGAGGCCTTCGCCTCCGGCCGGTCCTTGACGGACACCGCCCGACACATTCTCGAACAAGAACTTCCGCCGTGACTTGGAAAAGCCCCGGGCCCGCGTGGCTCGGGGCAGGCTCGCGACGGGCCCACGGAAACCAGGAGAAAGCGAAGGAGCATGAGCAGGGAGCAGCACATCGCGCGTACGTTTGTGGAGCTGGCCGACACCCTGGTGGAGGACTTTGACGTCATCGACTTCCTTCAGCAGATGACCGTCCGCTGTCAAGAACTCCTCGACATCACCGATGCCGCGGTCCTCCTCGCCCACTCCGGCACCCGCCTGTACAGCCCGGCACCGTGCGATCCGGCTCCCGGGCTGCAGCGCGTGCTGGAGGTCGCCCTGGACGAGGGTCCGGCACTGGAGGCCTACCGCACCGCCCGCTCGATCGTCCCCGAGAACGCCGCCGACGCGGCGGCACGCTGGCCGCGGTTCACCGAACAGGTGCTGCAGTCCGGCTATGCGCTGCCCAGCGTCGTGCCGATGCGGCTGCGCAAGGACAGCATCGGCTGCCTGATCCTTCTGCACACCGGCGAGCGGTCCCTGACGGTGGATGACCTGTCGCTCGCGCAGACGCTCGCCGACGCGGCCACCATCGGCCTGCTGCACGCCCGTACCCTCCGCCAGCAGGAGACCGTCAACACGCAGCTGCACACCGCCCTGCACAGCCGCATCCTCATCGAACAGGCGAAAGGCATCCTCGCCGCCCGTCGGAACATCCCCCTCAACCAGGCGTTCGAAGCCATTCGGTATTACGCGCGTCACCATCGGACCCTGCTCAGCAAGGTGGCGCAGGAGGTCATCGACGGCGGACTCGTGCCGCCCGACCCGCCTGCCGGCCCCCGAGGGCAGTCGGTGCGCCGGAAAGCGGCGGGCGAGTAGCCGCCCGGGATGCGGGGTGGTGCGTGCCCCCGCACCCTGGAGGTATGGGTTCCGCGCCGATAGTCGTTCACCCCTTGTCGCCCACAGGTGGGCGCAGGGTGACGGCGCGCGGGGAGATCCTGGGCCTCGCCCACAGCGATCGTGACGTGGTCGAGTTTTTGCGGCGTGCGGGCCTGCCCGACGCGGAGGGGCTCCTCGACGACCCGGCGTGGGTGAAGTGGCGCGGTGGGCGAGCGCATCATTACGAAGCGGCCTGAAGAGCTGTGTGCCCGGTCTGGCGGCCGGTGGTGCGGTGTGGTGCGAGCAGCTGTAATGCGGGCGGGTAGAACGCGCAGTGCTGGGGACCCGTTGACGCAGGCCGGGTCAGTGACGCATCCCATGGGGGCTGATCCGGGCAGGCTCCCCTGGTTCAGACCGCGAGCCGGGCGGAGCCGCCCCCAACTTCACACCGACCCGCTGCGGTGATCCGCGCGAGTGCGGCGTCCGCTGACCTCTGCGCCAGCACATGTCGTGGCCGGGGGTGGTGCGTGGACCCGGGTCCACGCACCAGGAGTGCGGCGTCACCAGTTGTAGACGATGTCACCGTTGCTGTTGACCATCTTGAACGTCCCGTCCCCTTGGTCGATGACGCACCCGAAGCCGCCGTCCCCCGTCTCTCCGCAGACGGTGTCGGCGCTGGCGGGGCCCGCCATGGCGATGCCTCCGCCGACGAGGAGGCCGGCGGCCGCGACGGCGACGGCGAACCTCCGGGCCCGCCTGCGGCCCGGCGGCCTGGTGGTGTCGTTCTGCTCCATGACTTGACTCCCTGCTCTCGTTGGGCTGTCGATCGCAGGGAGTTCGGAGCGTCAGGCCGGCCGGATTGCCCCGGGTTCAGGGGCGCGGGAGAGGGCCGCGAAGATCCGCTCGCAACGGGACGTCATCTCGGCGGCCGTCTGCTCCGGATGGTGGCGCCACCATGTGACGGCGGCGCTCACGGTGCCGTACCAGAGATGTGTGGCGAGGTCGGTGTCGAGCGGGTCCTCCGCCAGGGGGGAGTCGAGGAACTCGGCCACGCCGACCGACCCCAGGCGGTTGAGCTCACGCCGGTGGACGGTGGCCGCCGTGTGGAGCGCGCCGTCGGCCGGCAGCGTCGTGTCGTAGACCAGCTCCCAGTCGTCCAGCCGCGTCTCGAGCGCGTGGAAGATGGCGGCGAGGGTGCGTGCGGCGCGCGTGAGGTCCGAAGGGCCTTCCTGCGCGCTGCTGACCGCCGCGACCAGGCGGGTTCCGGCTCGCTCCAAGCAGGTCAGATACAGGCCGTCCTTGGAACCGAAGTACTCGTAGATCATGGGCTTGGTGATGCCGGCCCTGGAGGCCACCTCAGCGGTCGACCCGCGCGCGTAGCCCTTCCTGCCGAACTCCTCCGCCGCCGCGTCCAGGATCAACCGCTCCCGGTCCTTGCGGGGCATCCCCTTGGTGCCCACGGTGCGCGCGGCCTTCTCCTGCTTGCCCATGGCGACACCCTATGCCAGGGTGACCGCCAGGTAACTTACCCGGCGTTCAGATGGGTGGCGGTCATGACCGGCAAGACGCGTTCGTGGTGGGGCTGGGGCAACGTCGAGGACGCGGTGTCGGGCCGGGAGCGTGCGGAACTCACCCGGCGGACCGCCCAGTTGCTGCCGGGCGCCGACCTGACCGTCCACGAGGCGCCGGCGATCACGTCGTTCGGCGTGGGCGCGAGCAGGGTCAAGGCCCCGGCATCCCTGGCGCCGATCGTCTCGGCGGACGTGCGCGACCGGCTCGCGCACAGCCATGGGCAGGCCTTCCGCGACGTCGTGCGGGCGTTGCTCGGCCACCTGCCCCACGTGCCCGACCTGGTCGTACGCCCGGCCTCCGAGGCCCAGGTCGTCCAGGTCCTCGACTGGTGCCACGACGCGGACATCGCGGTCGTCCCGTTCGGCGGCGGCTCATCAGTGGTGGGAGGCGTCGAACCGCGCGTGGGGGAGCGGTACGCCGGGGTGGTCAGCCTGGACATGACGTCGATGGACCGGGTCCTCGAGGTCGACACGACCAGCCGGGCCGCCCTGGTCCAAGCAGGCGCCCTGGGACCGCAGTTGCAGGAGCAGTTGCGTCCCCGCGGATACACCCTGCGCTTCTTCCCCCAGTCCTTCGAGTTCTCCACGCTCGGAGGCTGGCTGGCCACCCGGGCGGGCGGCCACTTCGCGACACAGCTGACTCATGTCGACGACCTCACCGAGTCGTTGCGGGTCGTCACCCCCAGCGGAGTCGTCCAGTCCTGGCGGCTGCCCGGATCGGGCGCCGGGCCTTCACCCGACCGCATGTTCCTCGGCTCCGAGGGCGCGCTGGGCGTGATCACTCAGGCCTGGGTGCGGCTCCAGGACCGCCCTCGGTGGCGGGCCGGTGTGTCGGTGGGCTTCGCCGACCCCGACGCGGGCGTGCGGGCCGTGCGCGCCTTGTCCCAGTCCGGGCTGAACCCCGCCAACTGCCGGCTCCTGGACCCCATGGAGGCGCTGATCAACGCGGGTTCCCCGACCGTGCTCCTGGTGCTCGGCTTCGAATCCGCGGACCACCCCGTGCACGCCGCGATGGAACGCGCGCTGGAGCTCTGCCGTGACCACGGCGGCGCCCCGGCCGAGCCGCCCCGCTACACGGACAGCACCCAGAGCACCGGCCGTGGCGCCCGCGGCGGAGCCGCCGACACCTGGCGCTCCTCGTTCGTACGGATGCCGTACCAGCGCGACGCGTTGGCCGCACAGGGCATGATCGTGGAGACGTTCGAGACGGCCTGCACCTGGGACCGGTTCGACGCGCTGCGCGCGGCCGTCGACGAAGCCGCGCGGGACGCCATGCGGCAGGTCGGTGCGGAAGGCGTCGTGACCTGTCGGTTCACCCATGTCTACCCGGACGGGCCCGCCCCGTACTTCGGGGTCTACGCCGCGGGCCGCTGGGGCAGGACGGTGGAACAGTGGGACGAGATCAAACAAGCCGTCTCCGGTGCCCTGATGGCACACGGCGCCACCATCACCCACCACCACGCCGTGGGCCGCGATCACCGCCCCTGGTACGACCAGCAGCGCCCCGACCTCTTCGCCGCCGCGCTGCGGGCGGGCAAGAAGGTCCTGGACCCGGCGGGCATCCTCAACCCCGGGGTGGTCATCGATCCACTGCCTGCTTCCTGAGTCAGGGCAGCCGGAAGGCGCGCCCCAGCGTATGCGTGCGGCTCACGCGTCGAGGTCGCGCAGGGCGTTCTCGACGACCTCGGTCAAGGCGGGATGGATCCACAGCGGTTGTTCCGCGACGTCCCGGGCCGTCAGGCCGAAGCGCATGGCGAGCACGAGCGGCTGCACCAGGGTGGCGGCCTGGTCCCCGAGGATGTGGGCTCCGAGCAGGCGCCCGGTTTCGCGTGCGGCCAGGACCTTGCAGAAGCCGGTGGTGTCCTCCAGGGCCCAGCCGTACGCCACGTCCTCGTAGCGGTGCAGGCCGCTCGCGTAGTCGAGGCCCTGCTCACGGGCTTCTTGTTCGGTGAGTCCCACCTGTGCGATCTGCGGGGAGGTGAACACGGCCGACGGCACCACGTCGTACGACATCGACCGCGGCCGGCCGGGGTGCAGGAGGTTGTGGGCCACCACGGTGGCCTGGCGGTTGGCGACATGCTTCAACGGGGGGCCACCGGCCGCGATGTCACCCAGGGCCCAGACGCCGGAGGCACTGGTCCGCAGTTGCGTGTCGACGGTGATCAGGCCCTTGTCGTCGCATTCGATGCCGGCCCGCTCGACGTCGAGGTGGTCGCTGTTGGGGCGACGGCCGACCGCTACGAGCAGGGTGTCCGCCTCGATGACCGTCTTGTCGTCGAGCGTCAGCCGCAGCTTGCCCGGTTCGCCGGTCACCTCGCTCAGCTCGCGCCCGAGCCGCAGGTCCCACTGGCCGTCGACGAGATCGGTGAAGACCCGGGAGATCTCCTCGTCCTGCGGCATCAGGAGGCGCTCCTGCTGCTCGACCACGGTGACGGCGGTCCCGGCCGAGTGGAAGACGTGGGCCAGCTCCGCCGCGATGTATCCGCCGCCGAGGATGACCATCCGCTCGGGCACCTGATCCAGGCGCATCACGGTGTCGGAGGTCTCGAACGGGAGCCCGGAGTCGGCGACCACCGGCGGCACCACGGGGCGCCCGCCCCCGGCGATCACCATCCGGTCGGCCGTGACCCGCTCGCTCCCGCCCTCGCTCTCCACGAGCAGCTCACGCTCCCCGGTGAACTGCGCGTGTCCCCGGTAGACCGTCACGAAATCCTCGTCCCGGCGGCCCTGCTCCCCGTCGCGCGATTCGGCGTCGAGCCGCCCGAAGACACGCTCCTGGACCGCGGGCCAGTCGACACCCTCCAGCGTGGCCCGTACGTCGTGCCGATCGCTCTCCCGCACATGGCGGGCCACGTCCGCGGTCAGCGCGAGCATCTTGCTGGGAATGCACCCCGCATTGAGGCACGTACCTCCGAAGGGTCCCTCCGCGACGACGGCGACGTCCAGGTGGGCGAAGCGGTCGTCGATGAGTGAGTTGCCCGTGCCTGCTCCGACTACGACAAGATCATGATGCGGCATGAAAGATATGTAGCCGCCCACGGCGTCTTCACACCTGCGCGACCCGAGTCGCAGCCGTATGCCCGTCACCCGTCGGCGGCCGACTCATCCGAAGGTGAAGGAGTACGCCTGGATTCCCGCGCCGGGCCGGATCTCCACGGTGGCCTCGTGTGCGCTGTCGTCGTCGACCAGTGTGTAGAGGGTCGGGGCGCCGGTCACTCGGAGCGTGGCGGTGACCTTCCCGTCGCGCAGTACCTCCACAGGGCCGTTTCCGGAGAGGACCACGTTGACGTTCTTGGCTTTGTAGGTGAAGGCGAGACGTGCGTCGGGGCCGGCGGTGAAGTACTCGTATCCCGCCGTCCAAGTTCCGCCCAGGGAGAGCTTGTTGAGGGGGACACGCGACGCCATGCGGTAGACGGTGGCCTTGTCGTCGATGAGCGGGTCTCCGATGTAGCCGCGGATGCGCAGGTTGCTGAGGTAGGTCTCCGGGGTGCGGTCCTGGGTGAGGTCCGCGTCCTCCTGGCCTGTCTTCGGCGGCAACTGGACCTGTGGATCTGCCTGCTTGAGGAGGGTGCGGATGAGATCTTCGGTCTGGTCGTACTGTCCCTCGCCGAACTTGAAGTGGCGCACGGTGCCTTGGGCGTCGATGAGGTACTTGGCGGGCCAGAAGCGGTTGCGGTAGTTGTCCCAGGTGGTCAGCTGGTTGTCGAGGGCGACGGGGTAGTCGACACCGAGTTTTCTTGCTTGGTCGGCGACGTTGCCGGGGTCCTTCTCGAAGGCGAACTCGGGCGAGTGCACGCCGATGACCTCCAGGCCGCTGTCCTGGTAGGTGCGCTGCCAGGCCCCGATGTGGGGAAGGCTGCGTTGGCAGTTGATGCAGGAGTAGGTCCAGAAGTCGATCAGGACGACCTTGCCGCGCAGCGACGCGAGGTCGATAGGCCGGCCGCCGGGGGTGTTGAGCCACTTGGTGATGCCGTCGATGGCGGGGGCCTTGCCGCAGGAGCGCAGTTCGTCGGCGCCGTCCTCGCAGCGGGCGAGATCCTTGTTGGAGTTGTTGTACAGGCCGGACAGCTGTTGGCGTGCGATGTCGCTGTCCTCGATCTTCCTCTGTGCTGCCGAGGTGTAGTCGGGCAGCGCCCGCTGAATGGCGTCCGTGACGTTGAAGGCGAGGGCGCAGGCCAGCGCGATCATCAGAGCGCCCGCGGCGATGCGCAGCTTGCGGGCCCGCGCACGGAAAGCGGTGACGCGTTCGGCGACCCGGCGGCCCGCCAGGGCGAAGGCCAGCAGGGGGAGTGCGGTGCCCACGGCGAAGGCCACGGTCAGGGCCACGATGTCGGCGCTGATCTCGCCCCGGGCGCCGGCCACGGTGATGGCGGCCAGGACGGGCCCCGCGCAGGGGACGTACAGCAGGCCGAGTCCCAGGCCGAGGGCGAAGGCGCCGCCTTCCTTGTTGATCTGCCGCTGGGGAATCCGGGCGAAGGGCCTCTCCAACAGCCGCTCGACGGGCGGAAAGATCAGACCGAACCCCAGGAGTATCAGCAGGCCGAGGCCGACGTAGCGCAGGATGTCCTGCGGCAGGCCGAGCGCGGAGATGAGCGTGACGCCGAGCAGGGTGAAGAAGCTGAAGCTGAGCACGAGGCCGGCCACCACCGCGTACGGCCGCCGATTCCGTGCGGCGGGACCTGCGCGAGCCCCGGGGGAAGCCGGTGCGTCGGGGCCGCCGGCCAGAAAGACCACCGGCAGCACCGGCAGGATGCAGGGTGAGACCGCGGTGATCAGCCCGCCCAGCAGACCGATGAGGATCAATGTGAGCATGGCTGCCGCCTCTGGTCCGCAGGAGTGTCCGATGGACTTCTGATGCAGATGATTCGTTGGCGTACGTGCTCCGGATTGGCCCCCGCGTCGCTCGCACCGGGTGCGCCATGCAGATATCTGGGCGAAAGAGGAAAAAGTTACATAACTGGGCAATCCGAACGGGCGGGCGGTGACGAATCCCTGATGTGAGGGCGTGCAGGAGACGCGCCGGCCCGGTGGCCCCGCGCCCTCACCGGCCCGTGGGCCGTCAGGGGGGCCGGTGGACGCCAGTGTCCGCCGAAGGAGGGTTGATCATGACTGCTCATCGCGCAACGACTCGGATGGTGCTGGGAGCCGCTGCTCTGGCGCTGCCTCTCTCGCTCGCGGCGTTCGCCCCGTCGGCGTCGGCGACGTCAGGTGACTCGGAGGGGCCGTTCGGTCCGGCCTGTTCGTCCGTCCCCAAGGACGGCGCGGGTTCGCTCGACGGCATGGCCAAGGACCCCGTGGCGACCGCCGCGTCCAACAACCCGGAGCTGTCCACCCTGGTGACGGCGGTGAAGAAGGCCGGTCTCGTGGACACGCTGAACAACGCGAAGAACATCACGGTGTTCGCGCCGACCAACGCGGCCTTCGAGAAGATCCCGAAGGCGGATCTGGACAAGGTGCTCAACGACAAGGCCCAGCTCACCAAGATCCTCACCTACCACGTGGCAGGGGAGAAGATCACGCCGGACAAGATGTCGGACGGCACCTTCAAGACGCTGGAGGGAAGCAACCTGACGACCTCGGGCTCGGGCGAGTCGTACAAGGTGAATGACAGCGCCAAGGTGGTCTGCGGCAACGTCAAGACCGCCAACGCCAACGTCTACCTCATCGACACCGTCCTCATGCCCAAGAGCTGACCCACGGTTCGCCGGCCGGGCCCCGCATCCGGACGTTCAGGATGCGGAGCCCGCCTTCTGCGGATCGTGGCCCCAGTTCATGAGGGAGTAGCGCCAGGGGGTCTCGCTGATGTCGCCCTTCGGGCGTTGCTTCATGTGCCGGTGCACATAGCCGACGACCTTGCGCATGTGGGTGACGTCGCTGTCGGTCAGGTCGGCCTTCTTGGTGCGCAGGAGTGTGACGATGCGGCGGCCCGAGGCGTGGCCCACGCTTTCCGACGCACCGTCGGACTGGCCCACGCTGCGGGAGTCCTCCGTCTTGAGCCACTTCTCGAGTTCGCCCGCGGTCATGTTCACGGCCTCGTCGAACTGCTCCAAGGTCTCCTTGCGGTCCGTGTCAGCTGCCTTGGTCATGACGACTTGCGTTTCTTGTGCAGCGACTCCGGCTTGTGGACCGCTCGGCGGCCCGACTTCTCGCTCTCCACCTCGTACTGCGGCTCGTCCTTGGACGCGTCGACGGTGCGGCCGGCGCTCTCGGTCCGCCCGGTGATCTTCTTCTTCACGGTGCCGGGGACGGTCTGTCCGTGGCTGCTCCAGGTGACCTCGTCGCCTTTGCGCAGCTTCTTGTCCTTGGCCATGTGGCGTGTTCCTTCCGATCGTCGGGACGACGAGACTCATGATGGAGCTGAACACCACAGGGGGCATTTCGGGCGCGTGCGGCCCCCGAGGGTGGGCAGATGGCCGAGGGTGCGGACAGCTCAGCGATATGGCAGACGGAGGAGAGCCGGATGGCGAAGGTCCATGGCCGTGGAGCAGAGGACGTCGTGGTCGTCGGAGCCGGACTCGCCGGTCTCGCCTGCGCCCTGGACCTGTGCCGCGTCGGGCGGCGGGTGACGTTGCTGGAGGCGTCCGACGGTCCGGGCGGCCGGATGCGGACGGACCGGCAGGACGGGTTCCTCCTGGATCGCGGGTTCCAGGTGTTCAACACCGCCTATCCGCAGGTGAAACGGCGCGTCTATCTGCAGAGTCTTCGGCTGCGGCCGTTCACCCCGGGCCTGCTCGCGCACACCCCGGACGGGCCGGTCCGTCTCGTCGATCCGACCCGGCGGCCCGGCGCGGCGGGGTCCCTGCTGCCCGGCCGGGCCCTCGCGTCCCGCGACTTGGCCGCGATGGCGGCGCTCACCGCCCGCGACGCGGTGCTGCCCGTCTCCCTCCTCAAACGGCGTCCGGACCGCTCCACCGCGGCCGCGTTGTCCCGGGCGGGCCTCTCGGAGGCGGCAGTGGATCACATCCTGCGCCCGTTCCTCTCGGGTGTCTTTCTGGAGGATCGCCTGGAGACCTCCGCCCGTTTCTTCCACCTGGTGTGGCGCAGCATGGTCCGGGGGTCGCTGTGTCTGCCCGCCGAGGGCATCGGCGCGGTGCCCGCGCAGTTGGCCGGGAACCTGCCCGCCGACGTCCTGCGCCTGGAGACGCCCGTCGCCGAGGTCACCGACGCGGGCGTGCTGCTGGCGGACGGCCGTGAGGTGGCGGCCGCGAGCGTCGTGGTCGCCACGGACGCCGCGACCGCAGCCCGCCTGCTGCCGGGCCTGCCCGTGCCGGACGGGCGCACGGTCACCACCTACTACCACGCGTCCGACAGCACCCCGCTGCGCGAGCCGACCCTGGTGGTCGACAGCACCGGGGCAGTGCTGAACACCTGCGTGCTCAGCGACGTCGCACCTACCTACGCACCCCCCGGCACCGCACTGATCTCCACCTCGGTGCTCGGCACCGACGGGCCCGGCGCGGCGGACGCGGTGCTCCGACGCCTGGCCGAGCTGTACGGCACCGACACCAGCGGCTGGGAGCAGGTGGCCGTGCGCACGGTGGCCGGCGCACTGCCCGCCATGCTGCCGCCCTGGCCGCTCAGCCGCACCGCCCGCCACAGCCCGGGAAGGTATGTGTGCGGGGACCACCGGGCCACCGGTTCGGTGCAGGGCGCGCTGGCGTCGGGCACGCGCGCCGCGCGGGAGGTGCTGGCCGACTCGGCGTGAGGCTGATGCCGCGGCGATGGCCGGCCCGCCTCAGGGGGCTTCGTCCCGCACGCGCGCCTGCTGCGCCAGCAGCTCGTCCAGATCCGTCAGCCGGTCAAGGCCGCGTACGGCCCTGACCATGCGGGCGTTCCTCTCAAGGACCGTGCGGTGCCGGTGGAGAAAGGCCCAGTAGCCGCCGCTGTAAGGACACGCGTCGTCGCCGGTGCGGTGTTTGGGGTCGTACGCGCACGGGCCGCACAGGTCGCTCATCCGGTTCACATAGGCGCCGCCGGAGGTGTAGGGCTTGGTCGTCATGCGCCCGCCGTCGGCGAACTGCGACATGCCCACCACGTTCGGGACCATCACCCAGTCGTAGGCGTCGACGAAGCACCGGTGGAACCAGTCGGTGACGGCTGCCGGATCCCAGCCGCGCTGGAGCGCGTGGCTGCCGAGCACCATCAGCCGGGGAATGTGGTGGGTCCACCCGGTCGCGCGTACTTGGCCAAGGACGGTCGACAGGCACCGGGCCTGTACCGCGTCGGCGTCGAGTTCGGCGAACCAGTCGGGTACGGGAGCGTGGTGCCGCAGGGCGTTGCGGTCACGGTAGTCCCGCTCGAAGTACCAGTAGAGGTGCCATACGTACTCCCGCCACCCCGCGATCTGCCGCACGAAGCCCTCGACGCTGTTGATCGGCGCCTGGCCCGAGCGCCAGGCGGCTTCCGCGCGCTGCACGCACTCGTCCGGGTCGAGGAGCCCGAGGTTGAGGGGAGCGGAGAGCAGGCTGTGACTCATCACCGGATCGGCGGTGAGGATCGCGTCCTCGTACGCACCGAAGGTGGGCAGCCGGTGTTCGATGAACCGGTCGAGTGCGGCGAGCGCCTCGCGGCGGGTGGCGGGGAACCGGCGCGGCCCGTCCTTGCCCACGAAGGACACGTCGCCCGCGCGCTCCCAGCGGTCCAGGTCCTCGCGTACCTCGGCGTCGATGTCGTCTTCTTGCGGGCGGTAGGGGGAAGGCAGGTCCAGCGTCGCCGCGCCTTTGGGTGGCGCTTCCCTGTTGTCGGTGTCGAAGTTCCAGTGTCCGCCCGCGGGTTCGTCGCCGTTCATCAGGATTCCGCCGCCGCGCCGGACCCAGCGGTAGAAGTCCTCGTGGCGCAGCCGGGTCGATCCGTGCCCCTTGGCCCAGGTCGCGAAGTCGTCGTTCGGCACGAGGAACCCGCGCGCGGGCAGCACCCGTACGCCGGGGAGCGAGGAGACGAAGTCCAGGGCGGCGTGGGAGGTGGGGTGATGGACGGTGATGTCCCCGACGACGGCGGCTTCGCGCAGGCCTTGGCGGTAGGTCTCGGCCTTCACGTACCGCACGCGATCACCCAGCTCGGCGGCCCGGTGACGTATGGCGGACAGCACCAGATGGGCCTTGGCGCGGTGGAACCTGCGCCTGCGCAGGACGGAACGGGCCTCGATCATCAGCAGGGGTGTGTCGTGCCGCGGCCCCGTCGTGCCCGGTCGGGTGAAGTGGGGCCCGAGTTGATCCCCGAAGAGCCAGTGGGTCGTGGGGGTGGACGTTCCGCCGCTGTCGTCGGTGGCATCGGCCTTGTGGGACATGTGTCCTCGCACTGTTCGGGCGCACTGTTCGGGTGGTCGCACGGCGACGCTCGCGCGGCCGCGTGCCCTCGCGGCTGCGGCGTTTCGCACCCTATGTGCCGCATCGGTCGCCGACGTGATGCCGCGCCCCCAAGATCAGGCTTCCTCCTTGGGGCCGGTGCCGACGGGGGGCGGCCGTCGGACCGTTCGCGAGATCCCACGCGCCATCTAATGCTCTCGTAAATCTGTCGAATATTTGCAATCCATGCCACGCATCTTGCGTTCTTGCTGGGGTGGCGGTTGAGTGCTGCCGTCGCCGCCACACCCCCCACCCGAAAGGTGCGCCCCAACTGTGGGTCGGTATGTCGTGAAAGTCGCTATGTCATGAACGCGTCATTGGCATGCATCGAGAGGAACATCCATGAGATGGAGACAGCGGAGCCGACGCACCATCGGCGTCTGGCTGACCGCCGCACTGCTGGGAGCCGGGGTTCTGCCCGTTGCCGCCCACGCGGTGCCGACGGCGCCTTCGGCACCCGAGGCGGCCACGAATCTGGCGCTGAACAAGCCCATCGAGGCGTCCACGTCCACCCAGAACTACTACGCCCCCAACGCCAACGACGGCAGCACGAGCAGCTATTGGGAATCCAGCGGCCATCCGTCGACGCTGAGCGTGAAGCTCGGCGCCGACGCGCAGCTCGACTCGGTCGTCCTCAAGCTCAACCCGGACGCGGCCTGGGCGATCCGTAAGCAGAACATCGAGGTGCTCGGCCGCACGCAGTCCGCCACCGACTTCAGCACGGTGAAGGCCAGGGCCGACTACACCTTCGACCCCGCAGGCAACCGCAACAGCGTGACGATCCCGGTCTCCGGGCGCTACGCCGAGGTCCGCCTGAAGATCTACTCCAACAGCTCCGGATACGGGGGCCAGGTCGCGGAGTTCGAGGTCAACGGCACCCCGGCGCCCAACCCCGACCTGACCGTCGCCGACCTGAAGTGGCGGCCCGCGCAGCCCAGCGAGAGCGATGCCATCAAGGTCGACGCCACCGTGCGCAACACCGGTTCGGCTGCCTCGGCCGCCACCACCGTCGACGTCAGTCTGGGGGGCACGGTCGCGGGCAACGCCAAGGTCGGCGCGCTCGGTGCCGGTGAGTCGGCCACCATCCCGGTCGACATCGGCAAGCGGGCACAAGGCAGTTACACCGTGTCCGCGGTGGTGGACCCCGGCGACACGGTCCCCGAGCAGGACAACGACAACAACAGCCGCACCGCCGACGCGAAGCTGACCGTCGGCCAGAGCCCCGGCCCCGACCTGGAGGTCACCGGCATCACGTCGAACCCGGCCAACCCCGCGGTCGGCTCCGAGGTCACCTTCGCGGCGAAGGTGCGCAACCGCGGGACCAGCGCCGTGAGCGCCGGGTCGGTGACCCGCCTGACGGTGGGCGACAAGACGCTGAACGGCACCACGCCCGCCATCGCCGCGGGCGAGAGCGCCACCGTCGGCCTCTCGGGCACCTGGACCGCCACCAGCGGCGGCGCCACACTCACCGCGACCGCCGACGCCACCGACATCGTGGACGAGACGAACGAGGACAACAACGTCTTCGCGCGCTCCATCGTGGTCGGGCGCGGCGCGGCCGCGCCGTACGTCGAGTACGAGGCGGAGGACGGCAAGTACACCGGCACGCTCCTGGAGGCGGACGCCGAGCGCACCTTCGGGCACACCAACTTCGCCACGGAGTCCTCGGGCCGCAAGTCGGTGCGGCTCAACTCGACCGGCCAGTACGTGGAGTTCACCTCCACCAGCGCCACCAACTCCATCGTCGTACGCAATTCCATCCCCGACGCCCCGGGCGGCGGCGGCCAGGAGAAGACGCTGAGCCTGTACGCCGACGGCAAGTTCGTCCAGAAGCTGACCCTCTCCTCCAAGCACAGCTGGCTGTACGGGAACACGGACCAGCCCGAGGGCCTGACCAACACCCCCGGCGGCGACGCGCGCCGGCTCTTCGACGAGTCGCACGCCCTGCTCGCGCAGACCTACCCCCAGGGCACCAAGTTCCGCCTGCAGCGCGACGGCGGTGACGACGCCGCGTACTACACGATCGACCTGATCGATCTGGAGCAGGTGGCGCCGGCGGCGAGCAAGCCCGCCTCGTGCAGGTCGATCACCGAGTACGGAGCTGTCCCCAACGACGGCATCGATGACGCGAACGCGATCCAGAAGGCGGTGACCGCCGACCAGAACGGCGAGATCGACTGCGTGTGGATCCCGGCAGGCCAGTGGCGCCAGGAGAAGAAGATCCTCACCGACGACCCGCTGAACCGGGGCCAGTACAACCAGGTGGGCATCAAGAACGTGACGATCCGAGGCGCCGGCATGTGGCACTCGCAGCTGTACTCGCTGACCCCGCCGCAGGACGCGGGCGGCATCAACCACCCGCACGAGGGCAACTTCGGCTTCGACATCGACGACAACACCAAGATCTCCGACATCGCCATCTTCGGTTCCGGCACCATCCGGGGCGGCGACGGCAACGCCGAGGGCGGCGTCGGTCTCAACGGCCGCTTCGGCAAGAACACCAAGATCGCGAACGTGTGGATCGAGCACGCCAACGTCGGCACCTGGGTCGGCCGTGACTACAGCAACATCCCCGAGCTGTGGGGCCCCGGCGACGGCCTCGAATTCAGCGGGATGCGCATCCGCAACACGTACGCCGACGGCATCAACTTCACCAACGGCACCCGCAATTCGTCCGTCTTCAACTCCTCGTTCCGCAACACCGGTGACGACGCGCTCGCCGTGTGGGCCAGCAAGTACGTCAAGGACACGTCGGTCGACGTCGGCCACGACAACGTGTTCCGCAACAACACGGTGCAGCTGCCGTGGCGCGCCAACGGCATCGCGGTGTACGGCGGCTACGGCAACAAGATCGAGAACAACCTGGTGTACGACACCATGAACTACCCCGGCATCATGCTCGCGACCGACCATGACCCGATCCCCTTCACCGGGCAGACACTGATCGCGAACAACGGGCTCTACCGCACCGGCGGAGCGTTCTGGAACGAGGACCAGGAGTTCGGCGCCATCACCCTGTTCGCGCAGGGCCCGAGCATCCCGGGTGTCACGATCCGCGACACTGACATCCACGACTCGACGTACGACGGGATCCAGTTCAAGACGGGTGGAGGTGCCATGCCGGACGTGAAGATCAGCAACGTGACGATCTCGAAGTCCAACAACGGCTCCGGCATCCTCGCCATGGGCGGCGCGCGTGGCAGCGCGACGCTCAGCAACGTGAAGATCAGCGACTCGCGGGACGGGGACATCCTGATCGAGCCCGGCTCACAGTTCGTGATCAACGGCGCGAACGCGCGCGTCGATCCGGACATACCGGGGACCAGGCAGGGGCTGTAGCGCCTTGGTGGCGGCGGCGCGGTGGCGTGACCCGAGCAGGTCACCGCCCGCCGTCACGGGGTGAGCCGTTTCTCGAACCAGTGGTGGGCGTAGGGCTCGTCGTTGAAGGCGGGCACCTCGGTGTAGCCGCTGGTGCGGTAGAGGCGGGTGGCGGCTTCCAGGGCCTTGTTGGTGTCGAGCCGTACGCGGTCGCAACCGTGCCGGGCGGCGCGTTCCTCCAGTTCGGACAGCAGGCGCCGGGCCAGGCCGAGACCGCGTGTGCGGGGGCCGACCCACAGTCGCTTGATCTCGGCGGGCGCTCGGGGCGGCAGCTTGAGCCCCGCACAGCCCACCGGTTCACCGTGCAGCCGGGCGACGAGGAACAGGCCGCGCGGGGCGCGCAGTTCGGCCGGGTCGGGCAGCAGGCTGTTGCCGGGGTCGAAGCCTTCGTCGAAGAGTTCCTGCAGTTCCGCGGCGTACGACCGCAGGCAGTGGGCGGCGTCCGGGTGGTCGGGGTCGAGTACTTCCAAGGAGACCACCGAGGCCGTCAAGAGCCGCTCGACCTCGGCCATGGCCGAGGTCAGCCGATCCCGCTGCCGGGCGTCGAGCGGGGCGAGGAGCGATGCGGCGAGCGCGTCGCTGCGCTCGCCGAGCAGAGCGCGCTCCGCCTGCCCGGCCTCGGTCAGCCGCAGGGTGCGTACCCGCCGGTCGCGGGGGTGGGCCTCGACCACGATCAGCCCGTCGCGCTCAAGGGCGCGCAGCAGCCGGCTGGCGTAGCCGGAGTCGAGACCGAGCCGGTCCCGCACGCTGCGCACGTCGTGCGCCCTCTCCTCGCCGCCGAGCTCCCAGAGCAGCCGCGCCTGCCCGTAGGGGCGTGTGCCGCCGAGATAGTGATCGTGCAGCACTCCCACGCGCTCGGCCACGGTCCGGTTGAAGCGTCGTACCTGCTCCACCTGCTGGTTCTGCATTCTCTGACTCTAGTCAGAGAATGCAGAACCAGCCATGCCCAGTGCCCTGCTGCCCGGAGCGCAGCTCTCCTTGAGGTCGTCGAGTTCGGAGGCCGTCAGCTGTTTCTCGGCGGAGCCGCGACGGCTGGTGTCGAGCTGGGCGCACGCCCCGTCCAGCCAAGGGCGGGACGTCTCGACCCCGACGAACGCGGCGAGGCGGCTGAGTTCCTCGCGCGGGGCGTCGAGGAGATCTTCGTAGGCGAGCGTCATGCGGTGTGCGGCGGGCAGGCCATCGAGGAAGCGGGTGCCCTGGATGACGAGTTCGGACCACAGGGCGCCGAACCGGCGCAGGGGAAGATCACGGTCCTGTACGAGGGTGGGGTCGAACTCTTCGCCGAGGAGGGGCGCCAGGTCGGGCGGCAGTGAGCGCACGTGCTCCTCGGTCAGGTCAGCGAAGTTCTCCACGCCCGTCCGTTCTCTGATCTCGCGGATCAAGGTGATCACGCGGTATCCGGGGTGGCGGCTCATGGACAGGGCGCAGTCGGGTCCGTCCCGGAAGAGGTGCACGAACTTGGCGTAGGGGAAGGCGGCGCGCAGCCCTGGCGCCCAGCCCGTCGAGTAGCCGGAGCGCTCCACGACGGCGCTGCCCCCCACCCGCGTGCCGAGCAGCTCGAAGAGCGCCTCGTGGTGTTCCGCGGCGGGCCGCACGGGCCAGTCGATGACCGCGGCGCGGATCTCGTCGAGCAGGCCGTCGGGGTCGTCGGTGAGGTGCGGGAGCACCATGAGGGAGAGCGCGGGGATGCCGGTGCTCCGCGCCGTGTACCGCCCCGGACGGTGCGTGTAGAGGAACTCGGGCATGAGGACGCCACTGCGGATCATGTTCGCGAAGTACGGGGTGGGCCGGAAAAGGGCCTCCCAGAACTCCGCGCCCGAGACCCGTCCTTCGGGAAAGGCCGCGTCACCCACGGAGGCCATGTACTCGTTGAGGCTGAGTACGTCGGGGTGGGTGTTGAGGATGCGGGACAGCGCGGTGGAGCCGCTGCGGCCGGTGCCGATGACGAAGGTCAGACTGCGCAAAGTCGCTCTCCGGGGCCGGGGTGGGGTGCCGGGACTGTGTGCACCTCAGCACACCCATGGCGAGGGCGCCAGGTGGCAGCGGGAACGGCGGCTTCAACACGCTGGGTGCCAACTGACTTTGACGGGAGGGCTGTTGACGTAGCAGATTGCGTTCCGCTGTCCTTGCTTCCCGTCCTGACCAGTTGAGAGAGGCACCGTAATGAGCAGTGAACCGGCAGACATCCACAAGATAGACACCTCGCTTCCGCACAGCGCGCGCGTATGGAACTACTGGCTGGGCGGCAAGGATCATTACGAATCCGACCAGCGGGCCGGGGACGCCTACAAGGAGAAGTTCCCTCTGATCGTCCCGATGGCCCAGGAGTCACGTGATGTGCTGCGCCGCTCGGTGAGCTGGATGGCGCGGCAAGGCGTCAAGCAGTTCCTCGACGTGGGCGCCGGACTGCCCACGGCCAACAACACCCACGAGATCGCCCAGCGCATAGCGAGGGACAGTCGGGTGGTGTACGTGGACCATGACCCGATCGTCTTGATGCATGTCGACACGCTTTTGCGGAGCACGCCGGAAGGCGCCACGGATTACGTGCTTGCGGACATGCGCGACACCGCGACGATTCTCGAGGGCGCGGCGAAAACGCTCGACATGTCTCAGCCCATCGGCCTGGTGATCAATGATGTGCTGGGTCATATAGACCCTTGGGAAGACGTGCTGACTTTGGTGCGCGGTCTGGTGGCGGGACTTCCGTCGGGCAGTTATGCCTCGCTGAGCCACTCTGATGCCGACGACGAACTGCACCGCAGTGTGCAGGAGGAGTACAACAACTCCGGCGCGATTCCCTACATTCTGCGCAGCCCGGAGCAGACGATCTCGCTCTTCGACGGTCTTGAACTGGTCGACCCCGGCTTTGTTCCCTGGCCGAAGTGGAAGCCGGACGCGGTCATGCCCGGCTCGTTGACCATCCGGGCCGGATGGGTCGGCGTGGCGCGAGTGCCGTAGGGAGGCCGGCGGCTCAGTAGGCGGAGTCGACGTTGTCGATCGAGCCGTACTTGTCGGCGGCGTAGTTCGCGGCCGCGGTGATGTTGGCGACCGGGTCGGTCAGCTTATTGGGCGTGCCCTTGACGTGGTATGCGTCGAAGGTGGGCTGGATCACCTGGAGCAGACCCTTGGACGGGGTGCCGTTCTGCGCGTTCACGTCCCAGCCGTTCTGGGCGTTCGGGTCACCGGCGGACTCACGCATGATGTTGCGGTGCAGACCCTCGTAGGAGCCGGGGATGCCCTTGGACTTCATGATGTCCAGGGACTCCTTGATCCAGCCGTCGAGGTTGTCGGCGTACGACTTGTCGCCGGCCTTCGCCTTCGCGGCGGCGGCAGGCGCCTTGGCCGCGGCGGTGTGCGGCTCGGCGGCCTGGGCGGGGGAGGGGGCGACGGTGAGCAGCGCGGCCGCGGCTCCGGCGGTGGCGAGGCCCGCGACGGAGAACGAGCGGATGCGGGCGATGCGGGCGGTGCTGACTCGGGCGGTGCTGGTGCGCGTCGTCATACGAGAGAGAACCTTTTCCATGGGGGGACGTGGGGCGGGGCCGGTGCGTTCGAAATGGCGGGGTATTCGCGCTGTTCGCGTTCCGGCCCTGCGACGTCGTCCATGGTTAGCGGCGAGGGGAAAGCGGCGCAAGGATGTGACGTACTACCCGGTTACGTAGCAAATTCCGGGATGCGCACGGCCGCTGGAATTCCACGGCCCTAAAAGGGCCACACATCTACTACCGCCCTTAGCGTGTGATGTGGCCCCTATGGGCGGGCTCACAAGCAAGGGACGAGTATGCCCGATCGTTCCTCTTCTATTCCTGCTCGGTCCTCTGAATTTGCTCGGAGGACCGAGCAGCCGCCGCGCCCTTTCGCGGTCGAATGCCGGGCCGGGGCCGCTGCCACTCGTGGCCTTTGACAGGGCCGATCGGGGCAGCGGCCCGAAATCCGACACGTGAACCCGGTGACTTCGGGTACCGGGCTCTTGCGTCCGGTTCGTCCCGGTCCGCACCCTCGCATCTCCGAAAGGAAGCAACGCCATGGCGACCAAGGTCTCCGACCATGTTCTGCAGCGCCTGCGCGAGTGGGACGTCGACCACGTCTTCTCCTACGCCGGCGACGGGATCAACGGCCTCCTAGCCGCGTGGGGCCGCGCGGACAACAATCCGAAGTTCGTGCAGGCCCGGCACGAGGAGATGGCCGCGTTCCAGGCCGTCGGGTACGCGAAGTTCTCGGGGAAGGTCGGCGTCTGCGCCGCCACCTCGGGCCCCGGAGCCATCCACCTGCTGAACGGCCTGTACGACGCGAAGCTGGACCACGTGCCCGTGGTCGCCATCGTGGGGCAGACCAACCGGAGCGCGATGGGCGGCTCCTACCAGCAGGAGGTCGACCTGCTGAGCCTCTACAAGGACGTCGCGTCCGACTTCTGCGAGATGGTGACCGTCCCCGAGCAGCTGCCCAACGTGCTCGACCGCGCCATGCGCACGGCGTACGCCAAGCGGACGGTCACCGCGGTGATCATCCCGGCGGACGTCCAGGAGCTGGAGTACACGCCCCCGACGCACGCGTTCAAGATGGTCCCCTCCAGCCTCGGGATGAGCGGCTACGCCCCGGCCCCTGCCGCGCAGGACGTCGAGCGGGCCGCCGAGGTGCTCAATGCCGGGGAGAAGGTCGCCATTTTGGTCGGCCAAGGAGCCCGCGGTGCCCGCGCCGAGGTCGAGCGGCTCGCGGACCTGCTGGGCGCCGGAGTGGCCAAGGCGCTGCTCGGCAAGGACGCCTTCCCCGACGATCTGCCCTATGTGACCGGCTCCATCGGCCTGCTGGGCACGCGGCCCTCGTACGAGATGATGCAGGACTGCGACACCCTCCTGGTGATCGGCTCCAGCTTCCCGTACAGCCAGTTCCTGCCGGAGTTCGACCAGGCCCGCGCGGTGCAGATCGACATCGACCCCTTCATGATCGGTCTGCGGTACCCGTTCGAGGTCAACCTCGTCGGAGACGCGCAGGCGACCCTGGAAGCCCTCATCCCGCACCTGAAGCGCAAGAAGCACGGCGCCTGGCGCAAGAAGATCGAGAAGGACACCGCCCGGTGGTGGGAGGTCATGCAGCGGCGCGCCGCGGTGGAGGCCGACCCGGTCAACCCCGAGTACGTCGTGCACGCCCTGGACGCCCTGCTGCCCGACGACGTGATGCTCGCCGCCGACTCCGGCTCGGCCGCGAACTGGTACGCACGCCACCTGCGCATGCGCGGCCGGATGCGCGGCTCGCTCTCCGGCACGCTGGCCACGATGGGCCCCGGGGTGCCCTACGTCATCGGTGCCAAGTTCGCCCATCCCGACCGGCCCGCGATCGCGATCGTCGGGGACGGCGCGATGCAGATGAACGGCTTGGCCGAACTCATCACCGTCGCGAAGTACTGGCAGGAGTGGGAGGACCCGCGGCTGATCGTCGCCGTCCTGAACAACCAGGACCTCAACCAGGTCACCTGGGAGATGCGCGCCATGTCCGGCGCTCCGCAGTTCCTGCCCTCGCAGGCGCTGCCCGACGTCCCGTACGCCGACTTCGCCCGCACGATCGGCCTCGACGGCGTACGCGTGGAGAAGCCGGGCGACGTGGAGGCGGCGTGGCACCGGGCCCTGGGCGCCGACCGGCCGTTCGTCATCGACTTCCGCACCGACCCCGCCGTCCCCCCGATCCCTCCGCACGCCACCCTCGACCAGATCGAGGCGGCGGCCCTGTCGATCCTCAAGGGCGACAGCGACCGCACCGCCGTGGTGCGCCAGGGGTTCAAGGCCAAGGTGCAGGAGATGCTGCCCGGCCGCCGCAAGGAGTCCGATCCCCGCGGCGAGCAGGGGCCGCGGGCCACGTGATGACCCGCCCGCACCAGCCGCACGACGACCTGCCCCCGCCGCACGTACTGCGCGAATACGCGCTGCTCGCCGACGGTGAACGCGGCGCGCTGGTCGGCCCCGAGGGCGACATCGTCTGGATGTGCGCACCGCGCTGGGACTCCGCAGCGGTGTTCTCCGCCCTCATCGGCGGCGCGGGCCACTACACCGTCGCCCCGCGCGACCGCTTCGTCTGGGGCGGCTACTACGAGGACGGGACCCTGATCTGGCGCAGCCGCTGGGTGGCCACCACCGGCGTCATCGAGTGCCGTGAGGCGCTCGCCTTCCCCGGCGACACCCGGCGTGCCGTCCTGCTGCGCAGGATCACCGCGGTCGAGGGCGAGGCACGCGTCACCGTACGCCTCGCTCCGCAGGCCGACTTCGGCGAGAGCCCGCCCCGGCACGTGCGCCGCGCGGATTCGGGCGTGTGGACCGGACACGGCGGCGGACTGCGCTGGCGCTGGACCGGCTGCGGCGCGGCCCGCCCGGTGCGTGCCGGTCTGCGCACGACGGGTCTGGAAGCCGATCTCGTGCTGCCGCCCGGCGGCCACCACGACCTGGTCCTCGAACTCTCCGACGCGGAACTCGGCCGACCCGTCGACGCGGACCGGGCGTGGAACGCCACGCAGGAGGCCTGGCAGCGTGCGCTGCCCACGCTGGGCGCCTCGCTGGCACCCGAGGACGCCCGGCACTCCCTCGTCGTGCTGCGCGGCCTCACCAGCTCGACGGGCGGCATGGTCGCGGCGGCCACGACCAGCCTCCCCGAGCGGGCCGGGGCCGGGCGCAACTACGACTACCGGTACGTGTGGATCCGCGACCAGTGCTACGCCGGGCAGGCCGCCGCCGTCGCGGGCGCCCATGGCCTGACCGACGATGCCGTACGGTTCGTCTCCGCGCGGCTGCTCGCCGACGGGCCCCGCATGACGCCCGCCTACACCGTCACTGGCGATCCCGTACCGGACCAGAAGTGCCTGGAGCTCCCCGGTTATCCGGGAGGCCACGACCTCACCGGCAACTGGGTCAACCAGCAGTTCCAGCTCGACGCGTTCGGCGAGGCGCTGCTGTTGTTCGCCGCCGCGGCCAGGGCAGGCAGGCTCGACGGCGACGGCCGGCGCGCGGCGGACATCGCCGCCGACACCATCGCCCGGCGCCGCGGTGAACCGGACGCGGGAATCTGGGAGTTGAACGACCGCCTCTGGACCCACAGCCGCCTCATCTGCGCCGCGGGGCTGCGCTCCCTGGCCCCGTACATCGCACCGGCCCGCGCCGCCCGGTGGGCCTCGCTCGCCGACACACTGCTCGCCGAGACATCCGCGACCAGCATCCACCCCACCGGACGCTGGCAGCGCGCCGCCGACGACGCAGGGCTCGACGGGGCGCTGCTCATCCCGCCGATCCGCGGGGCGCTGCCCGCCGCCGACCCGAGAACGGTGCGGACGCTCGACGCCTACCGGGCACAACTGACCCGCGACCACTACGCCTACCGCTTCCGCCACGACGAACGACCCCTCGAAGAGGCCGAGGGCGCCTTCCTGTTGTGCGGCTACGTCATGGCGCTCGCCGAACACCAGCAGGGAAACCAGGCGGAGGCCCTGCGCTGGTTCGAGCGCAACCGGGCCGCCTGCGGGCCGCCCGGCCTCTTCACGGAGGAGTACGACATCAGCCAGCGACAGCTCCGCGGCAATGTGCCGCAGGCCTTCGTGCACGCCCTGATGCTCGAATCCTCCGTCCGCCTGGCCACAGCACCCGGATCGGAAGGAAAGCCGTCATGACGAAGACCGTTGTCATCACCGGAGCGAGCGCGGGGATCGGCCGGGCCACCGCCCGCGCGTTCGGGGCGCGCGGCGACGACGTCGTCCTGATCGCCCGGGGCCGGGCCGGACTCGACGCGGCGGCCCGCGAGGTGGAGGAGGCGGGCGGGCGCGCGCTCGTCGTCCCTACGGACGTCGCCGACCACCGGGCGGTCGAGGCGGCGGCCGACGCCGCCATGCAGGCCTTCGGCCGCATCGACGTCTGGGTCAACGCCGGGTTCACCTCGGTCTTCGCGCCCTTCACCGACATCACGGCGGAGGAGTACGAACGCGTCACGCAGGTGACCTACCTGGGATTCGTCAACGGCACCCGGGCCGCGCTGGCCCACATGACGCCCCGTGACACCGGCACCATCGTGCAGGTCGGATCCGCGCTCGGCGCACGATCCATCCCGCTGCAGTCGGCCTACTGCGGGGCCAAGCACGCGATCAACGGCTTCACTTCGTCCCTGCGCACCGAGCTCATGCACCAGGGCAGCGGCATCCGGATCACCGTGGTCCAGATGCCCGCCGTCAACACCCCCCAGTTCTCCTGGGTCCTCTCCCGGCTGCCCCGCCGACCGCAACCGGTGCCGCCGATCTACCAGCCCGAAATCGCCGCGGCCGCCGTCGTGCAGGCCGCCGACCACCCCGGTCGCAAGCAGTACTTCGTGGGGGCCAGTACGGCGGCGACCCTCGTCGCCAACAAGTTCGCGCCGGGACTGCTCGACCGCTACCTCGCCCGCACCGGTTTCGACGCCCAGCAGACCGACGAGGCCGAGGAGCCGGGCCGCGGGGACAACCTGTGGCACCCGATGGACGACGACACCGACCACGGGGCGCACGGATCCTTCGACCAGGAATCCCACCGACGCGACCCACAACTGTGGGCCTCCCGGCATCCGGCACTCGCGGCCGTCGCGGCGGCGGGCGCCGCGGGCGGGGCGATGGCGCTCGGTGTGCGGCGCCGGGGAAAGCGGTGAGAGAGGCGGGTGTGACGGTGGAGGTCTCGGGCACCCGGGTGGGGAGACAGTGCCGCATCGCTCGGTCCTCGCGCTGAAGGGGACCGGGCGAGCAACGAGGAAAGGTGTCATCTGTGTCGCGAGTCGAAGAGTCCATCGCGGTCGATGTGCCGGTCCGCACGGCGTACAACCAGTGGACCCAGTTCGAGACGTTCCCCCAGTTCATGGCGGGCGTGCAGCGGATCGAGCAGCGCACCGACGAACTCACCCACTGGGTGACGAAGATCGACGGTGTGGAGCGGGAGTTCGACGCCACGATCACCGAGCAGATCCCCGACGAGCGCGTGGCGTGGACCACGGTGAAGGGTCAGGCCAAGCAGGCCGGCGTCGTCACTTTTCACCGCCTGGACGACACACGCACCAAGGTCATGCTGCAGATGGACTACGCCCCCGAAGGCCTGGCCGAGACGGTCGGCGACAAGCTCGGCTTCATCAAGCGGCAGGTCGCCGGCGATCTGGGCCGGTTCAAGCAGTTCATCGAGAAGCGTGGTGGCCAGGAGACCGGCGCCTGGCGAGGCCAGGTCTGACCCCGCACCGAACACGGCTGAGGCCCGGACCATGGGCGAATTCCAGGGGTCGTAGCAACACAGTGATCAACTGGCTGTCGCCAGGAGCTTAGCGAGGCGCTCGGCTGGGGTTTCCCAGCCGAGCGTTT